>NZ_JBKGVE010000008.1:0-191034 GCF_046462495.1 Aquirhabdus sp. | reverse complement strand
TCTCAGCCCTTAGGCTGCGAGTGCGTAGGTTTCGTCGTTTGCGACTATTAAAATGCAAAATTGATTTACGAGAGATAATGCGCTCTCGACATGCATCGAAGAGTTTCACAACCAGCGTCGAAGCCAGAACATCCCCAATAGTCAGCTAGTGTAGCAGAAGTTAACGCTTTTTGTTAGGCTGCCATGTAAGCGCTCGTTAAAAACATAAGCCTCAAGGATGACCCACATGACCTACCTCCTCGCCCTCGATCAGGGAACAACCTCAAGCCGCGCTATCGTTTTTAATGATCAGGGCAATGTCATGGCATCCGCACAACGTGAGATTACGCTGAGTACTCCCCATGCCGGCTGGGTGGAACAAAACGCACTAGAGCTCTGGCAAACCCAGATCGGCGTTGCACAGCAAGCCATCGTCAAGGCAGGGTTACTTGCCCAAGATATCGCCGCCATCGGCCTGACCAATCAGCGCGAAACCACCATCATCTGGCATAAGAAAACCGGACAGCCCATCGCACCCGCCATCGTCTGGCAAGACCGACGCACCGCAGAATGGTGTGAGAGTCTACGCCATGCAGGACATGAGCCACTGGTGCAACAAAAAACAGGCTTACGACTCGATCCTTACTTTAGCGCCGGAAAACTGGTCTGGTTGCTTGATCATATTCCCAAAGCCCGCGAACAGGCTCAGCGCGGGGAACTGGCGTTTGGAACCGTGGACTCTTGGCTACTTTGGAACCTGACACGCGGTGCGCGCCACGTAATCGACATGAGCAACGCCTCGCGTACCCTGCTGATGAATTTGCATACTCGGCAATGGGATGACGAACTGCTGGAACTGTTTAATATCCCTCGCGCACTGCTCCCCGAGATTGTACCTTCCGGTGGATTGATTGGTGAGACGGCGGATGGATTACTCGGACGGCGTATACCGCTGACAGCCGCACTCGGCGACCAACAAGCGGCGCTGTTTGGTCAAAGCTGCTTTAAACAAGGTATGGCTAAAAATACCTACGGCACGGGTTGCTTTATGCTGATGAATACCGGTACTCAAGTCCAGATCAGCCAAAATCAACTGCTCTCTACGCTGGCGTGGCAAACCCCAGATCAAACCACCCACTATGCCTTGGAAGGCAGTGTATTTATGGCTGGCGCAATCGTTCAGTGGTTACGTGATGGACTAAACATCATCCGCGATAGCAGTGATGTGGAGAAACTCGCAAGCCAAGTTCCCGATTGTGATGGCGTGGTTCTGGTACCTGCTTTTACGGGGCTTGGAGCACCCTACTGGGATAGCGAAGCCCGTGGAATGATCACGGGTATGACCCGCGGCACCAATCGTTTTCATATCGCACGTGCAGCCCTTGAAGCGATTGCCTTTCAGGTGGCAGATGTTCTCACAGCCATGCAGCATGACGCGCACGGCCCACTTACCGAGCTGCGCGTGGATGGCGGTGCGAGTGGCAATGACATGCTGATGCAGTTTCAAGCCGACTTATTGGGTGTTCCTGTACTCCGTCCCGTGGTGCGAGAAACCACGGCACTCGGCGCAGCCCTGATGGCAGGTTTGGGCGCAGGAATTTTTAAGTCTGTCGATGAGTTATCTGGACTTTGGCAGCTTGAGCGACGCTTTGAACCATCGATGGATTCAGTGACGCGCGCCAGTCATTTGGAGCGTTGGCATCATGCTGTGACCCGTGCAAGAAGCTAAAGATTCCGCCTGCGTTATTGCATTTTTTGGCTGATGTCAAGCAAAGTCAAATGCACAAACCTGCAACAATTCCTTTTAATTTATATTTTTCATCATCCTAAGTGGACTAATTTGTCTGTCTCATGTCATAAAACTGTCATGAGATTTGACAAACTTTGTAGCGCTAAATACCATTTAAATGTAACAAATGATGTATTTTTGGATTACGCACCGATAATCCCTCTGGAGAACTTGATGAAAAAAATATTATTAACCGCGGCTATCGCCTCTTTGTCCCTAAACGCAGCACATGCTTACCAAGTCGAATTAAATGGTGGCGCAGGCTATAACCACATTAACTCTGATAGTGGTGCCTTTGCTGATGGCAAAACGGAAACAGGCAGTATTGGTGGTAGTGCGACATATTATTTTAATCAAGTCCACACGCAAAATGGTCCATTAGCCGAAGCGGCATTTATTGAACGTGCAAGCAATGTATTTGGTGCGTATAGCTACTCAAAAGACACTGTCAAGATTGATACACCTTATGTACAAGATGACTTCGATGTTAAAGCACATCACTTTAGTATAGGTGGTGAATTCTATGTGCCTGATACTAATTTCTACGCATCAGCCAATGTTAACCGTTCAAAAACTGAAGGTTATGCTTCTAAGCTAGGGACATACGGTGCTGAAGTCGGTTACTTGCCGATCACCAACCTGTTAGTCGCTGTTGGTGTTGCTGGAACTTATGGTGGTGATAGCAATAACGATGAAACGGATGCAACCGTACGTGCTAAATACCTCACAAAACTAGGCAACAATGATGTGAACCTCGAAGGTAAGGTCCAGTTTGGTGATCGTTTCAACGCTTATGCGGTCTCCGGTGACTACTATCTTGATCGCACATTAAGCATTGGTGCCTCTTATAACCTACTCACTCAAGATCATTTTGATGACACTTATAACGTTGGCATTAATGCACGTAAATTCGTTGCCGAAAATATTAGCGTTCAAGGCGGTGTGTATGCAGGTAAAGACCTCGGTGACAATGATTACGGTTTCAGCGTAGGCGGAACTTATCGCTTCTAATGGTTTAAACGCTTAAATCAACTAAAGGACCGTCTCATCGTTGAGGCGGTTTTTTTATTTGAGTGACTTAGCCTTGTGCCCAAAGAGTATCTATCAAAAGTCATCTCATCTAAAAATGTCATAAAAATTGTACCCATCCATCTGATCCCCTCTTGTCATGATGAATAATCTCAAAGTACACTCAAGACTCATCACCCCTTATATATTTTGATTTATATGCGTAACTCACATCACAGCGCGTCCCTATCCTGCTCCGCAAGGGTATTGGGTTCGGCTGTGTATGCAATGGCGCATTCAGGATATACAAGCTTCTCGCTTTTGAGCAATAAGTCTAAGAAACGGTTTCTCGTCTAACGGGGGAACTGTCCCGTCAGATGAGAATCTGTCGGGGCAATGATAACAATGACATCCTTATCCACTACTCCTACAGTTTCAAATCTCACGGCGACTTCTAGATCAAGTTGTGCAGCACATTCGTGTGCGGCAATCGCGACGTGGTGTTTTTAACAACCTTCTACCACTGGAGTAACACATGACGGCACCAATAAATCGATTTCAAGGCATATGGATTCCGCTCGTAACCCCTTTTCACGGGCAAGATAATCGACTTGATCTAGAAGCGGTTAAAAAACTCGTCATCCACCTGATCAATCAGGGCATCGATGGTCTCATCGTAGGCGCAACCACGGGTGAGTCAGCAACACTGACCCATGCTGAGCATAATGAGCTGCTTAAAGTCGTGCTTGATACGGTCAAGGATCAGGTTCCGGTCATGGTCGGGATTAGTGGAAGTGACACCGTAGAAGTCGCGAAAAATATCAAACACTACAGCAATCATTTTGAGATTTCAGGATTTCTGATGAGTGCGCCGGCTTATGTACGCCCGTCACAACAAGGCATTATTCATCACTTTGAAGCTGCCGCCGCCGCAACTGACCTACCCATCGCCATCTACAATATCCCCTATCGCACGGGTGTGAATATTGAATTAGAAACCCTACAACACTTAAGTCGTAACCCACAGTTTGTTGCCGTCAAAGAAAGTGGTAATGGCGATATCAGCCAATTGAATGATCAAATCAGTCATACGTCCTTAAATATCCTAAGCGGTGAAGACAGTATCATTTTTGTCTGTTCCTGCTTGGGAGGACAAGGTGCTATCTCAGCCGCCGCACATATCCGACCCGATCTATATAAAAAAATGCATGAGTTGATTGGTGAAGGGGATTTGGTCAAAGCACGACAGATTAATGATGCCTTGCAGCCATTTATTCATTTGCTCTTTTCAGAGCCGAATCCCGCACCTGTTAAAGCAGCGCTCGGCATCATGGGGCTGATCCAAGATAATGTACGCTTACCGATGACAGTCGCAAGCCCTGAACTCAAGGCTAAACTTGAAGTTGCTCTGACAAAAATTCTAGCGTTTAACGTCGACTGATATTGAGCGGTTTAACATCACCCCTTCCTTGTGATCAAGACGTCGGGGTGACAAAGGCCAATGCTCATTTCTGTAAATCAATTTGATAAATCGCAAACCCGAGATCATCCGTGCCCATCGCTTTGACTGGGTATTGAGCATGATCACGGATAAAGCTTTTTGCTTTGTCACTGGCGGAAGTCTCAAAGCGAATATCAAGCGAATGCTTACTCTTGATCTTCGCCAAGCGCCAATTATTGTCGGTGGTCGGTGTCACTTGCCCATGTGCTTTGGTTTCTGAACCAATATACGCGGCGAGAATGGCACGGCTCTCATCAGGCGATGCAAAGGCAATATGACTCTCCCCTGTCCCCGCAAACTTACCGCCATAAGCACGATAATTATTGGTTGCGACTAAAAATGTGGCTTGAGGGTCCACTGCTTTGCCGTGATAAGTGAGCTGGGTGATGCGATGCGCATTGGGGTGGATCAAGGCACACTCACCATCAAAACGCGCAGGCTGGGTCACATCAATCTGATAATGAACACCATCCATCACATCAAAGTTATAACTGCGGAATCCATCCCAATTCATCAAGGATTGTGGTTTGTCGCTGTTCACGTCGATTTGATTAAACATGCCTGCTGAGCACTCTAGCCAGTCTTTTACCTCAGCACCAGTGACTTTCAGCACGACCAAAGTATTGGGGTAAAGATAGAGGTCTGAGGCATTCCGGAAGGTCAATTGCCCCTTTTCCACTTCAACATAACTGGCCGGATCATTCTTTCGTCCACCGGCTTTAAAAGGCGCCACGACTGAAAGTACGGGGATCTTCGCCAAGTCAGGATCACCTTGGATAAAATGCTCGGTATAAGCCCGCTGGGCATTATTTACGATTTGCACGGTGGGATCATCTTGAACCAATGCCAGATAGCTATACATATTCCCCGCTGACTTGCCAATTGGCTGACTGACAAAATCACGGGTCGCCTGATGATCATCGGCCAGAACTTGAACCAGTTTGGGGTCTTCTGCAGCAAGGGACTTTTTAGTCACCGTGTCATAAATCGGTCGCGCCTCGGCCTTGGACTTTGCAACCTGCCAATGACCGCTGTCATTACTGAGAACAAAATCAACGACGCCTAAGTGATCGCCCCACATTCCTGGCATTACGGCAGGAATGCCATTTAAGGTTCCTTGCTGGATATTAGCGCCTTTGATTGACTCAAAATCTTTGCTGGGGAATACCGCATGTGCGTGACCAAATAAAATGGCGTCTATGCCTTTTACCTGGCTTAAGTAATACGCAGAATTCTCCGCCAGCGCCTGATAAGGCTCGCTTGATAATCCCGAGTGTGGGATCGCAATGATGAGATCTGCACCTTTGGCACGCATCTCAGGTACGTACTTTTGCGCCGTCTGGGTGATATCGTTGACCGTGATTTTGCCAGTCAAATTCACTTTATCCCACGTCATAATCTGAGGGGGTACAAAACCAATATAGCCAATACGCAGGGTTTGTATTTTGCCATCGTGATCTTTGACTGGCGTGTCGATGATTCGATACGGCTGAAACATCGGTTTACCCGTTTTTACATCAATGATATTGGCATTGACGTAAGGAAAATTTGCACCAGCAATGGCTGTTTTTAAATAGTCTAAACCATAGTTAAAGTCATGGTTACCGAGATTACCTATCGCATAATCCAGCGTATTCATCGCTTTATAAACGGGATGAATATCGCCTTGTTTGAGTCCTTTTTTTGCCATGTAGTCGCCGAGTGGACTGCCTTGCAATAGATCACCATTATCGACCAAGACACTATTGGCAACCTCAGCGCGCGCTGCATGAATAAGACTCGCCGTGCGCACCAATCCAAAACGATCCGTGGGTTTATCTTTGTAATAATCAAAGTCCATCATATTGGTATGTAAGTCGGTCGTCTCAAGCACACGCAGATCAATGGTCGCGGCTTGCGTCAGATGCCCAAGTGACATCAACAACACCGAGGCAATCAATTGAGACAGGGGCTTTGCTCGAAAACAGGGACGAATCATAAGGACGTTCCGAAAAGGATGGACTCAAGCGTATTTCAAAGAGAAAAATCTAAACGATCAGGTATAAAAACACGATGCGAAAGGAATGCGATCAGACGCAACTCATTGGTCTGGACGATAGCATCATCAGGATGTTTTGAGTACGAAGGCCGCTTAATAATGGTTATGCGCTGAATCTAATAGTGAACCGCAAATGGTAATGGCATGGATATTTTTTTGAACATCTAAGGACATGTTGCGGTTTCAAGGTGCTCTAAATAATCAAATGCATCGGCATGGACATGACCACACATTTCTAAAGAAGGCATCAGGGACGAACAAACAAGGGGACGACTCGCTAAACCAAAAATCTGGCATTGGTTCAAGTCATTCAACTGCACACAGCGTACCCCGGCGGGTTTGCCCAGCGGCATATCGGGGATTGGGCTACTGATACTTGGCGCGATACAGCATGCACCGCATTCCGTCCGACAAGCGAAAGCAGAATGGGTGATAAGCTCAATCGCATCAATGCGCAACAACTCAATAGACATAGGTCGCAATCGCGGTTGAGATCAGTTTATTCTCATCGTTATGCAAGTTCATCCGCATGGTACAGCCCTTACGCCCCATACGCAGTGCTTCGGCGGTCGCAACAAAATACTTGCCGCGTCCCGGCGCGAGATAATCCACGCGCATATCCGATGTTGCAAGGCGCGTCACTTGGCGGATACGATCGACCAGCTCACCTTTGCCGCTTAAATAGATCTCACCCATCGCCACGATACCCCCGATACTGTCTAGGATCGTCGCAGCGACACCACCATGCAAAATTTGAAAAGCGACATTACCAACCAAGTTGGCATCCATGTCCACAAAACCTTTGATCACGCCATCTTCTACACGCATCTTCATGCCGCAATGCTTAAAGAAAGGCGATTTATTAAAAGCCTTGCATAACTGTTTAAACACCACTTCACGGGGAATCTCACCAGAGGCATCCGGCACGAGTTTCATCCCACCGGTCCAATGCTCTGCAGCAACAGAGGTCTCTGTAGTAGATTTGTTGGAGTCAATAACGTCTTTTGGCTGATTAATCAAATCTTTACCAGATAGTTTAGAATCTGTTTTTGCGAGTTTATCAACATCTGCCATCAATCAATCTTCCCGAGCAACACGAATCAGGTTTAAAATAAGCGGTTATATTAATGTGAAAACAGTGTAATAGCATGACTCGTACGTTTAATCGCGCAGCTTTCCCCGCCACTCGCTTACGTCGCTTGCGTAAACATGACCATATTCGCGCTATGGTTTGCGAAACCACATTACTCCCCCAGCATCTTATTGCACCGGTTTTTGTATTACCGGGACACAATCAGCGCCAAGCCATTCATAGTATGCCAGAGGTTGATCGACTCTCTGTTGATCTTCTGCTGCAAAAAGCCGAAACCTTGCTAAGCCTTGGTGTGACCAAACTGGCTTTATTTCCCGTGACCCCACAGGAAGATAAAAGTGCAGGCGCTGAAGCCGCGTGGCGCGAAGATGGGCTCGTCCAAACCACGATTCGTACTTTGAAAAAAGAACTGCCTGAAATGGTCCTGATCAGTGATGGTGCACTTGATCCATACACCTTAAGTGGTCAGGATGGCCTCACCGATGCTGATGGCTATGTCTTAAATGACGCCACCGTTGAAGTTCTGGTCAAACAGGCATTAAGCCATGCTGAGGCTGGCGTGGATATTGTCGCCCCGAGTGACATGATGGATGGACGTATCGGTGCGATCCGCAATGCCCTAGAGAGCCATGGCTACATCCATACCTCGATCATGGCCTACTCAGCGAAGTTTGCCTCTAACTATTACGGCCCCTTCCGTGATGCAGTCGGAAGCGCAGCAAACCTGAAAGGGGGCAATAAAAAGAACTATCAGATGGACTATGGCAATCGCCTAGAAGCGCTACATGAAGTTGCCTTAGATTTACAAGAAGGCGCTGACATGGTCATGGTTAAACCCGGTCAACCTTACTTGGATCTGGTTCGTGAAGTGAAGGATCAGTTTGGTGTGCCGACATTTGCCTATCAAGTCAGTGGTGAATACGCCATGCATATGGCTGCAATCCAAAATGGCTGGTTATCAGAAGCAGTGATCTTGGAATCCTTGATTGGTTTCCGTCGTGCGGGTGCCGATGGCATATTGACGTACTTTGCTGAGAAAGCGGCAAGGATGATTAAAGGGTAAACATGGAAAAAGATTCTTTATATCTATCGTTGGATATAAAGAATCTTCTAAGTGTTTTTAATTTCTTCCCAGTTTAACTTCCACTTAACCCGACCCATTTCAATTGAAATTTGGTCTATTACATCAAAGGAATCTGACCCAAAGGTCCCCGAAAACTCAAAACAGGGCACAAGTTTCTTATAATGCACCACAGACATTTTTTTCTTTAAAACAATTTGTTCAAGTAGCTTAGTGGAATGAGGCAACAACTCTAAGTAAGATCTGACTAAGTTTTTTCTAGATGCAACTAAAGTCATTTCTTGGTATTGATCACATCCCCTATCAAATCCCGCACTAAAATCACAATATAATGACCAATTGGGTTCAAAATATTTTTCCCAAACCAGTTGACCCTTTTTAGTCAATCCTAACCAGAAATCTTCATGATGGAACTGTACGATCAATTTTCCAATTTCGAATTCAACATTAGAATCATAAAAGGATATTAGGTTGATCTTTGAAAGATAGGACAATCTCTCAAATAAATCTTTTTTACTTAGACCATGGTCAGCTTTGTTTAGCTTAGATTTTGAATCCTCCAGATACACATGGATTGGTACAAAATATTCAGATGCATAATCTAAGAGTAATAAATCCGTTTTACTTAAAGTTTTCATTAATTTTAGAAGATTAAAGTATCAACAAACTGGAAAAACACCATGCAACATTAGCATATTCCAACCCGTGAAACTCTAAAAATACATCAAAGCTTCTCCAGCACCTCGGTCAACTCATCCTGCTTGGTCTCACCCACAACGCGCTTGATCTCTTGCCCATCACGATAAAAAATCAATACTGGTGGACCAAACAGGTTCAGACTCTTAAGCACGGCCTTACTGTTTTCATTGCTTTCGGTCACATCCAGCTTCACACGAGTCCAGTTCGACAGACCTTTGATGTCTTGTCCACTGAATAACTCACGCTCCATGATGCGACAACTCACGCACCAGTCAGCGGTCAAATCAACCAGCAAACGAGGATTCTTTTGCTGCATGACCGCAAGCTCAGACAAGCTATGAATCACCGGTGTACTTTGAGCGGCAACAACTTGAGCGTTTTGCTTTTTCAGTCCGGCAAGTGGATGCCACGGATCACTCTGCCCTGCCGCTACGCCCGCAAGTTGTATCAATCCCCATGCAAAGACGATGACACCAAAGACTTGAGCAATAAAACGTCCTCGTCCAGCCCAGCGCCAGAACCAAACGGCGAACGCCATCGACACCGCTGCCCACAGGAACAATACATAGGAATTGTCATAAACACGATTGATCAGTACCAGTGCGACACCAAGCAATAGCAAACCAAATCCTTGACGCACCCAGTTCAGCCAATCACCAGCCTTCGGCAAGAAGCGTCCTTCGGTTGCACCCAAGATCATCAGTGGCACACCCAGACCTAAACCAAGCATAAACAGCGCAGCCGCTCCGAGCACAGGATTGCCCACAGTGGAGACAGACAGCAGCACACCCGCAAGCGGTGCCGAAACACAAGGCGAAACAACCAATGCAGAGACAAAGCCAGTCAACCAGCTCCCCAGTACACTGCCTTGTTTCAACCACTCAAACCGTGAGTTTTCACGCTGCCCAAAGGAGTCTAGTTTATTACTGATGCCATGAGGGAGGCGCAGTGTAAACACATCAAAACTGGCGAGTGCCAACACGACAAATACAATCGCAAAACCAACAAGAATAACCGGGTTTTGTAGCCATCCGAGCAGATTAAACTGCTGACCAAACGTTGCAATAGCTGCCCCAAGTACCGCATAACAACATGCAATACCGACCGCATAAGCACCAGACAACAGCAAGCCATGCTTCATGGATCGTCTGTGCTGACGTGCCACTAGATTGGCAACTATCGGCAACATGGGAAGAACACAAGGCGTAAAGGCAAGCCCCAAGCCTGCAACAAACAGAAGAGCAAGTGCCGTTAGTGGATGCTGACTTAAGCCAAATGGATCTGTTTCCTCTTGCGACGCAGGTGCGGGAGCCACTGTTGGTCCTACAGTTGGTGCTACGGCGGATGATGTTGTCGACTCAGGCGGCAAGGCAGGCGCAACCGCAGAAACTGGCGATGTATCAGGATCTCGGTCAACATTATCCTGCTGCTTATTTGCTCTTAATGCCGCTAAAGAGGCAATCGATTGAACACCCGCATAAGTATCTGATGTCGAGTTGGGCGTCGGCAGCGGGATCAAAATACTTTGCACGCCCGCAGACTTCTCAATATTGGTCCGAATATCGGGGCGACCCTCAATCAAAGGCACATCCGGATTTGCTTTACTCCCTGCTCCATTGACTGAAGGTAAAATTTGTGACGCTAAGGGTAAAGAGTTTGAGGAGAATGCCGCTGATGATGGCACGGAGATATTGCTTGCGGCGGCTGGTAAGGTAAATTCATGATCTTGCGGCGGGTAGCACAAGCCCGCATCCGCACAGCCTTGCCAGCGTACCACCACTTTTCCACTGCCTGTATATGGCACGGTGACCGAGACATCATCATGAAAAACGGGGACTTTACCAAACTCAGGGTCATCCTTAATCTGTGCAGGATGATTGAAAGATGCCTCTTGAAATTTAACGCTTCCACTTTCAGGTGTGAATGCAAAACGACGCTGATAGAGATAATAGCCAGGGGTCACTTGAAAATCTAAAAACAGCTTACCGTCTTTAGCCTCACCCAATACTTTAAACGCTTGGTCGGCGGGTATAAATTTCTGTGGATTACCCATACTTTTGATGGCGCTGTTGCTATCAATTTTGGCATTATCTAATAATGATTTTTTGCCAAAATCAGTGGCGATCGGGCTAGATGCACTATTGTTATTGAACGCCGCATTGGCCTGCGCCTGTTGGCCTAAAAATAGGCTAAACACTAGAAGAGATAGCAAATAAATAGTGCGTTGCATATTCGAGAATACCGAAGGTCTTGCAGAATATAATGTTTGAGAGTGAACAAAGCATTCGAGATACTGATCCCGGTCCATTTGTTGCTTCACACGGAACAGCTCTCCGCTGCTTTTCAATCGCTGCACGCTAAACTGCCTTTGGCATTATTCATTTGATAAGCGAACAAGACTATCACAGGATTATCGTAGACTAAATGCAGAAAGCGTAACCGTTTATATGTGGGATACGCTTGTAATACTGATGTTTTCGACAATATCACTTTATCTACATAACATATATAATAAAGATCAATTGATTATAATCCATAATATACCCATGCTTTTAAAGTACCGAGATTGATCGACTGCCAAAAAGTGCAGTTCCGACCCGAATCATGGTAGCTCCTTGAGCAATTGCTTCTGCAAAATCGCCAGACATGCCCATACTGAGGGTATCCCACTGTGCGGGGTTGGCATGCTTTGCTTTGACCGCTTTAAATAGCGCCCGCGTACGACTAAACGCATCGACATGACCTGCTTCCGGAATGACCATAACACCGCGCAAAGCCAAGTTTGGAAGTGCGCTAATGGCAGCAACAAGCTCCGGTAACTCCTCAGGCAGACACCCGCCTTTGGATTCTTCACGATCAATATTGACCTGAATACAGATATTCAATGGTTCCCTCACGTCGTGACCATCTTGAAAATCAGCTTGATGGTCCGCTTGCCGATGCTGTGATAAGCGCTGGGCAATGATCAACCGATCCACCCCATGCACCCATGCAAAATGAGCCGCAATATCGCGGGTCTTATTGCGCTGGATCTGACCAATAAAATGCCACTCGATAGGTAGATCCTTCAGCTCATTTTGCTTGCTTAACGCTTCTTGCAGATAGTTTTCGGCAAACTGGATTTGCCCAGTTGCATGCATTGCACGAACAAGCTCAGCAGATTGCATTTTAGAAACCGCCAGCAATGTGATGGAGTCCTCAGAACGCTCACAATCTCGACATATATTTTTAATTTTGTTGAGAACTTGTTGCCGATTGGCAGTTAAATCGGTCATCATCAAGGTACTCTATTTTGATCTAGCAAAGTACAGCTCGCAGGAACGCCAGCATACTTAAGTGCCAACGTCTCGTTTGAGTGCGCTAGGTTGAATGATATTGAAAACAGATTAAAAAGTCTTGCCAGTATATGGCAAAAAATTTGCGAAGTTTTCATCTTTCGTTCGTATAAGGATATCAATCACTCATACAAACCGAAGAAGGCTTCGTACACGTAAATAGATGTAGTTTATAGGCACAGGGATTCTTTATGGATATTACAGAACTACTCGCATTTTCTGCAAAAAATGGCGCATCGGACTTACATCTTTCAGCAGGCCTCCCCCCCATGATTCGGGTGGATGGCGAAATCCGCCGGATCAACCTGCCAGCCATGGAACACAAAGAAGTCCATCGCCTCGTTTACGACATCATGAATGATAAACAACGTCGTGACTTTGAGGAGTTCTTGGAAACCGACTTTTCTTTTGAAGTCCCTGGCATTGCCCGTTTTCGTGTCAACGCGTTTAATCAAAATCGCGGTGCAGGTGCGGTGTTCCGGACCATTCCCTCCAAGGTGCTGACCATGGATGATTTGGGCATGGGCCAAGTGTTTAAAGATATCTGTGAATATCCTCGCGGTATCGTACTGGTGACCGGCCCTACGGGCTCGGGTAAATCCACAACGCTTGCGGCCATGATTGACTATATTAATGAACGTCGTTTCGATCATATTCTGACGATTGAAGATCCTATCGAATTCGTGCATCAATCCAAAAAATGCCTTGTGAACCAGCGTGAGGTCCATCGGGATACACATGGTTTTAATGAAGCACTGCGTTCGGCCTTGCGTGAAGATCCGGACATTATTCTGGTCGGGGAAATGCGTGATCTCGAGACCATCCGCTTGGCATTAACCGCCGCGGAAACCGGTCACTTGGTTTTCGGAACCCTACATACCACCTCCGCAGCCAAAACCATCGACCGTGTGATCGACGTGTTCCCTGCCGAAGAAAAAGACATGGTACGCGCCATGCTCTCAGAATCTCTGCAAGCCGTTATTTCGCAAACCCTGCTGAAAAAGAATGCAGGCGGACGGATTGCAGCCCATGAAATCATGATTGGCATTCCCGCGATCCGTAACTTGATCCGTGAAAACAAAGTTGCGCAGATGTACTCCGCGATCCAAACTGGCGCAGGCTACGGCATGACCACACTGGATCAAACCTTAAAGGGTTTGGTACTCAAAGGATTAATTTCACCGGCTGTGGCAAAGGCCGCAGCAAAACAACCAGACTCGTTCCTCTAGTCCATACACTACTGATGAGTTATTTAAAGAAATAGCATGGAGCACCGCAATGGAATTTGATGATCTACTACTGCTCATGGTCGAAAAAGGCGGCTCTGACTTATTCATCACTGCGGGCGTTGCCCCTTCGATGAAGGTCAATGGTAAGATTCTACCCATCACCAAAACCCCGCTTACCCCTGCGATCGTTCAAAGCATCATTCATGGCATCATGACGGACAAGCAGCGTAAAGAGTTCGAAGAGACCAAAGAATGTAACTTTGCGATTATCGACAAAAAAGACACGGCCCGTTTCCGTGTCAGTGCTTTTGTCCAGCGCGATTTCCCCGGCATGATCTTGCGTCGTATCGAGACGCATATTCCAAAAGTTGAAGATCTCAAACTGCCTAAAGTCATCGAAGAACTGGCGATGACCAAGCGCGGCATTATTATCTTTGTGGGTGCAACAGGGACAGGTAAGTCAACATCATTGGCATCCATGATTGGACACCGCAATCGGCACTCGCAAGGTCATATCATCACCATTGAAGATCCGATTGAGTTTATTCATCAGCATGCGGGCTGTATCGTGACGCAACGTGAAGTCGGGATCGATACGGCATCATTCGATGTCGCGCTCAAAAACACGCTCCGCCAAGCCCCGGATGTGATTCTGATTGGTGAGATTCGTTCGCGTGAAGTCATGGATTATGCCATTGCCTTTGCGGAAACAGGTCATTTGGTTCTCAGTACCCTACATGCCAACAATGCCAACCAGGCTCTTGATCGAATTATTCACTTCTTTGAAGCGGATCGACACAGTCAGTTGTATATGGACTTATCGTTGAACCTTAAAGGCATCGTCGCACAGCAGCTCGTACCTACACGTGATGGCAAGGCACGGCGTGCCTGTATTGAAGTATTGCTCAACTCACCATTGATTCAGGATTACATCCGTAAAGGTGAAATCCACGAAATCAAAGAAGTCATGAAGCGCTCGCGCGAACTCGGTATGCAAACGTTTGACCAAGCCTTGTTTGATCTCTATCAAGCGGGTGAAATCAGTTATGAAAACGCACTGCAATATTCCGATGCGCCGAATGACTTGCGTCTGCAAATCAAACTCGGTAATAGTGCCGATACCCGTTATCTGGATCATGCCACTCGTGATTTGAGTATCGAAGGACTCGAATAAGCGCATCTTATCCGGCTAAGGACAGCCTTATTTACGCTGTCCTTGCGCCATTTCAACCACATATCGGGCAATGTCAGTTAAGCGCTTACCCTGATCCATGGCCATTTGTCTCAGTAATTTATGCGCCTGATCTTCAGTCAGTTTGCGGTGTTTCATCAGTAAGACTTTGGCTTTTTCCTGCAATTTCTTCTCCTCCAGTGCAGTACGTGCAGCCGTCAACTCATCATGCATCTGCTGCAAGCTCTGCGCTTGATTTTGCACCAGTTCAAGTACAGATCGCCCCAGTTTTGGACCGAAACCCTCTGGATGCGTATAATCCTGTAAAGCCGCAGGATTTTGAGACTGTGTACTACTCAGCATGACAATAAAGCTTTCTTCAGGATGCGTTTCCAACGTATCAATCAACGCCTGATGCTGAGTTAGTGTTTTTTTGGCATCCAGCACCCGCTGGGAACATAAACGCTGCAAATGCCCTTGCAAGCCCAGCTCAACAATTTTAAGACTATCGATATGCTGTGTGAGCAGTTTAAACCACTGATCCCCAACCCTTGGATCAATCGTCAGCGGTGGATCACTGAGCGCAAGACCTCTGAGCCGATCAATTTCGGCGCGGTAAGGTGATTGTGCATATTGCAGATATAAGGCATACGACGTTGGTTCAGTAAACTCATGAAACAGCTCAAAACAACGCTCTTGCCCTTCAATCAGGTACTGGAGGCGTTCACGTTGTTCTGCCCTAAATTGACCTGAGGAAAACCCTGCTGATCCTACGGCCCGTTCTTGCCCCGTTAACTCCTTGCCCTGCATGAGGTTATACAAAGCCACCAGTACCCGGGCAATCGTCGGATCAACCGCAGCATCTGCCGTTTCAAAAACAATGGACAGCAAACCCGCAATGATGCCGCTATAGACCATCACAGCAGACTGAGTCTGGATACTTTGCTGTTGTACTTGTATCCGAAACTGAGGCAGATTGGCTAATGCATGCAATGCATAGGCGATGCGGTTGAGGAGTCGACCATTGCCTGCATGCTCAGTGATTTCACTCTGAATCTGTTTGAGGGTTTGATCAAATTCAAAGATTTGGTCATCGGTCTGATGGGTGTAGTCAATGAGCACTTCAGCATAGTGCTGTCCTTTAGATCCTAAATACAGATTTGATGCACCACGTTCTTTTTGCAAGGCATGAATCAAATCACTGACCATCACGACCAGTTGCCCCATATTCAAAAAATACTCAAGGCTTTGTATTTCCGACTGCTTTGAGGCAATCAAAAAGTCCGTTGCACTCAAAGGTGGCACGAGCGATTTAGACATATTATCCTCAAAATCAGTATGATGGAGAATACCATTGTAACTTAGATTGATGAATTAATCGTGACCTTGCTATTTTTTGAGCACTAAAAAAAGACACACCCCGCATCATTTCTACTCATAGGTCGATGACATCAGGAAAAAAACGAATAAATAAAGTGCATCTCAATTTGAGCAAAATGAGTGCCACCAGCGAAAAAATACAATTTTCTATTAACAAATCATCACCTTAAATTTACATAAATATTATTGGCATGCTTTATGCATTTTTATTATTAGCATCCAACGGTGGATGAATAACTTTTTATACGATCCCGTGTCTGACGGTGTTTACTCAATCAGACAGGACAATGGCGTCCATACTGCTTTTTTGGCGGTATGGGCGTTTTTTTTGAAAATTTGCCCAGACAAGATTAGGAGTACGACATGCATAAAACACCAAACCATGATACGCACAATGAGTCTGACGCTGCCGAACCGAGCAACATGGCCCACTCAAGCCGTCGTGACTTCCTCAAAAAATCGCTCTTTGCGGCCAGTGCTGCAGGGGCAGCAAGCTCACTGATTCTGCCTTCATCGGCAGTTTACGCCGCAGGCTCTGATGCACCTGAAAAACCTGTGGTCAAAATCGGCTTTATTCCGCTGACCGATTGTGCCTCCGTCGTTATGGCATCCAAACTGGGACTCGACAAGAAATACGGCATCACCATTGAGTTATCTAAAGAAGCTTCTTGGGCTGGCGTCCGTGACAAGCTCATCAGTGGTGAACTCGATGCTGCACACGTCTTATACGGCTTGATTTACGCCGTCAACAATGGCGTTGGCGCAACTGCAACCCCAATGTCGATCCTGATGGGGCTGAATAATAATGGACAAGCCATCACCATGGCAAACAAATTGATTTCTGCAGGCGTCGTCAATGGCGCTGGTCTGAAGAAGTATATCGCAAGTGGAAAATCACTGACCTTTGCCCAAACTTATCCAACAGGTACCCATGCGATGTGGCTGAACTATTGGCTCGCAGCCAACGGCGTCAATCCGATGAAAGATGTCAAAAACATCACTGTGCCGCCGCCACAAATGGTCAGCAACATGCAAGTCGGTACCACGGATGGATACTGTGTAGGCGAGCCTTGGGGTGCTCGCGCTATCGAGTTAGGTGTCGGCTTTACCACCATCACCACCCAAGAAATCTGGACCAATCATCCTGAAAAAGTCTTGGGCTGTAGTCGTGCTTTTGTGGAAAAGAACCCAAATACCGCTCGTGCACTGATCATGGCTGTCTTGGAAGCCTCTAAATATCTGGACGACTACAAAAACCGTGCGGGTGTCGCCACCCTCATCGCCCAAAAATCTTATGTGAACTGCCCTGCCGACACCATTTCAGGCCGCTTCTTGGGTAATTACGACAATGGTGCAGGTCGCCAATGGAAAGATGCCAACAATATGAAATTCTACAATGACGGCAAAGTCAACTTCCCTTACCTCTCCGATGGCATGTGGTTCATGACTCAGCACAAACGTTGGGGACTCATGAAAACCGACGTCGACTATCTCGGTATCGCCAAGCAGATCAACCAAATTGACTTGTATAAACAGGCTGCAAGCCAAGTCAAAGTTCCTGTACCAAGCAGCCCAATGCGCAGCAGCAAATTGCTGGATGGCAAAGTCTGGGATGGTTCAAACCCTGCCGCATACGCTGCAAGTTTTGCCATTAAAGCTTAAAAACATTGAATGACTAACGCCACTGATGGGTATCCGTTGAAACTCTCCTATACCCATCAAGGCTTCACTCCTCCAAATGAGCGATGACATCATGAGTAATGACACGAATGCCACCTCTGTCGATGCCGTAACGTTGGACGTTGCAAAAATAGCGACCTCCGCTGATGACGTACATGACACGAAAGACCTCATCACACCCGTAGAAAAGAAAGAGTCTGAATCCGTGAAAAGAATGAAAGAAGGACTGGTCAGCATCATTAAAGTGATCATTCCCCCCATGATCGGTATTGCGTTGTTCCTTTTTGGCTGGACCTTACTCAGTCAATATCGCCCAACATTACCGAACCCTTGGGTGACCTTTTTATCTGCGTTGGAATTATTTTCTCATCCCTTTTATGTTGAAAGCGCAAACGACCAGGGCATCGGCTGGAATATCCTATCGTCTCTAGGGCGTGTCGGCACAGGCTTTGGCTTGGCTGCACTGATTGGGATTCCTCTCGGCTTTATCATTGGTCGGGTGAAATTCATGCAAGCCATGTTATCACCCATCATTTCTATTTTACGACCCGTTTCACCGCTGGCCTGGTTACCGATCGGCATGGTGGTGTTTCAAGCCGCCAATCCTGCATCGATTTGGGTGATCTTCATCTCCAGTATCTGGCCAATTATTCTGAATACTTCGGCTGGCGTCTCGCAAGTGCCGCAAGATTACCTCAATGTCGCACGGGTATTGCGCCTATCAGAATGGAAGGTCTTTACTAAAATTTTATTGCCTGCGTCATTACCCTACTTATTAACGGGGATTCGTTTGTCGGTCGGTGTGGCATGGCTGGTCATCGTCGCAGCTGAGATGGTCAGTGGCGGAAAAGGCATTGGCTTTTGGGTATGGGATGAGTATCAAAACTCGCAATATGCACACATCATCGTTGGGATTTTCGTGGTGGGAATATTAGGACTGATTATTGAGCAGCTCTTAATTCTGATCACTAAACTGATTTCACGTGGGGAGACAACATCATGAGCGACAATACAATCATCAGCGCGAATAAGCCGTTAGGCACTAAAGATTATGTCTCGATTGAACAAGTCGGCATGAGCTTTAAGACCAAGAAAGGTCAATTTGAAGCCCTACGTGATATTAATCTTAAGATCACCAAGGGTGAATTTATCACTCTCATTGGTCACTCGGGTTGTGGTAAATCAACCCTGTTGAACCTGATTGCAGGACTGACGCTACCCACCAAAGGGGCATTGATCTGTAATGGTCGTGAAATTTCAGGTCCCGGTCCTGAGCGTGCAGTGGTGTTTCAGAACCATTCCTTGCTACCTTGGCTAACCTGTTTTGATAATGTGCACTTGGCGGTTGAGCGTGTTTTTGGCGCAACCGAAAGCAAAGCACAATTGAAAGAACGTACCGAAGCTGCGCTGACCATGGTCGGCCTCACACATGCCATCCACAAGTACCCCAGTGAAATATCAGGAGGCATGAAACAACGTGTGGGTATCGCACGTGCGCTGTCCATGGAACCACAAGTGCTCTTGCTTGATGAACCTTTTGGGGCACTGGATGCGTTGACGCGTGCACACTTACAAGATGAGTTGATTGAAATCGTTCAACAAACTCATGCAACCGTCGTTATGGTCACCCATGATGTCGATGAAGCCGTTTTGCTGTCTGATCGCATCGTCATGATGACCAACGGTCCAGCGGCGACCATCGGTGAGATCTTGACTGTGGACCTTCCTCATCCACGAGATCGTCTGCAATTGGCGAATAACCCGCAATATCACCAATTGCGCTCAAACGTGCTCGACTTTCTCTATCACAAAATGAAGCATCCTGTTTCGGCTTAGAATTCAGGACCAATACCAATAAAACGCAAGGACATGCAGCAACCTTCAAGGATTGAAGGAATCTTCCATTCCCATCAGCTTATTTTAAGGGAATTTAAAATAAGCTGACTTTCACAAATGCTCTCAAATGCTAAAAACTGACTGCAAATACATTCAGCTCTACACCAGTTTGCGGATGAATCATCGTGGACTCAAACACTAACCCGAGTTTCGCCAGTAATTTTTCAGAACGCTGATTACCCATATCAGTAATGGCAAGGATACGCTTAAAATCAAGTTGATCTCGCCCATAATGAAGCATTGCTAGAGCCGCTTCAAAAGCATATCCCTGATACCAGTATGCCTCTGAAAAGGCATAGCCGATATCAGTAGCTTGTAAGAAATCACGCTGAATCAAGCCGCAAACACCGACAGGAATATGGCTTTCTTTTAACGTCACCACTCGAAAACCCATCCCTTCGGCTCTGGATGTCAGTCGATTCAATATATGAATCTTGGCATCTTCCAAGGTCTTCACTGTAGTATTGCCAATAAATTCCAACCATCCTCGCTCATTCATTAAAGCCAAAAGGAAGGCAGCATCATCGGTATTCATTTTCCGTAAAATCAGTCGTTCCGTTTCAATTGCATCCAACACAATATCTCCTGTCAAACACCCATGCCATAAAAAGAAACAAAACTAAAAAGGGACAAAAACTTGTCCCTTTTTAGTTGAATGCACAACCCTATAATTTTAGTGCTGTAAACCCTTAGGAATTGCGCTGAGCAATTGCTTGGTATAGGCATGTTGAGGATTGTGATAAAGCTCATCCGAGTTCGCAAGTTCCACGACTTTGCCATGATTCATGACCATCACCTGATCGGCAATGTATTTCACAACCGACAGATCATGTGAAATAAAGATATAGCTCATGCCAAACTCTTCTTGCAGATCTTGAAGGAGATTCAAGACTTGCGCCTGCACAGATACGTCCAGTGCTGAGACCGACTCATCGCAAATTAAGACCTCAGGCTTCAAGGTTAAGCAACGAGCAATCGCGATACGCTGACGCTGACCACCAGAAAACTCATGCGGGTAACGATAAAAGGCCGCAGTCGGCAAACCCACTCTTTCCAATAACTGCATGGCCAGTTCAGTCCGACGCTCATCATTACGACCAATGTGATGAATCCGCATCGGCTCCAGCAAAATCTGACCTATCGTAAAGCGTGGATTGAGTGAAGCATAAGGGTTTTGAAAAATGATCTGGATACGGCGTTTGTAGTCATTAAACTCTTGATTAGACATCCCGATAATGTCACGCCCTTCAAATAAAGCCTGTCCACCTGTAGCTTGATGCAAACGCATCAATGTCAAACCTACGGTCGTTTTACCAGAACCCGACTCGCCCACAACCCCCAACGTCTTACCGCGCGCAAGTTTGAACGAGACATCGCTTACCGCCTTGAATTCTTTCTGACCAAAGAATCCCTCGCGGGTATAGAAACTCTTGCTCAGGTTCTGTACATCCAGAATAATGTTTTCATCACCAGTCAATCCCCGTGTGCGCTGCTTATCTGCTAGGGCCAAGTGCGCTGTATTTTCCTCGCAGGCATCGTTGATGAAATCACTGATCACGGGCAGACGCCAAGGACGCGTATCCAGTGTCGGACGACAGCGCAATAACGCTTTGGTGTACCCATCCTGCGGGGACTCCAAAATCTGACGTGCAGAGCCTTGTTCACGGATGACGCCATGTCGCATGACAATCACCTGATCAGCAATCTCACCCACCAGCGCCAAATCATGGGTAATAAACAGCACCGACATCTTATGCTTCACACGCAGGGCTTCGATCAGATCAACGATTTGCTTTTGAATCGTCACATCCAGTGCCGTTGTTGGCTCATCGGCAATCAAGAGCTTTGGCTCACAGGCGATGGCCATTGCGATCATGACGCGCTGCTGCTGCCCACCCGACATCTGACTGGGATATGCATCAATCTTGGTTGCTGGGGATGGAATACCGACCTCTTCAAGTAACGCAATGGCACGGGCACGCGCTTGCTTACCCGTCATCCCCATATGCAAACGCAAGACTTCTTCAATCTGGAATCCAACCGTGAATACGGGGTTCAATGAGGTCATCGGTTCTTGGAAAATCATGGCGATGTCTTTGCCGCACATTTTGCGTCGTTCAGCAATCGACATTTTTAGCAGATCTTTGCCTTCAAACTCCAGATAGCTGGTTTCGGCTATCTTTGCGTTATCTGGCGGGAGCAAGCCCATGACTGCCAGTGAACTCACTGACTTCCCACTGCCCGACTCACCCACTAGTGCAACCGTGGTGTTGTAGGGGATATCAAAGGTCACCCCTTTGACCGTTTCGATGAATGTCTTTTTGTCTGCACGGAAACTCACGCGGAGATCTCGGACACGGAGTAAAGGCGCCTGTTCTTGCTGTGGTTGATCTAAAGGATTCATGATCGTCTCTCTTAAATTTTGGCTGAGTTGAATTATTTCAATTTAGGATCAAGTGCATCACGCAGCGCATCCGTGAAGAGAGAAAATGCTGTGACCAGCACCGCCATCGCCACACTAGCTGCAGTCAACTGCCACCACTTACCGAGAATTAATTCGTTCTGCGCCTCATTCAACATGCTGCCCCAAGACACCACACCGACAGGAACACCAAAACCCAAGAAACTCAAAATGACCTCAGATTTAATAAAACTCACCACCAAGATCGACATCTGAACCAATGCCACATGACTGACATTCGGGAAAATATGACTAAACATTTTACTCAAGTGACTTGCGCCAATCGCATCGGCAGCAAGTACGTACTCGCGCGTTTTGTGCTTCATATATTCTGCACGAATCAAACGATACGTCCCTGTCCACCCCGTCAACGCCAAGATCAGCACAATAGACAAAATCCCTTTCTGCTGTAGAACCGCTGCAACAGCAAGGATCAGCAACAAGTAGGGAATCGAGGTAAATACGTTATAAAACCACTCCAATGCAGCATCGACACGGCCACCAAAGTAACCAGAAATCGCACCAAATATCGTCCCCAATGCAACCGCCAATAATGCAGCGATCAAACCCACGACAATCGAAGTCTCAGAACCTTTGATGGTTTTGTCGACGATATCATGACCCCATTTATCAGCGCCAAAAGGAAGAGTTTCCTTACGTACGATAGCGATCTTTTTACCTTCCGTCGCAAGCTTGGCGCGGATTTCATCCATATCTGCTTGCAGAGGATCTTTGATGCCGTAATCATTAAAGACTTCAGGAGTTGCAGAGGGCGCTGCCCCATCCTTAGCTCGTAAATCTTTGATAACACCAGATAGTGGATCCACAGGATTCTCAGGGAGAGCTGCTGCAGGTTTTGCTTCACTGGATTCGGTAATGTCTTCTTTCTCTGCACCAATGAAAGTTGGAGGTGCATAGTTCACACCAACCTCCTGATCCCAATTTTTGGCAATCACGCCGGTTACAGAAAGGATCAGCATCACTAAATACGCGACAACGATAGCCAAAGACACCATCGCCACGCGATCAGCACGTAATCGTCGCCAAGCCAACGCCCAAAGGCCACGTGATACCGCATGCGTCGCAGGAGCTGCTGAATGTGATGAAGCCGCGACAACGGGATTTGAATGAGTCATATCCTTCTCCCTTACTTCAGTTGTACGCGAGGATCAACCGCTTGATACATCAAGTCGGTCAACAAGTTAAAAATCATCGTCGCTGCAGCCACATACACCGTAATTGCTTTGATGACCGGAAAATCACTGCGCTCTACCGCCAAGATCACCTCGCGCCCAATGCCGGGAATACCGAAAAAGCGCTCAATCAAAAATGCACCAATAAGCAATGCGGGCAGGTTAGACATGACATCCGTGATGATTGGAATGGCAGCATTGCGTAGTACATGAACCCATAGAATTCGTCGCTCACCCATACCTTTGGCACGTGCTGTGCGGACATAATCCTGATTAATTTCATCCAGTACGAAGGTCCGGTACAAACGCAGGCTTGGTGCAATACTCACCACCAACATGATTAAAATCGGCAGTAAGGAATAATGGAATAAATTCTGAGTAAAGTTATCACCCCAGCCTTGTACAGGGAACAAGCTCCACTTATACGCAAACCAGTATTGGAACAAAATGATATAAACCAGAATGCTAATCGACATACCAACAGTACATGCGATCATTACCATACGATCAGTTAAGGAGCCACGCACAAATGCAATCGCCAGCGCTAACGCAACAGCAATCAACGTTTGAAGAATGGTCAAAGGAATCAGAATCGTGAGCGAAGGCCCTAAACGGGTCAAAATGATATGTGACACCGACTCGCCCGTACTCCAGCTCGCACCAAAATTAAAGGTTAGGATTTGCTTAATAAAAATCCACAACTGCACATAGTACGGCTGATCAATCCCCAATTGCTTACGAATGTTGGCAATCATGTCCGGATTAGGCATCTTGCCTGCCAAGATATACGCAGGGTCTCCGCCCACCCAGTTGAACAAAAAGAAGATCAACACGATCACACCGAGCATGGTCGGAATCATTTGCCCCAAGCGGCGTAAAATATAAACGGTCATGTGACGTCCTTATTATTCATGTGGTGCAAATCCTTGCATGGGTAAGATCTTTGCGCATCTTGCGGATTGTTTGCAAATGCCAACCCGATCAACATCGTAAGTAACGGTGTCTTGGGTGGCAAGAAAAATGATGATGGTTTCATACATTTCCTATCAATAAATTCATTTCAGTACGATGATGATAAAAAACAGCTAAGCGCGGGCTGAGCTTATTTGCTTTTATCAATATCCATAAACTCCCATTCGCCATGGACGACTGGGTGTTTTTTATAACCCATGACGCGAGGCTGAGAGAGCATATTGCGATAACGGGCATAACCCATTCGATAAGGCATATAGACTTCGAGAATACGGGCCATTTTATGATAAAGCACATCGCGCTCTGGACCGGCAGGCATCTGCTGACTTTGCTCATAGAGTTTGTCGTATTCAGGAATGATGGAACAGCCATTATTGGTCGCATAAGTATTGGGACCATAAAATAACTGCATAAAATTGTCACCATCAGGATAATCGGCAAACCAAGGGTTGGTGCGGCTTTGCAGTTTACATTGCTTTTCGGCTTTTAAAATTTCAGGGAAAGGTTTGACGTCACCGATCATATGGATATGAATTTTATCATAGGTCTTTTTCCACATTTCGGACTGCTCTTGACTTGCTGATCCAGCCCGCACGGAATAGTGGATGACCAATGGCTTACCATCGGGGAGTGTTCTCCAGCCATCTGGACCTATTTTATACCCATATTTATCGAGCAGTAGATTTGCTGCATCAGGATCGTATTGGACACTACTCTTATAGTTCGGGTCATACCCCACTACACCTGGAGGAATCGGATATTCCAGAGGAACAGCATCCCCATTCCATACGACTTGAATTTCCTGTTTGACGTCATGCGCCATGCCTATTGCACGGCGGAGTGCAATTTTGTCTTTGGTCAGCCCACCAACGATGGGATCTTTCATATTCCAATAATAATCACTCTGTTCGGGATCGACAATTCTCGACAGTTGTACCCCTTTTTTAACAAGTTCCGGCTTTAATTTGCCATTCTCAAGGGCCTGCGGCACCAACGGACCTTCTAACTGGAACTGATCCACTTCATCATTTTGGAAAGCCAACCAGCGTGATTGATCTTCGATCATGTCATAGATTTCGACACGGCCAATCTGCGGCATATGCTTACCCTTCATTTGGGCGACAATTTTTTGGTCCTCAGGATCAGTACCTGCTTTAAAGTCCCAGGTATAGCCACGATATTGTGGATTGGCGACCAGTGTTGTGCGTGATCCAGGCACCCACTTCTCGAGTTGATAGGCACCTGTGCCAACGGGATGGCTCATCACCCAGCCAGACCCATCTGCATATTTCTCAATCACTTCACGAGCAACTGCACCTGCAGGTTGATGCGCAAGAATCATCCCAAGATTAAAATCAGGCTTGGTGAGATGAATCCGTAGGGTATATCGATCAATCAGTTCAAAGCCTTCGACTTTACGATCATAATCAAATTTGCCCGTTTTCTTGGCATCAGCAATCAACTGATCCATGCCTTTGATTTTCCCTTCGAACATCCAGCCGTTCGGCGAGTGAATCTTAGGATCCAGCAAACGCTCATAGGAATAGACATAATCGGCCATCGTCAATTCACGCTTCTTGCCACCAAAAGCAGGATCAGGCGTGAAATAAATGCCTTTTTTCAAGCGGATCGTATACGTCTGCCCCCCATCAGTCACTTCTGGCAACGCTTCAGCAGTACGAGGAACCAGCTTTGCAGGTCGTGCAAGATAATCGTAAGTAAACAGCCCTTCATTGATGGCATAAACCACATGGGAGGAATACAAATCATTCACTACGGCCGGGTCATATCCTGTTTCTGCCGCAATAAAGACAAAGCGCAGTACTTTTGCCGGGTCAGCAGGATTCGTCGGTTTTTCAGCAACAGCAACTTGCACAGACAATCCACACACCAAACCAGCCAACAGCATTTTTTTAAACAAAACTGAATTCAACTCAATCCTACTCCTCAATTAACCTTGCTATACCAGAACCGAACTCACCAACGCGGGCAAACTCAGCCTCGTACTGAAGCTTCAACGCATGCAGCCTGAATGCTACATTTGTGCCAAAATCATTCACCCCAAGTAGCGTTTTTGTATTCCACTCGGGTTTTCTCAATTTCAATGCGGCACAATATCCAAATATTGCCAATCCGCACGTAAAATAGGATGCTTTTTAAAGCCTTTTACCCATGGGCGAATCAGCCAATTGCGGACAGGCGATACGCCGACTGACCACACACTATCAGCCTCTAATTGCCGATTCATCTGGATATACAAAGGCTGACGCGCGCTTCCTGTCGGTAGCGAAATTGCTTTTTCATATAGTGCATCAAATGCAGCAGAGGCATAGCAGGCATGATTACTCTGATGAGCATTAGGTCCATAGAGTAGCTGCACAAAATTCTCGCCTTCTGGGAAGTCCGCACTCCAGCTACTCGGAGAGATCATAAGCTGACACAACGTTGCGGCTTTCAAGTTGTCTGCAAAATTGCTCACCGCAAAACTGGATTGAATACCAATACTATCCAGCCCACGCTTCCAAATCTCAGACTGAATCATCTTATCTGTGCCAGACGCCACTGCAAATTTAAGAACAAGCGGTTTACCATCCGGCAATGTTCGATAACCATCCGTGCTACGTTTATAGCCGAAATGATCCAATAGCTTATTCGCAAGTTCGGGATCATAAGCCACACTGCTGCGATAGGTCGGGTCAAATCCTTCAACCCCTTGCGGGATAATCATTTCAGATTTAACAGCCTGACCCATGCGCATTTTTGAAACTTCTTGATCGACGCTATACGACATGATAATTGCACGCCTAAGCGCAATTTTCTCTAGGCTATTGCCACCAATGATGGGATCTTTATAGTTCAGAAACGTGTAAGTTAACGATGGCTCGACTTGTCGATATAAGTGGATATCCTGCTTAATAAAATCAGGTTTTAACTTCTCACCACTCAGTACCGTAGGCGCAACCGTTTGTGGCAGCTTATCAAAATCAAGTTGTTTACCCAGAAATGCGAGCCACCGAGATTGCTCTTCTTCGAGGATATTGATTTCAACACGCCCAATTTGTGGCATTTTTTTGCCTTTCATGTCACGAACGATTTGATCATCTTCCGAAGTTCCTGAAGACTTAAAATCCCAGACATAGCCTCTATAATTGGGGTTTGCGACCAAAATGACTTTGCTATGAGGCATATACTTTTGCAGCATATATGCCCCTGTTCCGACAGGATGACTTTGTGTCTGCCCACCGTAGGTTTCAATCACTTCTCGCGCAACAGCACCGAATGCGCTATAGGCCAGAATGGATAGGAAGTTATAATCCGCTTGCTTCAGTATTACTCGTAAAGTGTAGGGATCAGGTGTCTGTAGGCCGACAACTTTGGCATCATAATTAAAACGCCCCGTAGCATTCGCCTGCGCGACTAACTCATCCATACCGACAATCTTGCCACTCAAAAAATTGGCTGAAGGAGAATGATTCTTGGGGTCTAAAAAACGCTTTAGCGTATAAGCATAATCTTGCGCACTAAGCTCACGCGGCTTTCCTTTAAACGCCGCATCTGGCGCAAAGTAGATGCCCTTTTTAAGATGAAAAACATAGATCTTGCCTTGCTCTAGGATTTCAGGCATAGACTCAATGGTGTTTGGAATCAGTTTCGCTGGGCGAGCCATATAGTCATAAGTCATCAAGGGTTCAATAATCCCATTGATCACCCAGTTTGAATAAGCGTTAGCAGTACGGACCGGATCAAAGCCATCGTCAGCCGCCTCAAATGCAACCCGAACGACTTTGGCAGGATCAGCAGGATTGGTTCCTGCAGATGTTTTTTCAGAGATGAAGGAGATACTCAACACAATAGTCATCGTCCATTTGCACAATAACGGTGCACCAAAACAACACCTATTCAGCACATCATTGTGCATTTACACTCCCCTTCATACTGCTTACACAATGCCATGAAAATCCACTGGAAAAATTCTTACAAACCAAAACAACAAACACCTACATGAACCATATGGTTCAGCGTACTTCAAAACAAAAATATTGGTTTACTTTAAATAAAATACAACAATATAAATCATTTGCTTTTAAATGGTTAAAACAAAATGCGTAAACAAAAGGATGTTGACCCTGATGCATATTCGACACTTTTTTAGAATACACCCTTTCACATCGCTTGAATACACACCGCCCCATCCTGATCACAATCGCATAAAACTGCTCTTTTTTGGTGCCACATCAAATGAACCAATCCGTCCAAAATCT
Organism: Aquirhabdus sp.; assembly: GCF_046462495.1. Taxonomy (NCBI): domain Bacteria; kingdom Pseudomonadati; phylum Pseudomonadota; class Gammaproteobacteria; order Moraxellales; family Moraxellaceae; genus Aquirhabdus; species Aquirhabdus sp. Next base: position 162,267 of record NZ_JBKGVE010000008.1, on the reverse strand, counting down.
ATCTTTGCACTAAAAATGACTCGCCAGTTTAAACACAACAACAAACAAGACCAAACAGTCCAATCCTGCTATAAAACCCCCTTTAACAACTCAACATAAACACATGTTTAAACTTAATTTTTCATAAATTTATTTGACAAAAATACAGCTCAATTCCTTTATCTAAATTTCGTTTAAAACACATTATATAGATGCACCGCTTATCTGTTTATTCAAAAAAATGACTTGGCAGATTATTTAAATTTGGATATAAGCATTATTGGGGATTGTGAATAATTGGTTACAGTGTGTGGCATAGTTATTGCTGACTGTAACGATAACTTAGTAGAGGGGTTACATTGTAATGAAACTAAATATATTGGCTCATTCACTTCGTGTGATATTTACCGGCGGTATGACCGTTGGTATGGGCTTAATGGTTAATACTGCACACGCCGACGACAAAGTCGAACGTGTAGAAGTGACAGGATCGTCGATTAAAGGCATTGCAGCACAGAGTGCATCACCGATTAGCGTTATCAAAACAGAAGATTTGGCACGTGCGGGTGTGACAACAGCCTCTGAAGCGCTGCAAACCCTTTCAGCCAATCAAACACAGTTCACCGCATCCAATAATGTCGGTGCATCAAAAACATCTGGTCCATCAGCCGATTTACGTGGCTTAGGTGCTAACAAGACGCTAGTACTGCTCAATGGTCGTCGTATCGCCAACAGTGCATTTGATGGCACATCAGTGGATTTAAGTATTATCCCACTTGCTGCACTTGATCGTATTGAAGTATTGCGCGACGGTGCTTCTGCGATTTATGGAACTGATGCAATTGGTGGTGTTATTAACTTTATTACCAAACGTTCAGTCACTGGATTGATCGCAACAGTTGAGGGAAGCACTCCAACCCACAGTGGTGGTGGACAAGAAGGGCGCTTTAACATCACTGGTGGTTTTGGTGATTTGGATAAAGATGGCTTCAATCTGTTTGGTGTTGCAGATTACCACTCACAACAAAGTCTGCTTGGTAAAGACCGTAGCTTCACAGATCAAGGTGGTGTTCGCCCTGATCTAGGCATCAGTTCAACCAGCGGTAACACATTCCCTGCAAATTTCTATGATCCAACTGCTGATTTTAGCGGGAATCCATACGCCGCTACTGGATGTAGACCACCATATACATTTGCCAAAGGTGCTATCTGTCGTTATAACACCCAAACTCAAATCGGTATTGTACCTAAGACCTACGAATTTTCATTATTAGGTAAAGGGACCTTTAAGATTGATGACAACAACAAGGTAGGATTCGAATACTTACATTCTGAAAGTAATATCAGAACTACTGTGGCACAAGATCTCCTTGCAGGCGGTGGATCTGACTACTTTGTGCCAAACACTAGCAAGTATTTTCCAGGAAATGGAATTACTCCAGCAGTGGATGGCTTAAGCGGAGATCCTATATCTGTTAACTACCGGGGTGTCTCAACAGGACCTCGTATCAACGATACGGTCAGCAAACAGGATCGAATCTTGTTTACTGCTGACGGCACTGCATTTGACTGGGATTATAAAGGTGGCGTTTCATACACCGAAAGCAATGCAGCAGACCGTTTACTCGCGGGCTATCTGAATAACGAAGCAGGCCGTGAAGCGCTACTCAACGGAACATTAAATCCATTTGGAGCTCAAGCACCTGAAGATATCGGAGTTCCAAGCTCTCTGACTCTTGAGGGTCCTTATGAATACGCTCGGATTAAAGCAACGAACGTAGACTTCACTATCAGCCGTGCCATTGCTGACCTTCCTGCTGGTCAACTAGGTTTTGCCTTAGGAACTTCGTATCGTCACGAAGAAGCAAACTATAATGTCGATTATGACATTGCTACTCTTGTAGAAAGTACTGGTGGTGCCGATTCGAAATCAGCAGCAGGACGTCGTGATGTCAGTGCTATATTTACAGAATTCAAAATCCCTATTTTGCCATCATTAGAAGCTCAGCTTGCCTTACGATATGACAATTATAGTGATGTTGGTGGTACAACAAATCCTAAAGTTGCATTCCGTTGGGAACCCCTGAAGCAAGTGATGTTCCGTGGTTCTTATTCAACAGGTTTTCGTGCACCAAGTCTGTACGAGTTGAATAACCCTAACTCAAAAACTTATACTGCTAATGCATATGACGACCCTGTCCTTTGTCCTGGCGGTGTAGGCGCTCCTGGTTCAGTTTCAGCACGCGATTGCGGACAACAGTTCTACCGTCTCACTGGTGGTAATAAAGACCTCAAACCAGAGACCTCAAAATCATATACCTTTGGTACAGTGATTGAGCCCGTTAAAAACGTAACTGTCTCTGCGGACTATTACAACACCACTATCAAAAATGAAATCAGTACGCTATACGAAGCTGATATTTTTGATGATCCTGTAAAATATGCCAATCAATTTGTGCGTAATGCGGATGGCTCTTTGAATTACATCTTAAATACTAACCTTAACCTCGGCGGTGTCAAAACCTCAGGTGTTGATCTTGGCTTTAACTGGAAAATTCCAACTACTGATCTTGGAACCTTTAACGTCAGTCTCGATGGTACTTATGTGAATACATATAAATACCAAACTGCTGAAGGTGGCGAATGGTTACAAAATGCAGGTGTTTACTCAGGTGCAGGTCCATTCTTCCGCTGGCGCCACATTGCAAGTCTGAACTGGAAATTGGCTGATTGGAGCGCATTATTCCAACAAAGCTACCAATCAGGCTATCAAGATGACAACACAGCAGCGATTGCTGGATATGATGACCATAAAGTACCATCATGGATCCATTACAACTTGTCAGGCACTTACTCTGGTATCAAAAACCTGACGTTGACTGCTGGTGTGAAAAACATCTTTAACAGAAACCCACCTGCAACCAATACAACAGCGAACTTCCAAATCGGCTATGACCCACGTTATACCGATCCACTGGGTCGAGTATTGTTCCTCCGTGCTACCTATAAATTCCTGTAATTTAGGAATTTAAAGGAAACACACTTAAGCTTAACGTGTTTAAAGATCGCCTAGCTTGTCTAGGCGATTTTCAATTTATAACACAAACGACATACAGCTTATATATGATATCAGGCACGCTTATTGCAATTTTAACCATATGGTTACTCTTAATTAGCATATGAGTTTGCCCACTTAATGAATTAACATTCGCATGGAGTTTTATTTACTATGGATCTTGCCAGTAACTAACCATGTTGTCTCGGAGGTAAAGAAAGCATGAATTTCACGCAGGATGGAAAAAATCCATCCAAGAACTACGTTGGTATAGGCGTGGTGATTCTGCTGCACATCATCATTGTCTATGCACTCATCAACGGGCTTGCCCGTAAAGTGGTCGATGTGATTCAGCCCCCGGTTGAAACACAGATCATTAAGGAAATCGTTCCTCCTCCTCCAGAGAAGAAACCTGAGCCTCCAAAGATGGTCAAAAAGTCGGTAACGCCACCACCACCGAAGGTGACACCGCCGCCAACTTTTGTACCACCTGTAGAGGTTAAAGTGGCTACGCCTGCACCTGCTGCGATTCAAGTGTCACAGACACCGCCGCCGCCTGCTCCGCCTGCTCCACCACCTGCTGCGCCGAAGATCACTGCACCCTCTGCCAGTTCCATGAGTGGATGTTCTCAACCAGAATACCCTCGTGATTCACTGCAAAATGAAGAAGAGGGGACGACACGCTTGGCATTGGTCATCGGTCCTGATGGCAATGTGAAGAATTCAAAAGTCGATAGAAGTAGTGGTCATAGTCAATTGGATCGCGCTGCGCTTAAAGCACTGAGTCTTTGCCATTTCAAACCTGGAACCAGCGACGGACAACCTGTCGAATCAACGCTGAAGATGGATTGGGTTTGGAAACTAAACGACTAATCTTTATTTTTTTATGATGATGTGAATCATCTGGTACATTTTTTAAATTCTTGGAGTAATTATGTTGAACAACACCACTAAACGCATGACATCATTGATGGCTGCCCTATTGATTTCCAGCTCAGCATTAGTCAGCCCTTTCGCCTTTGCTGAAGATGCATCGGCACCAGCTGCAGCAACTGCTCCCGCTGCTGCACCGTCTGATATTTCGTCAACCAGTGCACCACTACCACCACCAGAGCCAGCAACCAAAGAAACCGTCAGCAATCCTTACGGTTTGGATGCTTTATGGAAAGGCGGTGACTTTGTAGCACGCGGAACTTTGATCATTTTGGTCATCATGTCGATGGGCAGTTGGTACATCATCATTACCAAGTTGCTTGAACAAGCCAAACTCATGGGTCAATCAAAAGAAGCGAAGAAGTCTTTTTGGGAAGCATCTTCTGTTGAAGAAGGTATCCAAGGTCTAAAACCAACCAGCGCTTATCGCTATATCGCACAAACAGGTGCTAATTCAACGCAACATCATGATGGTGCATTGCTTGAGCGTATCGACCTGAATACATGGATCTCTATGTCCATCCAGCGTTCAGTGGATAAAGTCAAAAGTCGCTTAAGTGGTGGTTTGGCTTTCCTGGCAACTGTCGGTTCAACTGCACCATTCGTAGGTCTGTTCGGTACCGTTTGGGGGATTTACCATGCATTGACTGCGATTGGTATTGCAGGTCAAGCCTCTATTGATAAAGTTGCAGGTCCAGTCGGTGAAGCATTGATTATGACTGCAATTGGCTTGGCTGTTGCGGTTCCTGCAGTACTGGGCTACAACTGGTTGGTTCGTCGTAATAAGAAAGCACTTGAAGAAATCGTCGAGTTCAGCGATGACTTACATTCCGTATTACTGAGTGGTGTGATGTCTGCCAGTGGTAATACCAGCAAAAAGGCTGACTAATTATGGGCATGAATGTTGGTTCTGAGGGCGATGATGAAGAAGTCATCGGCGTCATCAATACCACCCCACTCGTGGACGTGATGTTGGTGTTGCTGATCATCTTCTTGATCACAATTCCCGTCGTAACACATACGATTCAGGTCAAACTTCCCGAGGAGATTGACCATCCGTATAAGACTAAGCCAGAAAATATCATTCTGGCAGTGAACAAGACTGGCGATGTCTTTTGGAATGAGCAGTACGTTGACTCTAACGAACTGTTGAAACGTTTAAAAGAAATCGCGGTTAAGACACCACAACCTGAAGTGCATATCCGTGGCGATCAACAGACCAAGTATGAGTCGATTGGTAAGGTCATCGTCACGACCCAACGTGCAGGCATAGCCAAGATTGCCTTCATTACTCAACCCCCTGCCCGCGGTTAGGTCAGGGTCAGTTTAAATTGAGGAGATCATTATGGGTATGAATGTAGGTTCAGGTAGCAGTCAGGAAGATGATGTCATGTTGGAAGTGAACATGACGCCGTTGATCGACGTCATGTTGGTGCTGATCATTATGCTGATCATCACGATTCCCATCCAAAATCATGCGATTAAGATGGACAATCCGATTGGCGATCCACCACCACCATCAACGCCCCCTCTCGTCGTCAATGTTGATATTGATGCTGCGGGGACGATTCTTTGGAACGGTGCGCAGATTACCAGCCGTGCTGATTTGGAAAGTAAGCTACATAGTGTAGCAACCAAACCAGATCAAGACGAAGTGCATCTACGTCCGAATAAAGCAACGGAGTTTAAATCTGTCGCGATGATTATGGCTTCAGCCCAGCGTTTGGGGGTCACCAAGATTGGGATCGTCGGCAATGAACAATATATGCCGTAAGATTTTCATCTTACTGTAGATCCATTGCAAAGCATGAAACGCCCTAGTGGCGTTTTTTGTTTTTAAAAAATTCAACTCTATGGCCAGAGGGTATACTCAAATGACGCTTGAACGCTTCCCCACACAGGGGATACAAACACCCAGATTGATACTGCGTCTTGCAAGCCCAGTATATGCCGCAGATTTGTTGACATTCTATCAAAGCAATCAATCCCACCTGCAGCCTTGGGACCCACTGCGTAACGATGATTTCTATACATTACAAACCATGCGTCATACGCTTGAAAAATATGAGCAAAAAATTAAAGCAGGGCTATCCCTCAATCTACTTATCTACACAATTGAAAACCCTGAATTGATTGGTCACTGTAATTACAGCAACATTGTGCAAGGGGCCTTTCAAGCCTGTCATTTAGGCTATGCCATCAGTGCGGCATTTGAAGGAAAAGGATTGATGTGCGAAGCATTGACCGCAGCCAATCTCTATATTTTTGAGAGTTATGGACTACACCGCATCATGGCGAATTACCGTCCAGAAAATCATCGCAGCGGCGCTTTATTAAGTCGTCTGGGCTTTGAACAGGAAGGTCTTGCCAAATCCTATCTGAAAATCAATGGCGCATGGGCCGACCATGTATTAACGTCAAAGATTAATCCAGTTCATCTATAACGCGAGCGCGCCTCGACCTAAAGCAAAAAAAAAAAACGCCAACAATGGCGTTTTTTTTGAAAATAGACAGTCTCGGAATGTTTTACTTCCGCTTTTTACGTGCCTCGATACATTCTGGCTTATCACAGAATACATAGAGATTAAGCGAGTGACCAGTGAGCTCAAATCCAAATCGTTCAGCAACCGCATGCTGTTCTGCTTCAATGATCGGGCTGGTAAATTCAACGACACGCCCACAATTTTGACACACGATATGATCATGATGATCGGCTTGTAGAATCTCGAATACCGAATAATTATTTTCAAACTGGTGGCGTTCGATAATACCCGCCGTTTCAAACTGGGTCAGCACACGATAAACTGTCGCAAGACCGACATCCTCACCCTGCTCTAACAGTGTTTTATAGATATCTTCAGCACTCAGATGATGTTCTGTTGAGCGCTCAAGCAGTTCGAGAATTTTAACTCGGGGTAAAGTGACTTTGAGTCCAGCTTTGCGTAAATCTTGATTGGTAATCGACATAACAGTTCCATCATGGGCAGCGTGATAAAGGCATGTTAATATGACCCAACTTGCGCAGTTCATACTGATGCTAGGCATTCAATGCCGTGTATTGTTAAGCAAATTTTCTGCTTCCGACTAAAGTCCAAAGCGTAAAACGATATTGAAGTATGTAGCGTATAGTCAGATGTGTTAACTATTTGCTACCAAAAACTTAGCGTTAGTTTAGCTCATAACGGTAAACAACATCTAGAATACTCGTAACAATCTTGGTAACAAACCGTCTCTAGGCGCTCTGCCGTAGACAATACCAGCAATCATATAGCCAAAAGATGGGGCAAGTGTATCAAAATGCAAAAATTCATGCTGACTCGCATCACTGTGGGCATTCTCGCAGTTTCCTTACTCAGCTTATCGCAAAGCGCGTGTTCGATATTCGGTGTCTATAAAATTGATATTCCGCAAGGCTCACCGCTGACTCAAGCACAAATTGCCCAAGTCAAAGTTGGCATGACCACCCAGCAAGTGCGTTATTTGCTGGGAACACCGACCATCACAGATACCTTAAATCCGAATCGCTGGGATTATGTGTATACCTACATCCCCGGTACCCTTGCACGTAATGCAGGATTAAAACCAGCCAGTGGCGAACATCTGGTTATTATATTTGATGATAGCGGCAAGGTCGTCAGCATTGATGGTGCAAATACCTTCCCTGTGACACAGCCCGGTTTGCCTGGCAGTAAAGATCCTCTTCTGAATGCCCAGCCGTTATAACACTGCAAAAAAAAAAGCCCAACGATTGATGTTGGGCTTTTTTTTGACTAGGATTTTGGCTTAAGCCGTCCAACGGGGTGCGCACGAGCACGGGCGCGACGAACTGCCATCGGGCTTAAAATCAACGGCTGGTAGAGCTCCAGTCGATCGCCATCCTGCATGACATAATGCTCAGGATCTGCAATTTTATGACTAAAAACACCCATCGCTGGTAAAGTCTTGTGATCGGGAAAAACATTGCTCTGCCGCAATAACGTCGCGGCAGTGGTCCCCGCAATCACCTGTAGTTTGCACAGTTCAGGCTTACCCATCTGATTTACCCAAGCCAAGATGACTTCGATCATAGGGATATCTTCAGACTGTTCCATTGGATGAATCACACATATTGTCCAATTAAACCCGCTATAGCCAATACAACTGCTAAAGGGACAAGAATACGGATTTGTACGCGCCAAACATTATAAAGCGCTTCATTATTGAAATTTAAAGCTTTGCGCAGATGGCTACTCTTCATTTTCCAGCCGCTGAAAATCGCATAAATAGCGGTAATCATGATCGCAACCACGATTGCGGCAGTCAATAAATAGTCTTGAATCGGTAGAACCCAAACCGCCAGACTCACCAGAATCAGAATACTGGTGACCATTGGATTAAAATCTCGCGCCATCAATTGTTGGCGCGCAAAAGAAAGCAATATCCCTGCACCGATCAATGCTGCTAGAGCATATAGCGTAACCACAATACTGACATGGGTTGCAGCAGTATGAACATCAGCAACCTGAGTCGTCGTTAGCCCTAATGCGAAGATAAAACCAGCAATGACTTGAGTCAGCCAGATGGGTAAAACAGTACGGTGCGGTGTATCACTTTGGCCCTTAGTCTGGTTGGTTAATGCAGATGCCCAATAGAGTCCCAAACCCAGCCCTGTGGATGCCAAAGCCAGAACTACAACACTGGACCATTCAACCCAAGTGAACGCAGTCCACTGCCATACAGAAAGTGATACGCCTTGAGTCAAATCAACACCCACAACGCCAAGCAAGAGTACCACACCAAAAATGGGTAATCCTTTGGGGATATAAGACAGCACCAAGGCAATAATTAAAATAATAAATGGCAACAGCTTTAGAATATTGGCGGGCAAAGTCTGCTGATTCGGATAAACAGCAACTGCATTGTTGACCAGTGTTCCCACTTGAGCCGCCAAACTTCCCGCAAGCAAGAGTACGCCAAGAATTGCAAGCCAACCGACGATACGCCATGTTGGACTCGCATCGGCGTCACGGGTTAATGCCGGTAAAGCTTGCAGCGGAAGCGCTTTAGTGCGCTTTGCCAGCGCGGACTCCAGCAAGAGTACCGGCAATGCGAGAACCACCATGCTGACGAGCCACACCAGCCAAAAATCAATCTGGTGGATGCCCGCAAGAGGCTCCAGTCGACCCGCCAGCAGAATCATCATCAAAAAGGCAAGCAGCACGCCCTGCCATCGATTTAAAAAAATCATGTTTCATCTCTTTGTATTGATATTCAATGTAAGTGCAGACTCATCACAAGCCATTGCCAGATTATGCTTCTTGATGCAAAAACTCCCCATGCCAAGGGGAGTTTATTTTATAGGATCATCAGCCATAAAAACCAATGAGGGATGACTTGTTTTGCAATCGATCAAAGGTCACAGGCTTACTTGGCCATGAGCTTAATGAGATTTGCATAGTCATCATCTGTGCAGGTGTTACACAGTCCACGTGCAGGCATGTTTTTATAACCTTCTTTGGTATGTTTGACCAAAGCAGGGATGCCTACCTTTAGACGTGCGGACCAAGCAGCGGTATCACCCGCTTTAGGAGCGCCTAAAACACCCGCACCATGGCATGTTGCACATGATTGCTTATAGAGTTCATTGGTATCTGCTGCATGAGCACGACTCGCCCAAGCTGATGACACGCCAATGACTAAAAAGATGAGTACGGCCAGCGCCATTACTTTTAAATCTATTGCTTTTTGAACCACCACTGTTTCAATACTAACGGCATTGTTACGCATAATTGATGCTCCATTCGCCACATCATGACATGAAAATCATCGTTATCGCTAGTGAACGCGTAAAATTTACCCACTCTGATGACGCTGATTTCGCGCAGATTGTGCGTTAAAACCATTATATCGTTATATCTATCGAAACTTAATAGCGGTTTGTGCATTGATTCGTTTTATAATGCATCTGAATTCGCCGGACTCAAGTCACCATGCCCACCACACCAGAAAACCAGAAGCCTTCAACAGAAAACGGTGCAACTGCCGTTGATCCTAAACCACTGATGCAGTGGCTACGCCGTGCTGAGTTTATGACAAGTGCACCAAAGCTTTCATTATGTCCACCCGATACGGGCTTTGAAATTGCTTTCGCAGGCCGATCCAATGCTGGCAAGTCGAGTGCGATCAATGCCATTACCGCCCAGCGGCAACTCGCGCGCGCATCCAAAACTCCGGGTCGTACGCAGATGATTAATTTCTTCACGCTGCAAAATACCAATCAACGTTTAGTCGATTTACCTGGTTATGGTTATGCAGCAGTCCCTGAGGCCATGAAACTGGTTTGGCAAAAAGAACTCGAGAAATACCTCATTCAGCGGAAAAGTCTTGCAGGGCTCGTTTTGCTGATGGATATTCGTCATCCGCTTAAGCACTTTGATCAAATGATGCTGCAGTGGGCAAAATCACGTAACCTCTTTGTTCACGTTCTTCTGACTAAAGCAGACAAACTGAATCGCGGCCCAGCCAATACCGTCTTGCTGGATGTTAAAAAGCAACTGAATGCCGATGGCCTTGATTTTTCAATTCAGCTCTTCTCAGCGATGCGTCGTCAGGGTTTGGAGGATTTAGCCATCGTCATGGCGGATCGTCTACATTTTGGCAGAATGCCTGAAGTGTCGCCTGAAGAAGCAGTCATAGAGACTGTGGTTGACCATAAACCAAATATGATGAAAGACTATCGTCTTGATGAAATATAAGTTCACAACGTAAAAAAATGCGTGAGTCCGTCACGCATTTTTTATCTTGACTGAGACTTATAAAGTAGCAATCACCTACCGCAGAATGAGAATACCCAAACTACCGATTCAATTACTTTTGCTCAGTTTCGCGCAACCGCATCAAACCCTCTTGATTAGTACTGACAACTAACTGCCCATTCTGCCACATCCGGCCAAAATTCAATCCACGCGCATTTGCAGTCACTGTTGCTTCCATATCATAGAGCAACCAGTCATCCGCACGCGCAGGACGATGGAAATGCATGGAGTGATCGATACTGGCGGCTTGTAGGCTTGGAGTCATAAAGCTGACGCCATGCGGCATGAGTCCTGCACCCATTAATGAGAAATCGGATGAGAACGCAATGATGGATTGATGTAGACTCGGATCATCAGGTAGCCGTGTCGGCACACGCATCCAATGGGCACGGCTTGGCGCTTCAGGCACAGGTGCAAAAGGATTGGTTGGATTAATCGGGCGAAGCTCGACTTGCCGCTCACGCATCAGATTAGCACGGACTTTTTCCGGTAAAAACGGTGCAATGAGCTTTTTCAACTCCTGTTCAGTTTTCAGTGATTCAGGCTCAGGCACGACTGGCATATCGATCTGAAAATTCAGACCCTCCTCAATCGGCGCGAAAGACACCAGCATGGTGAAAATCAGCTTGCCATATTGAATGGCTCGCACCTGACGACTGACGAAACTGCGCCCATCACGCAGTCGATCGACCTGATATACGATCGGGGCAGCAATATCGCCCGCATTCAAGAAATACGCATGCAAGGAATGCGCAGGACGTCCATCGGTGGTCAAACTGGCTGCACGCAGCGCCTGCCCAAGCACTTGTCCTCCAAAGACACGGTTCCCAACAAAATTACGACTCTGTCCCCTAAACAAATCTTCCTCAATCTTTTCAAGGGTTAAGACATCAATGAGTTCTTGGGTCAGTTCTCGTTTTGAATCTTGCACTTTTGTTGTCATGGCACTGTCCTACAGATGTTCTTAGTCGATATGAACCCATCATAAAACAAAAAATCTTGAATACACTGAACTGATTAGTCAATTTTTTGATCTAAATGGCCATATCCATTCAAGATACGTTACCGTTTAGAGCCATTTCACTTTTTTGAGTTTGCGATAAAGTAAGTAAGACGCCAAGACCATAATTGCAACCCAGATATAATAGCCATAATACCAATGCAGTTCAGGCATATTGCTAAAGTTCATTCCATAATAACTGGTCATCAATGTCGGCACCGCCAAAATACCCGCCCATGAGGCCAATCGTTTCACAATCTCGTTCTGCCCGACACCCACCAACGCCAAGTGGGTATCCATCGCCAAGCGTAGCACCTCACTCTGCCCTTCTATCGCATCCAGAGTCCCTAAAACATGATCCTGAATATCGCGGAAGTATGGTATCGCACTGGAGGGGAAATAGTTTTTTAAGTCTTCGTTATCGTGATAGAGGAAGTAGCCACAAATCTCACGCAGCGGAATCACTGCTAAACGTAACTTGATCAGCTCTGATTTCAGATCATAAAGATAACGCAATGTACCTTTATTGAACTGTTCTGAGAAAATCTCCCCTTCCAACTCATGGAGTTGTTTACCCAGTTTTTGCGTAATGGGAAGAAAGTTATCAACAATGAAATCCAAAATACCATGCATCACATAGCCTGGGCCCATTGCCTTCATTTTTTGAGGATGCTTCTCACAGTGCGCCCGAACCGTGGTGTAACTGACCGATGCCCCTTGACGGACTGTAATCAAAAAACGCTCACCTAAAAATAGGGATGTCGAACCAAAAACAATCTCACGGTCAACCAGTTGTGCAGTACGAACTATCACAAATAAAGAGTCTTCATAGCTTTCAATCTTGGCACGATGATGACCGCGTGCGGCATCTTCAACCGCTAGCTCATGCAAGCCAAACTCATGCTGTACCTCATCTAGAACCTCAGCAGGGGGCTCAAACAAGCCAATCCAGACAAAAATATCGGGGTCTGCTGCCATCACCTCACTGACATCACTCAGGGCCAAATAACCGACACGTAGTCCTGTTGTCCGGCTATAGGCAAAACAATTCACAACTCCCGGGCTTTGTGGACGTCCTGAACAATGCTGAGTCAAAAGCGCCGATTGCGCCAATGCAACCTCTGAAACCACGTTGTCATTCGTCGTTGTTAATCCACTGGTTTGCATAATGACTAAATCCCAAAACCCTAAATACCGTTGAACGACTTTAAATAAAAAATCATACCATTGCACATGACGCATTCAGTCCCATAGTACACAAAATCAGTATGAACGACTATGTTGACGCTGTTTGCCATTACGTCAGCCCCAACTAACATATACGATCATCATGACAAGATGATTTGGTGTTTTATGCCTATTTGCATAAAACACCAAGCAGTCTTAAGTCTGTCGCTATAGAAAATCAACGTAAATCCAACTTGAAATCAGGCACAGGCTGGCTCAGTTGTGGCATGATACGGCGATATAATTTCAAGCTTAATACAAAGGGATTTCTGTCCTATGTCGAATAAATTTCAATCCAATATCAGTAATTGGTATCGTCGTTTGTCGGGAAAATTACTCGATACGGTTGCAACACCACATTTACTCGGAGATATTCCAAAAGGGCTGCAATCCCTACCCGCCAAGTTAGAGCCTCTCGCAATCAGTCCGCAAACAGAAGCTGGTGAGAGTACGTCTCCGGCAGTCATTGGACATGAGCGGGCCATCTGCTATGTGTTCTTTGAACACTCTATGAGCAATGCATTATTGGTTGACGGTGAAGCACGACGCCAGAACTTACCCGCGCCCCTTAATCCAATGGTCAGCCACCGTTTAAACGAAGAAACTGCAATCCTGTATATTAAAAATACCGACGAAGGCAACCCATTTCGCACACCAACGGATACTCAGCCACCTCGTTTATTGCGTTTGATGGATGCTGTTGCACAGTTCCCAGATCTGGATGTAGAGCTGGTGCCAATCACCATCCTGTGGGGACGCGCTCCTGACAAAGAAGACTCTTTGTTTAAACTGCTTTTTGCAGACTCGTGGGCAACACCGAGCCTGCTGAAGCAATCAGCGAATATTATCGTTCATGGTCGTCAGGCTTTTGTACAGTTTCATGATCCACTGGCCTTGCGTGCACTCGTTGCAGACATCCGCAAACAGGGTCCTAGCGACGCCAATGAAATTGCTAAAAGGATCATGCAACAACTACGTGACTACTTGACCCGCCAACGTGAAATTGTACTGGGCCCTGATCTCTCTGATCGCCGCAATATGGTCGATGACCTGATGAGTACTCAAAGTATCCAAGAAGCGGTTCAACGTGAAATGACCCGCAGCAATAAGACATCCATTGAAGTTCATCACGAAGCACATGGTTATCTGGATGAAATCGCTTCCGATTACTCGTACTCTGCAGTTCGTTTTCTTGAACGCAGTCTGACATGGCTCTGGACACAATTGTACGATGGCGTTGAAGTTCACCATTTCCAGAGCGTACGTAATATTGCTGATGAATATGAGCTGATCTATACGCCATCGCATCGCAGTCATATTGACTATTTACTGCTGTCCTATGTCATTTATAAACGCGGTATGATGATCCCGTACATTGCGGCAGGGGACAATCTCAACATCCCAGGTGTAGGTCCATTACTGCGTCGCGGTGGCGCATTCTTTATCCGTAGAACATTTAAGGGAAATCCTCTATATGTATCTGTCTTTAAAGAATACCTTCATAGTATTTTGACCCGTAACAACCCGATTGAATACTTCATCGAAGGCGGGCGCTCACGTACTGGACGTCTACTTCCACCGAAGACCGGCATGCTCGCCATGACCATTCATAGTCATATGCGTGGTGCAGGTAAACCCATTGCTTTTATTCCAACCTATATTGGCTACGAACGCCTTATGGAAGGGGCTACCTATGTGGGTGAAATGTCGGGGAAGCCAAAAGAATCAGAATCAGTCTGGGGTTTACTTCAAGCAGCCAGAAAAATTGAACGTATTTTTGGTAAAGTACACGTGAGCTTTGGTGAGCCCGTCTTTTTAGACCAAGTGCTAAAAGCCCATAATGCCGATAGCATACAATTGCTTAGCAATGATGATCCTATGCCCCGTGAAGCTAAACTGGCAGTGGATACCGTTGCCGAAAACATCATGCAGAATATCAACCGCGCAGCGGTATTGAATCCTGTATCGTTGCTATCGGTAGTCCTGCTTGCAACGCCTAAACATGCACTGGATGAAGAAGTCTGTATCAAACAATTAGACACCTATCGCTCGCTTGCCGAAGCGGTGCCTTACGATGAGCGGATCGAAATCACCACCTTCTCAGGTCGAGATATCATTGCCTATGGCCTAAAATTAAAACTCATCAAACGCGTCAAGCATTTGCTGGGCGATATGATTGCCATCGAAGACGGTCAAGGCGTGCTCTTGACCTACTTCCGCAATAACATCTTGCACCTCTTTATCCTACCGTCTCTCATTGCCTCTCTGGTACAGCACAATGGTCGAATCAGCCGGGAAGAGATCGGCAGCGTGATTCAAACCCTGTATCCCTTCCTACAAGCCGAGTTGTTCTTGAAATGGCGCAAGGAAATGTTAGATGAGGTGATTGATCAACAGCTGGCTGCTCTGATCTCTGCAGAACTAGTGCTCGATGATGGCTCAAATACCGTTTACAGCCCTCCACCCAATAGCGAAGCATACAATCAGCTTGGTGTTCTCGCGGCACCAGTACAGCAAAGCTTAGAGCGCTACTTCATGACCTTAACGCTACTTAGCCAACAAGGTTCAGGACGTATTACCGCCAAGCAAGTCGAAGATCTCAGCCATTTGCTAGGTCAGCGTCTCTCCGTACTCTATGAATTCAATTCGCCTGAGTTTTTTGACAAAGCCTTGTTCCGTAGTTTTGTTGCCGCGCTATCTGAACTGAAATATGTGACGATTGATGATCAGGGGCTCATTCATTTTGACCATCGTCTCATCAATATGGCCGAAGACTCACGCCTAGTGCTGAATGCAGATACCTTGAATGCCTTACAACATATGACCAATGTCAGTGAAGAAGAGATTCAATCTGCCATTGCAGCACTTGCCAAGAAGAAAGAACGTAAGCCTAAAGCCAAATAAGCTTTGGGTTCGCAGAAAACAGGAATGACTCATGGCCACCTAATTTACCGACTTTTTGCATGAGGTTTTTGCACAATTTGGGGTCATTCGGATTCGACGCATGTTCGGTGGCTATGGTGTTTATCACCATGATTTGATGTTTGGATTAGTCGCGGACGAAATTCTGTATCTCAAAGCAGATGCTTTAAGTCGTCAAACCTTTGAGAAGTTTGGACTACCTCCTTTTGAATTTGATCGGGAGGGTAAAGCCATTAAAATGTCTTACTACCAAGCACCTGATGAAATTTTTGAAGATTTTGAACAAGCTGCACAGTGGGCAAGACTTGCTTATGCTGCGGCAACCAGAGCGCAAAAGCCCAAAAAGTAGACGTCTCACCTTTTAAATTTAGTGGCTGCACGCTCATCCTTAATCGCTATGGGAGTGTATTGTCATGTTAATCCTAGCCATCATTATTGTCATTATTGCGGTCGTACTGCTCTTTGCGGCGACCAAGCCGGATACTTTCCAACTACACCGTTCCATCCGCATCAGCTCCCCGCCTGAACGAATTTTCCCACTCATCAATGATTTCCACCAATGGCAGTCTTGGTCACCGTGGGAGAACATTGATCCAACCATGATCCGTACTTTTGACGGCACCCCAGGAGGCTTAGGCACGATCTATAGCTGGGTAGGTCAGGGTAAAGTGGGCGCAGGCCGGATGGAAATCACGCTATCTAAGCCTTTTGATCAAATCATTATTCAGCTCGACTTCCTAAAGCCCTTCGAAGCACATAATGTTGCAGAATTCAGCATCGTGAATCTGGGTGACTCAACCGAAGTAACCTGGGAAATGCGCGGGCCAAGTCCTTTTATCGCGAAAGTGATGGGATTATTCTTCAACATGGATCGCGTGGTGGGCAAAGACTTTGAAACGGGACTCAGTAATATCAAAGCCATTGTTGAAAAAGCATAACAACGATCCCACTCTACGACCTTCATTTTCCAAGAGTCTTGTCTAAATCCAAATGACTCAGATTTTAAACGTAGAAAACCTCTAGCCTGTATTTAGACTAGAGGTTTTCAATAAAGCAGAGGGGACGAAACGATCAGAATTGATAGTTGATCGCAAAGATTACCTTATTATTCGTCAGCACCTTCACCAACACGGCGACGGAATTTCTGACCAGCGCGGAAAGTCACTACACGACGTGCAGAAATTGGAATCTCTTCGCCAGTCTTTGGGTTACGACCTGGACGTTGGCGTTTATTACGCAATTCAAAGTTACCAAAACCTGATAACTTAACCACTTCACCTGAAATTAAGGATTTAGAAATTTCAGCAAAAAAGAGTTCAACCAATTGCTTGGCTTCACGTCGATTGATGCCTGTCTTTTCACTTAAATTATCTGCCATTTCGGCTTTAGTTAGTGCAGTCATGATGCCCTCAAAGTTGCGCCATAGGTATGAGACAGCGCCTCAACCACACGCTGCATCCCATCTTTAATTTCCGTATCTTCTAGAGTGCGCTCTGGGTGTTGCCACAATAAAGCAAATGCAAGCGAACGCAATCCAACATCAACACCTTGCCCTGTATATTCATCAAACAACCAGACTTTGGTCATCGAGTCTCCAGCCACAGCAGCAATCGTTGTTTGAATCTGGCTGACCTGAATACTATCACTAATTAAAACAGCAATATCACGCCTAACTGAAGGAAAACGTGATAATTCTGTAAACTTGGACACCTGTGGCGCTGTCAAAGGGGCGATATCCAGTTCCGCAACCCACGTCACCCCTAAATCTAGGCTGTCTTCTAACGAGGGGTGCAAACGTCCAAGATATCCAATAGTTATGCCATGCTGGATAATTTCTGCACTTTGTCCCGGGTGAAGCCACGGACGTGTCGATTTGATGAAACTAACGCCGATTCTTCCAGAAAGCAAGACTTGTGAAACATCTGCTTTAAAATCATAAAAATCCATCTTCGGTTTGGCTTCGGTCCACTGCTCTGGAACCCGTCCACCTGTCGCAATTAACGCAAGCGTTGGAATCTGTTGTAATTCACTGATCTCTTGCGCAGCATTTGGCACAAAGCGTAAGCCAGTTTCAAAGAAACGCACCCGGTTTTGCTGACGATTGAGATTGTATTGTACACAAGGGATGAGACTCGACAGTAAGGTCGTGCGCATGACACCCAATTCGCTAGACATCGGATTAGCAAGATGCAGTGGGTTAACGTCTGGGTTTAAAATGCGCTCAAGCTTCTCATCGACAAAACTAAAGCTGACCGCCTCTTGATAGCCCAAAGTAACCAAAGTCTGACGCAATGCTTGCGTACTTAGACGATCTTCGGTTGGAATCAAGGTCATCGGTTGAACCGGAAACTTCACCGGAATATTGTCATAACCATAAATTCGCGCCACTTCTTCACTCAGATCTGGGGCAATACTCATGTCAAAACGATGTGATGGCGGCGTTGCGTTCCAGCCGTTCTCATTGCCCGTAACTTGCAAGCCTAGGCTCAGCAATGTATGCAAGACAAAATCAGCCGTGACTTCAAAGCCTAGTAAGCGCTGAACTTGTCCTAGGGTGAAATAAATCGGAGCGCGCTTCGGCAATGCCGCCACTTGCTCAACCACAGTCACTGGACCCGCATGACCACCTGCGAGTTGTAAAATCAATGTAGTGGCTCGCTCGATCGCAGGCAAGGGCAACTCAAAATCCACACCGCGCTCATAACGATGTGATGCATCGGTATGCAGGCCATAACGGCGTGCACGACCAGCCAAAGCCAACGGCTCAAAGAAGGCACTTTCAAGAAAGATATCGGTTGTCGCATCCGTCACACTAGAGCGTAAACCACCCATGACCCCTGCCATGGCAACGGCACCTGACTCATCACAAATCAGTAAGGTATCGTTATCAAGCGTCACTTCTTGATCATTGAGTAGCGTCAGCTTCTCACCTGCTTCAGACACACGAACAGAAATACCCCCTTGAAGAGTATTCGCATCAAACGCATGTAGCGGTTGACCCAATTCAAGTAGGACATAATTGGTAATGTCAACCAGTACACTATGGGTACGCACACCTGAACGTACTAAAGCATCTGCCATCCACGTCGGTGTCTTGGCTTGTGGGTTGATGCCTGTGATCACGCGACCTGCATAACGTGGACAGCCATGACGCTGTACATCATCCGCAATCTGGATCGAAAGCTTGCGATCTGAAGTAACAGGGGCAATGGCGATAACGGGTTCATTCACGGTCAGACTATTAATGACGCCCAGTTCACGAGCAATGCCCTTCACACTCAAACAGTCGCCACGATTTGGTGTAATGCCAAGTTCCAGAATACGATCATCGAGTTTAAGGTACTCACGAATGTCCACACCAATCGGCGCATCACTCGGTAGCAGCATCAAGCCATCAACACCATCATCCAAGCCAATTTCAGTTGCACCGCACAGCATGCCTTGTGAATCAACACCGCGCAGTTTACTCGGTTTGATTTTAAAATCTTTCGGCAATACGGCACCGATCAGCGCCACGGCAACTTTTAAACCGACCGCCACATTGGGTGCACCACAGACGATCTGCAAGGGTTCACCATTATTCACGCTCGCGCCAGCATTGACCGTCGTTATACGCAAACGGTCTGCATCTGGATGCTGCACGACTGTCAACACCTCACCGACGACAACGCCATGGAAAAAAGGCGCGACCGACTCATTGCTGTCAATTTCAAGGCCAGCCATCGTCAATTGATGGGCAAGCGCTTCACTATCTACGGCAGGATTAACCCAACTGCGCAACCAACTTTCACTGATTTTCATGCTTGCACCTCAACTGACTGGACTGTGGATGGTTCTGGCTCAGTAGAAAAAGTTGGCACTGCAAATTGTCGCAAGAAACGCACATCATTTTGATAGAACATCCGCAAATCGTTGACTTGATAACGCAACATGGCAAAACGCTCAATGCCCATGCCAAACGCAAAGCCGGTATATTTCTCAGGGTCGATATTGCAGCTCTTCAGTACATTCGGATGCACCATGCCACAGCCCAACACCTCAAGCCAGCGACCATGCTCATTCATGATGTCCACTTCAGCACTCGGTTCAGTGAAGGGGAAATAAGACGGGCGGAAACGAATCGTCAACTCACGCTCGAAAAATACATTCAGGAACTGCACGATTAAACCTTTCAACTCGGCAAAGCTGGTGTGCTCGGTCACAACCAGACCTTCGATCTGATGGAACATCGGCGAGTGCGTCTGGTCTGAGTCGCAGCGATAGACACGACCTGGGCAGATAATCCGAATCGGTGGCTGCTGTGCCTCCATCGTACGTATCTGAACCGAGCTGGTGTGCGTGCGCAGCAAATGATGCGCATCAAAATAAAACGTATCATGCATCGCACGTGCGGGATGATGACTGGGGATATTCAGGGCTTCGAAATTATGATAGTCGTCCTCGACTTCAGCACCCGACTCAACAGTAAAGCCTGCTTTGACAAAGAACTGACACATCCGCTCCATGACCTGAGTCACGGGGTGGATGCTGCCCGGTTGCTGACCACGCCCCTCTTGGGTAATGTCGATGGTTTCACTGGCGAGCTTGGCATCAAGGGCCGCTTTTTGCAGCAAGGCTTGACGCTGATTCAGGGCATCGTTGATGCTCTCACGGATCGTATGCAGTACCGCGCCTTGCACTTTACGTGCTTCAGGGTCCAGCTTTCCTAAACCCTTGGACACTTCAGCAAGTTGGCTTTTTTTACCAGTAAACTGGACACGGACTTGTTCTAAACTCGCCAAATCATGGGCGGCTGCGATGGCGGTAAGCGCATTGGCAGTTAAGTCTTCTAATGGCACTGCGACAGGCGAGGCATTAGAAACAGCGGAATCTTGTGACATATCATTTCTCGTCATTACTGCTGATCACAGCATTTTGTAAGCGCATGGTGAACCACTAAAAACGGGCTACGAATTCTAACTTAAAATCATCATTTGCGGAGGCTTATCCCCTCAAGAACCCACAAAAACGACAACAAAAAAGCCACCCTTTTCAGGTGGCTTCTTGTTTTGCAACTTAACGATTATTTATAAAACATCATTAAGCAGCGAGCGCACCTTTTGCTTTTTCAGCAATGGCGCTAAATGCAGTCGCATCATGCATCGCGATATCAGCCAATACACGGCGGTCGATAATCACTTCTGCTTTTTTCAGGCCATTGATCAAACGGCTGTATGACAGACCATTCAAACGTGCACCTGCATTGATACGTGCAATCC
This sequence comes from Aquirhabdus sp., assembly GCF_046462495.1. Taxonomy (NCBI): domain Bacteria; kingdom Pseudomonadati; phylum Pseudomonadota; class Gammaproteobacteria; order Moraxellales; family Moraxellaceae; genus Aquirhabdus; species Aquirhabdus sp. Next base: position 141,099 of record NZ_JBKGVE010000008.1, on the reverse strand, counting down.
ACAATGCGCGGAAAGTACGTTTCTTTTGACGACGGTCACGGTATGCGTATTGACCGGCTTTCATCACAGCCTGTACGGCTACTTTATATACGCGTGAACGCGCACCGTAGTAACCTTTTGCACGGGCTAGAACTTTTTTATGACGGCGATGAGCCGTTACACCACGTTTTACACGAGCCATTTAATATCTCCTTAAAGGTATGGGCACATACGGCGAACAGCTGCAACGTCACTGACGTGAACCATTACACAACCGCGTAGTTGACGAATACGCTTCGGAGACTTTTTGGTCAGAATGTGGCGTTTGTATGCTTGCTTACGCTTGAAACCATTCGCGGTTTTTTTGAAGCGCTTTGCAGCTCCGCGTTTAGTTTTGAGTTTGATTTTACTCATATCAGCCTCTTTTTTGGAACCCGTTTAGTTACAAGACGCCCAACTGCGTCATGACCTGCGGGTAAGGGAGGCAGGATTATACGGGAAGTGTTTAAGGATTGGAAGTCAATTCACTTGATTTGATAAGGCTGCGATGTTAAAAATCAGATTTATTCAAATACCTTGAGGTTAAACCCTTGTCTATTAAATGGTCTGACCTGCATTTCAAACCAAATGATGAAACAATACAACAAATTGTCTCATCATGGGCGTGGCTTTTACCTGAGTCTTTTACACCAATCCTGTTTTCTATCATGGGCGACATGTTTTTCCAAAGCGATTCATCCGAAGTGCTTTGGTTAAATACAGGAACAGGTGAAATTACACCTGTCGCCAACTCTGTCGATCATTTCAACGAATTGTTGAACTCAGAAATTGCAGATGAATGGCTAATGCCATACTTGGTAGAGCAACTGCATGAGGCTAGAAAAATTCCAAATGAGGATCAATGCTATACCTACGTCACGCTGCCAGTCTTTGCAGAAGGGAAATATACCATTGAGAACCTTAATGCCGTGCCTGCTCGCGAACACTTTGCAATCACTGGCCATATACTCAAGCAAATTCAAGAATTGAAAGATGGCTCTCAAGTGAAGATTGTTATAACGGATTAAAACAAAATGACTCCATCATCATAGAAATACAGAAAATAGCCCTCTCAGCTATCGAAAAAATAAAGGGAGAACTACTGTTCGTAAAAATAACAGCTGTTCTCCCTTTAAACTCTACACATTGATTAAGGCTTAAGAGCAAACCCCTTAATCACCTCTTTAATCATCGCCGCCGTCTCAAGCGGTCTCTCCAGCGGAAACATATGCCCGCCGTCACTCAAGGTATACGGAATCCCTTGCTGCCTCTGCAAACGCTGCGGAAAGCCGCGACCATAGAACTGACTGTCACGTCCTGCAATCATATGGGCAGGCACTTTGGGTGCACGGCGCGGAGATAACCAGAACCATGACGGGTTGGTCTGAAAAATCTTTACCTCGACACTCTTCGGGATAGTCAGCGTCACACCACCATCAGGGGCATCCTTGAGGCCATACTGGATATAGGCATCAAAGCAATCCTGATCAAAGGCTGAAAATAGCCCACGACCACGCAGCTTTTCAGCGGCTTGCTCACGGCTATCCCAATGATCTCGTCTGCGACTCGACAGTGCTGCTGGCGTCCGCTTATCGTAGGCAGTTGGCGCAAAAGTCTTAGCCAAGTGCATACCTAACGAATACAGACCGTTGATCAATGGCGGGTCCAACATCACCAGACCACTCATCAGCTCCGGCACCTTATACGCCGCCATATAACTAAGTAGTCCACCGAGTGAATGACCCAGCGCAATGACGGGACGACAATTCCCCTCTGCATCCACAGATTGACGCTGAATGCTATCAATCAACTGGTCACGAAGATTGGTCCAATGATCATTGACTGGGAAACGTGGATCCACACCAATTAACGGTAAGGTTACGACATCAAAACTACCGCCAGCTTCATCACGCAGTGCTGCAAAAATCTTTTCATACACTGCGGATGGAATACCATTGGCATGGGCAAAGTGAATCAAAGGTTTCATCGCGTTACTCATTTTAGTCTCATTTCAGTGATGCTTGCGAATTCATGTCACTGACAGACGATTTCAATGATGCACCGATGCCTACACCCAAGGTCGTACCTAAACGTCCCATGATTTTTTCAAGAGAACTGCGGTCTACGCTATAGTCTGCAGTATCTTTAAGTTTTAATTCGCGTTTCAGGCTATCGACGCTACCCGCCTTATCCGCCAAACCTAAATTAATCGCCTGCTCACCGCTCCAGAACAAACCAGAGAAGGTATTGGCATCTTCTTTTAAGCGCTTACCACGGCCCTCTTTCACCGCAGCAATGAAGTGCTGATGCACATTATCCAGTACACCTTGCACATGTGCTTTTTCAAAAGGATCTAGCGGCTTGGTCATGCTCAAGATATTCTTGTGCGCGCCTGCGGTCATGGTGCGATCTTCAACACCCAATTTCTGAGCCAGACCGGTTACGCCGTAGTTCGGCATAATCACTCCGATCGAACCCACGAGACTTGATGGGTTGACATAGATTTCATCTGCCGCAGAAGCAATATAGTACGCACCAGAGGCGCCCATATCACCAATCACTGCGTAGACTTTCTTGTCTTTATGCAGTTCACGCAGGCGGCGAATTTCTTGCCAGATCTGATCGGATTCAACAGGTGAACCACCGGGTGAATTGATATTCAAAACGATAGCTTTGCTTTGTGAAGCATCAAATGCTGCATTCAATGCGGTGATGATGTCATCACTGTTGGCTGGCTTGCCTTCACCGATTTCACCTGTAATATCGACAATGCCCAAATGCGGGCTGGTATTCACAGCAATATTCTCTTCCTTGCCACAGCTTTTCGCCAAAGCAAAAAAGAACAGTAGAAAGAAAAAGAAGGTCGTCAGTTTGAAGAAGATACTCCAGCGTCTAGCACGGCGCTGCTCTTCAATGGATGCCAGTAGTGTTTTTTCCAAAATCCGCCACTCTTGACCTGCAAGCTGCGGATGAGGTGGTTGTGGATCTGGAGTTTGCTGCGGAGTATTTGGATTCGGTGGCCAACTAGACATGAAACAACCTTTTATATGATGCGGTGTACGCGAATTTAGACATTAGCCATACCTTGCTATAAATGCAAGGAAATGTCTATGCCGATCCGGTTACTCATTCGGTTAAATGATTGCCTGCGTATATTTTATTGAAGGGTTTAAAGGTATGAATACCTCAGATGTGTTAAGTTCTGTTTTTAAGATCTTTTTATAATGCGCAAGGCACGCAAAGTTGACCCTTAAATCCAGACTCCTTTAAAATGGGCCACGCTGAAATAAATAAACCATTATATAAAAGCCAATGTTATGACTAGCAAAGAACGCCAAACCCCACTGTTATTTATTTTGAAATTTTTCGCATGGCTTTCCATCGGATCATTACAAGCTTTTGCACGTGGCGTTGCTGGCATTGCCATGTGGTTTCCCAATAAAGGCGTGGTCTGGACCGTCCGTCGTAATCTACTCATCGCCTTCCCAGAAAAATCTGAAGAAGAACGACTTGCACTCGCGGCTGCATCACTGCGCTCACAAGCCATGAGTATGCTGGAGTTTATCAAGAGCTGGGGCAATCCGCCTGAGTTCAGTGTGAGTCAAATCAGAACCGTACATGGCGAAGACATCTTTTTAGAAGGATTAAAAAATCCCAAAGGATTGATTGGAGTCATCCCACATTTTGGTACTTGGGAAATGATGAATCCATGGGTGAATCAGCATACTGCACCCACGATCATGTACAAACCTGCGGATGATCCTTCGCTGGATGCCTTTGTGTTAGCAGCGCGTAGTCGCCTGCAGGCAACATTGGTTCCGACCGATGAACGTGGCGTACGCGCTCTATTTCGCACCTTAAAACAAGGTGGCTTTAGCGCAATCCTACCGGATCATGTGCCGGATGAGTCAGGTGGCATTCTCTCAAAATTCTTCGGTCATCAAGTTCTAACGACTACACTAGTTTCACGTCTAGCCCAAAAGACGGGTTGCGGAGTCGTTATGATGTCCTGTGTCCGCTGTGCGGATGGTGATGGCTTTGATATTTACTTTGAGAACCTACCTGACTCGATCCGCAGTTCCGATTTACAAACTTCCGTAGATACACTGAATCACGCCGTGGAAAGTCTCATCCGACGTGATCCAATCCAGTATCAGTGGGCGTACAAGCGCTTTAAAGATGCTCCGCATTTTGCAGGAATTTACCAGAAAACTGATGCGGAAGTCCGTCAGATCCTGATTGATAAAGCATCCATTTAAATCCAAGCTTTGGGATTAGCGCTTTAACCAGATGTATTGATCTCGATAGCGGGAGAGATCGAAATGGTCTTGACCGCCTAGATCAATGGTCAGCGTTCCTCCTGTCACGGTAGATTCGACTGCAATATTTTTTGCTTTGAGTCGGGCGATGATCAGATCCGAAGGATACTTTTTACTGAAAACTCCTGATGAATAGACAGCAAGCTCCGGCGCAACCGCATTAATAAATGAGTCCGAACTGGCCCGATTCGAACCATGATCACCCAGCAGCAAGACATCAGCAGCAAGTGACTTATTTTCCGCGATTAATCGTGACTCCACATCAAAACCAGCATCGCCCATCAAGAGCATAGATACCCGATGATTTTGCATCAACGGGGCGGTGATCTTTAGCACACAACTTTGGTCTTTGTCGTCGATCACATTCCAATTCGGCCATGGTGCCAGAATATCAAAATCCACTCCATCCCATTGCCAGTGCTGACCACTCTGGCATAGCTCGGTAGGTACAGTAAGTAGCGCTTTACTGCTACTCACATGATCTACAGGTAACTTCGCAAGGATTGCAGCCAAACCGCCGTTATGCTCATAGTCCGCATGACTAATCATGATCCGATCAAGGTGAAAAAGTCCCGCTCCGGATAAGGCTGGAAGTACCACACGCTCTCCCATTCCTTCCCGTGCTTCGGCACGCTTGGCACCCGTATCAAATAACATGGCATGCTTTGGGGTTTGAATCAGAACAGCCAATCCCTGTCCCACATCCAATACCTGCACTTTCACTGGTGCATCATGCTGCGAACCAAAAAGCGGTCTACTCATCCACATCGGCAGAAAACAAATGGCGAGGCAAGGCAAAACTAGTCCTCGCGGAATACTTCCGCGCGGCATCAATCCAACGAGCATTACTACCGCCAATGCGGCAAGTCCGATCGGCGTGAGCGTTAGAGAAAGAACCTTCACAGGTAAGATCAGCAGCAATGCATGCAACTGCTCTAGCAGCCACGCTGCCAAAATCCAAATCGCATCGGCAAGACCGGACCATACAGGCAGAATGAACAAGGCCATAAATGCCAAGGGGACGATCAATAAACCAATCAGCGGAATTGCGATCAAATTCACCAGAATGGAGAGCACAGGAATCTGGTGAAAAAATGCGAGCGTCACCGGAATCAATAAGAGAAACATCGCTGTTTGCAACTTCAGTAAACCTTTTACATGCTGCAAAGCGCGCTGCCAGCGATGACCAGTAACAATCGGCTGCTGAACCCAACTGATTAAAATCGCGGTTGCGACAAAGGACAGCCACAAGCCGCTTTGATAGATCGCCAATGGGTCAATCAATAGCGTCAGTGCCAATGCCATTAGCAAAATATAAACGGTTGACCAGCGCTTGCGAAACAATGCCAGACCAGTTGCAATACAAACCATCAGCACGGTTCTCTGAGCAGGAACTCCCCAGCCTGCGAGAAGGGCATAGAGCACAACCACTGTAATCACAACGGGGATAAGCAAGATACTGCGAGGCACTTTTAAATAAAGCAATGGACGAATATTCAGAATACTCTGCATCACCCACGCCATCATCAACGCTGCAAGTACGACATGAGGGCCTGAAATGGCCATCAGATGACTAATCCCCGTCTGCTGATAAAGCTGACGCAAATCAGGATCGATTAAGGCACGATCACCCGTCAACAGTGCGAGCAGCACTGCCCGAGCAGGTGAATCCAGCATCGATAAATGATCGTGCAAATGCTCACGCAATCGATCAATCCGATCTAAAGGCAATCGTATGCCACCCGCTTCGGAGTTGATGAGCGTTGCCGACTCCAATGACCCTGTTGCACCGATATGCTCAGTGAGTAGCCATTGCTCCTGATCAAATGCCGCAGGGGACGCAATGCCATGGGGTGGAGTAAGTTTGACCCTGACGCGCCAAAGTTCGCCTGCCTGTAAATTTGCAATAGGGCGGCGCTGCTCATTGGAAATAGAAAACTTAGGATAGAGTAGCCAGCGTTTAGGAATATTAGGCTGTGGATCAACAACTTCCACGACTTGTCGCCAATTTTCATCCACGCCATCACTAATGCCCATGACACGAACAACCGTTTCAACGGTTTGCGGTGTTTTCAGTCGATCATCTAATGCGGTTTGCAGGGTAAGCTGGGCATAGCCTAGACCAAAACCAAACGTCGCCAACATGGATAATGCACAGAACAATAATGATCGCTTGCGATGATATCGGGTCCAGAATATGGTGGGAACAGCGAGAAGACCTGACCAAATCCATACAGAACTGGCGGTCGGGTATACGATTGCCGTCATGACACCCATGACGAAAGCAACTAGAATAAAAGTGAATAAATTCAGTTGAACGACATCAATTGCCTGTTTTTCATCCATAATATCGATCGTTCAACGCATCCTTTAATAAAAAGTCATCATAAAGTGTACTGATATTTGTTATGGTACTTATAGAACAATTGATGACGCCGTTGAAGAGGTCTTGCCTGATAACTTCAGCATAAACCAGATTATCGCAAATCTCCTAGAACCAAGAGTCACATGCCCAAAAAATTTATCCGACGTTACATTCCGACCCCTGAACGAATCGCAGCGCTTCCCGGCATACATCGACTTGGCTCTAGAATTACCGACCCAAACCTATGGCATATTAATCGCCGATCGATAGCCGGAGCGATGTTTTGGGGCATTGTGTGTGCTTGGATTCCGCTCCCCTCACAAATGCTGATTGCTGCTGCGTGCGCAATATTATTTCGCGTGAATCTGCCGCTTTCAATCGCGCTAACTTGGATCTCTAACCCCTTTACCATGCTGCCGATTCTCTACTCCAGTTATTGTATCGGCTCTTTGATCTTTGGTGTGCCCATGTTGGACATCACGCAGATTAAACACATCATCATTCAGTTGACCACCAGCCTCTTCGGGGACTCTGCAAGTGCAGTCCCCACTCAATATCACTTCAATCTCGGTGCACTGCTAGTCGGTTTATTGATTGAAGCCGTAGTGCTGGGAGCGATTGGTAATATTCTGGTGAAGCTATTATGGCGCTGGCATGTGGTTCGAGACTTACGCGAGCGACAAATTCAGCGGAAACAATACCGCCAAGATCAGGGAAAATCATAAAAAAAGAGCTGCTCATGCAGCTCTTTTTGATATCCAGCGGACTCTAGCTTAACCAGCGCCCATCCTGCATATGCATAATACGATCTGCAGCACCTGCCAACGACTCATCATGAGTCACTACCAGCAGGGCCATGCCTAAATCTCGGCGCAGATCCCCAAGCAAAGCCAGAATATCAGTCGCGGTTTTACGATCCAGATTCCCCGTGGGCTCATCTGCAAGAACCACCGAAGGACGAGTAACCAGCGCACGCGCCAATGCCACGCGCTGGCGCTCACCGCCTGACAGCTCGCCCGGTTTGTGATCCAAGCGATGACCAAGCCCAACCTTCTTCAGTAATTCGATCGCTTGACTACGCGCCTCATCCACATGAACATCTCTCCGAAAAAGCAGCGGCATCGCGACATTCTCAACAGCGTCAAACTCGCCCAGCAAATGATGAAACTGATAGACAAAGCCCAAAGACTTGTTGCGCACATCACCCCGTTTGGTTTCATTCATGGCAGAGAGGAGCTCACCATGCACACGCACTTCGCCAGAGGTTGGCAAATCTAGACCACCCAATAGATGCAGCAGCGTACTCTTGCCAGAACCACTGGAACCAATGATCGAAACGAACTCACCAGCCTGTACGGATAAATCAAGATCGTGTAAAACCGTCACACTATTTTTACCTTCATTGAAGGTCTTGGACAGTTTAGATGCAGCAAGTACGGGCAAAACATTTTGTTGATTCACAGTCAAATCATCCACCTTGGATTCATAATTTTGCTGAGCATTGCCAATTAAACTACTCATATCGTAGTGCCTCAGCCGGTTGGACTCGAGCCGCACGAAGCGCTGGATAAATGGTTGCGATGAAACTGAGCACTAAAGAAACGCCGACAATAAGTGCAACATTCGTCCAACGTAACTCTGAAGGTAGATAGTTGACAAAATACGCATCGAGTAGATGCAATCCAAAAAAGTTATTAAGCCAAGTTAAAAATGGACTAATGCCTAGCGCAATACCAATGCCAAGTAGAGTCCCAGAAAAGGTTCCGACAGCACCGATCACAAGGCCTTGAACGACAAAAATTCGTGTTATTGTTTTTGGTGAGGCTCCTAATGTTCGCAGAATAGCAATATCAGCCTTTTTATCATTCACAACCATGACTAAGCTGGAAAAAATATTTAGCGCCGCAACCAAAATAATTAAAGAGAGAATGAGTCCCAGCATTGTCCTTTCCATCTGTATTGCTGAGAACAAATTTCCCTGTGTTTGAGTCCAATCGGAGGCATAAAATCCGCTTGGAAGCTCTCGCGCAAAATCATTAGAGATTTCACGGGCTGAAAAAAGGTCATCTAACTTCAAACGCACGCCTTGCGCACCATCGGGCAAACGCAATAATTTTGCGGCATCATTAAGCGCGATATAACCTAGGCTGGAGTCCATTTCTGCACCGACGCTAAATATCCCAACAATCGTAAATCGTTTAAATCGCGGCACAACCCCAGCAGGTGAAGCCGTAGCCTCTGGCAACACTAATGTCACCTTATCCCCTTTCATTAAACCTAGGTTATCAGCCATAGTCTTGCCGATCACGATGCCAAAACTGCCATCGGTTAAAGCATCTAAAGAACCTTCCGTCATATGGTTTTGAACGATCGATACATTCTTTTCAAGATCAGGCTCAATTCCACTGATCACAACACCCGCAACTTGCCCTTGAGCGGTTAACATGCCCTGAACTTGCGTAAATGGCGCAGCTCCAATCACATGGGGTTGTTGTTTAGCTTTAGCCACAAGTAACTGCCAATCTGGAATAATCTGGTTAGAAGAAACTGTAGCCTGCGGGATCATGCCCAGAATACGGTTTTTCAGTTCACGATCAAAACCATTCATAACAGACAATACTGTAATGAGAACGGCAACACCCACCATAAAGCCTATAGTCGAAATAAGGGCAGTAATGGAAATAAATTTATTGCTCCGCCTTGCGCGGGTATAACGCAGACCAACAAATAACGACACAGGTTTGAACATACGCAAGTTCCAGCATACAAAATAACAATGAACGCGAAGATAAACGCGGGGAAGAATGATTTATTCTAATACATCGCTAGAATACCTGATAGAAAATGCTAGATATGTATGAATTAATTACATATGATTGCTGATAAGTTGATCTTGTTAAATGACGTGATCAATGTGAAACTACAGGTGCAGTACCCATCGTACTGGGTGTAGAAAATTTGCAAGCCATAAGAAGACAAGATGTTTGATATTTGTCCGTAAAAACTTGATAATAGTGATGTATTACTCACTTTTGATATGTTACTTTAAACATTACAAAATTTGTAAATAAACAAGGCTGGCGATTAAGCACCGCTTCAGACTGATATTGGTAAGGATACCAAGAAAATTGGCGATGCACTTGCCAGAGCATAATAGGATGTTATATGGAAACTACGACGACTCATCACATTGGCGACAACTTAAGCCCAGAGCATACTGAGCGCCGTTTGCTATCACGCATTAATGACACCTTACGCATCAACTATCAGTTGATTACGCGCACCAGTGCCATGATTGATCCTTATGACTCTGAATTCGCAATTCCACGCTACTTTCTGTTGTTGGCCGAACTGGATGAACTTGAAACCGTCCAGCAAATGACGTTAGATGCACTGGCCGTCCAACAACCTGAAGTTGCACGTGTGCTCGATCTGATGAATAAGAAAATCGCACTACTGACAGGTTCACTTTACGACAGTATGGTCGAATCCCTGCTACCCAGTCCTACCCGCGTCAACATTTCTGAAAGTGGTTTGTCTTTTTACGCCCGTGAGCGCATCCCACCGGGTTCACATATCCACCTGACACTGAGCCACCCCAGCAATGCGTTTCATCTTGCTGCGACCGCACGTACCGTCTATTCAGAAGAAGAAGATCTGGAAGGATTCCGTACCGGTGCCTATTTTATTAGCCTACACCCTCACGATCGGTCCAAGCTTGCGGAATGTATTCAACAAAAAACCATCGACGAAGCCAATTTACGTGAATATCAACTGCCGGAATCATTCAAGGCAGAAGAGTAATGCCCATAGATGCGTATCGAGGCTCTAAGACTCGATACGCAAGTTGGAAAGTCGCTTCAAGCGTTCTTCGCCCGCCACCAATCCGGTGCAAAATAGAGCAATAATCCCACCAATACAATTGCCGCTCCCGTCAGCATCGACCATGTCAGGTGCTCATGGTTGATCCACATCCCAAGCCCCATAGCCAGGATGGGTGTCATAACGGTCGTCAGTGACAACGTTGCAGGCTTTACTCGGCTCACCAAATAGAAATAGCAAAACATAGCCAGCACCGATGCAAACGTTGCACTATAGAGTATCGCGCTGACACATAGCCAACTTGGTATTGCCATAGGTCGTTGCTCCCAGTAAAACGGAATCAAAACCAGCAAACCGATGCCAGATAAGAGTAATGATCCAGTTGTTTGAGCGAGAGAGTGCAGACTGACCCCACCCTCTCGGTTATTTTCATAACGCAACCAAAAGATTGAACCGACATAACAGAGCACGCCAAGCAGCACATAAATAATGCCGACGACGATATTTCCTTGCATTTTTGCTGCGCCAAAAATAGCGGCTAAACCTAAGACCGCAATAAACATCCCCGCCCACTGAATAAAGTTAAGACGCTGCGATTTAAACACTACATGGGCAAAGAAACCCGCCACCAAGGGTGATAGTCCATAGATCAATGAAATTAACCCTGAAGGCAGATATTGCGCACCCAGATAGGTAAATAGCATAGCCCAAAACAGACTAAAGCTTCCCGCTAGATAACAGCGCATTGCCGCTCTATCCATGGGTAATGGCTCTTTGAGCAACCACAACACCCCGCGTGCAACAACGAGTGCCAACAGAAATCGAATCGTGAGTGACCATATCGGGTTTAACTCACGCAGACTCAGTACAACGGACAACGGTGTCGTCGACCAAATCAGGACGAGGCCAAGATAAGCTATCGATGTATTAAAACTTTCTGTGGCATGTCCTGCCTTCAATCCAGAATGGGTTGCGGATGTATCAAGTTCAGCATTCACGGTCTTATCCTAAAGTCACCCATCGCCACAAGCGGGTAATTGATTAAATTGATCTCATCATATAGCGCATCAATATGACAAAATGAGCACAACAAAAAGGCCGCTACATGAGCGACCTTGAGAAATTAGAACCACATATAAATCTCTACAGTCGCTCAGACAAGCCAATACGCGCCTTCACAATGGCGTGAATGGCGGGGACTTGGGCGAGAGAAATCATAAAAATGTTCATGCCTTGATCATGAACGTTTGGTTCAAAATCGTCAATGCTTTATTGAAAATATAAAAAAGCAGCCAAAGAGGCTGCTTTTATCGTGTCACATTAGCAGAACTTTAATGTGCCATAGCAGTTGGGTTTTACATTCTGATTACCGTCCAAAGGCAAGTTTGACAATCCAATGGTTGCCACACTACCTGATAAATTAATCGGTGGTACGGTTGCCGTGAGGTAACCTGAGACTAATGCTTGCAAACCTTGCCCTGTATCGATCGGAGGAATCAGATAAGGGGGACCTGCATTCAACTTTGCACTCAAGATCGTTGCAAGTTGAGGGAATGCTGAGGAAATGTCCACTTTATTCTGGGGATTAAGTACGCCCAAATTAAGAGGGTTTTGCACCGCTAACCACCACCCAGGTTGCGCAATATCATCAACAGGGCGACCTGGATAACGAATCGCTTGACTCTGCAGGGACAAACCTAAGCCATTACCACTGAGCGGCAAATTATGGATGTATCCCAGACCCTCGGAGAAATTAATCTTTACTCCCAAATTTTGAATAGTTGAGGTCATTTGAAATTTAGTGTTGCTCAGACAAATCAAGAATGCTACGCAGACGGTCTGATTAAGATTAACATACAAGCTACCACTACTCGGTGTAATTGGGATATCTGGGACAATTGCATTGGCCACTACAGGGGCTGAAGTAAGGCGTGTCCCCGAAACAGTCGTGGCAACTGTCGTAAATGGGACGTTCATAGAGGGTATAGAGAGCCCTGCCGATTGTGATGGGTCGGTTGTAATCCCCTTGCCGCTACCACAGCCTGTTGTACAAAGTAGAATATTGATGTCGACTTTACCAGTTACCGTTTGACCTGCACCTGTACCAAAGACAGCAGCCTGAGTCTGTGCGGTACCTGTTGACGATGCAATCGGCAAATAACCACTCAAGGTATTAATCCCATTGGCGGTACCGTCATTTTGACCTGTGGTAAGCAGTCCTGCAACACTCTGCGCACCAAGATTGAAGCCTACAATCTGTCTAGTGGATAGCGAAGTCGGATTTTTGATTGCGATTTGAAGAAAAGGATTTGTCAGTGTCGCATCACAACTTGCACGAGCAGCACCGCTGGGACAACTCCCAACACCGGGTGTTCCGCTAAGGCTTAGATTATTAATGTCGATATCACAGCCAGGACCATTCACACCACCACAACCCAGTTGTAAATGTTGAATATTGGCATTGATATCAAGTTTGGCTTGCATACCCACCGTAAAGAAACCAAAGTTTTCAGTATTGCCTGGAGCACCAGATCCTGTTTGAGCAGTATAATTTGTATAAAATGCGGCTTGACCCACGACATTACTCATCGCATCTTCATCCAAAGGACTCATTGCTCGAGCAGAAACAGAGAAAGTAAAGGCAAATAGCCCTAAAACAGACCAAAGACAAACTGAACGTTTTTTTAAAACGCCATAAAATATAGACATTCCAACATCCCTATCGTTGATAACGAATACGTCGCATCCTGCGGCGATTTTTTAATGAACTAAATCATATTCTCTTTAGATCATAACATAACCAACAAAGTCTAAAAGAAAAAAACGACCAACGGGACCACCGGATCGTTTTTTGTCTTTAACAAAACTTCAAGTTTCCATAGCAGTTGGGCGGAAAGCTTTGTGCCGCTAATTGTAAATCCGTCAAAGGGAATGCCACATGAGCATTGGTCAAAGCAACATTGCCTACAGCCAATGCACTACCGCCAACGCAGCCAGTCAATAAATTGCCACAATCGGTAGGATTATTCGTCAGATAATTACTAATTTTAGGAATAACCTGAGCCAAGACTGCATTTGTAATTTGCACTTGCGATGAAGGCGTGACATTACCAATATTGATTGGATCATTAAATGCCATCCACCAACCAGTCTGGGCAACAACAGGTGCTCCAGGCCACATCACATCTTGCTTCTGGAGTGACAGTGAAAATGGATTATTCAGCGGAATACTATGAACAAATCCTAGATTCTCTTGAATGGTTAAATCTGCAATCAATCCAGTGATATTACCCGTAACTTGTTTATTGAGATTCAGCAAACCTGCAACCGTCGCCGTCAGCGGACCTGCAAAATCAATTTGCCCGACATTGGCTGTTCCTGTTAATCCAATACTGCTTAGACGTTTACCATTAACCACTGTCGCATTCGTTGTTAAAGGTGCAGTTGCAGAAGACAAATTGAGTGTATAGTTTGTCGATGAATAGCTCACATTGATACAAGGGTCTAGAAACCCGCCACAAGAATTGGTCAAAAGTGATCCTTTCACTTGACCATTGATCGCTTGATTACCTGTATCGGCATAGGTCATCGACCTTGCAGCCGTCGTTGCAGTACCTGAAGACGCCGCAACGCTCATATAACCACTGAGCGAATTAATTCCATTTGGTGTCGTACTATTTTCGGTACCAGCTGTTAGCAATCCAGTGACATTCTGTGCACCGAGCTGCAACCCTACAACTTCGCGCGTAGCCAGTGTTGTCGGATTTTTAATCGCTAAACGTAGAAATGGATTCGTTAACGTCGCATCGCAACTTGCACGTGCAGCACCCGATGCACATGAACCCGTACCAGGGTTGCCGCTCAAACTTAAATTATTGATATCGATATCACAACCAGGACCATTGACACCACCGCACCCTAATTGCAGGTGTTGAATATTGGTGTTGATATCTACTTTACCCTGAACGCCTAAAGTATAAAAACCAAAATCCGATGCAGTCGACCCTGAACCTGTGCCTGATGGCGCACCATAGCTCGTATAAAAAGCGGCTTGACCAGTTTCCTCTCCTAGAGTTTGATCATCTAAAACCTGCATAGCACTAGTTGGCGTAGCAAAACCCGCTAAAAAACCGCCCATGAAAACAATACTGAGCTTGAATCTCTTAATACTTTCCATTGAATACTCTAATAAATTCCTAGCTCTTTAGCGTAACACTGGGGCAACGGTCAAGTTACTGATAATCTGCCCACCGGTCATCACAATCTTTCCTACAGGGTTTGCACTGCCACCGTTTGGATAGAAGTTCAGCGTCCCCAAGAGCTCTCCACCTGCTACATTTCCTGGGTTAATATTCAATACATTGGTAAATGTACCACTGGTTGCATTAACACTGATTTGACTACCACTTCCGAGTTGTATACGACCCGTAAGACCATCTAATCCCAATGCGGAACCAGAAGGCTCGACCAAGCGAATAAAGCTAGATGCATCACTATTAAGCGTCAAGTCTGCATTCAAACCTAATGCTCCAGTACTCGTTGTGCTTAAACCGATATTATTGGTCGAACTGTTGGTCGCACCTTTTAATTTGACATTTAGACCATACAATTTGTCTTTATTGGCAGGATCAGAAAACTTAGCAAAGTTAGCTGGCTCTGCACCAGGAAGATAACCAGCCGCCAAGTCGCCAGACAAGGCTAGCAGGAAATTAGGCAGGGTTAATTTAATACAGTGGGTCGCGCAAGTTGCATCTGTCGATGTATCATTAATTTGGATGACACCATTTGCCTCTAAAAATAAGTTAATATTTCTCAGGCCGATATACTGCGCTTTTGAGGGTGTACTGGTGTCTGCTAAAAACAAACTGGTGGTCTTTACTTCGGTCGCCGAATTATTGCCCACCTCACCGGTTTGACCATTTGTTCCTTGAGTACTGACAGCCAACGTATATCCCAATGTTGTTGCACTGGCTGCATTTAAGGTCAGATTCGCATTCACATTATTCAACACAGGCATTAGTGCAAAACCTGGGACGGCACCACTGGTGACTCGGCCTACGCCATTTTGATAAAAATAGGTTTGTAGAGGAACACCTTGGATATTCAAACCACGAACACCAATGTATACACTATCTGCAGTAACTGGCTGAGTAAAATCAGCAGCAGTCAAATTAAAGACGTTGACGGGTGTATAGGCAGCTTTCGTGGGTGAACAATCAGACCCTACGGTAAACACACACTGTACGGGCATAGTCAAAGTACTTGCACTGATTAAATTCAAGTAAATATTGCCGCTATCAAATGTGGGGTTCGTTCCAGTAGAAACATTAGAGAATGGTACGAAATTGGTCATTTGAATACCATAACCACTGCTACCAGTCCCTACACCGCCAAACTCAAGTTGAAAGCCCGTCCCGGTTCCATCTGCATTCAGTGCACCAGACTGCACCTGCCCTGTGAGTCTTGCAGCAAGACCTTGATTGCCAACAAGGGCGCCGATGGTATCTTCGTTTGCTGTTGTTCCTTTCGCACCACGAACGTATAGATTGGTATTGAGCACATTCCCAGAAATACCGAGGCGTACTAAACCACCCGCAGTTGGCGAAACGGTATTTAAACTAGAGCCCGATTGTGCAGTCTGCAGCATTAAAGAGGCTTGAATACCCGCGCGCGATGCAGAGGCTGCTTTTAGAGCAATATCACCGCCAAACCGGAGACCATCAGTGGCATCAATCCAGATTCGCCCATTAGTCGAACTAATGTTTGCACGAATATCCGCACCTACGATCTGATTGCCATTTGACGTAAAGAACGTATTGACACCATCTAGCAAGATGGTTACCGATGCAGTACCAGCACTATTAAATAGGCCATTGGTAGTCGCTAAGGCGATTTGAGAATTCTGTGTGGTTTGCAAGCCAAAAGCACCCAGACTATTTGCTGGGCATACCGTCGCGGTACACACCTCAACTCGAGGCGCATAGAAGGTAAAAGGTGCAATATTCAGGTTTAGACTCAAAGCAGGTGTTGTACCGCTGGAACCCGCATTAACTTTAGCGGTGATCAGTGGATTTGTTGTACTGCCTGGCGTTAATGTTACTTGGTTAGCAGCCGAAGCCTGATCCAACTGCAAACGACGAACGGTTCCAGAATTATCGATTTGATCTTCCCAGTAAAGGCTACCAAAGGTAAACTTGTCCGCCTGAACTGTCACAGCTACCCCATCAGCACCTGTCACATCACTTAATGCCTGATCCGATATCGACTCCATGGCATATGCAGTAATACACAGTGTATTCAAAACAGTGATGGCAGAAATGGAGAGCGCTAACTTGGTCATTCTTGCTGATATTTTATTTAGCAAAAACATAGAGCGTACCTCCAACGTTGAGGTTGCCATTCATGGTGACGCCCATGACACCTGTTTCCTTACCAACATCATATGCCGCAGCCGAATAATTCGCAGCAGCCGAGTTCGTATTCTGATAAACAGGTGGAGTTGGATTGCCCCCCACTAAACTGAGATATGAATTTTGATTGTCAGAAGCACTTAGTGTCCCAAAGGACTGATTGCTATTGACCGCAACCCCTAATGTATAGCTGACATTGCGAAACTGAATTGCGGTATTATGCGTCGCATCAGGAAAGGCTACATTGATTGCAATGGCTGACTGAAGCTTACTAGGGTCCCCGCCCTGACTAGTGGGCAACTGAGACAAATCTGCACCGTACAATACAACATTGGGGATGTTGATATAACCATTTAGACCTTTGAATAACAACCAGTTTGGCTGATTATTAAACTGCACACCCAAACGACAAAAAACCACATTATTACCAGCGCAAGCAGGTAACAATGCTCCTGCATTACCCGTACCCGCATTGACTTGATTGATTCGAAGTTCGAGGCCGAGTTGCACGCCTGTAGATTGTCCCTCTACAGCTGCTAACTCTTCATTGGTCAATGTACTTAATGCCGCATGTACTGGCATGATGACCAAACACGACAAAGACAACACTAAACCAGAATAAATACGATTAATCATGGCCATACATCTCCCTATAGACCAGTCAAAGTCATCTTCATGTGATTAATCATCAGCCCGCTAATCGCAGCAGTCCCTAAATTCACTGCGGCACCCGTAGCGCCAGGTGCTTTAAAGGTTACGCCATTAACAGCAGTCCCAGCGATATTGGCACTTCCAGAACCTGCACTGGTGAACATTGCATCGGAACCACCAGGATAAACGGTACTATTCACTGTAACTGGCGTTGGTGATGGATTAGATGCTGTTGCAAAAGGAGTATAAGTACCTGTCAAAGTGACATTACTACTCGTGTTATTAACATAGATATCACCCATAGTGATCGAACTATGAGTTGCAGTAGCAGAACAATTTGCAGAAGAACAGTTGCCAGCATAAGGTGTTAACCCTGTCGCTGAAGCTCCTCCAACACCCGTTGTTGTCGTACAAGTAGGACCTACCCCAGTGCAATCATAGTTAATATAAAACTGATTATATGCTGCAGCGACATTGGGAATTCGTGCAAGCTCAAGCGAGACTTGCCCAGACCCATTACTCGCTAAAATCAAGGGTTGATAATTTAAATTTCCCAATACTAAATTGATATCTGGGTTTTGAATATAAATCCCCTCATAGGGATCAAAATTACCAATTCCGCCCGAGCTAGTTCCTGCCACCGATAGACGAAGCACACCATTTTTCTGACTATTAAAACGTAACTTTCCAGAAAAGCCTAAAGTCTTGGCATAGTCAGAATTACCAGTCAAACTTCCCGAAGTACATGACGAACAATTATCAGTTGGGTACAGGTTAATTTCGGTTCCGTTAATTCCAAAGCCATCCCAAATCGCTTGAATAGGTAAAGCTGGACCTGCAATACCATTTGGACCGGAACCGGTTGTCAAAGCATTGCCAGACATTGCATTCACGCCATCGTATTGCATAATATTCGCCCAGAGTCCCAGTCGAATATTATTTGCACTATAGGCTGGATCACCAACGGTCGATGTAACATTCTTTGGTGCTGCAATTTGTAAATAAGGCAGCCCCCCAGTGATTGGAGTACCATCCAAGCCCACAGCATTTGGCAGATTAGTAGGCTGATTAGTTGTCAACACTTGCAAACTAAATGGATCTAACGCAGTACCCCAATTGATACCCGTTCCGCTAAAAAGCGTATTGTGTGCAGTCGCACCACCAGTCACCAAACCCGAAGTAGGAACGACAACACTACCGCCAGTTGGATTTGCTGTCAAATTATCGTTTTGAGAAATAGATAAACCGTACAAATAGACATCTGTTTTATTCCCGCCTGTAGCAGGACCAATTGGGCTTAAATATATATAACTACCGTATCCACCTGCTGTGCCAGCTGCACCTGCACCAAAGCTACCCTGAGCCACAGATCCGTTAAAATTCCCTGCAACTGATGGCATTTGCAACTCAATACCCTGTGCAAAAAATGCTAAACCCTCACCGGAAGCATCACTCATATCTGCATCACTGGCAGGTTCTAATGCAAAAGCAGGCGCAACAAAAAAAGCCGAGCACAAAGCCAGCACTAATGTGAGTTTAGTTTTTTTTATCTGTTTAACTAATTGGGTGGCCCCAACAGGCAATTGCACAGTCATCACATACTCCATATCGTAGTGCAGTCAGACCACGAACTTATTTTGCCTGACAAATGATCAGACAAACTGCTGTTATTATTCAGTTGTCCTTTCCTGATTTACACAACTTACACTTATAGCCGCATTATGAATTATTTAAAAAAAAATGCAAAAGCCCTAATGTAATAAACCCTATTTAGCGGGATAAATTTAGAACATTTTTGCAATTAAAACAAATACTTAATTAAACATCAGCCTAACAAACCGTTGGTCGGAACATTTAGTAAAAATGAGCACTTCTACTCAAATATAATAATAATAGTTATTAATGTAAGCTAAAGACTACAGTAAACGTAATCTAAAATAGGCATGCATTTATGCCTATTTTTTAGATCATTATTTAAGCCTTCGGTAAAGTAACACCACGCTGACCTTGGTACTTTCCACCACGATCTTTATAGGAAGTTTCACAGACTTCATCAGACTCAAAGAACAGCATCTGGGCAACGCCTTCACCAGCGTAGATCTTTGCAGGTAGATTGGTTGTATTGGAGAATTCGAGTGTCACATGACCTTCCCACTCAGGCTCCAAAGGTGTGACATTCACAATAATTCCGCAGCGCGCATAGGTCGATTTGCCAAGGCAGATCGTCAGTACATTACGCGGAATGCGAAAGAACTCTACCGTTCTAGCCAGTGCGAATGAGTTTGGCGGAATGATACAAACATCTGACTCGATATCCACAAAGCTCTTTTCATCAAAATTCTTGGGATCAATAATGGCTGAATAGACATTGGTAAAAACTTTAAACTCACGTGCACAGCGCACATCGTAGCCGTAACTGGATACACCATAAGAAATCAATTTTTCATTATTCGCGTCATGGCGAACTTGTCCGGCAGCATATGGCTCGATCATGCCATGCTGCTCACTCATCTGGCGAATCCAACGATCTGATTTAATGGACATACACTTCCCTAAAATTGACAAAAATTTAACGCATTCGTATTGGGGCTTAATGTACGCGATTTATCGCGTTTTATAAAGCATCGCGGAAGAGGGTCCCATAAATGATGCTCTTCTTTTCAAGATATGCCAATCCACTCAAAACGATCTGATTAATCCCGTTGTGGATTAGCACTTTCGCTTTCGTCACGGGTACTTGGGGCGGGCTCGGCTGTACGCACACCACGATCTGCGGGCAGATCAAGCTCACGCTCACTTCTACGCAGATCGTAACGGGCACGAACCAAGGAACGTGGGTTTTTCTGATCTGCTCGTGCAGGCCAGCCTTCACGTTGCCGGAGGCGATCACCATCGGTTTCTTCCGTTTGATCATGAAGCAAGACTTGAGACGTCGGATAAGGTAAATCAATACCGGCATCGGTCAACGCATATTTAATGGCGATTAAAACTTGATCCATGGAATCGGTAATGTCCATTTGCGCACTGTCTTCAATCCACCAGCGTAATCGCAGGGTCAAGGCAAAATCACTAAAGCCTGTCGCTACAATAGTTGGATTCGAATTGGCCGTGACGGTATCGCACTTTTTTAACGCTTCTAAAATCGCTGCCTTCGCCACGCCTACGTCATCCCCCATACCAATACCGATATCGATCTGGTTACGGCGACGACGAAATGCCGTGTTCACAGTAACAGGGGTGGTATACAACTGCGCATTGGGAATCACGATACGGCGACCATCATAGGTTCGAATATAGGTTGCGCGAATTTGGATATCCTCAACCGTCCCTTCAAATGAACCCATGATAATCTGATCTCCGATCCGAAACGGCTCAGATAACAGAATCAAGATGCCAGACAGCATATTCTGAAAAATATCTTTAAACGCAAAACCGATCGCAACTGAACCAATCCCCAAAGCACTGACCAATTTAGTCGTGGTAAATCCGGGGATGGCAACCACCATCGCAATCAATACGCCAATGAAAATGATCGTCGTTGAGCCGATACGATTTAAGACTTTGACCAAGTTTTGTCGTTTTTGTACCCGGTGAGTCAGTGTCCTTTTGATCACTAACTTAAACAGCCGCGCCAATAACCAGAAAAGTGCCAAGACGATAAAAGACGCGATCAGATAAGGAATTCGATCCATAAATTGATCAATCAGCTTATCGACGGGCGCATAAATCCCACTGTAATGCGCTACTGTTTTTTCAACCGCCTGCGAAGTCGCAGCACCGGCTTGATGGAGCGTATTCGTGGTTGCTGCACTTGCTTGCTGAATAATTGTGTTATCTAAAGCCATTGGAAATGCCTACACACCTTGATCTATTTTTCAAAAAATTAACTTAATAAATAATAACGCATATTCTGCCCGTCTCATGACGCTTTGTCAGCGCTGAATGCGTTATATCGACACGATACGCCTTATTCTCAAAAAAACATGCAAACCCAGCACCCAATTCCAACTTTTCGCTCTAAATAAAAAGCCCGCAACATGTGCGGGCTTTTTTATCTGCGACTATTCGCTCCTTTCAAGCGGTGCAGAAGATCATACGATTATGCGTGACCTGTTGCTGCTGCAGACTCTTGTTGCAGGCGTTCAACGTTTTCAGCAAATGCCGCATCAAAATTGATCGGTGCGAGCAAGAATTGCGGGAAGCTACCTTTGGTGATGATGTCACTCAATGCCTCACGCACAAATGGGAATAGGATGTTTGGGCAGTATGCGCCAAGTAACTGTGGCAATTGTTCTTGTGCAACATTTTCGATCAAGAAAATACCAGCTTGTTTCACTTCTGCGATATACGCTGGTGAGCCGCCATTATTCGCAGTCAACGTGACGCTCAATACCACTTCAAAGTGGCTTGGATCAAGCTGTTCAGCATTGCTAGACAAATTGATGTTCAGCTCAGGCTGCCATTCACTGGTGAAAACTTTGGCGCTTGGCACTTCGAACGACAAGTCTTTTAAATAAATACGCTCAAGCGCCAACTGTGGCTGAGTCTCTGCACCTGGGGCTTCTGTTGGTGCTACTTGTGGTTCATCGCTCATGGTCAATCGTCCTTAGGTCTTTAGTTTAAATTTGAAGGCATGTCATTTTAGATAAACTGATCTATACAGACATGCCAAAACATCGATAAAAAACAGCTTTACTTATACAAAAAAGGTTTATTCGGCCAACATCTTATCTAGTTCGCCGCGTTGCTCCAGCGCATACAATTGATCAAAACCACCAATAAAAGTGTCTTTGATAAATATTTGCGGCACGGTGCGTTGTTTGGTCTTTTGCATTAACTCAATACGTGCCTCTTCAGGTTGACGACTCAAATCGATATCGTTATACGCCACCCCTTTACGCTGTAAAAGTTGCTTGGCGCGCACGCAATAAGGACATACTGGCGTACTGTAAATAGTGACAGGAGCATCAGCACCTTCGGCTTGTTGTACTGCAGTATTCATCAACTATAGTCCTCATTCATTTCAATTCAACGTTGATCGTGCAAACTTCACGAGACCCGCTTATTACTTTTTGCCAGTTGGCTTGACCAAAGGTAAACCTTGACCCTGCCAACCCAAAATACCACCTTCAAGTCGATACAAGTTTTCACCACCGACCTGCTGCACAGCACTGCCCGAGGTTTGACCCATCTTGCAGACCATCACAATGGGCTGACTTATTTCGCGGAGTTCTTCCAAGTGGTTTTTGAGGCTGCTGAGTGGAATGTTACGGCTGCCACTGATGTGACCTTCACGAAACTCTTTCGCATCACGCAGATCCACAATCACTGCTTTCTCACGATTAACGAAACCACCCAATGCCTGCGGCGAAATCTTGCGGCCACTACGTTTGCTTTCTAAAATAAAGAATACAACCGCTAGGACGCCCAAAATGCCGAATAAAATCGGATGGTGCTGCATGAATTCAATAAAACGTTCCAAAACATTCACCTTAAACTGTTTAAGCCACTTTAGAAGTAAGCAAATTTAGACAAGCCACTTGGCTTGCTATCTTTTGAAAAAACCCGATGCGGATTGTATCAAGTTATCAAGCAATCATGCCTAAATGATGACATGACTGTGTAGGCGACTCTATCGTTTTTCATTGATAATGCCGCCGTCATCAATTTTCAAGATCAATATCGGCAGATATGACGCTTTTTTTATCTTAAGCGTTCTTTTCCGCCTCACGTGCCTCATCTTCCAAGCGATTGAGGCTCGCCAAACGTCTGGGTAGCACTTTTCCTTCTGCCGCTGCAGCGATCAGTGCGCAACCCGGTTCATTCTTATGCAAGCAATTGCGAAAGCGACACATGCCATAGTAGGGATACATCTCAATAAACCCGTTGCGAATTGCATCAACGGTGAGATGCCAGACCCCAAACTCACGAATCCCTGGCGAATCAATCAATGCGCCACCATTGGGCAAAGGCAATAGCGTCGTCGTCGTCGTCGTATGCTGACCGAGTGCCGAGTTCTCTGAGATAATATTCACTTTAAGGTTGGCATCGGGAATCAGGGCGTTAATCAAGGAGCTTTTCCCTACACCCGACTGCCCTACAAAAACCACTGTTTTATCAGCCATTTTAGCAATCAGTTCAGATAGATCGCCATCCGTTTGCACCGTCAAGGTGTCATAACCCAATGCGTTATATTCTGCCAGTAAATCGACCAGCCCATCCTCTGGGGTCAACAGATCGGCCTTCCCCAAAACCAATAGTGCTGGAATATCAGCCTGCTGGCAGGCCACCAAATAACGGTCGATCAGTAAGGGCGATGGCACAGGTAAAGCGGCAAAGACTACGACGATCAACGTCACATTGGCTGCAACAGGCTTCACCTTATGATAACGGTCAGGTCGGGTGAGCAAACTGGCACGAGGATGTAATGCTGTGATCACGCCTAGTTCAGTATTTTCGTCCACCTGAAAACGCACCCGATCTCCAGTAACCAGTACGGGTAAATTGGTGCGGGCGTGACAACGCCAGATCTTTTGGCTGAGTTGATCAGAGCCCTGCTGATCAACTAGAGGAATATCTTGCGGAGAGTGACCTTGCGACTCCGTAACGACTGGGGAGTCGATGTTGTCACCAAGTTCTTGAACCAAGAGCTGACGCCCGTAGTGGGTAATAATCAGCCCTTCTCGCAGTTCGCCATCACTCTCTTCATCCACACGGCGCGTTTGCTGCGCTTCAATACGGCGGGTTTGCTGGTTCGTCAGGCGACGTTTACGAATGAGCGCCATTATCGAATCAATGCTGCATGCGCTGCACGAACTGAATCTGCGGCAACACAAGTGTCTAAAGACTGCACTACACGAATTAAAACGACGCGCATGAAACGATCCAACCCAATCTTGATAAGAATATTGATAGTATAAGCACTTTGATGCGACTTATTGAGATTTTAATGGCAACTGCACCCACAAACACAAGCGGCTCAGCGGCAAATACCAGCCAGCGCCTGATCTGGATCGATTTAGAAATGACGGGGCTCGATACGGATAAAGATCAGATCATTGAAATTGCAACGATTGTAACCGATGAGCATCTAAACATTCTGGCTGAAGGTCCCGTGTTGACTGTACATCAATCCGATGTGATTTTAAATGCGATGGATGAGTGGAATACGCGCCAGCATGGACAATCTGGCCTCATTGAACGCGTACGCCGCAGTACTAAATCGGCACGTGACGTGGAACTTGAAACCTTAGAATTCCTTAAAAAATGGGTTGATGCGAAAAAATCACCGATGTGTGGTAACTCAATCTGCCAAGACCGTCGTTTTATGCACCGTCTGATGCCAGAACTTGAACAGTTTTTTCACTATCGCAATCTAGACGTTTCATCGATTAAAGAACTGGCGCGTCGCTGGCGTCCAGAAATCATGGATGGCTTAAAGAAAGACTCAAGCCACCTAGCATTGGATGACGTGCGTGACTCGATTCGTGAACTTCGCTACTATCGCGAGTATTTTTTTAGAGCGAATTAGAGTTTGGCGCTTTTAGCGGATTACGTAAAAGACAAGGGCCTTAACTCACTAGTTAAGGCCCTTATTTTTCAGATTAACTCACCCGATCCCCTACTTTTGCACCACTATCAGGCGACAGCAAGAAAATCCCATCATCATTTCCCGCAGCGAGCACCATGCCATTCGACATACCAAAGCGCATTTTACGCGGTGCAAGATTGGCAACAACAATCGTTAGACGATTGATCAGCGCTTCAGGGGCATAAGCACCGCGTATACCACTAAACACAGTCCGTGGCTCCGCCTCGCCTGCATCCAAAGTCAGTTGTAAAAGCTTATCTGAACCCTCAACCGTTTCTGCATTCAAAATCTTTGCAACGCGCAGTTCAACTTTCAGGAAATCATCAATCCCGATCACGCCGCCTTCAGTGGCCGCTGCTGGTTTAGCTTTATCAGATGACGCAGCCTTAGCAGATTTTGCCGTAGCTTTCACGGCAGGTGCTACGGGTGCTGGCGCTAGGGTGTCTTTTGAGGCATCAACCATCGCATCAACTTTGTCCTTCTCAACACGCTGCATGAGCGGTTGGAAGGTCGCAATCTCATGATCCAGCAACACGTCAAAGCGGCTGTTCCAGTCCAGTGAGCTCAGATTCAAGAACGCCTGCACTTGCCCAGCCATGGTTGGTAGGATTGGTGACAGATAGACCATCAACTGACGGAAAAGATTCAGCCCAGTTGAACAGACAGCATGGACTTCGGACTCCATGCCTTCAACTTTCGCCAAAGCCCATGGTTTCTTCTCATCAATATACTGATTGGCACGATCAGCCAGAGCCATGATGTCGCGAATCGCACGGCTAAATTCACGCTGCTCATAGGCATGACCAATAGCGGCACCAGCATCAATGAAGTCTTGCAGCAACTGTGGCTCGCTAGAAATGGGTGCAAGTTTGCCATCGAACTTCTTGGTAATAAACCCGGCACAGCGACTCGCGATATTGACAACTTTACCGACCAAATCACTATTCACTTTTAACGTAAAGTCTTCCAGATTTAAGTCGATATCCTCAACGGTATCCGACAACTTACTCGCAAAGTAGTAACGCAGATACTCAGGATTAAGATGTTCTAAGTAAGTTTCGGCTTTAATAAAAGTCCCGCGCGACTTACTCATTTTTTCTTTGTTTACGGTCAAGAAACCGTTGGCAAAGATGCCTGTTGGCGTGCGATAGCCCGCCCCTTCAAGCATGGCTGGCCAAAAGAGTGAGTGGAAATAAACGATGTCTTTACCAATAAAATGATAAAGCTCGGTTTTAGTGTCTTTGCCAAAATATTCATCAAATTTCAGATCATGACGTTTGCTGCACAAGTGCTCAAAGCTCGCCATGTAGCCAATCGGCGCATCGACCCATACATAAAAGTATTTGTTCGGTGCATCAGGAATTTCAAAACCGAAATACGGCGCATCACGTGAGATATCCCAGTCAGTTAAACCTGACTCAAACCACTCACCGAGCTTATTGCTGATACTGGCTTGCAAGCGACCTTCACCGCGCGTCCACTCTTGCAGAAACTCTGCAAAGTGGGGCAGTTGAAAGAAATAATGCTCGGATTCTTTCTCGATAGGCACAGCACCGCTTAAGGTTGAAAACGGATTTTTCAATTCGGTGGCGTTATAGGTGCTTCCACAGACTTCACAGGAGTCACCGTATTGATCTTTAGCGCCGCACTTTGGACACTCGCCTTTGATGAAGCGATCGGCAAGGAATAAGCCTTTTTCAGGATCGAAAAGCTGACGAACTGGACGGACGCTGATATGCCCAGCATCACGATTGGCGATATAGATTTCACTCGCGCGTTTACGGTTCTCATCGCTGTGCGTGGAATGGTATTGATCAAAGCCCACATAAAAGCCCGCAAAGTCACGCTCGTGTTCGCGCTGCACTTGGGCAATTTGTTGTTCTGGAGTCACGCCATTGGCTTGTGCTTTGAGCATGATCGCCGTACCGTGTGCGTCATCACCGCACACGTAGATGACCTGATGACCTTGTGCACGCATCGCCCGCACCCAAATATCAGTTTGGATATAACCGACCAAATGCCCTAAGTGAATCGGACCATTGGCATAAGGCAATGCACTGGTGACCAAAATTTTACGACCAGAATGGTTGTTCGGAGTTGCATTGCTTTGATGAAAAGCATTCTTAGACACAGACTTTACTCATATTTATTCCTAATATGACTAATATAGCAAAACTACGCCGGAATCGCCTGTGCTATTGTGGCGCGTCGCTCATTAAAGTTGATAAAATTGGCATCGAAACGGGTCACGCATACCCACGCGTCATGCCACATCATGAATCATAGTCCGAGGAAGTCCCCATGTTTGACCGAATTAAAAACCTTTTTGCTCAAGCGGATGATAGCAAAGGTGCCGTCAATCATGATGCTGCCGCAGTGGACATCAGCGATAACCTGATCAATGAAATTTTAAATGTGCAAATTCTGTCGGGAACGACACATCGGATTGCTGAACTCGTCACTCAACGAGAACGTGTCGGCAGTACGTTGAATCTGAGCCTCAAGCTGCCTGCTGGATTCACGGGCGATGCACAAGCACTGCATGATGAACTGGCCAATGCGCTTGAGCCACGTGGCATTAATGAGCTCAATCTGCATTTAGTTTCACAGAAAGTTTCTGGCAGCGCTGCGGCACAAAAACCGCAACCCACAGCAGAGAATAAATTGCCCATCGTCACCGATGCCAGTGCGCCTGTGCCAACGTCAACCCCAACTCGCCCAGTGCCACCGAAACAAACTGAACTCAAAGCTCACCCTCGCATTCGTCATATCATCGTCGTTGCATCTGGCAAAGGTGGTGTTGGTAAATCAACGACTGCGGTCAATCTTGCCCTCGCCTTACAAAAAACAGGTGCCAAAGTCGGCATGCTGGATGCGGATATTTATGGTCCGAGTATCCCAACTATGCTGGGCATCGCAGGCAGAACGCCATTGATTGAAAATGATCAATTTGTGCCTATTGCAGCGCATGGACTTGCTGTTTTGTCGATAGGTAATCTCACAGGCGATGACAACACGCCTATCGTATGGCGTGGTCCTAAGGCCACAGGCGCACTCATGCAGCTCTTTGGTCAGACCAACTGGCCTGAGCTCGACTATCTGGTGATCGATATGCCGCCGGGTACTGGGGATATTCAATTGACCCTGGCGCAGCGCATCCCTGTTTCAGGTGCGGTGATTGTCACTACCCCACAGCACATTGCCCTTTTGGATGCGCAAAAAGGTATTGAGCTGTTTAATAAAGTGAATATCCCAGTATTAGGCGTGATTGAGAATATGGCACTCCATGTCTGTAGCCAATGTGGTCATATCGATGAGATCTTTGGTGCAGGTGGTGGTGAGAAATTGGGTGCGCAATATCACGTACCATTACTCGGTCGTCTACCGCTGGCGAGTTCCATTCGGATTAATGCGGATACAGGTACGCCAAGTGTGGTCGCAGGTGATGCGGCTGCGCCACTCTATGAGCAGATTGCGCTCAATGTGGTTCGTGAAGTTGAGAAGCTGGGCGAGGTACATGAGCGGGATGGGAAGAGGATTTTTTGATTAAAGTTAGATATTCATCGCTATCTTATAATGTTGAATCTTATTTGTAGTTACTACAAATAAGAGACTGGTATTGCTTTGGGTCTACAGCATGATCAAACTGTTGTAAATTATAGAAAATTACAACAGTTTGATCAATAAAGTTAATACTGAAGGTTTTGCCTGATATGCTTACATCTGAACTCGACGCATAAGAAACAGGCGTTTTCTTCCAACCATTTTTGTTCTCAGCAAGCCACTCTATAAGATCCCGCTGGGCAGGACTATCAGGCAAAATCTGACATCTTTCTAAGATAGAATCAGATTCCCGAACTACGACTTGTAATGTTTCCGAAGTCGGCAATGTAAATTCGAGCGTGTGAGTACAACCGAGTAAAACACATAAAAATGAATCTGAAAACCAACTCACAATGACCTCACCTCATCAACCGCCCAATCAACAACGGCACCGCCGTCTCCGTCCGCAATATCCTTTGCCCCAAACTCACCGACTGACAGCCACTTTTCTCTAAGAGATCAATCTCAAAAGGGATAAAGCCCCCTTCCGCGCCCACCACAAGTACACAGGGTGAGGTCAGCCCTATCGGTGCGACTTGCGTTGCATATGGATGCGCCACAATGGCGGTTTTTCCTTCCACCAATGCAGGCAGTTCATCTTCCACAAAGGGCCGAAAACGCGGACGCAACTCAATGATGGGAGCAATCGTATCCCCTGCCTGCTCAAGGCCAAGCACTACGATCTGCTGCAACTCGTCAAAAACCTGACTCTGCCAGTAGCTCTTCTCCACTGCACGGCTATTCAGTAAAACTAAACGCTCCACACCCATCGTGACGGCATCGGTAATCAATCGACGCAATACCAGTGGACGTGGCAATGCGAGAACCAATGTCAATGGAATCTTTGCAGGTGGTTGGGTATCTAGAACCATGTCGCTGAGTACAACACGTTCAGGCGTGATCTCTGCGACCTGAGCACTGCCTTTCAAACCATCTCGTACGCCGATCTTGATCGAATCACCGACTTTAAGTTTCAGCGTCTCATGGATATGCTTTAAACGGCGTAGATCGGTAAGTGTCGCATGTTGATCACAGATATCAGTAGGTTCAAGTAAAAGTAAATTCATTGTTTTAAAAGACCATCAACGAGATTCAATTGTCGTTGCAACGCGCCCCGATTCGCACTCATCACGTGTGATGCCGCATGTGCAGCATCTAAACGTAAATTCTCATGGAGCAGCCACTCTCGCCATATGGGTGCTAAATCCTCAGGACGTTCGATCTGTATCAAAGCACCTGCCTGTTTAAACTGATCAACGATCTGCGCAAAATTAAAGGTATGTGGCCCCATGACAACGGGGACGCCCAGACTTGCGGCTTCCAGTGGATTATGTCCACCCGTCTCTGAGAATGAGCCACCCACAAATGCAATCTGTGCAAGGCTATACCACGTCCACATCTCACCCATGCTGTCAGCCAGAAAGACCGAAGTCTGAGCATCAACAGATTCAGCTCGTGAACGTCTGGCATATTGAAAGCCCTGCTCTGCGATCAGATCCGCCGCACGATCAAAACGTTCAGGATGACGCGGAGCGATGATCAATAGTGCATTGGGAAACTCAGCATGCAGAATTTTAAATTGCTCTAAAACCAACTTCTCTTCTGGTTCATGCGTACTTGCCGCAAATATGACTGGACGTCCTTCCAGATGCCATGCGGTCTTAATCTCTTGTGCAAGACCCAACGCTGACTCTGGTGCTGATAAATCAAACTTAAGACTCCCTGTCACAACCACGTGATCAGCATCTGCCCCCAAGGCAATAAATCGCAACGCCGTATCCTGATCCTGTGCGGCAATCAAAGTTAAGCGCTTGAGCATCGGTGTAACAAGGCTCGGAAAACGTCCATAACCTTTAGCAGAACGCTCAGATAAGCGGGCATTGATGAGAATAGAAGGGATATGTCGTTGTTCTAAAACAGCTAAAAGATTCGGCCAGATTTCCGTCTCAATCATCAGTAAGGCCCGGGGTTGATGAATCTCGACAAAATCACGCATCAATTGTGCGGTATCAACTGGCAAGAAATGCTGTTCGAGTTGCTGTTTTGCTATGGGGCTTGCAAATAAAGTCCTTACCCGTGCAGCACCCGTGCGCGTGGTATTGGTCACCAATACAGGTAAACCTAAACCCAATAAATACTCAATGATCGGCTGCGCAGCATTGGTCTCACCGACAGAGACGGCATGAATCCAGACAGGATTTTTAAGTGTGGCGGGTTGCAGAGGACCGAAGCGTTGCTGGATTTCGGGTTGATAATCCGCTTCATGGCGAGAACGCAAAAAAACACGCAAGCGATAGAGAGGCGTGATGATGGCAAGTAATAGGGTATACCAAAACGGCATTAGGCTTGCTCCATGCGGGAGTCGCAACATTTAAAGCAAACATCCTCCCAATGACCACATCAGGAGGATTTTTTATTCTTAGCTCAAATGAAAGCTATAGAACCAATGCTAAAGATCATAGCCCCATCTTCAAACTGGCTTCGATAAATTTATCCAAATCACCATCCAGTACGGCGCCAGTGTTCGACGTTTCCACACTGGTCCGTAAGTCTTTGATGCGAGAGTCATCCAGTACATAAGAGCGAATCTGGCTGCCCCAACCGATATCAGACTTGGTCGCTTCCAGCGCTTGCTGGGCTTCGCTGCGTTTTTGCAGTTCAAGCTCATACAGTTTCGCACGCAGCATTTTCCAAGCACGATCACGGTTAGCATGCTGACTACGCTCATTCTGACACGCCACGACCGTATTGGTCGGTACGTGAGTCAAACGCACAGCAGAGTCGGTTTTGTTAATATGCTGACCGCCTGCACCAGATGCACGATACGTATCAGTACGGACATCGGCAGGATTGATATCAATCTCAATATTATCATCAACTTCTGGTGATACAAACACCGAAGAGAATGAGGTGT
This sequence comes from Aquirhabdus sp., assembly GCF_046462495.1. Taxonomy (NCBI): domain Bacteria; kingdom Pseudomonadati; phylum Pseudomonadota; class Gammaproteobacteria; order Moraxellales; family Moraxellaceae; genus Aquirhabdus; species Aquirhabdus sp. Next base: position 109,406 of record NZ_JBKGVE010000008.1, on the reverse strand, counting down.
GACGACGGTTACCCGAGTCAAAAGGCGACTTACGCACTAAGCGATGTACGCCCGTTTCGGTGCGTAACCAGCCAAAGGCATATTCGCCTTCAACACGGATGGTTGCACTCTTGATCCCTGCAACTTCACCGTCAGACTCTTCCATAATCTCAGCTTTAAAGCCATGACGCTCAATCCAGCGCAGATACATACGCAGTAACATCGAGGCCCAGTCTTGCGCCTCTGTACCGCCTGAACCCGCTTGAATATCTACGAAACAGTTACAGCCATCGGCCTCACCGCCAAACATACGGCGGAATTCTAGTTTACCAACTTGCTCTTCAGCGGCATCAAGCTCACTGGTCACATCAGCCAGCAGTTCTTCTTCATCGGCTTCTACCGCCAAATCCAGCATGGCTTGCGCATCATCGACTTGTGTCGTGAGGTTACGAAGAACGTTGACGACACCTTCAAGCTCGCCCTTTTCCTTGGCCATAGTTTGTGCACGTAGTGCATCATTCCAGATGGCAGGGTCTTCCAGTTCACGCAGAACTTCTTCTAAACGTTCGACTTTTAAATCATAGTCAAAGATACCCCCTAAGCGTGGTGCCACGCTCACGGAGGTCTTTAATACGAAGGATATACGGGTTAATTTCCACGAAATTTCTACTCTTTCAATATGAATCTTTCAATAAGGTGGGGATTTTAATACAAAGTTGAGGCTGGGTGAGTTTTTTTTGATAAGCGAGCCATTATTCTACTCATGACGACGGATCTAACCTATCGCCTCCGCTAACTTCACTTCTAGCAGTGCAGCCACTAAATCACTCTGCGTAATGATGCCTTGGATATGCTTCGCCTCATCGACAATCAGCACATAATGCAACCCTTGATCTGAAAAGAACTGTACCAAATCACCAATGGGCTGAGTGCCCTCTACAGTGGGCGCGCTATGCGACATGATATCGATCACGGCATTCGCCCATTGGTCTTCAAGCGGGTTAATGATGTGGGTGGCGTCTCGTCGCGGCACAAGAAAATCCTGAATCGACAACATTCCAACGAGCCTATCATGATCATCAATGACAGGAAGCGCCATCATGTCACGCTCACGCAAAGTCGTCAGCGCCTCGGTCAGCAATGTTGTGGTGTGCACCGTGATGACATCTCTCGACATGATATCCGCACAGCGCACATCGCCGAAATGACGCTGAAACGAACTCACTTTGGCCTTATTGATTAACTCGGACAAATCATTTTTATTAATGTCGAGAAGCTCACCATAACTGTTCAAAGCACGGTCCAAATCCTGGCTGGTAAATCCTAATCGTTCGCTGGGCAGAGGATCTTGAGTCTTGGCGGATTGTACCGCGCGATGTGGATAGCGATGGCGCAATGCATTATTAAAGATAAGCGCCAGTAACAATAAGAATAGGGAGTTAATCAATACCGGCCAAATCACAAAATGATAACCCAGTCCATGAATCGCAGGGCCACCCATGACCGCTGTCATCGCCACAGCGCCACTAGGCGGATGCAGACAGCGCAAAACAAACATCCCACCGATGGCAGCAGCCACAGCAATTGCAGCAGTAAGCCCTAAACTCAGCCCTAGCCTATCACTCAATATCTGCACACAGAGCACACCGACTAGGCTTGCAACCAGATTACCGCCGATAATCGACCACGGCTGAGCCAATGGACTGGCAGGGACGGCAAATAACAAGACAGCAGATGCACCCATCGGGGCAACAAACCAGACATTCACCTCACCCAAGATATAGCGACTAAGCCACTCTGCAAACATCAAACCTATCAATGCACCTAGGCAGCTATACACAATTTCGCGTTTAGATACCGTCAAAGGCGGTGGGACAAATGATCGCAACCAATTTAAAAATTCAGTCAAAACCCACCCGCCCTTGTGAAATTTTTAGGTGATCTCATTGGATGAATATCAAGTTTCAAGCCTTAGGCGTAAGCCAATACACTTTCAATTGCAAACGCCGCTCACCGCGAAACTCATTGATATCGAGCTGATATGCCATTTGCACCCGCGCAGATTCGTTCGGCCAAGCATCGGTATCGATATTAAAAGCAATCGCATCTAACCACCCTCCACCCTGAGGATGACGAAGAGTGAGCTTAAGATGTTTTTCTTTTAAGATACGCTGCTCTAGGATTTCAAATTCGCCTTCAAACACTGGTGCAGGGAAAGCCTGTCCCCACGGGTCGCCTTCCATCAATTGCTGGGCAAGCTGCGTGGAAAAATCCTCCGCACAGAGTTCACCATCGGTCAGTAACACCGGTTCAAACAAGCTCGGATCATGCTCGGCAATGACGGCATTAAAGGCCTGGCTAAAATCAGCAAAGTTCTCAGCCGGCAAGGTCAGACCAGCAGCCATGGCATGACCACCAAAATGGCTAATCAATTCCGGATGCGACTCTGCAACACGCTCAATGGCATCACGGATATGCACACCGACGATTGAACGCGCGGAACCTTTGATCATCCGCTCGGTATCATCGCTGGGTGCAAACACAATACTCGGACGATTAAACTGTTCTTTTAGACGTCCCGCAACAATTCCAATCACGCCTTGGTGCCAACTCGGCTCGTACAACACAATGGCTGGCGGGGCAGCTTGCTGCGCTGACTCATCAAACAAAGGACGCTCAGCCAGCAATGCCAGAGCATCGGATTTCATCCCAGCCTCGACGGTACGTCGAGTCTGATTGAGCTTTTCCAATTGTTCTGCAAGCGCTCTTGCAACCGCAGGGTCTTCGGCAAGTAAGCACTCGATGCCTATACGCATGCTATCCATCCGACCTGCGGCATTGATACGAGGTCCAAGCACAAAGCCTAAATCTTGCGCCGTCAGACTACGACGTTCACGCTTGGCAATCTCCAGTAACGCCAGTAAACCTAAACGACATTGTCCGCTCTTAATCCGCACCAGTCCTTGCGACACCAAGATGCGATTATTGGCATCTAAGGGTGCGACATCAGCAACCGTCCCGAGTGCAACGAGATCCAACCAATCTGTCAGCTTAGCAGTGGGTTTGCCTTGAGATTTTCGCAAAGTAGCCAATGCAGCTAAGACATAAAAAGCGACGCCAACGCCTGCAAGTGCCTTACTAGCAAAATGACAACCTTGTTGATTTGGATTCACAACCGCTTGAGCAGGTGGCGCAACTTTAGTTGTGAGGTGATGATCCGTAATGATGACTGCGACATTGGCGGCTTGTGCTGCGGCTACGCCTTCATGACTCGATATCCCATTATCCACAGTAATAATCATGTCAGGGGTATATTCAGCCAATGCCAGCGCAACAATTTCAGGAGTCAGTCCATAACCATATTTAAAACGATCAGGTACAAGGAAATCGACAACTGCGCCCATTTTTCCCAAAGCCAACATCATCAAGGCCGTACTCGTCGCACCATCAGCGTCAAAGTCACCGATAATCAAAATGCGCTGCTTGGCATCAATCGCAGCATTGATTTGTGTGATTGCAGAATCCAATCCGAGCAATCCCTGAGCAGGCAGAAGTCGTGAGAGTTTCAGCTCAAGTTCATCGATATGTTGGACGCCACGTGAGGCGTAAAGACGTGCCAAAACCTGCGGCAATGTGATAAAGCTGCTCGGAATGGGGGGTAAAGGGCGTTTTTTTAAAATAAGAGATAGAGTCATGCGGCAAATTATGACAACTTTCGCCGCATGACGCACCAACCGAATGCGTTAATTACGCATACCGCTCAAATTTGCGTAGCGTTGCTTGTTATTCTTTATGATGCTTTCTGTGGTGTACGACTTTAGGCTGAGCAGCTTGTGTTTTTACATGGTGTTTTGGCTTTACCGTTTCAGCTTTTGCGACGAGCTTGTGCGTCACGGCGTGGTGCTTTGCAGTCACATGATGTTTCGGCGCGACTTCTTTGACAACTTTTGCAGTAGATTTGTGATGTTTTGCGGTCTTTGCAACAGGTGCAGCCTTCTCGACGACCGCATGTTTAGCACTATGGTTTTTATGATGCCCCGATTTGATGGATTGTGCGGACGGCTCTGCCTTCGCTTCAGCTTTTGCTTCCGGATGATTCAGCAAATAGCGCTCGCGTACGGATAACGCATGACTTTGCGCCGCTATCGATACCATGATTATCGCCAAGAATCCCTGTCGAACCCACTTCAATTGCTCAAACTGCTTCATATATCCCCCAAATCGTCAAAAATCATCATATCCATGCGCCCAAACAGGCATACGTGATTATGACAAAGTCTGACCACAAGACAAACCCATACCAACAAAACTTAGCAACTATCTACTGCGGATATGTCTACTCGTTTCATGGGAGTGTGACGAATTGGACTATTTTCAGGTTCTGGGTGACTCAGAACGAAACCTAACCGTGCATAGATCGCTTCGGCATTAGGCGATGAGTTCACAGTGAGTATGGGCTGAGCGAGATCAGCGGCATTAAATAAAGCCCGAGCAATACCTTGACCTTGAAACTCAGGCAACACAAAAAATAAGAGGAGATGATTTTGTTTAACTTGAATAAAACCGACTAATTGGCACTCATCTCCGACTTTCCTCTCTGCAACCAGAGATAAACATCCCTCGTCAAAGCGCTTTTGAATGGCTTCTGCACTGGAGAAGACGCGGAAGATATGTTGTCCATCCTCGCCTTGATCTTGTGCGGAACGATGGTCAAAGGAGATACGGACGATTTCGGCGGCTTGCTGAAATTCGTTTGGGGTGATGGGACGAATGTTCATAGTCGAGGAGATTTTCTTAACTCATGCAATGTAGTATCGTTGATTAAAGCTAATAGTAAGTCAACACCACCCATAATCATTATCAAATTAAAGAATCACTATGGATATCGTTCTTAAACAAAAATTTCAATCAGGCGATAAAGTTCTGGTTTCTGCTAGAGCAGGCTGGAGTTCCGACTCTGTAGGTACAATTAATGGTCTGCCTGAACTTGTAGAAACACTGCAAGGAGAAGATTTCTATTATTGGGTAAAGTTTGATGAACCTCAACATGATCTCAGCGTAGATGGTCCATATGATACCGCTCAAATATTGAGTCGATCCTTAAGTCTCTTGACGTTAAGCTAGAGTAAGCTTAAATGACATCCTCATCCAGCCGCCTTGAATACGAAAAACGCATGCATCGCGTGCTGGAGTACATCGACCAGAAACTCGATCAACCGCTTGATCTTCACCAACTCGCTGAAATTGCCTACTTCTCTCCGTACCATTTCCATCGTCTCTTTGCCGCATGGATGGGTGAGACTTTAGGCGACTATCTGCGTCGACGACGCGTTGAAGTGGCTGCCATGCGACTTGCCGCACAGCCACATATTAGGATTCTGAACCTCGCCCTATCCGTTGGCTTTGGTTCCGCCGAGGCCTTTACTCGTGCGTTTAAAAGTCACTTCGGCTGTGCGCCGACCACATGGCGTACACAGCAACACACGATTCGCAATGAATATAGCAATCCTGATCAGATGAATCGCAAGATCGGTCAGACGTTAGCGACACGATTAACCGATGATGAAGTCTCTACACACTCAGAGAAGGAACGCATCATGAACGTTAAACTGATCGACCGTGAACCCGTCACCATCGCTTATCTTCGTCATCTCGGTGCTTATGGCGAACCCATATCTCACTTCTGGCAAGATGTATATGTGCCGTGGGCGATCACTAATAACCTCATGAATCATGCTCGTTATGGGATCAGTCATGATGACCCCAGCATTACCGCCCCTGAGCAATGTCGGTATGATGCTTGTGCAGAAGTTGATGTTGATTATGTCGTTACTGGCGGTGCATTTAAGACTATGCTGGCTGGCGGAAAATATGCAGCGCTACGATACAAAGGGAATGGTTCGCAAATTGAAGCGGCTTGGGCATCGTTGTTAAGAGACTGGTTGCCTTCCAGCGGACTACAACTGGATGCTCGCCCCTGCTTTGAATACTATCCTCTTGATGCATCTTATGACCCGACAACAGGGACTTTTGAATGCGACTTATGTATTCCCGTGTGCCCACTGTAAAAATGGACTGGAGTAGAAAACTTACAATCTGGATACGCCAATGTATTTGGGTTGTTGGTCTTATTACTCGGTGGAAAAAACCTGCCTGATATCGCCTTTAAAATTTACAAAAACAGCTCAGACGTTTTGATCTTTTTCCCAAATAATCGAGCAACATCATTATCAATGGAATGTCCAAATGACGACCTCAGCTCCCCCTTCTGATCGCGAACTGGTTCTGACCCGAATCCTCAATGCGCCCCGTGAAAATGTCTATCGTGCATGGGTTGAGCCCGAGCTTTTAAAACAATGGTTTTGCCCTGCTCCGTGGGTCGTATCACATGTGGAAAATGATGTCCGTGCAGGTGGTGCCAGCTTAGTCGTCATGCGCAGTCCTGAAGGAGATGAATTTCCCAATCACGGTGTTTATCTGGAAGTCGTTAAAAATGAACGCTTAGTGTTTACCGATGCTTACACCAAAGCATGGGAGCCTTCGGAAAAACCTTTTATGACCGCGATCGTCACCTTTGAAGACGCAGGAAATAATCAAACCAAATACACCGCGCGCGCCGTTCACTGGACAGCGGCGGATCGCGAAACCCATGAACAAATGGGATTTCATGAAGGCTGGGGAAAATGTGCAGATCAGTTAGAGGCTTTGGCAGCAAAGTTGTAATTTTAAAAGACTATTTTTTATACTGACGTAGGCTAAAAAATCGGCCTACGTCATCACTTTTTATTATTAATGATTTATTAATACACCCATCTTCCCGCCCATCACAACAGTACTATCCGCAGTCAACGTCTCAAGCCATTTCACTTGATTAGGCTCAAACAAGACCACAGCAGTCGACCCCAGATAGAAACGACCCAGCTCAGCGCCTTTGGCCAAGTTCAGATCATGCTTTTGATGCTCGATATGACCCGTTGGTTTTGCTTTACCCGTCGCCACCGTCTCAATACCTGCAACGATCATGGCACCCACCAGTACCACTGCCATACGACCCACAGCAGTATCAAACAAACACACCATCCGCTCATTACGTGCAAATAATCCTTCTACGTGCTGCGCAGTGGTGCCATTCACCGAGAACAGTTCACCTGGAATATACAGGGTATCCGTCAAACGACCCGCAAATGGCATATGGACACGGTGATAATCACGAGGAGAGAGGTAAACCGTTGCGAATTCACCGCCTAAAAATGGCGCTGCCAAGGTCTGATCACCGATCAACTGCTTAACCGAAAATGACTGTCCTTTGGCCTGAAAAATATCATCGCCCGAAATCCTGCCCAATTGCGATATTGCACCATCGGCTGGGGAGACAATGGCATCGGGAGTGGCATCAATCACGCGTACACCGTCTTTTAGCGCCCGGGTAAAGAAGTCATTAAAGCTGTCATAAGCCGTCAGGTTTTCTTCTAACGCAATCGACATATCAATGTCATAACGGTTAGCGAAAGTTTTGATAAAGGTATTTTTGACCAGTCCAATTTTACTTGCCGCTAGACTGCCCACTAAACGGCTTAAACCATGCTGCGGCACAAGGTGTTGAAAAAGAATAAATGGACTGTGCTTTGACATGGATGGACTGATCCTTATGAGGGCTTTTGGTAAATTATAGAAAATTGATCCGAGCCATCAGTATAATTGCAAAATACGTAAAACCATCCATATTCTGGAAAAAATGATGACTTTAGCATCCATAAGTGATGTACAACCCAGCGCAGCAACGACGCCCCTATCGCGTTGTGGTTGGTGTGGCAATGATCCGCTCTATCAGGCTTATCATGATACCGAATGGGGCCGTCCTCAGCACGATCCAGTGAAGCTCTTTGAGAAGATCTGTCTAGAGGGCCAACAAGCTGGGCTTTCCTGGATTACCGTTTTACGTAAACGTGCCCACTATCGCAAACGCTTCTTTGACTTTGACCCCGTCAAAGTGGCCGCACTGACAGATGAGGATCTGGCAGAATTGGTGACTGATTCAGGTCTGATTCGCCATATCGGTAAACTGTCTGCAATTCGTGATAATGCAAAAGCTTATCTGGTGCTGCAAGCGCAAGGGATAGACTTTTCATCTTGGTTATGGAGTTTTGTCGAGGGAAAAACCATCGTCAATGAGTGGGCAAGTTTTCGCGAAGCACCAGCAAAAACAGCCCCAAGTTCCGCCATGTCTAAAGCCCTTAAAAAAGCAGGCTTTCGCTTTGTAGGTGAAACCACTTGCTACGCCATGATGCAGTCTGTCGGCATGGTTAATGATCACGAGCTATCCTGTCATGTGCGCAACATTTAAGCTCATCCGTAATGTAGAAAAACAGAATGACTCCAGCCTGTAACACCTTAAAGAAACAAAAAATCGCCTACTCAATTCATGAGTATGAACATGATCCAGCCTGTACAAATTTTGGTTTAGAGGCGGCAGAAAAGCTGGGGCTTGCCATGCAGTCCGTCTTTAAAACCTTACTGATCACCGATGAGAAAGAATTCTTTGTGGCGATTATTCCTGTTACTCATACCTTAAGTCTCAAAAAAGCAGCGAATGCCTTTGGACTTAAAAAAGTACGGATGGCTCAGCCTAAAGAAGCTGAGCGAGTGACAGGATATCTGGTTGGCGGGATTAGTCCGATTGGGCAAAAGAAACGACTGAAAACGGCGATCGATGCCAGCGGAAGCGTCCTTGATACGATCTATGTCAGTGGCGGCAAACGTGGGCTTGATCTTGGGCTTAAACCCAATGATTTATTGGGAGCAATACATGGGTCTCAATTTGCTGATTTGATTGATGAACATTAGTTCAATCAATCAGCATCTTAGATCAATGATTCCTCTGGAAAGCTGCTGGCAAGGGTTAAGGTAAAGCTCACCACCTTACTCACGCCTAAAGTAACCACTTCAGCCCCAATTTTACCACACTCGACGCACAGCATATTTTGCCAAGCGTCTTTATCCATATCACCTAAACGGGCCGTTTTTTCAATCCACGGATTCCAAACGATTGCACTTGAACAATCCGGTGCATCAATTAAAGCACGTTGTTTTGAGTGCTCTTGGACGATCTGATATTCGCCCGTTGCACGCTGATAAATGCGATCTGTTTCCGCATGAAATTCAATAGGAAAGCGCTCAAGCTGATGAAAGCCCTTTTCAGGCGCAAGCTGATCAAGAAATGGGGTGTTCTCAAGTCCAACGACCTTCGTCTCGGTAATCTGATCCACTGCAAAATAGCTATGGAAAGCAAAGGTGAAGTCAAAAGGCTTTTTATCCACGTTTGCCACGGAGAATTTCAACTCCAATGACTGGCCCAAGCGAATTTCCAGCATGGCATTGAAAGCATGCGGCCAGATAGCACGGGTTTCTTCATTATCACGGAAAGTAAACGTCAGGACATGACCCGAGTCATCTTCTGTGACATGATAGAGGGTCCATGGCAAATTACGTGCAAAGCCGTGCGATAGAATGCTTGGATCGGTCGGATGCTGACCAAACCATGGAAAACACAGAGGAATACCTCCACGAATTGCACGTTTAGGAAGAAAATTAGAAGCCTCAGATAACCAAAGCAGCGGTGCATGCCCACGGCGTTGAAACTCAAGAACTTGTGCCCCTTGATAGGCAATCACCGCACGACAATGCTTATTTTCAATGACTAAGACGGGCTGACCTTCGTATTCAGTCGTCTGACCACGCCACTCACAGCTGAGTCCACGGACAACCGTAGTTTTATCCAGCTTTTCGGGTGGTGAAATAGTAACGACCAATGTCGACTCCTCTGATACATCAAAATACGGCTAAAATAATCCGTTTCTTGATGCTATCAGACCAATAGGTTCAATCTATCCCAGATTGCCCTACACAAAGCGACATTTACAAATGTATCGCAAATAGATAACCAGTTCTCACTTACCCACCTAAAGCAATCCTTAACTGGATTGCTTTTTTGCGCCAGTGACACGCGGGGGTAATCCCGTATGCTGAGTCAGAATTTGACCTTTCTTCGGTTGCGGTGGTGTTGATGAACGCTTCCGCGAATCCCCTGCAACTGAAGAATTCTTCTTCCGTGCAGTACTGTATTCACCGCTGTCTTTATTCAATGGTTGATTGGTTGGGATCAATTGATGTTTGGCATTTCCAATCAAGTCGGCACGTCCCATACTTTTCAGGGCTTCACGTAATAGCGGCCAGTTGTTTGGATCATGGTAACGCAAGAAAGCCTTGTGCAAACGACGACGTTTTTCACCCTTCACGATATCAACCGTTTCGCTACCACGACTGACCTTACGTAGCGGATTCTTAGCACTGTGATACATTGCTGTGGCAGTCGCCATCGGTGAGGGATAGAAGGTTTGAACTTGATCCGCACGGAAACCATTTTTCTTGAGCCACAATGCCAGATGCATCATGTCCTGATCGGTTGTTCCCGGATGCGCCGCAATGAAATATGGAATCAGATACTGCTCTTTACCCGCTTCTTTGCTGAAACGATCAAACAGTTGCTTGAAGCGATCATAAGCCCCTATCCCCGGCTTCATCATCTTCGACAATGGGCCGCCTTCGGTATGCTCAGGAGCAATTTTTAAGTAACCGCCGACATGATGTGTCACCAGCTCTTTGACGTATTCAGGATTCAATACCGCTAAGTCATAGCGCAGACCTGAGCTGATCAGAATCTTCTTCACCCCTTTAATATCACGCGCTTTACGATAGAGCTGTGTCAGATGACTATGATCGGTATTTAAATTATCGCAAACCCCGGGATAAACACAGGAAGGTTTACGGCAATTCCTTTCAATCTCTGGGTCTTTACACGCCAGACGATACATATTGGCCGTTGGACCACCCAAATCCGAAATGACACCAGTGAAACCCGGGGTTGTATCGCGGATACTCTCAACTTCACGTAAAATCGACTCTTCAGAACGGTTTTGAATAATCCGCCCTTCATGCTCTGTAATCGAACAGAACGTACATCCGCCAAAGCAGCCACGCATGATATTGACCGAAAATTTGATCATATCGTACGCGGGAATACGCGCATCACCATAGGCAGGATGTGGGATACGGGCATATGGCAAATCAAAGACGTAGTCCATTTCTTCAGTCGATAGTGGGATCGGTGGCGCGTTCAGCCACACATCGCGATCACCATGACGCTGAACCATCGCACGGGCATTACCTGGATTGGTCTCTAAATGCAAAATCCGATTAGCATGGGCATACAGCACGGGATCATCCTTGACCTGATCGTAATCGGGTAAACGGATGACGGATACGTCACGTGCTGGCATACGATGCTTAATGGCTTTACTGATCGTACTGCTTGGCCGCAATGATACAATCTGGGTATCTTCATCGACCGTACGCGTATTCACGATCTCAACATTGACGATCGGATTAGCAACCACTTCTTTAGTAAAGCCGACATATGACGCAGGATTGGCCGCTTGATTCTTTGGATTCGACTTCTCGACATCACAGCTTGGCAAGTCTTCGGTCATCACATAAGGATTGATAATCGCATCGACACGACCTGGATTATCGACATCGTTGCTTGCGACTTCAAAATAGCCCGCTTTGGCAACTTTACGCGCTTCGTTCAAAATAAAACTGGTACCACGCAAATCTGTAATCTGATCTACGGTATCACCTTTTGCCAAACGATGAACCACATCTACGATAGCGCGCTCTGCATTACCATAGAGCAAAATATCGGCTTTCGCATCGGTAATGATTGAGCGGCGAACTTTATCCTGCCAATAATCATAGTGAGCAATACGACGTAAACTGGCTTCAATCCCCCCCAAAATAATCGGGACATCGGGATATGCCTCACGACAGCGCTGAGAGTACACGACCGATGCACGATCAGGGCGTTTATCAGGTGCGTTGCCCGGTGAATAGGCATCATCAGAACGAATTTTACGATCTGCTGTATAGCGATTGATCATCGAATCCATATTGCCAGCTGTTACACCGAAACAATAAACAGGTTTACCTAATACCTTAAACGGTTCGGCTGAATGCCAATCAGGCTGAGCGATGATCCCCACACGGAAACCTTGCGCTTCAAGCAATCGCCCAATAATCGCCATACCAAATGACGGGTGATCCACATAGGCATCGCCACTGATGATAATGACGTCGCACGCATCCCAGCCAAGTAAATCCATCTCTGCACGACTCATCGGCAAAAATGGCGCAGGCTCAAAGCACGATGCCCAGTGTTTATCATAGTCAAATAATGGCTTCGGTGTAGCACCGGAAATGGTATGGGGAGCAGACATGGCAAGCAGGCTTCTAGCTAAATAAGCGAATTGAGTGAAAACCGCTCATTTTAGCATGAATCTGTTTCATGAGGAGAGAATTAAGAGCTCTCTTACGACATCTTGGATAAACTCAAAGCAAGCGATTGCCCTCTTAAATCACATCAGGTTCGCCAAATCCGAGGCAATTCTTCGCTCAAATCAAACCATCGGCGTCGCAGTTTCGCGCGAACTCCTGCAAAGCCATCCATCGCTTGTCGGGCATCCATGCCTAAATAACGCGCAACCAATACCCCATCCAGCAAGGTGACAACAAGGGGCATTTGCATCATCATAATCAGATCACGCAGCACTTGAACATCTTGAGCAAGTAATGACTCATCACGTCTATGAATCGGGGGGACTGCTAACATCATCCCACTCACGGAATGCCCGTTTAGTCCTAACGGCGAGGTTAGCCAACGATCCCCTCCATTCAGTATTAATCGATCATCAATACATAATCTCCCCTGACGTAACAGAGACAAATGACTGCAATAATGCCCATGTAGAAAATTTTCATCTCGTGCTTTGCGGCCAATGACCAAAATATCCCAACCGATAAAGGCAGCACTATCGTGTAAAGTGATCGTCGTTTGACTCTGTGCAATGGCTTGGTCAAACAACATGATTTCTTGCGGTAGCCACTCCAAAAATCCATCGTGTTCGACATCGAGATGAATCGTTTGTTTGGCTAATCGACCATCGCTTTTATACCACTTGCCCGCACCGGGTGTGGTGAGTACGGCATGGGCTTGCTGACCTACAACCACCTCAATATGCAGCTCATCGCCCCCTGCAATGCCTGCTGGAGGATGAATCATAATCACATGACAAACCCCTGTTTTCTCTGGCCAGAGGGCTTTTTGGACACGAAGGGGTCCAATGCTTTTACGATGATGCAGCACCGTGCGGGTAGGCACATGAGAATCGACTTGAGATGAGAATCCAAGTTCTAAGCGGGCTTGCCAAGGCGTATGGGCATGATGAGAGGGTAAAGCGCTCAAACAAAATCACCTTCAGTTTGCAAAACGGTTTTTTGAAGTCTAACGCGTTATTGTGTATTTAAAATAATGATTTCTAGGTCAGACTTTTAACGCATGTCTATCATTGATACTGAGCAGGAATAGATTTTCCAATAAAAACGCCACAACTTGATCCTTCAAGAATGTGGCGTTCTTTTCAACTAAGCAGTTATGCAAATGCTTAGAATGTTAAGCCCAATGAGCCAACGATTTGATTGTCTTGTTTTACACCAAAGCGGTTGTCACCACCAACGATGTATTGCAGACCCCATGTACCGCCTTTAATCGGTAGTGGGTGTGATAAACCCAATGTTACGTGACGGAATGCAAATGTTTTTGCATCTGGATTTCCATCTGGGTAGGCAGGATTAAAGCCAGGTTTATCAGCTTTAGTACTGTTGATGTAGTCACCTTTTTTACCGTAGGTGTACAAGCCAACCTGACCTGTGAAGGTGAAGTCCTTAGGCAATGCATGAGTCCAAGTTGCCAAGTAGTAGGTATCACCAGTATTACCAAAAGTCACGTCATTCAATAGTGTCTGTGCAGTGACACTGACTTCGCCATAGCTCAAGCCCAATTTGGTTTCGTAACCAGTTGATGCCCAACCTGGGGTATATACGTATACAGTACCACCAACGGTATAGCCAATGCCTGAATTACCGAAAGTACCGGTGTAACCACCATAGATGTCGCTTTCTGTTGAATTTTGTGAGTGCTTGCCAGTATGGTCTGGATTCAAATCAGCATAGCTGTAACCCAGTGTAGAGAACCAATAGCCAACATACAGACCATTTTTCAATACATAATCTAAACCACCTTGCAATGCAGGGGAATCCATTTCTGGACCATCAGTTCCTTTTGATCCATCTGCGAGTTTTGGACCATAAGTCTGAGTGATACCACGAAGAATGTACTTCGATACCACATTGATGTTACCTGTCAGAGTACCTTCGTACGGTGTGCCCGCAAGAACGGTATCAGGATTAGCATCTTCAGCATGAACAAGACTCACGCCCCCAACCAGAATCATCGAAGATACCAAAGCTTTCAAAGCTGCTGACTTCACGTTTGCTACTTTCATATTTCATGCTCCCCAAGAACATCGAATTCATCATTTATGGATATCACCAAACCTTTAGTTGAACTTATTGCTAAGCACCCTAAGAGTCGTGAGACTTTTAATTACAGTCGAAAGTATTAATACAAATGTCATGCCAAGTTCACAAAACACCTATACATTGATACCGTGGTTATCATAAAACAGGTGTTTTTGTACCGACATAATCTTTATATATAATTTACACATACGACTGTAAAGAGGATGTAAAGACGCTTTTGAACAAATAAAGCCAATAAGTGACGCAGATCACCCTATTACCGACTTAACGTTATATTTATATAAATCGTGAATGCTCAAATAACGCACCAATTAAAATCACAATAAGCACCAGTTTGGTGCGTAAATTAAAAAACGATTTTAAGCTCTCTTTTTACTGCCTTTTTTTGCCTTTTTCCGCTGTCACGAGACAAACAACCCTAGAAAAAATATGAATCTCATGTATCATTAAACAACCTAACACAAGCGATTTCCTTCAATTAAAACGCTTAATAAAAAGTGAATATTCGATCGTTTCGCCCTTAATACAACTTGATTGGGACACTAAAAAGCCAATTGATGGAGATACCCACTTGAATGCCGGCGTTTTGTCCATCTCCATAGCAGATCCATCAAAACCGATTCGTGTCGTCCAGATTTCAGATACCCATTTATTTGAAGATACCTCCGCCAAACTACTCGGGATGAACACCGAAGATAGTTTTCAAGCCGTAATCTCTTTAATCAAGAAAGAACAGTTTCAACAAGAATTCTCCCCCGATCACTCAAATACTCGTTTCTCTAAGGATGTTGAGCTCTTTTTAACAACGGGAGATACCGCACAGTCTCCCGCACAAGCAACTTATAAACGCTTCTTAGACGTTATGGCTACGCTTAATCGCCCCTGTGTCTGGTTACAAGGCAATCATGATCTAGGAGAACTGTTAAAAGACAGTACAGAGTGTAGCAACATCAATATCGTAGAACTGGGAACGCATTGGGTCATCTTGATGCTCAATTCTGCAAAAGATCATGAGATCTCAGGTCAATTTACCACTCAAGAATTAAATTGGCTGAAAACGACTCTGGCTCACTATCCAGATCGACATGTCATTATTGCTCTACACCACCACCCCCTAAATGTGAACTCAACATGGCTGGATGAATCAGGACTCCTGAACGCTCAAGCCTTTTGGGCAATCATTGACGATGCTCCGCAAGTCTCGTTAGTCATTCATGGGCATGTCCATCAGGAGTTTGAGGCAAAACGCGGATCGGTTAAAGTCTTAGCCTGCCCTTCGACTTGCATCCAGTTTAAACCCCAAAGTGACGCTTTCACGATCGACAAATTACCACCGGGTTATCGCTGGTTTAATTTATATGCAAATGGCAAAATTGAGACAGGTGTTTCCAGATTGGAAAAACTACCGGCAGGCGTTGATTTTAACTCGCAAGGCTATTAAGCCCTTAGCGCTTTTTTTGTATAAAGAATGCTGTATTGTATAGAATCACTTGCCAGCGCCAATAAACCATGATAAAAGACGCGCTGAAAATGGATCGTAAAATGCTTTTTATCGAGAGTTCTTCGATCAAAACATTACTGCGAACCTTTCTAAGGTTATTCAACTGTTGTTCGCCTGCTTTTGTATAAAGCCGCAACAAGACTGATATTAAGGAGGTTTTGACTTCCCTTCACGATAAAGTGATGTTATTAGTCGATACAGTGCCATGCTAATTTAACAATTCTGATAGATCATACGAGTTGATATAGTTCATAAGGACTTTAGCGAATGACGATGACCACAAGAAAAGCAGAGTGTTCAACGCTGCAAGAAAATGAGGCGAGCTTACTATTGTCGCTAACGGATCTCGCTTATATCGCTCAAAACCGATCCGCTCGTAATTTATCAAATATCGCACATGATGACGGTGCACATAGTCGTCGTCTTAGAAGCAACACCAGCAACGGTAATCCATGATATGACAGACTCTATTAAATCACCACGTAAAAACGCCGTAAAATCAAAAGCAAAGTCTGCTACGACTGCACTTGCGGGCACAGCAGCGAGCTTATATGGCATTGATCCATACGTTCTGACTGACGGTGAAGAATACATGTCAGAAGGTCAGTTGGATCATTTCAAGCGCATTCTGACCGCATGGCGCGCAGAACTGATGCAAGAAGTGGATCGCACGATGAGTCATATGCAAGATGAATCAAGCACCATGGCTGATGTTAACGATCGCGCGACGCAAGAAGAAGAGTTCGCCATTGAATTGCGTACCCGTGACCGTGAACGCAAACTGATCCGTAAGATCGAAAAATCGATTAAAAATATTGAAGACGAAGATTACGGCTATTGCGAAACTTGTGGTATTGAGATCGGTCTACGCCGTCTTGAAGCACGTCCTACCGCAACGCAATGTATCGATTGTAAAACACTGGCCGAGATTAAAGAAAAGCAAAATAACGGCTAATCCCGTCATATTGCTGTGAGTTACCTCATTGTCTGAAGTTCCTCGTTATACGGGTCGGTTTGCGCCATCGCCAACCGGCCCGTTGCATTTTGGCTCCCTCGTCACAGCTCTGGCCAGTTGGTGTGAAGCTCGGGTACATCAAGGACGCTGGCTAGTCAGAATCGAAGATACCGATCTTCCTCGCAATCAACCCGGTGCCGAAGCAGAGATATTAGCTCAGCTCGAAACCTATGGGTTCATTGCGGATGAACCTATCTCACGTCAACAAGATCGCATCGACCTGTACAACCAGATTCTGGATGATCTTGCCGCCCAAGGCGACCTCTATGGCTGTGCATGCAGTCGTAAACAACTGACGGGATATGCCGCTTATCCCAACACTTGCCGTGGTAAAAAGCTCTCGTTGACAGGCAATGCAGTGCGCTTACGGGTATCGGATGACATCCTCTGCTTTCAAGATCAACTGCAAGGTCAAGTCTGTGAAAATTTGAGCAAAAGCACAGGTGATTTTGTGTTAAGACGCCGCGATGGCATCATCAGCTATCAACTCGCCGTTGTCGTGGATGACCATCTGCAAGGCGTCACCCATATCGTCCGTGGCGCGGATCTACTGGATAACACGGTTCGTCAGATTTGGTTACGCCAGTGTCTACGTGCAACGACATCCGAGCCGATCATTGAACCTATTTATACCCATATTCCGTTAGCAATGAATGCTCAAGGACAAAAGCTGTCGAAGCAAAATCGGGCACTCCCCTTAGATGTCAAAAAGCCTGTAGAAAATCTACAGGCTGCATTCGTGGCATTAGGGCAAGACGTTATCTATGCCAGTAGTCCAGAACATTTTTTACGGCAAGCGATTACAAGCTGGGATATCAACCGCATTGCAAGGCAAACGCAGTTAGATGGTCAGTTTTAGTCGATTACTCTTTCAATTCATCCATCGACCCACTAACCACCCAAATATGCATCTCTTGCACTGCGCGGTTTTGGTTTTTGCGTCTCTTGATCAATCCGCAATAACACACCCACCATCATCAACGACATAATCAGCGACGTTCCACCATAACTAATGAAAGGTAAAGTCAGACCTTTGGTTGGTAGAAGCCCCATATTCATCCCGCCATTCACCAAAATCTGCAGCAGGAAGATCACCGAAATCCCATAAGCCAGATAGCCTGCTGATGCATGTTGATTCACCAACGCCCGATGACCAATGCGCATACAGGAAATCACCATGATGAAAAGTAAGGAGAATAAGCAAGCAATACCCACAAAGCCCAGTTCTTCGCCGATAATCGCCAGCAAGAAGTCGGTGTGCGCCTCGGGTAAATAGGACAGCTTTTGGACACTATGCCCTAAACCCGTTCCGGTTATTTCACCACGACCAAAGGCAATCAAACTCTGTTTGAGCTGATAATCTGCACCCAGTTCATCATCCCAAGGGTTGGCGAAAGAAGTGAGACGGCGCAATCGATACGGTTCAAAAACAATCGCCGCAACTAAAGCGATTAAGGCCCCTGTTAACAGTACGCCAAATTGACGTATCGGTGCGCCCGCCAAGAAGAACACGGCCATCATACTGGCGACGACCACGACACTCGCCCCAAGATCCGGTTCAAGCAGTAACATGAACAACACGGATACCATCGGTCCCAGTAGCCGGAAGAACCCCGACCAACTAAAACGAATTTCATCTTCGCGGCGTACCACGTAATCGGCGGTAAACAATACCATGACAAATTTAGCAAACTCAGAGGGCTGAAACGTGAAACCCATTAAACGAATCCAGCGCTTAGAGCCGTTAACGTCAGCACCAATCCCCGGAAGCAGAACCATGATCAGCAGAATCAATACGATGAACCACAATAAAAAAGTCTGCGCAAACCATGCCTTGAGCGGAACCTTCATGGTGAGGAAAACTGCGAAAACACCGATAAACAGATAAATCAAATGACGTGTAATAAAGTACAGCGGCTGATGATATTTATAGTCCCCATACGGAATCGATGCGGAGCCAATCATCGTTGTTCCGATACACAACAATGCCACAATACTGAATATCAGCAAGCGTCTGGCCGTCAGCTCATCCGCAAGTGACGGTAAACTGGTGAGACGTTGCCAAAAAGTATGCAGTTTAGATTTCACACTGTTCGTTGATTCTAAAGCCATGTCTCTGGTACCTATTGTTGTATAGCAATTGCGCCAAACTGATATGCATGATGCGCAACTGACCGCACCACATTCAATTCATCTTTGATTAATGTCTTTGGATGAGCATCAACCTGCGAGAACAAGTTGTTCAAATTGGCGACCACGATCTTCATAATTCAAAAACATATCAAAACTTGCACAGGCAGGTGATAACAATACGGCATCACCCGCCTGACTTACCTCGCGGCAATGCGCCACCGCTTCGGCCAATGATGTCACATGAATGAGCGGTACTTGGTGATCAAAGAGTACCGGTTGCAGCGCCGCCTCAATTACTGCGGCATCTTCACCAATCACCACGACAGCGCGTGCAAAATGAGCCAAGGAGGTCGCCAACGGCTTAAAATCCTGTCCCTTGCCCACGCCCCCTAGAATAACGGCCAGCTTATGACTCGGTTGATCAGAATGCACTGAGGCAAGAGACGCGCCTAAACCTTCAATGGCCGCCAGTGTTGCACCGACATTCGTCCCTTTAGAGTCATTATAGAAACGCACACCGTTCTGCTCTGCCACAAACTGACAACGATGCGCCAACCCTGCAAATGTTTTAAGTGTATCCAACATAGATGCCATCGGTAAACCTACAGCCTCACCCAATGCCAGCGCCGCCAAGGCATTAGCTACATTATGACTTCCCTGAATTTTCATTTCAGAAGCCGCCAATAAACGATTACGCCCTTTTGCAAGCCACAAGGTGCCATCCAAGTCGCGCAGTACACCAAAATCATTCATATCCGGCGCACTTAGACCAAAACTGCTCATCGGTGTACTGTCTGAAATCAAAGGGCGTGTTAGGGCATCATCCCTATTAATCACATAGCGTTCGCATTGTTGAAAAATACGATGCTTAGCAGTGTGATAGCCCAGCATATCGCCATGACGATCCATATGATCTTCACTTAAGTTCAAGACCACGGCCACTGCGGCTGCAAGATTCGTCGTTGTTTCTAACTGAAAGCTGGAAAGCTCTAACACAATCAGTTGCGGATCATTTTCCAGCAGTTCTAACGAAGGTTTGCCCAAATTACCACCTACAGCAACACGTACGCCAGCGTTCGCCGCCATTTCACCGACCAAGGTCGTGACCGTACTTTTAGCATTTGAGCCCGTAATCGCGACAATCGGCGTCTTCGTCGCACGGCGTAATAATTGAATATCACCAATGACTGAAACACCGGCGGCAAGTGCAGATTGGACGGCGGGTTCAGACAGAGCAAGACCCGGACTGATGATGATTTCATCTGCACGGCAGAGTAACTCAGCATCAAGCCCGCCCAAATGACAAGCGATATTTGCAGGCAAATCAGCCAATCCTGGAGGATCAATACGCGTATCCGTCACTGCAACTTTATAGCCTTGGTCGACTAGGTAGCGCACGACTGATACACCTGTTTTTCCCAAGCCTGCAACAACCTTTAATCCGCCGCGCTGTATTAGCATGCCGCGCTCCTCATATGATGTGATATCTGTTTTGATGCTTAATATTACTTTTAGCGACGATTTAAAAAACCATTTTCCTCTAGCAGTGCAAGTGTCACACCGTGTCTAGATTCAGAGGGACTCCCTGTATCGGCTGCACGATCACCAAGCATCAAACGCTCTAAGTAACGTGCCAGCACATCCACTTCTAAATTGACCAGACTACCGACTTTCCAGTCATCAATATTGGTATGCTTTGCGGTATGTGGGACAAGGTTTAGGCTTAAAACGGCACCATTTAAATGGTTAATGGTCAAACTAATCCCATCGACCGTAATCGAGCCTTTTTCAGCCAGATAGCGCGCCAATTCACGTGGCGCACGCACTTCGTAATACAGGGATCGCGCATCTTGACGATGAACAATAACTTCCCCCAAGCCATCCACATGACCGCTGACCAAATGACCACCGAGACGTGTCGTTGGTAAGAGTGCTTTTTCTAAATTAACCTGTGTCCCAGTTTTCCATTGCCCAAGTGTTGTACGTCTTAATGTTTCACTAGAAACATCGGCCACGAAATAGTCTGCAGCCATATCAATGACGGTCAAACAAATGCCATTGGTTGCAATCGAGTCGCCAAGGTGTACATCACCCATCGACAATCCTGCACTTTTCTGACTATTTGCCGTCTGAATGGTCACACGAACATCCCCCCCTTGTGGGGTAATCGCACGAACAAGACCAACAGACTCAATAATTCCAGTAAACATATTCTTCCTAAGCAATTGATTTCAAAATTTATTATCTGAAATATTGTAAGTTACATACCAAAACCAACATCAGCGACACTGAGACTTTACATAAAATCCATAATTAAATCGGGATAAAGGCCAATAATCACTACAAGTTCTGTAGCTCATGCGTTTGCCTGCATATATTAACCTAATGACAGCGCTAAATCTCTGATCCATGCTTAAGCCCATAGGGAAAACATGATCAGTGTATAAAATGAGCAAAAGAATAGAATTATGAGATGCAGATGCAGCTCAACGTTCAAGGCGACTAGTAATTTTTTTAACAAAGGAGCTTCTCATGAAGACCACAACGATTAAGAAAAGTATGATCATTACAGCCCTGATTGTGTCAATGTCAGGACTCTCACTTGCTCAGGCGGATGATCAATGGCGCGGACAAGATAATCGCGGTAATAACCCAGGTCATCAAGACCGTGGCGATCGAGGCAACGACCGGGGTAATGCACAATGGCAAGGCAACAACCGAGATAATGACCATCGTAATGACAACAATCGTGGGAATAACGGTTGGCATGGTCAACGCTTTAATGCCCCTGCCCCCTACGTTCGTCCACACGGTTATCAAGTAAGATCATGGAGAAATGGTGATCGCTTGCCGAATGGTTATCGTGACCGCCGCTACTATGTAGATTATCGTCAATACCAGCTTTCACCGCCGCCGCGTGGTTATCAATGGGTACGGGTCAATAATGATGTCGTCCTGACCGCCATTGCAACAGGGGTGATCGCCTCTGTGATTACAGGACTTTACTATTAAGAATGGTGCAATAGCCACGCATCCTTAAGTCACTTCATTGCTGCAATGGCGCATGTCATTGCAGCAATTTTTCGATGTGCTCTCCACATCAAAATTCGACATTTTTTGTAATCCGCATGGATTGGAAAATTTCAAATATTTAAAATATTCAAAATTACGCTTTTAAAATCAAAATCCTGCATTTAAAGAAAAATTTAAAATCCAATAATATCAATTTATTTATTTTTCCATTTAGACTAGAAAGCCAATAGCTTACACATCTATAATCGATAGATTACTTTTGCGTAAGCATTAGCGTACATTGTTTTTTTTTCAATTGAGCGATCAGCTTAACCTGCCAGCTATTTTTTAAATAGCGGCTCATGGAGTCGAGCCTTGTTCAGTCCACATAAGAATTCTCTAAATCTATTCAATAGCCTTCTATTGATCATAGGTTTCGCCGCATTTCAATCCGCATCAGCGGAATTGACTAGTATGAGTGATCAAGATCTCTCTGCTGCAACTGGACAATCACTCTACACTTCAAATTACATTGCACCAGGGCAAAGCGGCAACAACAATCGCGTTGATGGCAGCAGCACTGCAAACGTTGGCTTTTATCGTCTTGGCCTTCAGGCCACCTTGGATTTGAATCTCAATGCGCAATCTATCCAACTGGGTTGTGGCGGTGTGAATGGGCCGGGTTGTGATATCGATTTATCCAATGTCAGCTTATCTGGACTCAATCAGGTCAATGGAAGCTATGCAGGCTCTGATGCAACCTTAAAAAATCCTTTTATTGAATTTGCAATTAAAAATCCGATGACGCTATCTACACGCGAGATCGTTGGTTTCCGTCTAGGTGCGGCTGAAGCATTAGGTCTATTATCGGTAGGAACAAATGGTGACTTATCAACACCAACCGATGATACGGGTATACGCTCTCTAAGCGGTGATATTGGCATTCAAGTGACCAATGCAACACTCACAGATGTGCGTGCGTGCACACTTATTATCTTGTGTCTCCCCCTGACAGGAAAAGGAACAGCTAATGTTGCCGGTTACAGTACTGTGCTCACCCCTCAAAGGGCATCAACGTTCAATTTAGGTCCGATGACAGCAATCACGAGCCCTAATTTATTGAGTTTGACATTAAGAAACGTCAATGTGAATGACATTCCTTATGCGACTGTACATCAACTGCAGATTTCCAAGCCCGATGGTACACCAACCAATGATTTATCTCTGTCCTTGCAAAGGGCGCCGATTACCTGGCAAAAACTCAGTACCGGTGATTTCTCTAGTGTAACCGCACAAAAGGGATGGTGGATCTCCGTTCCACAGGCTCAATTTAATAATTTGGTCATCACTCAGCCCGTTACAGTTGATGCAATTGGTGCGGTATTAGGGGCGATCATCAACACCCCAGTCAACCTCAATCCAATCGACCTAGGGCAAATTCCTGCTCATAATTGCTATGGCAATTTAAAATTCTGCTAATTAATCAGTATTGATAAAGTGATTATCAAATAGAACGCAGCACCCACTTCAGATCATCACCGACAGGCGTCACGCTCACCGTCTGCCAACGAATTTGCTCGCTCATTTGTAAAAAAGGTAAATCAAACATCGGGCGGGCTAATGAACCCAGTAATGTCGGTGCAAGATAAACAATCAACTCATCCACAAGCCCAGCCGCAATAAATGCACCGGATAACGTTGCCCCAGCTTCAACTAAAACATCGTGAATTTGTTTTTTTTGTTCGAGTTCATCCAAAAGCAACGCTAGGGATTGATATTGCCAGCACTCGACGGATTCTTGCAGCCTCGATTCTTCTGGGCTTAAAGTAACGACCAACACCGAATCGGGATCTTTTAAGATTTGGGCGTTAACTGGCATACGCTGATGTCTATCAAGAACAACGCGAAGCGGCTGAGGAATAGTCTCTAGTGGAGTCCCATCCGAAACCTGCCGAACATTCAGCAAGGGATCGTCTGCGATTACCGTCCCGATCCCTGTAATCACCGCGCCACTCATGGCGCGATAGTGCTGTACATCCAAGCGCGCAGCAGAGCCCGTAATCCACTTGGATTCACCAGACGACATTGCAGTACGACCATCTAAACTTGCAGCAACTTTCAAACGCACATAAGGACGCTGGCCTGCCATGGTTTGCAAAAAACCAGCGTTCAATGCTCGCGCCTCGGCTTCGCAAACGCCTACACGTGTTGCTATACCTGCGGCTTCAAGCCTCGCAAGCCCCTGACCCGCCACTTGGGGGTTAGCGTCCAGCGTCGCCATGACCACACGTGAAACTCGTGCAGCAATCAGTGCATTTGCACAAGGCGGTGTTCGTCCAAAATGCGAACACGGCTCCAAGGTGACATAAGCCGTTGCCCCGACCGCCAAATCTCCAGCAGCACGTAACGCAAACACCTCAGCATGGGGCTGCCCTGCTTTAGGGTGAAAGCCCTCACCAATCACCTTGCCATCTTTGACCAATACACAGCCCACGGCAGGATTAGGGCGTGTTGTATACAAGCCTCGTTTAGCAAGGCTAAGGGCTAGTTGCATCCAATGCTGATCTTGTTTGTCTTCTTCTACAGAGCGTTCTAAACGTGATGACTCGCTCACTGTGAGCTCCTCATCTGATCAATCGCCTGACGGAAAGCATCCACATCTTGAAAATCACGATAAACCGATGCGAATCGCACATATGCAACATGATCCAGATCGTACAACGCTTCCATGACCGCCTCACCAATTAATCGAGAAGGGACTTCGCGCTCGCCTAAACTACGCAACTTTTGGCTGATCTCTGAGAGTGTTGTATCTATCTGATCCAGACCAACTGGGCGTTTTTGTAGTGCATGCTGGAGGGAACGCTTGAGCTTAGCCTCATCAAAAGGTTCATAACGACCATTTGATTTAATCACGCGCGGCATCACCACATCATAGGTTTCAAATGTGGTGAAACGCTCGCTACATGTGGTGCATTCACGTCGCCTACGAATCTGCCGACCTTCCGCCGCTAAACGGGAGTCAATGACTTTACTATCTGGCGCATTACAAAAAGGACAATGCATAACGATCCGCACAACGACTAAAAATATGGCGCTTAGTTTAGCAAAAAACACCGCTAAAAAAACTGACCTCTCTCACTACAAAGACCAAAGTCTTTTTTATACAAGCCAAAGTCCCATCAATAGATGATGTATATTAAAATGAAAGTTCAAAGCAAAAAAATGAGAGCCGAAGCTCTCATTTTTCTAAATATAACGTCAGTATCAAAGATTACTCAATACGTTCGCCATGTTGTGACACATCCAAACCTTCGCGTTCGTCTTCTTCTGAAACACGCAGTCCGATGATAACGTCAACGATTTTCAGCAAGATCAGGGTCATTACACCGCTATAGATGAGGGTAGTCAGAACCGCTTCACCTTGGATGAGGAGCTGGTCAATAACTGGTTTAGGATCTGAACCAGTTACCGCTTTGGTCACGAATACTGCTGTGAGCAAGGCACCAACGATACCACCAACCGCATGCACACCGAAGGCATCCAATGAGTCATCCGCTTTCAGGATGCGTTTGAGACCAGTTGCGCCCCAGAAACAAGCGACACCAGCAACAAGACCAATCACTAAAGAGCCACCGACACCCACAAAACCAGATGCTGGAGTAATTGCGACCAAACCTGCAACCGCACCTGAAGCACCACCGAGTACTGAAGCATGGCCACGGACCAAACGTTCAGCCAACAACCAACCAATCACAGCAGCTGCAGTCGCAACTTGAGTTACAACCATCGCCATGGAGGCACGCGCATCGGCAGCAAGTTCACTACCCGCGTTAAAGCCGAACCAACCCACCCACAGCAAACTCGCACCGATCACAGTGAGTGACAGGTTGTGAGGTGCCATTGGCTCTTTGCCCAGACCCAAACGACGACCCAATACATAAGCAGCTACCAGACCTGCGATACCCGCGTTGATGTGCACAACGGTACCACCAGCGAAGTCCAACGCACCTTTTGCAGCCAACCAGCCTTGACCATGCCAAACCCAGTGACAAATCGGTGAGTAAACAACCAAGCTCCACAAGGCAATGAACACCATGAATGCAGAGAACTTCATACGCTCAGCAAATGCACCGCTCATCAATGCAGCAGTGATGATCGCAAAAGTCATTTGGAAAACCATGAACAACATTTCAGGAATGGTTGTTGCCGAGCCACCTGAAGGCGTCCAGATTTGATCAATGGCAACGCCATTCATAAGCACACGGTCCAGTCCACCGATGTAGGGAGCCCAAAACGAGCTTGTGGAGGTACCGAAGGCTAGAGAATAACCAACAACAACCCAAACAACGGTCACAACTGCTGTAGCCGCAAAGCTATGCATCATCGTACCCAAAACGTTTTTACGACGAACCATACCACCGTAGAACAATGCCAAACCAGGAATGGTCATCAGCAGAACCAGTGCAGTAGAAGTTAACATCCACGCGCTGTCACCCTTATCAATTTTTGGCGCTGGCGCTGGAGTCGCCGCAGCAGCAGGTGCTGGTGCTGCAGTCGCCGCAGGTGCAGATGCAGCAGATTCTGCTGGAGCAGACGCTACAGCAGTCGCCGCTGGCGCAGATGCCTCATCAGCCATAGAGACCGTCGATGTGAGTAGGGCGCCAGCTAAGCCTAGCGCAAGCAATACTTGTTTCATAAAGGTGTTCCCCTGTGCAATATCAATATAAGTGGCAAAATTTTATTCAAAGCAATAGCGATCAGTTAAAAATGCAATAACGACATTTACTTATCCATTAAGCTCGGTCTGAACAAGCTTGCTGGACTAATTTTTTGCTTTAAACCGCTTCTGGTCCGGTTTCGCCAGTACGGATACGGATCACTTGTTCAAGATTGCTGACAAAAATTTTGCCGTCGCCAATCTTGCCTGTACTCGCAACACGTGTAATCGCTTCAACGGCTTGTTCAACCATTTCGTCACGAATTGCGATATCAATTTTTACCTTAGGCAAAAAATCGACAACATACTCTGCCCCACGATAGAGTTCTGTATGACCCTTCTGACGACCAAATCCCTTGACCTCAGTCACGGTAATCCCCTGCACACCAATATCAGATAACGCCTCACGGACATCATCTAATTTGAACGGCTTGACAACGGCAGTTACTAATTTCATTGTAAAACTCCTTTGTGCTTAACATATGATGTATATCGAACATGTACTAATGATGTTAAAAGAAAACACATACCTACTTTGCTATTCAAAAACCGTACCAGACTGATATTGCAAAGAGCAAATACCGTAAAAATTCAGACATACGGTGACTTACTCCAGAAAAAAAACTTACAAAAACGACCACCTAACACAAGCAATTGCTTAAAACTCGACTAAAATGACCTCCACTAAAATTGATCTCTTAGCACAACGTAAACCGGTAGATTATATAGCGACCCATAATTGTGCAGTTATATAGGATATACACGTTTTACAATATGATTGAACCACACCTATATGCGTGATCAAAACCTTTTTTCGAAAAATGATTCTTTATCACCCATGCTTTTCAATATGCTAATCTCGGCAAGATGAATTGATAGCAATGTTTATTAACGGATTTTAAGTCACACTAACCAAAAATGCGCACTTTTACTCAAACGCATCATATCAGGGCGAAATAGCACCATGTTAGAGCAACTACTCCAAGTCGTTTCAGAACAAATTAGCGCACCCAAAGCCGATTTTGAAAAAAACCTGCGTGCATGGCTGAGCGGAACACTAGATCGATTAGAGATTGTCAGCTATGAAACTTTCATGCGACAAGAACAACAACTCATTGCCGCGCAACAAGCGATTAAAACTTTGGAGCAGCAAGTTACCGCTTTAGAACAGCAGATTGCACAGGGAAAAGGGGTTCAAGAAAACAAGACTGAATCTCAGATGAAATAATCATTCATCCATAAGACCCTAATAGATTCGGTGAGTATGACTATGTCATTTGCGCAAGTATGGAGTAGAGCGGTTATGGGGCTGAATGCTCCGACCGTCCAAGTGGAAACTCACTTAAGCCAAGGACTGCCCGCCCTGACGATTGTTGGATTACCTGAGGCGGCAGTCCGAGAAAGCAAGGACCGCGTCCGTTCTGCAATCTTAAATTCAGGATTTAAATTCCCTCAGCGGCGTTTGACCATTAACCTTGCGCCTGCAGATTTACCCAAAGAAGGCAGTCGGCTAGATTTACCCATCGCTCTCGGGGTGCTGGCTGCGACGGGTCAACTCTCCATAGATGCATTAAACAACCGTGAATTCATTGGTGAATTGGCACTTAATGGTGACTTACGCACGGTTAATGGCGTTCTTGCGGTAGCGCGCGCCACTCATCTTGCCCAGCGTGAACTTTTTTTACCCCATGCAAATGCCATTGAGGCTGCGAGAATTAACGGCTTAACCGTTTGGGGAGCGCCCAATTTAGCAGCATTATGTGCACATTTAGAGGGAACCACCTTACTTACGGCCACCCCAAAACCTAAACCGCAAGTCTCAAATGCACCATTATTGGACATGGCGGATATAAAAGGGCAACACCGAGCAAGGCGCGCTTTAGAAATCGCAGCGGCTGGGGGTCACTCTATTTTATTCTCAGGCCCCCCAGGAACGGGCAAGACACTACTTGCATCAAGGCTACCAAGCATCTTGCCGCCACTCACCGATGAAGAGAGTCTGGAAGTCGCCAATATCTATTCGATAGCAAGTTCGCAACACCCTTTTGGGCTGCGTCCCTTCAGAGCCGTTCACCACACAACTTCTGCTGTGGCACTTGTTGGGGGTGGTTCTCAACCGAGACCCGGTGAGATTACTTTAGCTCATCATGGCGTTCTGTTTCTTGACGAACTCCCTGAATTCGATCGTAAGGTACTTGAGGTCTTACGCCAGCCGATAGAATCCAATGAAGTCGTGATTTCTCGTGCTGCACGTCAAGTTACCTTTCCAGCCAAATTCCAATTGGTTGCGGCTATGAATCCCTGTCCTTGTGGTTATGCTAGCGATACAACCACGCGCTGTACTTGTACGACGGACATGATTAGCCGTTATCGCGCCAAATTGTCAGGCCCACTCTTGGATCGTATCGACTTACATATTGAGGTTCCCGCTATACCCGCCAGTGACTTACAACAAACACAAGCCGGTGAAAACTCTGAAACTGTCCGCAAGCGGGTCTTTGCGGCACGGGATCGCCAGCTCAGTCGTCAGCAAGGTACTAATCAATCCTTAACCCCAACTCAGCTGGACAAATTCGTCCCCTTAGGTGAACCTGAGCAAAAGCTGATGCAAATGGCTCAAACTCGCCTAGCTTTATCTGCTCGGGCCTATCACCGGGTTTTACGCGTCGCGCGCACCATTGCAGACCTTGCCAATAGTGTAGATGTCCGTTCGCCACATCTCACAGAAGCACTAGGTTATCGTGGATTTGAGCAATAGTGCTAATGACTGATTGAAGCCCTACTTCACGATATAAACTTGAACGCTGTAAACCCTTTACGAAAATTTACACCGAATCAAATGTCAGAAGCATATGATCGTTTTCACCCTTTTCTAGGAGCCCCACCATGCCTGAGAATGACGCAGCACAGACCCATTTTCCGCTACTTCTGCTCCCTGGTTTTATGTTGAATGAACACCTCTGGGATGATATCCAAGACGGTCTTTCAGAGCTTAGAACGCTACACTTCGGCAACATCACGCAAGATGACTCGATTGCAGCTATGGCCGAACGCGTTTTGGAGCATGCGCCCGCAGAATTTACACTGGTTGGATTTTCAATGGGCGGCTATGTTGCCCAACACGTTTATCGATTGGCGCCTCAGCGTGTTAAAGCTTTGATCCTTATGAATACGTCGGCTCACCAACAAACCGAACTTGAAGTTGCCCGCACACAATCACAAGTGGAACTCGCCAAATCCGTTCCCTTCAAAGGTCTGACCCGTCGTGCACTTGCCGCCTCTGTCGCACCTGATCGTGCTGGCGACCAAGTGCTCCTAGCTCGATTACAAACCATGGCACTTACGAATGGTAAAGATGTTTTTATTCGCCAGTTATCGGCACTACGAGACGATGGTTACGCTCACTTAGATAAAGTTCAATGTCCAACGCTGATCATTGCCAGTCAACATGATCAAATGCGCAGCGTTGCAGAGTCACAGCAAATGGCAGACCTCATTCCCAACTCAAAGCTGGTCGTCTTTGAAGAGGCTGGGCATATGACGCCATTAGAAGCACCAGAACTCGTTTTGCAAACGCTGACTGAGTGGCTAAAAGACGCTCCATAACACTGCAATCAAGTGCTCAATGGATTGAGCAATTTCCTAAGATATAAATACTGATTAACGTTAAGTAATCAGTACTTTAGCCTGCAATTCTGCTAAGCCCTCACGCATTTTGATCTGAAGTTCATCTGTTAACGTATGGACGTCGTGATTTCCGATTGGAATCGATGCAAGGGGCAATATATGCGCCTTGACTTTACTACGTCCCAAAACATCCTGAATATGCGTTCCAAAAGACATATCGCCGATATAGGGCATAACTGTATCTAGCCGCCCATCAGGTCCTTGATAGCATAGAATCAAAGGCTGTACCGATGTACATGTGTCAACCGCAGCGGCTAATAGCTTGCTATGCAAACGACGAATTTCTCGACCATCCGTGGTTGTTCCTTCCGGGAAGAACAATACGGGCATTTTCTGGCGTAAAAAACCCGCCATTTGCACGGCAACCGCATTGGCATCGCCCGACCCCCGCTGAATGAATAACGTCCCCCCCGCTTTTGCCAAACGTCCAATGACGGGCCAACTGGCAACCTCAGCTTTGGATAGGAAGAAAACAGGAGCCGCTGAACCAATCACAGGGATATCCGTCCATGAAATGTGGTTACTGACCCATAGCGCATGATCTGTCGGCATTTCCCCATGAATTTGCACGTCGATGGCCAAAGCACTGCACAGTTTTTTGCATACGTCACGAATAACGCGCGGATGATGCGGTTGGTTTGGTTTGGTTAATGCCCCACTAACCCCCGCGGCATAGAAGCCTTGACTGACCGCTACCAGCAACCCGCTTGAGCGTAGGATTCTTCGAATTTGACGAACAACTTGTGTCGGTAAAGTACTTGCAGAAAAAATACGATCATCAGTAGGCTTGGACATAAACACTCTCAAAAAAAACCTGTGCAACCAAACCATTCATATTCAACATCATATTTATGTTTGTATTTGGCTCTAAAAAACATTCAAAAAAATTAAAACAGCATAAAATCTTGCGCAACATTAGCCGATCTACATCCAACTTGCAAAAATATAAATGATCCTTGCTCTACATAACTGCCGAGCAATAAAAGACCTCAGTGGCAAGCAAGCTTGCTCATGAGGTCTTTTGTCAAAAAATCAAAAGTCTCAAATAACTTCAGAGGCTTAAGCCGCAGTAAGTCGCTCGCGGTATTTTGAGGTCATTTGCGACACAGATAGCCAGATCAGGATATCCGCGCAATGAAAAACAGGATCAAAACAGGCTTGCGTCCCCAACTGTGCATTCATACGCAAATACGTTTTCAATAAGGTCGGTAGTTCTGGGGGCTGAGCGGTGATCGGTGTCGGCAGTGCACGCCGCGCTCGGACATGAAAGGCAAGGCGTTGTTCTTCGGGTAAGCTATTCAACCATCCCTGACAATCGCCCATACCCAAAGGTACAGACGCACAACCAATAACTGTTTGGGTATTCCAAAGCATTGCAATCTCATAGACCCCTTGCCACAAGGTCTGGATAGCACGCATAGACGAATAATCTGGCGCTACACAGGTACGCCCAATCTCAAGTACATTGCCTTCTGTCGCATTTAAGGCATCATGCAGATCAAACTCTTGCTCACTGTAAAACCCACCAGCAAGACATGCACGCTCACGATCTAATAACCGAGTCGTCGCGACTAGTTGCTCGCCATCAAAGACCATCAAATGTGCA
Source organism: Aquirhabdus sp. (assembly GCF_046462495.1). NCBI lineage: Bacteria > Pseudomonadati > Pseudomonadota > Gammaproteobacteria > Moraxellales > Moraxellaceae > Aquirhabdus > Aquirhabdus sp. Next base: position 77,260 of record NZ_JBKGVE010000008.1, on the reverse strand, counting down.
CAAAAGCCATCAAAACGGTCCTGATCCAGACCGCTTTCAAAGGTCATGCCAAAAGCAGGACCGAATGCATTCGCACGTAAGCGCTGAACGCGTTGGACATCTTCTGTGCTTTCCGCCAATCGCACAGTAAGCGATTGTACTGGTTTAGCTTTTTTCATATTATTAACAGTCATATTGTTAGAACTAGGACTGACTAAAATGTTTGGCATGAACGTAGCTCACTACAACAGGCTAACATTTAATTATAGTCAGTATATCTTGCAATTTGATGAAAGCCTGATTGCAAAACTGTGGTGATCGGTTCGTATTATATACCAAGAACGCCAATATGCAGCAGTTCACAGCACTCAGGCCTTATGATCCATATGGAAAAGATAATATCGCCATTCGATCACTTTATGCAGCGGTTAAATTCAAGTCAAGCTAGACATGGTATACTGACAGCGTATAAGCAACTTGTTTAATACCCGCATTTATATCGCTAAACCAATCCATGTGTTTAATCTGCACATGACTGAGTTGCTGTCTTTAGCAGACCCTTAATGTAAAAGAAAGCCTTTTTGCTTTTAGAACTCTATGGAAATGTATGGAACTGTTTGACCGACCGAGTGGTGGCGAACGCGCACTGCTGGTTCACCTCAATATCTATCATATCGACAGTCAAGACATTGAGGAATTTCGCCTGCTTGCACAATCCGCAGGTGCCGAAATTATCGATTTGATAACAGGCTCACGGCAAAAGCCCGATGCCAGACTGTTTGTTGGAAAAGGGAAAGCGGAAGAAATTCAGCAATATGTTGTTCAGCACGACATTGATCTCGTGATCTTTGATCATACATTAACGCCCGCCCAAGAACGCAATTTAGAAAAAATCTTCCAATGCCGTGTGGTGGATCGCACGGGTTTGATTCTGGATATTTTTGCTCAACGTGCCCGAACTTTTGAAGGGAAACTGCAAGTTGAACTGGCTCAGCTTGATCACCTTTCCACACGTCTTGTGCGTGGCTGGACCCACCTTGAGCGTCAAAAAGGCGGGATCGGACTACGCGGTCCAGGAGAAACTCAGCTCGAAACCGACCGCCGTTTGCTGCGTGTTCGTGTTGGTCAGCTTAAAGAAAAACTGGATCGTGTTCGTCAAACCCGCAAACAGGGTCGTGCCGCACGTCAAAAAGCCGATATTCCCACCCTCTCACTGGTCGGTTATACCAATGCGGGAAAATCTACCCTATTTAATCGACTTGCAGATAGTGACGTCTATGCGGCAGACCAACTCTTCGCCACATTGGACCCCACCTTACGTCGCCTAGATTGGCAGGGTTTAGGTTCTCTGGTACTGGCAGATACCGTTGGTTTCGTCAGACACCTCCCCCATGCGCTCGTCGAATCATTCCGCGCAACGCTGGAAGAAACGTTAGAAGCGGACTTGCTCCTGCACGTGATTGATCAAAGTAGCCCAGACCGCGATGAACAAATTGATGCAGTGGAAGCGGTACTCCATGAAATTGGTGCTGAAGTGCCGATTCTGCGGGTTTATAACAAAATTGATGTGAGCGGTGATGCCCCATCATTACATGAAGGCGAACCCAATGTACCTGATCGCGTCTATGTGTCCGCCCATAGTGGTGCGGGTTTAGACTTGCTTAAACAAGCCGTTCATCAGCGTTTAGCTGTCGGCAAAGTCTCAACCTTTCACTTAACACTGCCCGTTTCAGCAGGGCGTCTGCGCAGTCAACTCTATCGCTTAGGGGTCATCCAAACCGAAAATACTTTGGATGATGGTGCCGCAGAACTGACCATCAACTTGTCTACCCCCGCACTCGCACGTTTACTGGCTGAGTCTCATATCGATCCAGACCTCATCTTACCCGAAGAAGAAGCCGTACTGTTCAGACGTACACTTGAACACTTTGAGCAAGAGAAAGTGAGACAGGATCAAGAAAAACGAGCGGACTTGCTCAACAATGGCATGGTCAATCAAGATGACGAGGATGAGTTCAATCACTCTGAAGCCTCACTCAATCACGAGATCTCCGATGTCCGACATTGATTCAACCCCTCCTAACGATATCGGTCATCAATATCTGAACCAGACGCATAAAGACACCCATATCATTGATGATGATGAGGTGCCATCCCCTGCACCCGCAACCATAGACTTGCCAATGCTGGCTTTCGTGGTCCTGATCATCATCATCACCCGTGAATGTTGTGTTTGGGCAATGGGTTTATTGGGCTACAAAAATTTAGGGAATCTGGTCGGGCTCTTTTTACTGCTCGGCGCAGCCCTTTGTTATCGCCACTTTAAAGGTCAAATCCCGCACCGCTTTGTTGTTGCAAACTCGCGAATCTTAAAAGAAAGTCTCTTTGCTTTTTTACCCATTTGTGCTGGTGTCGGCATTCTGCTGTTAAACCTCGGCAATGAAGGCATCAAGATCGTCATGATTATGCTGATCAGTACGTTGATCCCGATGTGGCTGTATGCATATTTAGCAAAGCGGTGGTTATGATGGAATTTACAACAACTCATTTTTCTACGACGACTTTACTGTGGATCGGCTTTGCACTCACCCTGATTGGCTATATCTCAGCCAAGTTACTCAATCAGCGCTTCCCTAAACTGCCTCTAGTCGTGATCGCCATTGTGTTTGTTTCAGGCTTACTGGCACTTTGCCACTGGCAATATCAATCTTATGCCGATGCTGTTGCACCGCTATTTAATCGTCTTTTAGGCTATGCCACCGTGGCACTGGCTATTCCTTTAGCAACGATTCGCTTTGATGAGCTTCCGATCAAACGACTTTCGCTTCTTCTGGGAATTGCAACGCTGATGGGCGGTTTGTTGCCAATGTCGATTGCTTATGGATTACATCTGTCTGAACCCACCATCCTTGCTTTTGCAACACGCGCAGTAACCACACCCATTGCACTCAATGTCGCGACCCTAATTCACGCACCACTGACACTCGCCAGTTTTATTGTGATTTTTTCAGGACTGGTCGGTGCAGCACTATCGCCTCTGATTTTACGTAATCTCAATGATGAGCGCGCCGCAGGGTTTGCACTCGGTCTGGCAGCGCATGCCATCGGTACGGCTCAAGCTTGGCAGAGAAGTCCTGTTGCGGGTGAATATGCGGCGTTTGGCATGGCCGTTAACGGGGTTGTAACTGCTTTTTGGGTCATTTGCGTTTTCTCATAGTCCATTTTGAGTTCTTTTTCATAATTTTTTAAAACAAATCAATTTATCACGTCATCTTTATGTGTGATTTTAATGAATGTTTTGTGGTATTTATTGAAACTCAGCTATGATTACGATGAGCTCTCACGTTACCATCTGGTTATGCGTTTAGATGCATGATCTTAAACTATATTCCCTCCCCATGAGCTCAAGGATGAACACATGAACACAGCCTTCCGCACCGCTTCCAACAGTTTTTTTCTGGGTGCGTTGCTATGCTTATCTCAAATCAGTCATGCAGAGAGTTCCGACATTTCAGGAACCTGGCGTAGCATTGATGATAAAACGGGGTATGCAAAATCACTGATTAAAATCGAAAAAAACACCAATGGGCTGTATAGCGGTAAAATTATTAAAGTCCTGTCTCATGCTGGCTATAAGCCTGAAGAGTTTTGTATTGATTGCCCCGCCCCATTTACTGGCAAACCCATTGAAGGTCTGAATGTCTTGACTGGGCTCAAAGCAAACCCCAGCGAAGAAGGCTTATATGATGGCGGAAAAATTCTCGATCCGCTCAGTGGTCATATTTACAGCGCTAAAATTAAGCTGAATAACGATGGGAAAAAACTGGTTATTCGCGGTTTTATCGGTTTTTCACTGCTGGGTCGCAGTCAAACTTGGTATCGCGAAGATAAAGCGGCCGAATAACGAGATACACCAGATATAAAAATATTGAAGATGGACAACAAAGCGTCATGCTGTTGTTCATCCTTTTATGTTAATTTGTGTGTACGCCGATAGATAACTAAATATTAAACATGCGTTCGCCACAATTTTTGCTGCAATATTTACAGCGTACACTCATCTGGCAGATTTTCAAAAATCACAAGCGCTTGGTGAGCGGTATTGCTCTGAGTTTGATGTTAGTGTCGTTTTTAAGCGCCTATTTCATCTCGCCTTACTGGACCGTCTGCAAATTAGAACAAGATCTTTATAGTCAAGATACCCATAAACTCCAAGAGAAAATCCCTAAGCAACTGCTGGCGCATCTTGCGATCAATCCCCATCCCGATCATCAATGGCAGGGTGCAGGCAAAAATTACCTAAAGCACATTCTGCCCAAACTCTATAGTGACATTGATCCATATGCATGGTTATCTGTGCAAGCGCAGGTTTTAAGCAAAGAGCGACATCATCAATATTATCAACACTATTTCAATCACTACGCATTAGAACTTGGGGAAAATCGGGATCAACTACGTTTTGAACTGGTCCGCGATCACATCCTCAATTGGCGTGTTGAGCGGATTTGCTACCCGAGTCCACAGCCCGATCGCGTCTCAAACCGTTGTCCATCTTCTAATCGATAAGCAATCAGACTACCGCCCCAGACACAACCACCATCCAAAGCGATCATTCGGGCCAAGGGCGCAGCACCTTCTAACGCCGCCCAATGCCCAAAAAGCACTTTTTCGGTACGAGGAACGACGGTCGGCCATGTAAACCAAGGCGAGAATCCCTTGGGCATGGGTGCATCTAGCCCTTCTTTGAAATCAAGCTCTAAGCGACCATCGCCATCAATCAAACGCATACGCGTGAAATAATTGGTAATCACTCGCAGCCGTTCAACACCCGTGAGCTCATCCGACCATTGATCGGGCTGATTACCAAACATATGAGCAAGATAACGATCGAGTTCAAGAAAAGTCCCTCGGAGTACCAAAGCCACTTCGAACGCCAGATGCTCCGCTTGTTCCGTCGTCCAAGTCGGTGGTAAACCAGCATGAGTCAGCACATAATCAGGATTTGGTCTTAGCAACAAAGGCTGTTTACGCAGCCAGTTCAAGAGTACGACTGCATCAGGTGCATCGAAAATCGGCGCTGTCCTGTCATTTTTTTTCAGTTTGTTAAACCCGCGCCAAACCGCAAGCAGATTAAGGTCATGATTACCCAAAACCGTATGGGCAACGCCAGACTCACATAACTGCTTGACTAGGCGCAATGTCGCCAGTGAATCCTCACCGCGTGCAACAAGATCCCCTGCAAACCACAGGTGATCCTGCTTTTCATCAAAATTGATTTCTTTAAGTAACGCTTGAGTCGCAGCAAAACACCCTTGCAAATCACCAATCACATAATTATAGCGCACAGGCATTATTGATCATTCCCTTCCAAATCGATGTCATCGTTCAGAATCGTCTGAGCGCTTGAAGTACCATGCTCATCGACATAATCAGCCAAGGCTACAAAGTCAAAAATACTCAAGGTTTCAGGGCGTGCCATCGGGCTAATGCCTAATTGGGCAAAGCCGGCTTCATCCACTTGGCCCTTCAAGGTATTGCGCAAGGTTTTACGCCGTTGATTAAAGACTTGTGACACCAACGCTGCCAGTATCTTTTCATTGCGGGCTTGAATGGGTTTAACCGCATAAGGCTCTAGACGAAATACCGCACTGGTGACCTTAGGCGGTGGATTGAATGCTCCCGGCGGCACCTCAAATAAGAAGGTCGGCTTGCAATAGTACTGAATCATCACCGATAAACGCCCAAAATCCTTACTGGTTGGCTCTGCCACAATACGATCAACCACCTCTTTTTGCAGCATAAAATGCATGTCTTTCACCTGTGCACCATAGCGAATTAGATGAAAGAGCAAAGGGGTTGAGATGTTATACGGCAGATTACCAACCACACGCAAAGGTTGATCGAGCTTGATGATATTGGCAAAATCGAAGCGCAGTGCATCTCCTTCCACAATGGTCAGATGCTGCGGATGGCCCATCCGTGCGGGCAGTGTAGCGGCGAGATCACGGTCAAGCTCAAGGACAGTTAGGTGCTCAGAGGCGGCCAATAGCGGAGCAGTCAATGCGCCCATACCCGGTCCAATCTCAACGAGGTTATCCCCAAGTCGAGGCGCAACTGCCTGCACGATACGTCCAATCACGCGTTGATCATGCAAAAAATTCTGCCCAAAACGCTTCCGTGCTTTATGACCTTTTAATTCAGGTTCAGCGAAGAGCAAGGCATCGCTATCAAAAGCATCAGTTTCGGACATAGGATTTCTCAGGACTTATAAATTTAACCAAGTGCGTATTCTATAGAACTAGGAAAGAAAATGGGGGGCTATTCGGTTAAACAAGTTTTGACTGTTTATAACATCTCTTAGTGATGAGCATTCGCCAAATCATTTGCCAACTGCACCGCCACCACCAAACTTCCCGCCTCAGCTCGACCCGTACCGGCCAAATCAAGTGCAGTACCATGATCGACTGAGGTTCTAATAAAGGGTAAACCCAAGGTGATATTAACGGCCTCACCAAAACCAAGCGCCTTGAGCACGGGTAAACCTTGGTCGTGGTACATCGCCAATACAGCGTCTGCGTCCTTTAATAAACGTGGGGTAAATAAGGTATCCGCAGGCAACGCATGCCCTACATCAATGCCTTGCGCTCGAAACTCGGCGAGCACGGGTTCAATCACCTCAATTTCTTCGCGGCCTAAATAGCCCCCTTCACCCGCATGAGGATTGAGCCCACACACCAGTATCTTAGGCTGAGCAATCGCAAATTTTGTACGCAGGTCATGGATCAAAATGGTCAGAATCTGAGTCAGTAATGCAGATGTAATGGCATCCGGTACTGCACGAAGGGGCAAATGCGTCGTTGCGAGTGCGACACGCAATGTCCGCGTCGCCAGCATCATAACCACTTTCGCGACACCCGCTCTTTCCTGAAAATACTCAGTATGCCCACTAAACGCAATGCCCGCCTCATTAATGACTGACTTCTGTACGGGTGCCGTCACGACACCTGCTGCTCGTCCCTGCAGACAAGCATCGGCAGCAACCGAAAGCTGCTCTAGAACATAAGGCGCATTTAAGGAATTTAACTGACCATCCACGACTGATACGCGTAACGGTACGGGGCGGATGTACAGACTGCCTATCGGTGCTGGGGTCTCCTGCCCCATATAGTCAATCAAGTTCACGTCTAAACTTAATTTTCGCGCACGACGCAGCATCAGAGCAGGATCAGCAAGCACGACGAGCGGACGATCAATGCGCTGTCCAAATGGAAGTGCTGCGAGCGCCAAGGTGATGTCAATCCCAATCCCTGCTGGCTCGCCTGTGGTGAGGTAAAGCGGTAAAATCGGCGAACTCATTTTGCACCCATCACAATAAACATCGAATATCCCCATTATAACGCCTGTTAACCCTCAACAAATCGAACTAAAGGTTACTTTCCTACAAAAGAAATCGGTGATTTGGCATAAAATTGGTTGTCAAGTCGCCAATAGTTCCCTATAATTCGCGGTCTGTTTTGAGAGCCCCGTAAACTCTCTCACACACCTTATAAAGGCATTCATGCAATGAAAACTATCAGCGCAAAGCCAGAAAACGTCACACGCGACTGGTTTGTCGTCGACGCAAACGGCAAAACCCTCGGTCGCATCGCGACTGAAATCGCGAGTCGTCTGCGCGGCAAGCACAAACCTAGCTACACACCGCACGTCGATACAGGTGATTACATCATCGTTATCAACGCGGACAAAGTACAAGTTACTGGCAAAAAAGCTCAGGACAAAATGTACTATCGCCACAGTGAATTCCCAGGCGGCTTGAAAGAAACCAACTTCACCAAGTTGATCGCTCATAAGCCTACTGATGTTCTTCATCGTGCTATCAAAGGCATGCTTCCAAAAGGTCCTCTTGGCTTTGCCATGATCACCAAACTGAAGCTATATGCAGGTGCAACACACCCGCATGAAGCACAACAACCACAAGTTCTGGAACTGTAAGCCATGACTACACAACGTAATTACGGCACTGGTCGCCGCAAGACCGCTACCGCTCGTGTGTTCCTGTCTCCAGGTTCAGGCGCGTTGACCATCAACAACAAAACGCTCGATCAATATTTTGCACGTGAAACTTCACGTATGATCGTTCGTCAACCACTTGAGTTGGTTGATGGCATCGCAAAATACGACATTTTCGTTACCGTAAAAGGCGGCGGCATGAGCGGTCAAGCGGGTGCAATTCGTCACGGGATCACTCGTGCACTGTATGCATCTGACGAAACGCTGAAAACTGCACTGCGTCAAGCTGGTTTTGTTACCCGTGATGCGCGTGAAGTTGAACGTAAGAAAATCGGTCTACGCAAAGCGCGTAAACGTCCTCAATACTCAAAACGTTAATTTCTCGATTATCGTTTTGGTTATTCCACAAACCCCGACATTGTTCGGGGTTTGTTGTTTTTTAAGGATGGGATAATCAACCGAAGCCTTCCTCAATTCATGCCACGACAAGCATAGCTTTCCTAATCATTTATACTTAACATTGAGATTCATATATATGCATGAAATCTGCCCGATTTTTGCATAATCTGTTTTGCTGCAATTCTTCTGCAGTAAAGGTTAAGCAATAATGTCCTGTAGGAGTGTTTTATGAGTCGCGATTTGGATGCCGAAGTCGTCAATGTCAGTCGGCGTCGCATGCTCATTGGAACCACTGCTGCCATGGGCGCGGTTGGTGTCGTTGCAGCACTAACCCCTTTTGTTGAATCATGGAACCCCAGCGCTCGCGCTCGGGCTGATAGTGCGCCCGTCTCTCAAGATATCAGCGCGCTTGAGGCGGGCCAGATGATCGTGATCGAATGGCAAAAGAAACCCATTTATGTCGTCCGCCGCACGGATGATATGCTGTATAACCTCTCCATCAATGATCCAATATTACGCGATCCGGAATCTGCTGAATCCAAGCAACCGGATTATGCTAAAAACGAGTATCGTTCTCGTGATCCACATATTCTGGTCATGGTTGCCGTCTGTACCCACTTAGGCTGCGCCCCAAACTACCGACCTGAAATTGGCGTCCCAGAGCTAAGTACCGACTGGGTTGGTGGTTTTTTCTGTGCCTGCCATGGTTCTAAATATGATTTAGCCGGTCGTGTTTTTCAGGATGTACCTGCTCCGCGCAATATGGAAATTCCCAAACATAAATTGGTGGGCAATATCCTGACCATTGGCGAGGATGCATAATGACTGCTTTGACTAAAATCAGTAAAAAAATCTTGTCATGGATTGATGCCCGCTTCCCGCTCACATCAACCTATAAAAAACATATGTCTCAGTACTATGTACCAAAGAATCTCAATATTTGGTATATCTTCGGCGTGCTCTCAATGATGATGCTGGTGAATCAGCTCGTCACTGGCATTTGGCTGACCATGATGTACAACCCCAGCAGTGGCGGCGCTTTTGATTCGATTGAATACATCATGCGCGATGTTGATGCCGGTTGGCTAATTCGCTATATGCACTCAACCGGGGCATCCATGTTGTTTATTGCAGTCTATCTGCATATGTTTCGCGGATTACTCTACGGTTCGTATCAAAAACCACGTGAACTGGTCTGGTTCATTGGCATGGGATTATTTGTCTGCTTGATGGCCGAAGGTTTTTTTGGCTATCTGCTGCCTTGGGGTAATATGTCCTATTGGGGCGCGCAAGTCATTCTGAATCTGCCCGCGGCTGTGCCAGAAGTCGGTGATTCACTATCGACTTGGGTACGCGGTGATTTCACCATCTCAGGCATTACCCTCAATCGTTTCTTTGCGTTGCACGTCGTTGCGCTCCCCCTGTTATTATTGATTTTATTGGTGATGCATATCATCGCGCTACATCATGTCGGTTCGAACAATCCTGACGGCATCGATATCAAAAAGCTCAAAGATAAAAAAGGCATTCCACTGGATGGCATTCCTTTTCACCCCTACTACACCGTGCACGATCTGGTTGGTGTCGTGGTGTTTTTAATCCTCTTCTTTAGCATCGTGTTCTTCTTCCCCACAGGTGGGGGCTACTTCTTAGAGCCAGCAAACTTTGAACCGGCCAATCCGTTAAAAACGCCCGTTCACATTGCCCCAGTCTGGTATTTCACCCCTTTCTACGCCATTTTAAGGGCAATCCCCGATCAACTGGGCGGTGTAATTGCTTTGGCTGGTGCAGTCGCCATTCCATTCTTGTTGCCCATCCTTGACCGATCGCCAGTGAAGTCGATGCGCTACAAAGGAAGACTGTCACGGATTGCACTGGGTATCTTTGTTGTCAGCTTTCTCGTTCTAGGCATTCTGGGCATGACGCCCGCCGATCATCCGATTATTCCTTTTATCAATAATCAGTTACTTGCCCAGTTCTTTACCCTTTTGTATTTTCTATACTTTCTACTCATGCCTTTTTATACCGGAGCGGAAACCTACCGATTGCCTCCAGATCGCGTTACAGGAGGTCGAAAATGAAGATCACAAACGTTAAGTATCTATTTCTTCCTACCCTGACGTTATGCGGTGCATTCCTTATAGCAGGCAGTGCCGCACATGCTGAAAACTGCGGTACATTCACAACGCCTGATCCTGCACATCCCGGTCGGTTGATCCACCATGACTATGCCTGTCAGGCAGCACCGATTGACATCACAAATCAAGCCTCACTCAAGCGCGGTGCTGAGTTGTTTATGACCACATGTGTAAGCTGTCATTCTCTGAAATATCTACGCTATGAACGTATGGCAACTGATCTTGCACTCTCTCCTGAACAGATCAAAACATACATGGCGCTGACCAATTCTAAGATTTACGACGGAATCGATGCGAAAACCGATGCAGAAATGCAAAAGAAAGCCTTTGGTGTTGCGCCACCGGATCTAAGCCTAGAAGCGCGTTCGCATGGTCCAGATTGGATTTATACTTATTTACTCAGTTTCTATCCCGATAATAAACGGCCATTGGGCTTTAATAATAAAGTGATTAAAGATGTTGCTATGCCCAACGTATTGGCAGGTCTGCATCAGCAACTTGGGGATAAAGCATTCGCAGCTCAAGTTGCTGATCTGGTGAATTTCTTAAACTATGCCTCAGAGCCCAAACAACACGTGCGCAAAATTTACGGCCTCTTTGTCATCGGATTTTTACTGCTGTTTTTAATTCCTGTGTATCTATTGAATAAAGAATACTGGAAAGATGTGAAGTAACTTTTTTTGCAAAAAAAAGAGCTGTATGCATATCCAGCTCTTTCTGAATCAGCAACGCTCGAATCCCCTTTAATCCGAACGCTTAATTTTTCCCGCTGCAACGGCCTTCATAAACACCGCATAGTCCGCCTCATTACGATCGGCATAGGCTACGGCATAGTGCTGCATAGTTTCAATAAAGCGATCACTCTTTCCTAAATAACCCGTGATCACGGCAGGATTGCCGGCCTTGCCATGCGCATGTGCGAGCGCCATACCACAGCTTTTGGCATATTCCATGAGATACGTGCCATCCATCTCTTCGATATCAATCGACATCTTCATATCACGCAATTGACGCACATAGTAGTTGGTTTTGACCCGCCCACTGGATGCCCAGCCCAAGAAAATGTCACTGGCCGCTTGCATCATATGCTGTCCATGCACCACTCGCGCACCTTGATTGGCGTAATGCACAGGCACAAAATCCGCCAGCACAGATCGGCGTGCCTCTTTCATTTGTAGAATCAATGGCTCAGTGCCATTTTTTTCAGAATCCGCACTTTCAAACATGGCAACGGCACAGCGGGTTCCCACACTGCCCACACCAACGACCTTAATAGCAATATCGGTTAAGCGATAGCGATCAAATAACGTTTGTCGATCTTCAGGCAAGCTCTCCCGATAGCGTTCAAAAAAAGGACGCACACCCGCAGCAAAGGGATCCCCCTCTTTGGGATGAAAAATTAAAGGTGGCTCGTCAATGAACTTTCTTTTTCCGTCTCCATTCACCTCAGTCCATTTGGGTACGACGGCTTTGCTGGTATTGTGCCGCGCCTCAGTCATTTTGGTCGCACGAATTTTACGGGTTTTACGACTTTCCGTCGCTGCGAGTACATCCTTGGCGTCGACGCTTTGATACCAGACTTCAAGTGGAGAGAAATTGGTCATCTGTTGTAGATAGTCGCGATAAGACTCCATGACGATACGCACGGCCTGCTGAGCCTCATTTGCAGACAAGGATATCTCGCGTGCTGCAATCACAAAACTGGTTGCAAGACGTTTAAGGTCCCATTCGAAAGGACCTACAATTGTTTCATCAAAGTCATTAATCCCAAACAATAAATGTCGTTCTGGACTCGCAAAACCGCCGAAATTAAGCAGGTGACAATCGCCACATATTTGTAAAAATAAACCACTATGGGGTTCTCGCCCCAGATCCATCGCCATTGCCAGCGGTAAGCCACGAAAAAACGTGAATGGGGAGATCGACATGCGTCTGGCGCGTACCGGCATCAATGCGGGTAAACGCCCAATGTTTGAAGCGCGATACACGGACAATAAATTAAAATTTCGGGGACGTGGTGAAATCTCAGTTAAAACCTGCCGCGATACTTGTTTGCGCTGTGCACGACCCAGCGCAAGATTTGCTTCGCGATCCAATAATCTTCCCATAGGACTATGTGCGGTCATATCCAAAATATGCGGAAAATCTTTTGCAACTGCGTCAAAATCAATTGCGCTTTCTTGCTGCAGTTTATGTTGACTCACGCGGGTTGGTGTCACCATAAAACACTCCAGATTCAATTCATTGGCACATTAGCTGTAAACTAACTGATAATAGGGTCTTGGCAAGATAGAAATTTGTATGTAAAACATTAATTCAGCAGTCTATCGCTTTGTCCTTCACCTGAGATTTTTTTCGCTATGCCTCAAAACAAGTTACCAGCCACAGATTCTGGAATCTTTCTGTGGATGACGTACCATGCAATGAAGCAAACGGGGCTGGACTGCGCAGCAATCTTTGCCAGTGTGGGCATGCCGGATTCGCCGCCAGATCCCAACATGCGTCAAATCAACTCGCCTCAAGGGCAATTTTGGGCAGCCGCTGAAAAAGTCAGCGGAGATCCCGATATCGGGCTGCATATCGGTGGGGCGATGCCTGCTTTTCGTGGTCAAGTCATCGAATATCTGTTCTTGAGCAGCCCTACCTTTGGTGAGGGTCTGGAGCGCACACTGCGCTACCATCGCCTGCTCACGGACGCGCTGCATATTAAATTGCGTATTGAAGGGGGTAGTGCCATTCTGTATGGTTTCGAGCATCCCGTAAGACACTATCTAGAGTGTGCTGTTGCTGCACTGATGCAATTTTTATGGCATGTCACCGATGCTCAATTTCAGGCTCAAGAAATTGGTTTTATATACACCGAAGGGGCTGCGCCAGAAGATTATGAGCGTATCTATCGCTGCCCTGTGCGCCTTGGTGCGACAGAAGGCATCATCCGTTTTGACGCAGCACTTCTAGAGCGCCCATCACCTGCAGCCGAACCTCAGCTCTTGGCGGTGCATGAGAATCTTGCACTACAGCGTATTTCTGATTTGGATCGCCGTGAATTGGTTCATAAGATTGAATACGAATTAACGGGTTTACTGGAGCGTGGAGAAGTCACACTGGAAAGTGTTGCAACCCTACTGAATAAAAATCCACGCACATTGCGTGCGGATCTAGCCCATATCGGCACTCACTTTAATGACGTTGTGGCGAACTATCGTAAACGTTTAGCACAGCAGCTATTGGCCCAGACTCAAGCCCCCTTAGATCAAATCGTTTATCGAACAGGATTTTCTGAACCCTCTGCATTTATCCGGGCATTTAAACGTTGGACGGGTGAGACCCCGATGAGCTACCGCGCACGCAAGCAACCTGAGCGTAAGCATTGACTGACGTAATGTGAGCATTGACTACGGAGCCATGTGTAATTTGTCGCTACGATCAATTATTTTTGAGAAACACTGCTCTATACTGATCTCTAATTGCTAATCCGATGCTTCTTTATCCAAGAACTCCATCAAATCTCTGCGCCCAAACCTCCTGTTGTTTGGAGCCAGCCAGACTAAGAACTCATCGCTTTTGTCAAAGATAAATTATGGATAGCCTTGATCACTTTGGATACTAAGTTCGACATAGTTAATCTGTTTTCAGAATGAACTATGTGAAATGTGTTCCCGACTGATCGGCTCACTATGTTGAGGTTCATGAAATGAATGCAGCCGTTCACCCAAATCATCATCCATTAAAAGCGCGTCGTGTCGAATTTGATCTATCCAATTCACCACTGCATTGGATTCCAAACGATCCATTTGCATCACACGCCATTAATGGTATTAATTTACTGCTGCCTGCAGGTGAGTTTTGGTTTTGCCGCGTTTTTAATAAAGCCCTGCCCTATGTGACCGACCCAATTCTGCGTTCAGATGTGCAAGGCTTTATCCGCCAAGAAGCGATTCATGCGCGTGCACATGCCAGTGCGCAAGAGTTCCTCCATGCACACGGCATGAATACAGAGGAAGTTTTACAACGTGTGACATGGCTGTTTGAAGAGTTTTTGGGGGACGCACCTCTAGGCATCTCCGCGTTGAAGCTCAAAGCACTTGAAAAACCTTGGCTCATTTTACGTGTAGGTATCATTGCAACAATTGAACACTTCACTGGAGTTCTGGGGCAATGGTCACTGGATAATACCTCTTGGGATCTTGCAGACCCTGTGGTCGCTGATCTATTTCGCTGGCATTTAGCAGAAGAAGTCGAGCATCGCACCGTCGCATTTGATTTATTTGAACACCTCTGCCAAAACCAACTTGGCTTTTATATCAGCCGGCAAGCGCTGATGGCAGCCGTTTTCCCCTTATTCCTCTACTTCCTAGCATCGACTGGACGTAACCTTGCACGCCAAGGCAGCGATGACGAAAGTCTAAAAATCGGCAGACAATCCCTCCTGCGTTTAATTCTAAGAATGGAAACCGTCGGTCGTAAAACAGAGAATGTGCCGACATTAAGCTTCCTGACACTTGCAACGATTCGCTGGATTTCACCTAAATTCAATCCAATCGATGAAGGAGATACCCAGCAAGCGCTCGATTACTTTGCAAAATCTCCAGCAGTACAAGCCATCAAAACGCATTAAACAATCAAGCCCCAATACAAACCGAAGCAATTTGTATTGGGGTATCTGTATTTAGTGGATACTCTAAAAATTATTCTTTTCTTTATTTTGTGATTTTCTGATCTTAGAAAAGAACTTTACAAAAACTGCTCGCATGATCCCCAAACTGCTTTATACTTTTAGATCAACTAATAACACGATGTATTCATGTCTACAGCTTCGTCTGGCAACACCACGTCTTTATCAACGCAAGCAAATCTTCCTCTGCAAAATGGCTTGTTCTTATATGCGCATCCCGACGCGCATCATAGCCATCGCGTTAGATTGGCATTAGCTGAAAAAGACATCGAATACACCCTGATCCTTGTCGATCCCGATGATCGCCCCGAGGACCTTGCTGCACTAAACCCCTATAATACTCTGCCGACTTTGGTTGAACGCGAATTACGCCTGTTTGAAAGTCGCATCATTTTAGAATACTTAGATGATCGCTATCGCCAGACTCGCTTACATCCAGACTCGCCAAGCGCGCGCGCTTTGGTTAAACAATACGCATGGCGGATTGAGCGCGACTGGCTCGTCGCAGCTGATATTTTGCTGACTGACCCCTCATCGCTGGATGCCAAGAAAGCAGCTGCCGCCAGAAAAGCCCTGACTGATTCATTGATTAGCTTATCACCGCTATTTGGGCATCAACCGTATTTCTTAAGTGATACCTTTGGTTTATGTGATTGCTTGCTGGCCCCTGTGCTATGGCGTTTGCCACAAATGGGGATACAGTTGACGCCTAATTTGGCTAAACCGCTGCTAACCTATTGCCAACGTCTATTTGATCGCCCCGCATTTGTTCGCTCGCTCACCGCGCAAGAACGCGCCAGAAACCGAGATTAGTAACAATCTAACAAGTTGGTCAAATATTGCTGTAAAATTCAGCCTATCTGCAATGCATTAACGTCGAGTTGAACCTATAAACTGCGAGAGTTCATCATGAACACACCCATAACTGTCACCCCAACACGCCCCTACCTTGTGCGTGCGATCTACGAATGGATCAATGACAATGCACTAACGCCTTATCTGTTAATCAATGCTGAAGAACATGGCGTATTTGTCCCACAGCAATACATCAAAGACGGTCAAATTGTGCTGAATATCGCACCGCATGCGGTTCAACAATTATTGATGGATAACGATTCGGTCGGATTCAGTGCGCGATTTGGCGGGGTTTCCCAACAAGTCTATGTGCCGATTCGCGCCATCATGGGACTCTATGCCCGTGAGAATGGCCAAGGACTATTCTTTGATGCCAGCGAATATCCTGCCGAACATGAAGATGACAGTTCCCTATCCAGTGACCAAGAGCTCTCTGCGGATGAAGTGGAAGCTCCGAAAAAGCCAAGCTTGCGCGTTCTGGACTAATCACGCCATTTAAGTGCATTTTAATGATGTAAATTTTTCTGAATTTCATCTATGCAATAGGTGATTTCAGTGATGAATTTGTCATTCAGCCATGCTACCTTTGATGCCTTACCCATTCATGGATTCAAGTTTGTCTTTTATGTTTGTAATGGAGTATATCAAGAAAAACGAGCGACTCACGAACTCAATGAAAAGTCTGCATTTATGCCACTTGACGATGAGAGAAGCTGATCGAGCTTACCAAACCATTATTCATCAAAGATGATCTACAACAAAACGTTTACCATCATGGTTTGTCATAACTTTGCATAAATAAAGAGAGAGGAATTTGAAAATGACGTTATCTTTGCTACAGCATTTACGCGAGACTCAGGGTGCAGGACTAGTCAGCGAAACAACGCAGCATTTTGGTCTTGGAATCGATAAGGCGACAGGATTTATTAACGCAGCACTTGCTCTCGTGGTCGGACGCTTAGTCAACCTGAATCAAACGCAAGGAACCAGCAAGGTTCTCGAAATTTTGGACAAACAAGATACTGCAGCACTTTGGCAAGACACCGATTTTTCAGAAGCCCACAAAGAGCTGACCTCCTTGGGAGGTCTAGATGATGCGACAAGTCTACAAGCACTCAACCTCGTCGCAGACCGCAGCCTAAAAGCCATCCATAGCTTGGAGCAGACTGCCAGCCTCGGTAAAGAAGGCATGAGCGAACTATTAGATGGTCAAGCAGAACACCTGCAAGGTCATTTCCCCGACTGGATTTATGCTGCTGCAGGTTTACCGGCATTGATTGGTGCTGCGGCATACAATACCGTCAAAGAAAGCGTAGCCAGCCTCGGCAGCATCTTACGTCAAGCGGGTGACGCAATTGCTGACACAGCTTCCGAAGTGGCTCAAAAAGCCTCTGAAGTCACCTCTACTGCTGTGGATACTGCTTCTGAAGCCGCATCCAGCGTTGCAGATAAAGCCAGCGAAGTCACCGCAAGTGTTGTTGAAGGCGCTTCAAACATTGCAGCGAAAACGTCTGACGCCACTGTCGCTGCTGTTGCGGCAACGGGCGCTGCCGCCGCATCTGCTGCTCATCTTGCGGGTGATGCTGTCCATAAAACTGCTGCCGCAGCTGGTGATACCGTTGCCAAGGTCGGTACAGTGGCATCTCAAGCGGTGAAAGAACCTGCTTCTTTCTTCTTACGCGCACTGCCGTGGGTTGCTGTGATTATTCTGATTATTTTGGGCCTACTCTTCTGGAAAGGATGCCAACAACAAACTGTGCCTGTAGCTGCATCAACGACTCCAGCCTCAGCCGTAGCAAGCACGACTTCAGCAACATTAGTTCCAGCTACGCTATCCCTGCATACAGGTGCACATGGTGAGCTTTTGAACTGCCAAGGTACTGTTGGTAACGCCGATCTGCAAAAGAACTTTATCGAAGCCGTTCAAGCACAATTTGGCCCCGCTACAAAATGTGATCTGAAAATTGACAGCACTTATGCAACTTCATTTGCGGGTCTAGCGGGTTTAAGCGAAGCACTCGGTGCAATCAAAGCATCACCGAATACCAGCTTAGAATTAAGCGGTGATAACGTCGTCGTCAATGGTCCAGACCAAACTGAAATTGCAAAACTGATTGACCGTCTAAAAGCCCTCTTCGGTACAGGAGTGACCGTAACTGCCGCCGCACCACTTGATGCAGCTACGGCAGTCAGCAATAGCGTTAAAGCAGCGACTGATGCACTGTCATCGATCAAAGCTACTGACGCAAAAGCTGAAGACGTGATCCATGCATTGAATCTGCAAGTGATCAACTTCCCTACTGGTGGTGCAGCTCTGCCTGCCGAAAACAAAGCGGTGCTCGATCAAGCTGCGACACTGATCAAAGCAATTCCGAGCCTCAAGCTTGAAATCACAGGTCATACCGACTCTACAGGCGACGAAAAAGCAAACGTTGCACTCTCTGAGCAACGCGCTAAGTCTGTTGCGGCTTACCTCGTCAGTAAAGGTGTTAATGGTTCTGCATTAACCGCTAAAGGTTTAGGCTCAAGCAAACCCATTGCAGACAATGCAACCGAGCAAGGTAAATTCCAAAACCGCCGCATTAGCTTTGCGTTGGTGGGTGCTGGATCGTAATTGATCAGTATTTGCATAAAAAAATGGACTGCTTATGCAGTCCATTTTTATACAAATACATCATTCAAACCACTTCAACTTCTCTCTCAACTTCACCACTTCACCGATGATCGTCAGCGTCGGTGCAGGAACATGTAATCCTTCGATCAAATCCGCAATTGTTGCCACCGTCCCCACAATTACTTGCTGATCGGGAGTTGTACCTTTGCTAATCAGCGCGACAGGCATATCCTCACGTAAACCATGCGCGATCAGCTGTTTACAGATATTCCGCAACCCTACCAGCCCCATATAGAGTACCAAGGTCTGGTTTTCATAAACCAGTTCATCCCACGGCAATTCAGGGGAACCTTCTTTAAGATGGCCCGTCAGGAAGCGCACGCTCTGTGCATAATCACGATGGGTTAGTGGAATCCCTGCATAGGCACTACAGCCAGACGCAGCAGTGATTCCGGGAACAACCTGGAATGCAACGTTAGAGGCCACCAGCTCTTCAATTTCTTCGCCACCACGCCCAAAGATAAAGGGATCACCACCTTTTAAACGACAAACCCGCTTGCCCTCTTTAGCCAAGCGTACGAGCAATTGATTGATATCTTCTTGCGGCACGGCATGATCAGCGCGAGCCTTGCCCACATAAATACGATCTGCATCCCGACGAACCAGCGCCAAGATCGGTGCCGACACCAAACGATCATAGACCACCACATCGGCTTGCTGCATCAGTCTTAAGGCTTTAAAGGTCAGTAGATCAGGATCACCGGGACCCGCACCAACCAGATAGACTTCGCCTTGTTGCTGCGCATTCGCTTGCCAATCTGCAAGAACCTTAGGCATTGCCGCATCTGCTGCAGTGCGTAAACCGTTGAGCACCTGTTCACCGATCGTGCTGGCATAGAGGTTTTCCCAAAATATGCGCCGCTGATTTGGATTTACGATTGCGGCTTTGACCAGAGGTCGCCAATCACCAGAAAACTTCGCGAGCTCGCCAAACTTTTCAGGAATCAGAGACTCAATCTTGCTGCGTAACTGACGAGCAAGCACGGGAGATGCCCCACCGCTTGATACGGATAAAACGAGTGGTGAACGATCAATAATGGCAGGAATCATAAAACGACAATGCGGTGGATCATCAACCGAATTCACCAAAATATTGAGCGCTTCACTATCTTCAAAAACTTGGCTGTTCACTGCGGGATCATCGGTCGCGGCGATCACTAGGCGATAAGGTTTCAAATCATGATCTGAAGAATAGCCTGCCAAAGTCACTAAACCACCACTAATCTGTGCGAGTTGAACAAGCTCAGGCAGTACTTCTGGCGCAATCACATGAAGCCTCGCACCCGCCTGAACCAGTAGATCCGCTTTGCGACGGGCAATGGCTCCCCCGCCAACCACCAAACACAGTTGACCGGTCAGCTTGAGTGCTATGGGTAATACATCCATACGAATTCGTCCGGCTAATGAGGCATCGCCCTTTGACTTTATTTACCCCGCCATTATCTGGCGGGCTTTCTTATTAAAAATAGCTTGTTTTAAAACTATTTAATGAACTCAAGCCCACCAACATATGCACGTAAAGCAACAGGAACATTAATCGAGCCATCGGCTTGCTGATGGTTTTCCATGAGCGCCAATAATGTACGGCCCACTGCCAAACCTGAACCATTGAGAGTATGCACAAACTCAGTTTTCTTATCAGCTTTATAACGTGCCTTCATACGGCGCGCTTGGAAGTCGCCGAACATAGAGCAGCTTGAAATTTCACGATAAGTATCTTGGCTCGGTAACCAGACTTCAAGATCATAGGTTTTTGCTGCTGAGAAACCCATATCGCCACCACAGAGCAATACTTTGCGATAAGGTAACTCAAGCGCTTGCAAAATTGCTTCCGCTTGACCCGTAAGCGTCTCAAGCGTCTCAAGCGAGTCTTCAGGTTTAACGATCTGAACCAGTTCCACTTTCTCAAACTGATGCTGACGAATCAGACCACGTGTATCACGACCATATGATCCCGCCTCACTGCGGAAACACGGCGTATGCGCGACGAACTTTAAAGGCAGGGTCTTTTCATCAATGATCTCATCACGCACTAAATTTGTGACAGGCACTTCTGCGGTGGGAATCAGATAATAAGGTTTTTCACCAGACAACTTAAATAAGTCTTCTTCAAATTTAGGCAGTTGACCTGTACCTTTTAAACTGTCGGCATTCACCAGCAGCGGCACATAAACTTCGGTATAGCCATGTTTTTCGGTGTGGAAATCCACCATGAACTGAGCCAGCGCACGTTGCAGGCGCGCCAACGGCCCCTTGAGTACACTAAAGCGTGAACCAGTAATTTCTGTGGCTTTGGCAAAATCCAAACCACCCATTTGTTCTCCCAAATCGCTATGATCCTTGATCGGGAAATCAAATTGGCGCGGCGTACCCCACTTGCTGACTTCAACATTGCCTTTTTCATCTGCACCCACGGGCACAGAGTCATCCGGCATATTCGGGATGCTCAAAGCATGGGTTTCAATTTCCAGTTGCAATGCATCAAACTCTGCTTCTACAGCCTTTACTTCCTCACCAACCGCTTGCATACGCGCCATGAGTTCTGAGGCATCACCACCCGCTTTTTTGATCTGACCGACTTGTTTGGCCCCATTGTTACGTTCGGCTTGTAACGTCTCGGTACGTCCCTGCAAATCTTTACGGCGTGACTCAAGCGATGCCCAAAGTGCTGCATCAAGTTGCAACCCGCCCCGTTTGCTCAAAGCCGCGTTGATGACATCCAGTTGATTGCGCAGTAATTTAGGGTCTAACATCGTAAAGTCCGTAATATCGTCAAAGCCAAAGGCCAAAAATGGAATAAGTAAAATCTATACACGATAGTGTAAGGGGTTTAACCCGTGATGGGTAGATGGTCGACATAGAATCACTTTTGCCCTAACCATCCCACTCCATCACGAATCAGCCAACATCAATCAATTCTGCATCAGTGCCCTGATGCAGGCGATTTACGACGCGGTGGGCGGCTGCTTGGCGCATTGCCATTCGGCTTGCCACCTTGTGGCTTCTGTTGATTGCTATAAGGATTTTGACCACCCGCACCAGCTGGTTTTGCACCACCAGTTAAATTACTGCGCGGATTGCTTTTTGGACCATTTTTATGGTCACGTGGCGGGCGTTGCACTTGCGGCTTACGCAGCGGTTCCGCTTTGATTTTTGGGTCAACTTCAAAGCCTTTGATCACACGTTGTTCAAGCTTACGCTTCATCAACTTTTCAATATTGGCCAGTAAGCCAAGCTCATCAATACACACCAGCGAACAGGCCTCACCTTCACTACCCGCACGCCCTGTACGACCAATACGATGCACATAATCCTCAGGGGTATTGGGAAGCTCATAGTTTACAACGTGTGGCAGTTGGTCAATATCAATTCCACGCGCCGCAATATCAGTTGCGACCAACACCTGCAAACGGCCCGCTTTAAACTCGCTGAGCGCACGCTCACGCGCGGCCTGACTTTTATTCCCATGAATCGCCATGGCAGAAATACCGCTTTTATCGAGTTGCTCAGCTAAGCGATTGGAACCATGTTTGGTCCGAGCAAAGACCAATACTTGTTCCCAACGATTGGTCGTGATCAGATGCTCAAGCAATGCCCTTTTACGCTCACGGTCAACGGGATGAACCACCTGACTGACCAGTTCTGCTGGTGCATTTTGCTTTGCAACTTCAATATAGACAGGATCATTCAAAATCCCTGAGGCTAAGGTTTTAATCTCTGCAGAGAACGTTGCCGAAAATAAAAGGTTCTGACGTACTTTAGGCAATAACGGCAGGATTCGACGAATATCACGAATAAAGCCCATATCCAGCATGCGATCTGCTTCATCAAGTACTAGCGTATCAACACCGGACAAATCAATGGTTTTCTGTCCGATATGATCCAGCAGACGCCCAGGCGTTGCCACCAAAATGTCGACACGGCGATTCAAACGTTCTTTCTGTGGATTGATGTTCACACCACCAAAAATAACCGTCGATTTGACATCGATGTGTTGACCATAAACACGGACGCTTTCTTCCACTTGCGAGGCCAGCTCACGTGTCGGAGTAAGAATCAACGTACGAATCTTAGCTTTATGCGGCACACGGGAAAAATCAATACGGGATAAGAGCTCAAGAATAGGTAACGTAAAACCCGCCGTCTTCCCCGTGCCAGTTTGCGCAGCTGCCAGCAAATCACGACCCGCAATCACCGCAGGAATTGCTTCAATCTGAATCGGCGTTGGCGAGGTATAACCCTGCGCTTCAAGCGCACGGACGATTGCAGGGGACAAACCAAGTTGTGCAAATGTTTTCTGCGTAGGTTGCGCCGGATCAATAGGTTGTGTTGCAGGTGTTGCTGAAGAATCATTTACCACTAAAGACATAAAATACCGCTCATCATTCAAGGCGTGGTTGCAATTGATCTCTCGTGTGTCATACCACGATGTCAATATGCAACATAAACGTCATTATAACAGCTTCGGCTTATGCATTGTTCGTAGTATAGTCAAGCCTATCGAATGACAGGGTGAATGTTGTTTTTTGTCACTGACACAATCCATTTTTTACTTTATCTTCATCCTGTTGTAAATTTAAGCTGTTATTCATCGCAACTTAAATTTAATAAGCTACGCATTTAATTTGTAGCCATTAAAAAAGGGTATCCACGTGAGCTTGCTCAATAATTTTTTGGTCATCGGCATCCTTGTGATTTTTGGTGCCTTCTTATCCATGTCCGAAATCTCCATCGCTGCAGCACGCAAAATCAAACTGAAAATGCTGCATGCCGAAGGTCAACTTGATGCGCAAAAAGTACTGACCCTACAAGATCAAGCAGGGAACTTCTTTGCCGCTGTGCAAATCGGTCTGAATGCCATCGCCATCTTGGCTGGTATCATCGGTGAAGCCGCATTTACCCCATATATTGAGTACTTTATCGGGCAGTTTTATCGCGGCGAGGCATTATCGACGATTAGCTTTATTCTCTCATTCCTGTTTGTGACGTCAATGTTTGTTCTCTTCGCAGATTTGATGCCTAAGCGCATTGCCATGACCTCACCCGAGCAAGTGGCGATTCGCTTGGTTAATCCATTATTGCTGTTTATCAAAGCCTGTACCCCTTTGATCTGGTGTATCAATGGCTTAGCCAATGGTCTATTTAAACTACTCAATATCTCTACCGTGCGCAATGATGAAATCACTTACGACGATATCGCAGCCATGGTGGATGCAGGGGCACAAGCCGGGGCAATTCAAAAACAAGAACTGCATTTGATTGAAAACGTCTTTGAGCTGGAATCACGTACCGTCCCCTCATCCATGACTTCGCGCGAAAGCATTGTTTACTTTACCTTGAAAGAAAATGGTGAAAGTTTAAGACAGAAAATCGCAGCACACCCACATTCAAAATTTCTGGTCTGTGATCAAACCATCGATAGCGTAGTCGGCTATGTCGATACCAAGGATATTCTGCTCCGGATTATCAACAACCAGCCCCTTGCTCAGATCAATGAAGCGACCATTCGTAATGCGCTTATGATTCCTGACTCTCTGACCTTATCGGAGCTATTAGAGCGTTTCAAAATCACTCGCGAAGACTTTGCCGTAGTGATTAATGAGTATGCGCTGGTTGTCGGCGTGATCACGCTCAATGATGTCATGAGCACCGTAATGGGTGATCTGGTTAGCCAGCACCAAGAAGAACAAGTGGTACAACGCGATGAAAACTCCTGGTTGGTCGATGGTGTTACACCGATTGAAGATGTCAAACATGCGTTAGGCATTGCAGAGTTTCCTGATGAAGAGAACTACGAAACCATTGCTGGTTTTATCATGTATATGCTGCGTAAGATCCCTAAGCGCACTGATTTCGTTGAATTTGGTGAATTCAAGTTTGAAGTCGTCGACATTGACAACTATAAGATCGATCAGTTGCTCGTGACTCGCCTGACAAACGCACCCAAGAAAACATCATAGATTTTAATTTTTGCACTTAACCTCATGCTACAAGGACGTCTCTTTCATGAAAAAAGCGGTTTTTATTACGGGTGCAGGCGCAGGGATTGGTCAGGCCACTGCACGTGCTTTTGCAGAACTCGGATGGTTTGTTGGCCTTTATGACCGTGATGAAGCCGCTGTGAAGAAACTCGCACTAGAATTTGGCAGTGAAAACGCCTTGGCAGGAAAACTCGATGTCATCGATGCAAAAGGCTGGGAGAAATCCTTAGCGGAATTTTTTGGTCGGACGAATCGCTTGGATGTACTGATCAATAATGCAGGGGTTTTATATTCCGGTCCTTTTGAAAACATTAGTATTCAACAGCACAAACAAATTTTTGACGTGAATGTCCAAGGCGTTGTCAACGGCTGCCATAGTGCATTGCAGTACTTAAAGCAAACCCCTCACTCTCGGGTAGTCAATGTCTCTTCTGCCTCAGCAATTTATGGACAGCCTAGTCTTGCAACTTACTCCGCCAGCAAATTTGCGATTCGCGGCTTAACTGAAGGACTGGATAATGAATGGCGAACTTACGGCATTCGTGTGGTCGATGTGATGCCGCTATTTGTGCAAACCGCCATGGTCACCGATATGGATGCCGCTAGTATCCGTAAACTGGGTGTTCACCTCACTCCACAAGATGTGGCGGCTGCAATTGTCCGTGTGGCTACCGCGCGTTCATTACTGACCCCGACCCATACACCCGTCGGCTTATCAACGCGGGTGCTCTATGCCATCTCCGGCCTCGCACCTGACCGCTTGAATCATTGGCTCAATGGTTTTGTCGGCAAATAAGAACGATGAAAGCCCTTATCATTGCAAAAAGGGCTTTTGCAAGTCAGCATTACTGATCAATGACATCGACACCCTTAGGCGGCACAAACTGAAATTGGCTGTTGGCAATGACCGGGTTCAACTTCGCATCGCTAAACAGCACTGTGGTCTGCTGCCCCAAAGAGTCGGCAAGCACCATTTGAGTAGGGATATTGCCTTCAAAGCGAATGGCTAGACTTTCAAAGACCCCATCCTTCGCACGTGGGTAGAGAACAAAATATGGAATTGCATTATTCGGCTGAGTCACTTTATAGGATTTCATGATCTGCGCTGCATTGCCTGAGAGTAACAATGCTGGGGTATTGCTCATTTGCTCATCTAATGTCTGACGCGTGGCCTGCTGTAAGTCAGGATCATAGATCCATACGGTTTTACCACTGGTCACGATCAATTGCTTCATCGGGCTTGTGGTCTCCCAGCGAAACAATCCTTGACGCTTCACCTGCATCAAGCCACTAAAAGTTTGCCCCAAATGACTCGACTTGAGTCCGGCTTTAGGCGAAGCCACCTGCTTAGAGGGTGATGTTGCCTTTGTGGTTTGACTAAAATTGGCTTGTAAACTGCCCAATTTACTTAATAAAGCATTCAACGATGATGTTGCTTGCGCTTCAGTGGCAGCCACTTGAGTCGTCATCTGCCCAGCTAGAGGGGCCGCATTGGCAACAACTGGCAAAACTGATGCCACATTAAAAGCAATCAGAATCGCCAATGAACTTTGCAAGTGACGCATATTTTTCCCCAATTTAAATGTGTAAATTCAATCGTCTCTATCTATGTGGCTATTTTGCAGATTGTTGCGATGGCTTTCTAGGGCTGTTTTGTGTGGAGTGATATCAGAAAGGTTGGATTTGGTAAACATTAAGGATGAATCTTGCACGACGATCTGCACGTAAACTTTACACATCTAGGTACCGTGACACCTCAATCACCTAATAGCTATCCTTAAAACAACATCGTAAAACAAGTCACGAGAATGATACATAGGCCTCAAAAACGTTTATCATGACGAGCCAGTAATTGAAATCTGCGCAATTAAAAAAGAAGTGATATCGTCAAGGATGATCGATAGTAATGCAGACTTTATATACACATCGGCCAAACGATATGTTGGAAAACAGAATGCCGTACCAGATCCACCAAATTTTTAAAAAAATTTGTCTATTCATATTGTTGTGCTGCTTTTCCGAAGTCTATGCGGCGCCTATAGACATGGGCAACAGTACGACATCGAATAAAGATGAAGAAGTCAAACGTACAGTGCTTGGTATTATGAGCTATACCCGCTGGGTTCCACCGCCTACACCGATTAATCTGTGCATCGTTACGCCCACAAAACATTCAGGCTTACTTGAGAAACTTGATGCATCAGACGCAATGAATAAAATCGTCGTCTCTAAACAAAACTATGATGCCAATGCGCTCGCTAGCCAATGTGATGCGATTTATTTTGGAGATACTTCCCCAAATGATCAGCAAAAAGTCATCACCGCACGACAAAACAAGCCCATCCTCATCATCAGTGAAAATAACCCAAACTGTGAGGTAGGCAGTAGCTTCTGCTTGAATTTAGAGACGTCACCCATTACTTTTACAGTCAATCTTGACTCACTGACACGCAGCGGCGTTCGCGTCGACCCAAACGTTTTGCTGCTGGGACGCAAGAAAAAGGCGGCGCAATGAAAAGAACATTTTTTAGCACCATCATTGGCTCTCAGACCCAACCGACGTTAAAGCACATCTTTAAGCGTACGCACTTTGTCGTTCTTTTGATTGCACTGCTCATCTGCGGCTTTTCTCTATCCGTTTTGTCCTTGTTCGCACTCGATAATTATGCCAAGAAAAATTTGCAATTAATCGCCAGTACCGTCAGTTATCGGGTTGAAGCCGGTGTCGTGTTTAATGATCGGCCCGCGATTCAGGAAACAATTGACCAGCTTGCCTATCGCGATGACTTTTCCACCATTCGAATCGAGGACATCCATGGTCAGGTCTTAGCTGAGCTCAAGAACACAAAAAAAGGCTCTTTTGATGCACTGGACCAACTCTTCAATCACTTTATGTTTTTGAATCCAACCTCTGAAGCAATTAAACATGACGATGAGACTGTTGGAACAGTCTGGGTTTCAGGCAACTCTAAAGTCATTACCAAATTTTTGAGTCAAGTCTTGTTGGGGCTGGTGCTTTGTCTGGTGATTACGCTCATCTCCGTCAGCTATTTTTCATATCGTACACACGGCTATATTGTTCAATCTTTTGAGAAAATGACAACCGTAGCAAATCTGGTCAGAGAACAGCGAGCCTTTAATCTGAGACTTCCCAAAGCAAAAATTCAAGAACTCGACGAACTCAGCCAAGACTTCAATAGTTTATTAGACGAAATTGAACTTTGGCATCAAAACTTGAAACAAGAAAACGATACGCTGACCTACAAAGCGCAGCACGACAGTCTGACAGGGCTGCCGAACCGAGGCTACTTTGAAACACGTTTAGAGTCGTTGTTTCATCAAGCCAAAGACAGCTCACAGCTTGCATTGCTGTTCTTTGATAATGATCGATTTAAAGAAATTAATGATACCTATGGCCATGCCGCAGGTGATTTTGTTTTAACTCAAACCAGCGTGCGACTACAATCTCGCTTACGCCAAAAAGACTTTTTAGCGCGCTTAGGTGGGGATGAATTCGCAGCGATTCTGCCGCAAATCGTTGATGAGAAAAATGCCATCATGGTGGCGGAGGCGATTCTTGCGACCCTAAACGATCCGATTTATCTGCCCAATGGCCAGCGTTTGTTTATTCATCTCAGTATTGGGATTGCGCTATCACAAGATTGCAAAACACCGGAACAATTACTGGAAAAAGCCGATGCGGCCATGTATCACGCCAAACGATCACCAAGTAATAGCTGGTATCTCTCTGATTAAAATACCCTAAACCCACTTGCTCTATCTTAAGCAATCACGATCCAAGGAGTTTATCTTGAAACGTTATATGAGTTTTCTAAAAATCGGCAGTTGTATCGCACTCGTACTCTCTATCACCGCATGTCAAAACCTAAATGGTCTTTCAAGAAAACAAGTTGCCGTCCTCAAAAGCCAAGGCTTTGTCCTGCAACAAGAAGGCTGGACTCTAGGCTTACCAGAAAAGTTACTCTTCAACAGCAATGAATCAGATATCAAACCTGAAACCGCTCAAACCATTATCGGTGTCGGTCAGCAGCTCACTAAAGTCGATGTCACCCATTTACTGGTCAATGGCTACACGGACAACACCGGCGCCGCCAACTATAACCAAGAGTTATCTCTCAAACGTGCACAGGCCGTTGCTGAACCATTGATTAAAGGCGGCATCCCAGTCAAAGATATTCAAGTTGTTGGACGTGGTGAAGCAAATCCAATCGCCGATAATGCGACGCCAGAAGGACGCAGTGAGAATCGCCGTGTTGCGATTATTGTAAAACCTCAATGAATGATTTAGCTTTCGCATAAAGCTGGTTATCAATCTAGAGACGAGTCGATATGTCGAAATACGTTGTTTTGCATACGACTCGCCCCTACACAGATGGAGACGCTTCCTTACTGACAAGCCTTCTTGAGCAACGAATCAAGTTATTCTCCATCGTTGGCATAGAGTGCACGGAATGGGAAGAAGCTATGGATTGGCTGTGTATTGATCTCAATCTCAAAAATAAGTCTGAAGATTTTTTTTGCGTCACAACGTCACACCCTGGTGAAGAGCTAAATGATGTTATTGAGTTTGTAAATACTTACTCTCAGCTCAATGGCGATGAAGAAGCAGTAAAGCTCATTAACATCTAAGTTGCATCTGACATATGGACCATACATATCAAACATCAATGAAATGATGAGAATCCATCATGAAATATTTGGGTCGCCCAGAGCAGTATGCATGCTTCATATGCCGTAAATGCTTCAAACGCAACCAAGAAAATAATTTTGGGCTAAACCATCGCTTTATGACCAGCGAACAATCAAAAGCAAAACAACTGGAAGAGAAACTGCTCAAAGAACAACGTATCTATAAATGCCCAGATTGTGGGTCCATAGCACATCATATGGGAATAGACTTTAAAGCCCCTAAAAAGACTGATATCAAAGCATGGCAAGAGGTTGAATCTTTTATTTTATCTGGAAGGATCTATTATCGCGGGTCACAGGACAAAGATAGAGATATCCACTAGAGAGCAAGTAAAATCACTAGACCTATACTCTTCCATAAAAAATCCGCCTTTCGGCGGATTTTTTATTTCAGTACAAACAAATATGTAAATATTATGCTTGAACTGGATCGACGATCACGTAGCGACGACCGAATGCACCTTTAACCGCAAAGCGGAGAATGCCATCAGCAGTTGCAAACAGAGTGTGATCGCGGCCCATACCGACGTTTGCACCAGCATGGAATTCAGTACCGCGTTGACGCACGATGATGTTGCCAGCGACGATTTTTTGGCCGCCGTACATTTTCACACCGAGCATCTTAGGATTGGAATCGCGACCGTTACGGGTTGATCCACCAGCTTTTTTATGTGCCATGAGTTTTAGCTCCTCAAGCGAAAAATAAGTTTAAAAACAAAGTCAGAAATAAAAGCTACGAATTACAGAGTAATTGCAGTAATTTTGATTTCGGTGAACCACTGACGATGACCTTGTTCTTTGTGGTAATGCTTACGACGGCGATGCTTAACAATACGGATCTTGTCATGGCGACCATGGCTCAGGATTTCGTAAGTTACGCTTGCACCAGCAACAGTCGGCGCACCGATTTGGATGTTATCACCATCCACAACCATCAATACTTCACTATCAGTGATGCTTGCACCAGTTTCTGCTTTCAGCAGTTCAACTTTCAAGTATTCACCAACGGTTACACGGTGCTGTTTACCACCGCTTTGAATCACTGCATATGCACTCATATTACACACTCAACTATTACCCGTGTTCGCGGTGCCGATACGAAAGATGTTTCGGGCTTCAAACCTGCGTCACTGGGTTGATTCATACAAATCATTAGACCGCGCATTGTAGAGATTTTACTTGGCCACGACAAGCAATATTTTGCACATTTTATCACCAGATTACGCAAAATATTTGTTCAATAATCTATGCGCTGGATGAATAAGCATAAAAAATGCATTCTTGAGACTAGAAGTTGCAACAAGACACGGTTAGCATGGAGTGACATGATGTTTATAAACGTGATTCTGTTTGGAAATTTCCAAATCTACGCACCTATTTATGGTGCCCCCTTTTGATCTATGGGCTTTTCGCTTTTAGTTAAAATTAAATTCGTTAAAGCGTGCTCTATATGAGCAGCTATGAGCAGCGTTAAATATGACCGACTTCAATAGTATTTTACAGCCTGTCGCCGATGATTTCGCCGCAATGGATCATTTTATCAAAACAGGAATCAACTCTAAGGTTCCATTGGTTCTGCAAGTCAGTAGCTATGTGGTGGAAGCAGGTGGAAAACGCATGCGTCCTCTCATGTCATTACTGGCAGCCCGTGCTTGTGGTTTTGACGAAATCAAAAATGAGAAACACGGCAATCATAATCTGAAACTGGCTGCCATTATCGAAATGCTGCATACCGCAACGCTGGTGCATGACGATGTCGTTGATGAGTCGGGATTGCGCCGTGGTCGTCCAACGGCTAATGCCACATGGACCAATGCAACCGCCGTTTTAGTGGGTGACTACCTGATTGCTCGCGCGTTTGATTTGTTAGTGAGCTTAAAGGATTTAGAACTGCTGCATATTATGTCGAGTGGCACTTGTGAAATTGCTGAAGGAGAAGTCCTGCAATTACAGCATCAGCACAATCCCGACTCGACTGAGGCAGACTACTTACAGATCATTTATGGCAAAACCTCGCGACTGTTTATGCTTGCAACCGAAGGCGCAGCCCTACTTGCCCATACCGAGCATCTTAGAGTACCCTTAAAAGCCTATGGTGAACATTTCGGCAATGCGTTCCAGATCATCGATGATATTTTGGATTACACCTCAGATGCGGCAACATTGGGTAAAAATATCGGTGATGACCTCGCGGAAGGCAAACCAACACTGCCATTGATTGCAACCATGCAGCGGGTGCATAACAGCGATAACGAGATGATTCGTCGCAGTATTCAAACCGGTGGCCTGAGTGATTTAGATAAAATTGTGCACTTGGTGAAAACCAGCGGAGGACTGGAATATTGTCAGTTCCGAGCAAAGGAAGAAACCGATCTGGCCATTGCTGCTTTGGCGCCACTCCCTGATTCGATCTATAAAGAATCATTGATCAACTTGGCAAAATTGGCGTTGTCACGCCTGAATTAAATCCCTATCGGCATGCATAGTAAAAAAAGCAGCATGCATGCCGCATTCAAAAAATGTAACAAAATAACAAGGGCTTAATAAGAAAATCATAAAATATCAATATATTCAAAGCCTTTAGCCAACGCTCATCTACTCATCCCCTTAAAACAACCACTCATCGTCAATAAACAACCACGGTTTGATACAGACAGTTTCATAAACTTGCTCTACAGTGGCTTGTACAAATGCATTATGAATAAGCAATTTTTTGAATGCTTTCAAAAGTTTTGTTTTCAAAAGCCTAAAAAAACCACTTGT
Source organism: Aquirhabdus sp. (assembly GCF_046462495.1). Taxonomy (NCBI): domain Bacteria; kingdom Pseudomonadati; phylum Pseudomonadota; class Gammaproteobacteria; order Moraxellales; family Moraxellaceae; genus Aquirhabdus; species Aquirhabdus sp. The sequence goes on along the minus strand of NZ_JBKGVE010000008.1, from coordinate 45,076 downwards.
TTCATTTGAATCGGTAAACATCAGCTTATGCCAGAAGAATCAATCATTATCATGCATGCCAGTATGCCTAAAGCATCTTTGGAGAATCTTGAATCGACGCTTAAATTGCTGATCGGCGAGATGCAGTCGCAGGTCGCTACTGATGCTTCCTCAATACAACCTTTGTTTGATCTGATTGAGCAAATACGACCCGCTTCCAGCCATAACCCAATTGAAATTGAAGATCGGCTTGAAATACTGATTGACTTGCTGGAGGAGAAAACCGAGTTAGGCAGTATTTTTGCCGACTATATGCTGTCCTTGCTACAACTCTACTCACCCGCTCGTCTGTATAGTGATATCGGGATATTGGCCAATGATGGCTTCTTTACAGCACTGACCCAACGCTTAATCTGGCACGTCATTCCACCAATGCAGTTAGACAATCAAGTCGATACCTTATTCAACACTGTTTTTTATAAAGACAGTGATGAGCGCTGGCTCAATCACATCAAACCTCAGCAGTGGTATCGTCTGATTCATTGCTTGGCGACCTCCGAGCCGGATGATGAGTTGCTCCATTCCGCGCAGCACCAATTACTCAATGCACTGATGGTCATCTCCTATCGCATCACGGCAATGGGCTTGGAACCCGAACTCATTCGCATTGATCCAACTATTGATGAGTTTGAGTCGCCATTCATGGCGCAAAATCGAGAAGTCATTGATTTTGTTGAAAGCTATCAGCCTCTTTATTTACGTGAAATCAATAATACCAATACAGTCATACCCGATGAAAACCCATCGGACGAAGCCTTATCACAAATTCCTGATGAACGCCCAACCGCTGTGATGATTGAACAATGCCGCGACATTCTTTTTCGCCTACGTAAAAATACCAAGCGTTATGGCGTGAGCATTCGTCTCACTAATCTGATGATTCGGATTGAGCAAAGTCTGACACGGATGGAACTGCTGTTTGAACTCTTGCTGAGTTTTCAACGTATTCCCTATGTTGAGCAAACCAACGATAAACTCTCATCTGAGATCCGTACGGAGAAAAATCCTGCGGACAAGGTGATCCTGAAAAACATTCAGGTCATCTACTCCGAAAACCCTTTGCTCACCACTCTACAGCTATTGCTTCATGAACAAAAAAGTCATGCCAGTATCCGTGACTTGATCTCCACCAATACTGAGTTGATGGCACTCCAAGTCACCGAGAATGCCAGTAAAACGGGTGGCCACTATGTCACTGATGACCGTAAGGGCTATTTCGGCATGTTGCGCTCTGCAATGGGCGCTGGAGCAATCATTGCCTGCATGGCAACAATCAAGGTCCTGCTTGGCCGAGTAGTACTCGCGCCCTTTATCAAAGCACTCACCCAAAGCATGAACTACTCATTTGGGTTTATGCTGATCCATGTCCTGCATTTCACTGTCGCCACCAAGCAACCCGCAATGACTGCAGCGGCTATTGCGGCGACAGTGCACCAAGGTGGCAAGACCAAGCAGACCCAATTGACCCAGCTTGCGGATCTAGCACGTTTGACTGTCAATATCATGCGAACTCAGTTTATTGCCATCATTGGCAATATCTCGGTTGCAATGCCGATCGGCCTCATGATTGCTTATTTATGGCAGACATTGCTTGGACAGCAACTCCTTACCCCTCAAAAAGCCCTTGTGCTCTTGCATGACATCAACCCCTTTGAATCACTGGCAATCCCTCATGCCGCTATTGCAGGGGTTTGCTTATTTTTATCAGGGCTCATCGCAGGGTATTACGATAACTTAGCGGTTTATCACTCAGTCGGTACTCGACTGCGTCAGCATCGTCGTTTAAAAAACATGATGTCACCAAAACGCCTAGATAAAGTCTCGACTTATATTGAAAATAACTTGGGTGCTTTGGCCGGTAATTTCTGGTTTGGGATCATGCTCGGTAGCATGGGAACCGTAGGTTACATTTTAGGCTTACCGCTAGATATCAGGCATATTGCTTTTGCCTCGGTTAACTTTGCCCAATCGGTATTTACCTTGCGTGCGGACATCGACCTGTCCACCGTATTGATCTCTTTTCTCGGTGTCCTGATGATTGGGATGACCAACTTGCTCGTCAGTTTCTCACTTGCACTATTTGTCGCGCTCAAAGCACGCCGAGTATCCTTTAACCAATGGATTCCTCTGGGTCAGTTGATTCTGAGTCACTTTTTTACCAGACCTTCTGACTTCTTCTTACCCCCAGCAACCCAGAACCAAACTGAGAGTGGTACGACTGCGGATAGTCCGTCTGAGGAATCTTCTGCAGTACTCACCCCCAAGACAAAACAATCCGAACCTCAAACCCATTAGCGAGATATATTTGATGGACTAAGATTCGGTTTTCGGGAGATGTGTTTATGGAAAGTCTATACTTGCAGGAACCCGTTGTTGAAGCACTCTATGTGGGAAAATTACAAACCTTAATGCCCGAAGGCCAGCAGACGGGGATATTCAAAGACCCTACTCCATCGGCAGAGATTAACGAGCTGGGCATAGTGGGTGATATTCAAGCGGACAAACGGGTGCATGGTGGGATAGATAAAGCATTGCATCAATATGCGCTCAGCAGCTATAAAGCCATTACCGATCATTATCCAGAACTCAGCGGCATCGCCGTTGCAGGTTCAATTGGTGAGAACATTTCCAGCCAAAGCTTGGAGGACACGAATGTTCATATTGGGGATATTTATGAAATAGGATCTGTGATCGTCCAAGTCTCTCAGCCCCGTAGCCCATGCTGGAAGATCAATCATCGCTTCGATACTCACCTCTTATCGCAATTCATTGCAGAGCATTGCATCACGGGATGGTACTACCGGGTTTTGCGCTCAGGGCAAATTCATGTCGGCGATCCCATCAAAGCATTAGAACGATTTGATCAGAGCTTAAGTATTACTGAGTTTAATCGGATTGTAACCAGTCACCGCCCATTGCCGGAGGTTCTAGCACAGGCCGCACAATGTCCAGGTCTAGCTTTGGATTGGAAAAATCGTCTGGATCATCGCATTGAGTATTTGAATAAGATTTTATAAGCAAGAGACTAGCTTTTCGATCACAGTTGGAACATAATCTGTATTGATCGATACAGATTATGTGATCTTTCCTTTTGGAACCTGTTGAATGAAATGTTAAGTTTTGAAATTTAATCGCTAATGGCTCTTGCTTCATTCTGTACTAAGCAGTACTCTTTGCGATCTATACCATTCGGTACGCTTTTTGAAACAGTGCGATGTAACCTTGCTGAATTATGTTGCAACATCGTCTATATTGTTAGTTCTAAGGGTTTACTCAACAATTTTTCGAAAAAAACACTGTTTCATTACACCGTCTTAACTGTCTTACACAATCAACATGTTAATGCTTCTGTTAATTATTGCGATTTGATCGCAACATCAATTCAGCAGTGCCTATGATCACAAGGGGTTGTTATGAAATCGCGCCATACTACATCAAATCAAATGTCCTATAAGAGCACGACAACTTGGTCCACAGTATTAGTTCTCTCCACGCTTGCCGCAAGTATCGCGCTGACCAGTTGCGGGAAAAAAGATGCAGCTGCGGGAGGCGCAGGAGCTGGTGGTGCTGCACCTTTACCTGAAGTCACGGTCGTTGTCGCTCAGCGACAACCTGTGACTCAGTATGTCGAACTTGCTGGTCGAACTGCAGCGTATCAGCTTTCTCCAGTGATTCCACAAGTGGGCGGTATTATCCAGAAGCGCTTATTCACTGAAGGCAGTATCGTCAAAGCGGGCGAGCCGTTGTACCAGATTGACCCAGCAATCCTTCGTGCAAGCTTTGAAGCCGCACAAGCGCTGGTTCAAAAGAACAAAACCAATCTAGCTACGCTGCAAATTACGAGCAAACGCTATAAGGATTTGATTGCCAGCAACGCAGTTAGTAAGCTGGATTATGACAATGCAGTACAAGCTGCTGCATCGGCAGAAGCTGATTTAGCGCAGAGCCAAGCCTCATTACGCAGTGCTCAAATTAATCTTGAATACACCACCGTTCGCTCACCCATTACCGGACAGAGTGGCGTTTCTAATGTAACAGCGGGTGCACTGGTTACTGCGAACCAGACCACTCCTCTAGTCACGGTTCAGCAAATGGATCCAATGTATGTGGATATCAGCCAATCTAGTGCTGATATGCTCAAATTGCGTCAACAAATTCAGTCTGGATCGCTTCGTAAACCAGATAGCGCAACGATTAGCTTAACGCTAGAAGATGGTAGCCCTTATCCGATCAAAGGTCGTCTTGAGTTTTCAAACGCCAGTGTAGATCCAGCGAGCGGTTCCGTCATTTTGCGTGCTCTAGTGCCGAATCCGAATGGATTACTCCTCCCAGGCATGTATGTTAAAGCCAAGCTGAATCAAGGAGTTGCTAATGATGCTTTCTTGATTCCACAGCCTGCCGTTTCGCATACGCCTAAAGGTGAAGCATCGGTCATTGTGGTTGCACCAGACGGTACTGTTAGCCCACGTATAGTGCAAACATCTGTCACCCAAGGTGATAAATGGATCGTTACTGGCGGCTTACAAGATGGTGATCGCCTCGTGATCGAAGGCTCACAAAAAATCAGACCGGGTGTGACTAAAGTCAAAGCAACCATTGCAGCCCCTGAAGGTGCAGACGCTAATGCGAGTAATGCGCCTGTGAACGGCTCTGCAAAACCTGCAGCCGCTCAGCCAGCCAAACCAACAGCTTCGGCTCATTCTTAAGGAGCGGTTGCTATGTCTCGTTTTTTTATTGATAGACCCATATTTGCATGGGTGCTTGCCGCACTGGTCATGCTCGGTGGTCTGCTCTCTATTTTTAGTATGTCTGTCTCGCAATACCCGAATATTGCACCGCCAACCATTACAGTCAGCGCCTTCTATCCTGGCGCTTCTGCAAAAACTGCGGAAGACTCGGTCACACAGATCATTGAACAGCAAATGAAAGGTTTGGATGGACTGTACTACATGTCCTCAACCAGCGCGTCAAACGGTTCGGTTTCCGTATCCTTGAACTTTAAGGCGGGTACAAACCCTGATATCGCCCAAGTCCAAGTGCAGAACAAATTGCAAGCAGGGATTAACTTACTACCTCAATCTGTTCAGCAACAAGGGGTTACTGTTAGCAAGTCAGGCCGCACCTTTATGGTTGTGCTTGGTTTTGTATCCTCTGACGGCAGTATGGATGGTGCAGCGATTTCCGACTATGTCGTGAGTCATGTGATTGACCCACTGAGCCGTGTTCAAGGGGTAGGCGACCTGCAAGTCTTCGGTACACAATACGCAATGCGTGTTTGGCTGAATCCTGCAAAACTCAATAGCTATCAACTCACCACATCCGATGTGATTAACGCGATTCAAGCGCAAAATGCTCAAGTGTCCGCAGGACAATTGGGCGGAACACCTGCTGTAGCAGGACAAGCGCTGAATGCGACGGTCACCGCGCAAAGTTTATTGAAAAGCCCAGAAGAATTCCGTCAGATCTTCCTGAAAACCACCAGCAACGGTGCCCAAGTTCGTCTAGGGGATGTTGCACGGGTTGAGTTGGGTGGTGAGAACTTTGACACCATCGCACGTTACAACCGTCAACCTGCTGTTGGGGTCGCGGTCAAACTGGCTGCGGGTCAAAATGCGCTGAAAACTGCCGCTGCGGTTGAAGCCAAAATGGCGGAATTGAAACCCAACTTCCCTGCTGGCTTAAACGTCATTGTGCCTTATGACACAACGCCTGTTGTGAAGATTTCGATTAAGAATGTGATTGAGACACTCGTTGAAGCGATTGTGTTGGTTTTCTTGGTCATGTACTTGTTCCTACAAAACTTCCGCGCAACCTTGATTCCAACGATTGCGGTGCCTGTTGTTTTGCTGGGTACCTTCGGAATTTTGAATTTCTTCGGTTTCTCGATCAATACGCTGACACTGTTTGGTCTGGTACTCGCCATCGGTCTACTCGTGGACGATGCGATCGTGGTGGTTGAAAACGTTGAACGTGTGATGCATGAAGACAAGCTGGGTCCAGTGGAAGCGACACGGAAATCCATGGATCAAATCACGGGTGCCTTGATTGGTATCGGTGTGGTCTTGTCGGCGGTGTTTGTACCCATGATCTTCTTCGGCGGTTCTACGGGTGTGATCTATCGCCAATTCGCGGTGACATTGATCTCGGCTATGGGACTTTCAGTCATCACGGCATTGATCCTGACACCTGCACTTTGTGCGACGCTATTAAAAGCGCCTGATCCTGACCACCACGAGAAAAAAGGTTTCTTTGGCTGGTTCAACCGTGTATTTGATCGCAGTAGTGCGCGTTATCAGACGTTAGTTGGCATCATGCTGGCAAAAAGCGCGCGCTATATCATCGTGTATGCGGCAGTAATTGCACTAATGGCATTCCTTTTCTTCCGTTTACCATCAGCATTCTTGCCTGATGAAGACCAAGGCATTCTGTTTAGCCAAATTCAATTGCCAGCAGGCGCCACGCAAGAACGTACCCTGAAAACCATTAAAAAGGTTGAAGATCACTTCTTGAACAACGAAAAGAATGATATTGAAGGTGTCTTTTCGGTGGCAGGCTTTAGCTTCAGTGGTACAGGTCAGAACATGGGGATTGCGTTTGTCCGCTTAAAAGACTGGGAAAAACGTCCTTCCCCAAGCCAAAGTGTAGGTGCCATGGCCGGTCGTGCGATGGGTGCATTCTCGCAGCTCAAAGATGCCATGGTCTTCGCCTTCCCACCACCAGCAGTTATTGAGCTCGGTGTAGCCAACGGCTTTGACATGTATCTACAGGACCGCTCAGGGGTGGGACATGAAAAGTTGATGGAAGCACGTAATCAACTGCTCGGCATGGCCGCAATGGACCCGAAATACAACAAAACGGTTGTTGGGGTTCGTCCAAACGGGCAAGAAGACTCACCACAATACAATCTGGATATCAATCAAGCCCAAGCCGGTGCGACGGGTGTTTCGATTGCCGATATCAACAGCACTATCTCAACGGCGTGGGGTAGTACCTATGTCAATCAGTTCCTGGATAAAGGCCGGATCAAGAAGGTCTATGTGCAAGGTGAGGCTGATTCACGGATGTCACCAGAGGACGTGGGCAAATGGTATGTGCGAGGTAGCTCAGGTGCCATGGTTCCATTGACTGCATTTACGCAAGGTCGCTGGTCTTATGGTGCGCCGCAACTACAGCGCTATAACGGCTTCCCAGCATTTGAGATTCAAGGGAACTCCATGCCTGGTAAGAGCTCTGGGGATGCACTCAAAACCATGGAAGAGATTGTTTCTAAACTTCCACCAGGTATTGGCTTTGAGTGGACGGGGATGTCACAAGAAGAAAAAACTTCTGGTGCACAGGCTCCTGCCCTCTATGCGCTTTCCATGCTGATCGTCTTCTTGTGTTTGGCCGCACTCTATGAGAGCTGGTCCGTACCGTTTGCAATCATGCTCGTGGTTCCACTGGGTGTGATGGGTGCTCTACTTGCAACATGGACACGCGGTTTATCCGACGACATCTATCTGCAAGTGGGTCTGCTGACCGTGATCGGGATTTCGACCAAAAACGCGATTTTGATTGTGGAGTTTGCGGTTGCCCTACAAGAACAAGGTGAAGATCTCATTCACTCGATCTTGCATGCGGTTCGCATTCGTTTACGTCCGATCATCATGACCTCATTCGCATTTATTCTCGGTGTACTCCCACTTGCCATCAGTAATGGTGCAGGTTCAGGTAGCCAACATGCGATTGGTACCGGTGTTATCGGCGGGATGCTCAGTGCGACGATCCTCGGTGTATTTTTGATTCCCGTGTTTTACCTCTGGATCCGCAGTATTTTCAAAGGAAAATCAACTCCTAACGCAACAGCTACAGCGACACCAACATCTGCCACCCCTTCTACAGGGCACTCTTTGGATACTGAAAAATGAAAGCAAATCAATTAAGTGTCAAATCCATGTCCAAATCGGTGAAAGTTGCTTTCACCCTGCTGGCATTGCCTTTGGCACTGTCTGCCTGTTCCAGCCTTTTGCGTCAGCCTGATCCAGCAGCAGCAAGCAACTTGACCTCCACAGCGTTCCCCACGCTGCTGGGTCAAAATGCAAATGATCCTGCGGGCTCATCCATTGCCGCTCAAGGTTGGTCTGACTTCTTTACTGATCCTCAATTGAAACAACTGATTCAATTGGGATTGGATAACAACCGTGACTTGCGTGCGGCAGCACTGAATATTGATAAAGCACGTGCGCAATATCAAATCAGTCGTGCGGCCCAGTTCCCAGGCTTAGGCCTAGCTGCTGGCTCTACGACAACGGGTAACAAGTCTGATAACACGACCAAATACAATGCCGGTTTAGCCTTATCTGGTTATGAACTTGACTTCTGGGGACGTGTTGCGAATCTCAAAGATTCTGCTTTGCAAAGTTTCTTTGCGACCCAAAGTGCACGTTCAACCGCACAGATCAGCTTGGTTAGTTCAATCGCTCAGTACTATCTAGCACTCGCGTTTGACCAAGAGCAGCTCAAGTTGGCGAAGCAAACGCTGAAATCCCAACAAGAGTCGTATGATCTTAATCAAAAGCAGTTTAAAGCAGGGATTATTTCATTAGTGCCTGTGAAACAAGCCCAGATCAATGTGGAAACTGCGATTCTTGCGGCCAAAAATGCTGAAACTCAGATCGCTCAGGATCGCAATGCCTTGACATTAGTCGTGGGTCAAACCGTACCTGACAATCTGCTTCCTACTGGCGCGATCAACCAGATCACCGCAAGTCAGAACCTGCCAGCGGGTCTGCCGAGTGAGTTGCTACAACATCGTCCTGATATTGCTCAGCAAGAGTTTTTGCTCAAAGCACAGGGCGGAAATGTTGCTGCGGCACGTGCGGCCTACTTCCCTTCGATTACCCTTACAGGTAATGTCGGCTATGGCAGTTCGCAATTGTCCGATCTGTTTAAATCAGGATCATTCTTGTGGTCGGTCGGTCCTTCGATTAACCTGCCGATCTTTGATTGGGGCACACGCCGAGCAAATCTTGAGTCAGCACGTGTTGACCAGAAGCTGGCCCTGAACTCCTATGAAAAATCCATTCAAACTGCGTTCCGTGATGTTTCTGATGTACTGGCAACTCGCGCGACTTTGGATGAACGTCTGGCATCACAAAGTCGTCTGGTTGAAGCATCGCAGTCAAACTACGATCTCTCACAATCACGCTTTAAAGCAGGTGTAGATAGCTATCTCAGCGTGTTAACTGCACAAAATTCTTTATTTAGCAGTCAACAAGCTCAAATCACCTTGAAACAGCAAGCACTGCTGAGCCAAGTGAATTTGTATACTGCACTGGGTGGCGGCGCGACCAATAACATTGGTCTAGATGCAACACCGACCAATGGTAATACTACTGCGGCACAAGTTGCTAAGCCTTAATAATCTTGAGTCCCACCAATTTTTTGAATAGAAAATTGGTGGCTTGATAAAAAATCCCCTCTGCATACAGAGGGGATTTTTTTTATTCTGCAGCATTTTTCTCAAAGCTTAGGTCACTTTGCTCCGGCGGATCACCTTATACAGCAAGGTGGGTGATGCCCGTGATAAGAGCGCCGCGACTTTTTCTTTCGCTCCTCCCACCACAATGTATTCTCGATTTGCCAGTAAAGCCTTAACGGTTTTCTCGGCAAAATCATTGGCACTCATGGCAGTATGTTGCGCATCATCCATGGTCCCTTGCTCTGAACCATCCCCCACTAGCGCTGCAACCGAAACGTTGGTTTTTACAAAACCGGGAAATACCACACTGACACCAATCCCCTGCCCGCCCACTTCAGCACGCAAGCTATTGGCCCATAAATGGACTGCCGCTTTAGCCGCAGCATAGCTGGCACGATATTGCGTGCCCACCAGACCCGCAACGCTTGAAATAAAAATAACTTTGCCAGATCGGCGCTTCAACATATCAGGCAGGACTTTCCGTGTCAGATTCACAACTGAGAAGTAATCCACTTCCATGATCTTACGGTCAACCGCTGTGAGCGTATCGCTGATGAGTGAACGCTGGCTGATGCCGGCATTGTTAATGAGCCAGTCAACCTTGCCCATTTGTTTGGAAATATCAAAATACGCCTGATCACAAGCGACATCATCAGTCACATCCAAAGCCACTGCTAAAAACTGCCCAAGCCCTACTTCCTCACAAGCCACCTTGACCCGTTCAAGCTCATCCAAACGGCGTGCACTCAAAACCACATTTGCCCCGCGTGCGGCACATGCAATCGCAAGTGCCTCACCGATACCACTGGATGCACCAGTGATCCACACAGTTTGATTCGATAGCTTTCCTTGCTGTGTTCTAGATGACGTCATTTTTTAATCGCCCTATAGTCTATAAACGTGACATGACAACATGTCTAAATCTGTTGCTGTGAGAGTATCACATCAGCAAGCGGATATTGAACATAACCCAAACGCGATCATTTCTTAAAAAATGGACAACGTACAATCCCCTCAAAACCACCCTCAAAATCCGATCAAAATCCGCTACAATAGCCCATTACCCTTTAGTCATCAGTTTGCAGCGCATTTTGCTGCTGAACTTTTTAAAAAAATGCTTGGAATACCATGACCGCACCTGATACTGACTTGTCCCAAACCACCAATTCTGACAATAACATTGCCACGACTTTTGATCCTGCCGCGATTGAAAATCGCTGGTATGCCGAATGGGAAAAGAATGGCTACTTCAAGCCATCAGGTTCAGGTGTGCCTTACTCCATCATGATCCCGCCACCCAATGTGACGGGTAGCCTACATATGGGCCATGGCTTTAATAATGCCATCATGGACGCACTCACCCGCTTCCACCGCATGAAAGGCAACAACACCTTGTGGCAAGTCGGCACCGACCATGCTGGGATTGCGACGCAGATGGTGGTTGAGCGTCAACTCGCGGCACAAGGGGTCAGCCGTCATGATCTAGGCCGTGAAAAGTTTCTGGAAAAAATCTGGGAATGGAAAGCCGAGTCAGGCAACACCATCACCCAACAAATTCGTCGTTTAGGTTCATCGGTTGATTGGTCACGTGAGCGCTTCACCATGGATGATGGCTTATCAAATGCGGTCAAAGAAGTGTTCGTTCGCCTGCATGAAGAAGGTCTGATCTATCGTGGCAAGCGGCTGGTCAACTGGGATCCGAAGCTTCACACTGCGCTGTCCGACCTTGAAGTTGAGAGTGTAGAGACCTCAGGTTCGCTATGGCACTTCAAATATTTCTTCGCGGATGAAAATCTGAAGACGGAAGATGGTAACAACTATCTCGTTGTGGCGACCACACGTCCAGAAACCCTGCTCGGCGACACTGCGGTTGCCGTTAACCCTACGGATGAACGCTACCTGCATTTGATCGGCAAACAAGTTCGTCTGCCTTTGTCTGGACGCTTGATCCCGATCATTGCCGATGAATATGTCGAAAAAGAATTTGGAACCGGCTGCGTCAAAATCACCCCAGCGCACGACTTCAATGACTTTGAAATGGGTAAGCGTCATAGCCTACCGATGATCAATATCTTCAATCTCAACGCTGAAGTCTTGGGCGAGTTTGATTATTTTGAAAAAGCGGGTGCACCGATTACCAGCACCATCACCGCCCCTGCCGAATACGCAGGACTTGAGCGTTTTGCAGCCCGTAAGAAGCTGGTGCTGGAAGCCACTGAAAACGGTTGGCTGGACAAGATCGAACCCTATACCTTAAAAGCGCCTAAAGGCGACCGCTCTGGCGTGATCGTTGAGCCATTATTGACCGATCAATGGTATGTCAGCATGGCGGAACTCGCCAAGCCTGCGGTCGATGCCGTGCAGAATGGCTCGATCAAGTTCGTGCCTGAGCAATACACCAACATGTATATGGCATGGATGAATAATCTGCAAGACTGGTGTATCTCCCGTCAACTGTGGTGGGGACATCGTATCCCTGCATGGTATGACGACGCGGGGAATATCTATGTTGGGCGTGATGAAGCCGAAGTGCGCAGCAAGCACAGCTTGGCGAGCGATTTACCGCTACGCCAAGACGAGGACGTGCTCGATACATGGTTCTCTTCCGCACTCTGGACCTTCTCTACACTGGGCTGGCCTGAAAATACCCCAGAGCTGAAAACCTTCCATCCGACGGATGTATTGGTCACAGGTTTTGACATCATTTTCTTCTGGGTTGCTCGGATGATCATGATGACGTTGCACTTCGTCAAAAACGAAGACGGCACGCCGCAAGTGCCGTTTAAGACCGTCTATGTGCATGGTCTGGTACGTGACGGCGAAGGGCAGAAAATGTCCAAATCGAAAGGTAACGTGCTTGACCCGATCGACCTGATTGATGGTATTGACTTGGAATCATTGGTTGCCAAACGTACCAGTGGTTTAATGCAGCCGCAGATGGCCGCCAAGATCGAGAAAGCCACGCGTAAAGAATTTGCTGATGGCATTGCACCCTTTGGGACGGATGCACTACGCTTCACCTTCTGCGCACTCGCCAACACGGGTCGTGATATCAAGTTCGATCTCAAACGTGTTGAAGGCTATCGGAACTTCTGCAACAAGATCTGGAATGCGACACGTTTCGTGATGATGAACTGCGAAGGTCATGAGATTGCACAGGAAGCACGCCCAGACCTGTGGGAGCTGCCTGAGCGCTGGATCATGAGCCGCCTGCAACGTGCAGAAGCTGCGGTTCATCAGCACTTTGGGGACTATCGCTTGGATCTGGTCGCACAGACCATCTATGACTTTGTCTGGAACGAATACTGCGACTGGTACGTTGAACTAACCAAACCTGTACTCAACGGCGATACCAGCCCCGAACGTAAAGCCGAAGTCCGTCGTGTACTGCTTGCAGTGCTAGAAACCAGTTTGCGTCTACTCCATCCATTGATGCCATTCCTCAGTGAAGAAATCTGGCAAACACTGGCACCGATGATTGGTCGTAAAAATACACCGTCCATCATGCTGGCAGCTTACCCACAACCCGACCTCAGCAAGATCAGTGATCAAGCTGAGTCAGACATGCAGTGGTTGCAAAACCTGATTAGCGCGGTGCGTAATATCCGCGGTGAAATGAACTTGGGTAATGCACGCCTGTTGCCTGTTTTGCTGAAAAACCTCTCAGCGACCGAACGTGAGCAATTGGAACGTATTGCACCGCTGTTTAAAGCACTGGCGAAGGTTGAATCACTTGAGATTCTGGATGCGGATGTCGAGCCGCCACTGTCTTGCAGTAGCGTGATTGCGCAGGTCAGTTTGTTTGTCCCGATGAAAGGTTTGGTTGATCCCAAAGCCGAGCAAGCACGTCTGCAATCATCAATTGATAAATTGCAAAAAGCGGTCGATATCTTATCGAACAAGCTGTCGAACGAAGGCTTTGTCGCCAAAGCACCGCCTGCCGTGGTTGAAGTTGAACGCGCAAAACTTGCTGAGCAACAAGAGCAGTTGGGACGCCTGCAAGTACAAATGACTCAATTAGCTGCTCTGTAAGTAGCCGTTGATCATAAAAAAGCGCGATGCCTTAAAGGGATCGCGCTTTTTTTATGAGTCACATTTGGATTACGTTTCCCAAATCACCCGAACCCCTTGTTTCTGCCATCCTTCCGCAAATGGCAAATAGCGCTCTTCAATCACATTGCGCTTGATTTTCATGGTTGGGGTCAAGAAGCCATTCTCCATCGTCCACTGATCTTTCACGATGACCGCAAAAGCCAGCTTTTCATGGTCTTCTAATGTTGCATTCACTTGGCTAATTAATTTATCAAATTCACCCGTAAGCGTTTCACGGTTCAATGTACCTTTATCCAACGCTTGCCGCGCTTCCAATGAGAGCATGAGCAAAATAAACGGTTGAGGCAAATCTGGCCCAGTGACACAACTCACTTCAAGCTGTGGATGATTAAATTTGTTCTCTATCGGTGCAGGGGCGATATATTTGCCCTTGCTGGTTTTAAACAGCTCCTTAACCCGTCCGGTAATCCGCAAGCGTCCCTCTGCATCAAACTCACCACGATCTCCTGTTCGTAAGAAACCATCAGGCGTCATCTCCTCGGCGGTCTTCTCCGGCAGCTTGTAATACCCCAGCATCAGGCTTGGACTCTTAACCTCAAGTTCGCCATTGGCAGCGATACGACTCAGTGTTCCTGGCGTTGGGCTGCCGACATATCCAATCCGCACCTTGCCCGGACGGCTTAAGTGCGAGTTTCCAAAGTCTTCACTCATGCCATAGACTTCAAGCAGCTCTAAGCCGAGCTTGCGATACCACAAAATAATATCTGGTGGTAACGGTGCCGCACCAGTGAGCGCAAAGCGGATCTGATCAAAGCCAAGCTCAGTCAAAATCTTTTTCTTAATGAATCCTGACAGGATCGGAATAGCAAACAAAATGCGCTGCTTCGCGGGTGACATTTTATGATTCACCGCTAAGTAAAACTTCATCCACAACCGAGGGACTGAGAAGAATATGGTAGGACGTGCACGTTTAATATCGGCCTGAAAGGTTTCCAGCTTTTCAGCAAAAAACAGTCGAAAGCCTGAGTACAGGGAGTTGGTCTCGACTGCCGCACGCTCGGCCACATGGGCCAATGGCAGATAAGACAGCATGCGGTCGTTCTCCGTCACGCCCATCTCATCTTGTAGTCCTTGCATACCCGCAGTCATGGAGCGGAAGCAGTGCATGACGCCTTTGGGCTTACCTGTACTGCCCGAGGTATACACGATGGTCGCCAGCGCATCATCATCACGCTGGATGACGTCTTGTAGCGGTGGATACTGCTTGAGGATGTCTAGCCACAGCGGGACATCATTGCGTGGTGACATCGGTAGGCTGATGATGGGTAGACCTGCTGGTAGATGATCTTTAACGTCATTCCACGTATCAGTTGTGCCATCCATCTTGCCCAAGATCAGCAGTTTGGCTTCACTATCTTGCAAAATATATTGGGCAGTTTCCGCATTTAACGTGGAGTACAGTGGGACGCTGACGTGGCCTGCCATCCAGATGGCGATATCGGCCATAATCCAATGGGCGCTGTTTTTCCCCAAAATCGCGATATTACTGCCTTTGGGGTAGTTTAAAGACAGCAGGTATGCAGCAAAGCGACGGGCTTGATCGGCAACTTCACGCCATGTGTAATCAACGATGTTGCTATCGCCATAAGGCTGAGTCAGGTAGATGGCATCTGGTTTTTGCTGTTCCCAATGCAGGACACAATCGATCAGGTTTTTGCGGTTGGTTGGCACGCCATTCGTCATCATCTCTTTCCTTGTGATGTTTCATTATTTTCAGGGGTATGTTGTTCAGAACAGGTTTAACGTATGGATGAGGGGGTGTCAATGATGGAAATGATCAGAATGGTTTTTAATCATGAATAATGAGAGACTATGAGATTGATCAAATCTATGATGATTCCACATGGCGTATAGCCTGAACTATAAATCAGATTTAATAGCCATGCTTACAACACTAGCTACCGACAGTTACCCTATTTACCGTCCCCACCATATCCAACTCCACCTCAAACGTGAAGACCTCCTGCACCCGACGATTTCAGGCAACAAATTTCGCAAACTCAAATACAACCTGATTGAGGCTCGGGAACAGGGACACACTACTCTCCTCACCTTTGGCGGCGCCTACTCCAACCACATCGCTGCTGTTGCCACAGCGGGCCAAGAATATGGCTTTCAAACCATAGGCATCATTCGCGGTGAAGAGCTCATCGATAAGATTGCCGATAATCCTACGCTTGCCCAAGCGCTAGCCAACGGCATGCAACTACATTTCGTCAGTCGCACAGATTATCGCCGAAAAACCGATACCAATTTCCTCGAAAATCTTCGAACACAAATGGGTGATTTCTACCTGATTCCAGAAGGCGGAACCAATCAACTGGCTGTACAGGGATGCGAAGAGATATTGACCGAACAGGATCGTGCAGACTTCGATGTGATCTGCTGTGCGGTGGGCACTGGTGGCACCATAGCGGGGATCATTAACTCAAGCGGTGACCAGCAAAAAGTCCTCGGCTTCCCAGCCCTCAAGGGGGACTTCCTGTTTGACGAGATCAAGCAGTGGACAACCCGCACCAATTGGGATCTTTGCTTGGACTATCACTTCGGAGGCTATGCCAAGACTACGCCTGAGCTACTGACTTTTATCCATGATTTTCAAAGGCAAACTCAAATTGAGCTCGAACCGATCTATACAGGAAAGATGCTGTTTGGGATTTTTGACTTGATTGAACGCTGTTACTTCCCTGCACACAGCAAAATACTAGCGATTCATACGGGTGGCTTGCAAGGCAACTTAAGCGGTATCAATCAGTAGACTTAGCCTGCAAAGCTGGGGATAAAATCGCGTATAATGCCGCCTTTTCCGCCTAACCCCAAGAAACACGTTTCCCATGAATAGTTACGACGTCATCATCATTGGTGCAGGTGCATCAGGTCTCATGTGTGCGATACACGCAGGCAAACGAGGGCGTCGTGTACTCGTACTCGATAGCAGTAATAAAGTGGGCAAAAAAATCCTCATGTCTGGTGGCGGGCGCTGTAACTTCACCAATCTGTTTGTGGAGCCGGAAAACTTTATCTCCAATAACCCGCACTTCTGTATCTCAGCGCTGAACCGCTATACCCAATGGGATTTCATTGCACTCGTCGAAAAATACAAGATTCCCTACCACGAGCGCAAACACGGTCAACTCTTCTGTAACGACTCCGCCAAAGACATCCTCAATATGCTCTTGTCCGAGTGCGAGAAGGTCAATGTGGTGATCAAAACCCTATGCGAGATTCAGCAGATTGAGACTGTTGAAAACAACAAAATCCATCCCACGGCTCGCTTTAAACTCACCACCAATCTAGGTATATTCAATGCAGAATCCTTGGTGGTTTCCAGTGGTGGATTATCGATCCCAACCTTGGGTTCCAGTGGTTTTGGTTATGATGTGGCGAAGCAGTTCGGGCATCATGTACTCCCCACTCGCGCGGGTCTGGTGCCTTTTACCTTTACCGATGGATTTAAGGCTGTCTCTGAACGCCTTTCCGGACTTGCTGTCGATGGTACGATGAGTACCGATGCGGCATCGTTTAATGAAGCCATCCTGTTTACCCATCGCGGCATCAGTGGTCCTGCTGCGCTGCAAGTATCGAATTACTGGCAAGTGGGTGAAGCCATCAGCATGGATATTTTCCCGACCGAAACCGAAGTAGAACTGGCAGAAAGCTTTAAACGCCTCAAGCAGCAACATCCCAAGACCTTACTGCGCACCCATCTCTATGAACGCTTTGCCAAGAGCTTGGTGCTGGAACTCCAGACCCTGCTTTGGCCGACTCATGCTGAAACAGCATTGGGGCAACTCGCTGATAGCACCCTTGAAGATATCGCACATGCCTTAAAACACTGGTCGCAGAAGCCCTCGGGCACTGAAGGCTATCGCACCGCAGAAGTTACGTTAGGCGGGGTGGATACGACTGAGCTGTCTTCCAAAACGATGGAAAGTAAGAAACAAGCGGGCCTGTATTTCATTGGCGAAGTGGTCGATGTATCAGGACACTTGGGCGGGTTTAACTTTCAGTGGGCTTGGGCGTCTGGACATGCTGCGGGGCAATTTGTCTGACCCGATAGGGGCTTTAAGTGATTCGCTAACGCGAACTTAACGTTGATAGCTCGCCCCGATTCGGTCCAGAATATAACGCGTGGCCAGCCCCATAGGTTGCTCTTTGGACCATACCATATCCACTGCAAGCACCATGGTATTTTTCAGGTTCTCTAGTGGAATCTCTACCAGCGACCCAGCGTTAATATAAGACCGTACCATCGAACGCGGCAGCATTCCCCAGCCCAATCCAGCTTGGATCAAGCCGACTGCCGAGGTGTAATTATCGGTCCGCCAGATTTGACTGCTCATCGCGAAACGTTCATCGACCTCATCCGCATTCCAACTTGCAACAACAATCTGCCGCGACGCCATCAAATCATCAAAGTTGATGCTTTCTTGAGTCACAAAGATGGAATGCTTGGGTGACATCACAGCAACAAAGGTCTCGCTATGAATCTCAAAGAAGCCTTCACGATTGTCCATTTGTGGTCGTTCAAGTAAGAGTCCCAGTTGTGCACGCCCTTCGTGAAGCAGTTGCATCGCGTCAGAGGCTTGCGCAGCCAACACTTCAACCGCAAGATCAGGGTGCGCTGCGGCTAAATCACCTAGGACACTGATCCAGTCCCCAACCAGCAATGCAGGATCAACAACGAGGGTCAGCGTGCTCTCAAGTCCTTGAGATAAGGATAAAGCATGCGTCTCAAGCTGCTGCAATTGCTGGATGGCATAGCGCGCATTAGGCAGAAGTGCCCGTGCCGCCGCTGTCGGGATCGGTTCCCGTCGGCTACGATCAAACAGCTCAAGATTCAGATCGGCTTCAAGATTGGCAATCATCATGCTAATTGCCGAAGGGACTTTATGCAATTGTCGAGCGGCCGCCGAAAAAGAGCCGTGCTCGACCACCAATAAAAAAACACGCCAACTTTCAACGGATACATTGCCGACAGCAAAGTGATTTACACCATGTTCGAGCATCGAAATACCTACTAATCAAAGTGTTGCTGTTCATTAAGATTATTTCTAAATATTAGAAACCACCAACCTATCAAAATAAATGAAAGGTATTGACTTTTAAGTATCATGTATTTCGATATAAAGTCAACTTATCGCGGATAACTAGGCATCTGAAACATCGCATTTGAAACATCCATTTCAGATCAGACCGCTTTAAAAAGTTGAGAAAGATCATGCAAGGCTTAAAACGTAGAATTATCCATACTGCACTCTTTGAATCCATTGCAGTTGTACTCTTTATCATGATTGCTGCCCTATTTTTTCATGATGACAAGGCGCACCTTGGGGCGCTGGCAATCCTATTGTCCCTGATCGCCATGGGCTGGAATCTGTTGTTTAACAAACTCTTTGAACGCTGGGAAGCGCGCCAAAAGAGCCAAGTCCGTACGCTTAAACGGCGTATTCTCCATGCCTTTGGTTTTGAGGCTGGTTTAATGACTGTTTCTCTGCCACTACTGGCTTGGACTTTAAACATTGGCCTGTGGGAAGCGCTGATCACGGATATCGCATTTATGCTGTTTTATCTGGTGTATGGTCTCGTCTTTAACTGGGGCTTTGACCGTATCTTTGGCTTACCCAAGCTGAAAATCGTCAAACGGACCAAGACACGGATAGCATAGTCATCACAAACAGACCGTTAAGTGATCAATGATCTTAACGGTCTTATCTATATCCGCATACCCACCAATCACGCTTCGGTTTTGACCCCACCTTGTAATCCGCGTACAATTTCGTTCCAGAGCCAAATCGCTGAAAATACTCACCATGCCCCACCGTATAGAACCCGTCACACTCGAAGTCGAAACGCCTGTCCGTTACAAGACTTGGCTACACACCACCCGTGACTATCATCTGATCGGTGTCATTGCCTTTAGCGCACCTGAAACACGCCTCACTGCAGAATGGGATGATCTGGAATACATTCGCCGACGTGCCGATGAATTCTCGATTATTGGCTTTCCTGAGTTTCTTGCAGGCATGGTCATTGATCTGCGTGATTTGCCCTTCTTGCTCGATGCCGAAGCACCGATCTTTCCTTGGCGGATGATGGAAGAAGACTGCCCGATTCGGGTATTGGTCAGCAGTGATCATCGGGCGCACTACTCTTCTGTCTTTGAGCCTGCATGGCTGGGATGGGACTTGGATACATGTATATCGGATATTCGCACGCTACTGGATAGCAAAATCCAGTAAGTCACTGACTTCATCGAAACTCCTCACGCCTTTCATATTCACTTCACAAGTAACCCATATCAAGCTTCCACACTGCACACTCTTATTTATATGTGGGAGTGTGCGACATGGCTCGATTCTTAACCTCGAAGTTTGTGGTCATCGGGTTTCTGGTTTTACTCTTTATGATCGGACTGACGATGTTGTCGAGTCTGGTCAGAGAGCGTCAGCAGTACAATGAAGACGTCATCCAAGGCATTGGTAAGGATTACGTCAATCCACAAACCATCCTTGCGCCCTATATCGTGGTTCCAACGACCCTACAGATCGTCTGTAAAGAAGACATCGCCAAGAAATGTCTAATTGATTACAACATTCTCCTTACCCCACAAAATTCCGCATGGAACCACCAACTGCAAGTCAGTAATACCAATTTCAAACGCGGGATTTATAAAGCCATTACCTATGTCGACAACCTTTCTGTCAAAGGCAAATTTTCACTGCCAGAGCAACTGATTACGCCTGAACAAAATCAAACCATTCATTGGGAGAAAGCCAAACTCCGCTTGAGTATTTCAGATCTACGCGGTCTCACCAATCAACCCATCCTGACCCTCGGTGGACAAAAGCTCACATTTGACTTCCCAACCGGCGATAGCAGTAATCCCTTGGGCATGACCTATACCGAAGTACCCCTTGTCCTCAGTGCACAGAACCCCCATTTTGATTTTAGTCTGGATTTCAGCCTAAATGGCATGAGCAGCTTGGCGATTATTCCGGTCGGCAAAGACATGTCCATGACCATGGATGCAAACTGGGCACACCCCAGCTTCTACGGCGCGTCACTGCCACAAAAGAAAATTCAATCCAACCAATTTAGCGCATCCTGGCAAAACACCTATATCAGCAATCAAAATGCCGAGCATCTGAATACCTGCCTGAATGCCAATGACAACACAGCATGTGAGGCATTGAAGAATGCCGAAAACAGCGCCTTCTCCGTCAAATTGATCGAAGCCGTGGACAATTACACGCTGTCTGATCGCTCGATTAAATACGCGATGCTGTTCTTACTGATCACCTTTGGAACCTTCTTCTTATTCGAAGTCCTGAAAAAACTGCCCATCCACCCAATGCAGTACACACTGGTTGCGGCGGCACTCGGCGTGTTTTATCTGTTGTTGCTGTCTTTTAGCGAACATGTCGGTTTTGCACTGGCTTATCTGGGGTCCAGCATCGCTTGTGTATTCCTGATTAGTTATTACGTCTATTACGTCCTCAAAGGAATCGGACGCACCCTACTCCTCACAGCCATCCTATCCCTGATGTACGGCTCGATGTATCTCATCCTCCAAACGGAAGAAATGACCATGATCTTAGGCGCTTTATTGGTATTTACCCTGATCGCTGCAACGATGTTCCTGACCCGTCATATCGACTGGTATGACATCAATGCATCAAACAGTACCTCAAATAGTGCCTCAAAAATCAAATCGCCATCACCCGCAAATCTCGAAAACTAAGCGTGTGATGACAACGTAGGCTGGGGTATTTCTACACACGCATAAATGCCTCAGTCTGATCCGCTGCGATTTTTACACAACATATCCTCACGATGAGTAGATAACCTCATGAATACCTCATTGCTCTCCTCGACCAACCACTCACTTCAATCTGACTCAATATTTAGTCGTTTAGGCTCAGCTCCTAATCCGATCAAGAAAACCGACATCCTGCAGTATTATCGTGAGACCAAACAGGGATTTTTAAATTTGGGCAGCATGCTGATCGGTCTACACGACCGAAAACTCTATATCTTCTCAACATCAGGTGAATTAAATGATGTCATTACTTTAGAAGCTTAATTTTCTGAGCCTCATTATAAAAAACCACCCCGTATGGAGTGGTTTTTTATTGTTTGAAGACACAGCCTAAATTACTTGGCTTGTTTAGCCTTCACCTGATCCAGCAGAATATTAGCTGACTCGGTGACGAAGGCTTCCTCCTCAGGGAGTGGTGGGCGCTTACCTTCAGAAATCTTGGCACGCGCTTCGGCTTGCGCATCCAGTGAGATTTGATAGGTCTGCCAATTTGGATAAGGCACGAGACCCGTCTTACTCCGGCGCTCGTTCTCAGCCGCAAGCGTTTGCACCTCAATCGCATCCACCTCTTTACGACGGGCATCCAGATCTAAAGACAATACTTTTTGATCTTTATGCGCTTTACTGATCTCTTTGATTTTAGACAAATAGACGTATTGAGGATCAGCCTCTTGACGCGCCTTGGAGGCAACCGTCAACTGTGGCACCAGCGGTTTCAAGTTGTCTTCTGGAATAAACGGTGCAGTCGGAATCGTATCCCACTTGAGTGGATTCTTGGCTTTACGCTCGCCCAAATCTTCATCGTAGATACTGACAAAAGGAATGTCAGGGACTACACCTTTATTCTGCGTACTGCCACCAGATACACGATAGAACTTACGCTGGGTTAAGGTTGCTAAACCGTACGCCAAGTTATCAAGCTGAACTTGAGCAGTTCCTTTACCTGTTGTAGTACTTCCCACAACCAGACCACGGTCATAATCTTGAATCGCCGCAGCAAAAATCTCACTGGCCGATGCCGATGCAAGATTGACCAATACAATCATCGGGCCTTTATACAACTCAGCGCCGCCATCATCATCACGGTAGGCGGTAATGGCGCCATTGCGATCACGAATCTGTACCACAGGACCTTGCTTAATAAACAGCCCGATCATGTTGGCGACTTCTTCTAACGAACCGCCCGGATCACCACGCAGATCCACCACAAGACCATCGACTTTCTTGCTGTTTAAATCAATCAGGGCTTTTTGCGTATCCTCACTGACGCTACGATAGTTCTTGCCATCGCGGCGTGCTTTATAGTTCAGATAGAACGAAGGAATGTCGAGCACACCCATTTTATAGGTCTTGCCATCGCGCTGAACATTCACGACACGATCTTGCACTCCTGAGTCTTCTTCTTGAATGACATCACGCGTTAAGGTGATAGTGCGAGCGGCAGCGTCTTTCGCTTGCAGCTTCAGTAAGACTTTGGTTCCGCGCTTACCGCGAATCAGACCCACAATTTCACTGCTCGGCCAGCCGACCACATCCACCATAGGTTGTCCGTCTTGTGCAACACCCACAATACGATCACCCGGCTTAACTAGACCTGACTTACTCGCGGGGCCACCATCAACCAAGGTTTCTACACGAGTATAGTCATCATTGCCGCGCTCTGGACGAATTGACACACCAATCCCTTCAAGTTGCAGCGTTGTCTGACGATTCATTTCCATCGCTTCAACAGGGGCAAAATAAAGGCTATGTGGGTCGTAGGTTGCTAAAGCGGCATTGAGCAGACCCTCAAGCACTCGGTCGCTTTTAATACGATCAATTTGCTGCAGTTTACGTTTAAAGCGTTTCTTTAACGTATCAACAGGATTGAGTTCACTCGGTGGGCTCAGGTCTTGGCCCGCTGCCAATTTAGGATCGGCTTTCAGCGCGGCTTGCTTGGCGGTTTCTTCTTCTTGCGAAATTGTCAGGGAGATCAGTTCAGACACCAACTGTTGCTGCCAAAAGGCGCGCTGCTCTTTGCTACTGCTGAAATACGGTGCTTTCTCACGATCGATATTCAGACTATCAGTACGCTTTAAGTTCTGCGGCTGATCCAGTTGATCCAATGAATACTGGTAATAATCCTTCAATCGCTCCGTGAAGCGCTTCTGAATGGCAAAGGCGGGTGTGAGATCCCCCTTCTTCATGGATGCGCCTAAGGTCGTGGCGTATTTTTTGCGGAACTCATCAATGTCTGATGCGAGAAATAGAGCGTGATCCCCATCTAGATTATCCAGATACATCTCCAGCACACGCTGAGAAACGCTGGCATCTAAAGGCATGTTGAGATAATGCTGGGTATCCATATACATCGCCATCTGACGTGTAACGATACTTTGCTCACGTGTCGGTGCCAGCGGCGCTCCCGTAGTAGCCGCAGCCGAACTCTTATCAACCGCAGAAGCTGTTGCCTCTCCATACACTTGGGAAAAGAATAATCCAGCGCTCGCTACAGCAATTGCACCGACTATAGTCTGCAATTTAGTGGTGAACCGTGCTTTAACCTGTGCCCCAGAACCTTGTGTTACTTGTGCTTTTGACGCTAAGTCTTGCTCTATTTTCTTTGGTTTCATATCTATCTACAAAGTCCTTGATCGTTAAAACAAACGGCTTTTGACTGGGTTCATATTCGAACGGCTCATCAATTACCACATCAATCATTAAAAATGCAATTCTGCCACGAACTTATCCCTGTTGAATGTAGCAGACCTGTAGGAAAATCGGGTATTGTCGTATCTCTTTCCCTATAATAATTGTTTTAATCGTTATGTATATGGTTTTTGGAGATACAACGCCATGATCGGCTCACTGATGTTAGATATTGCGGGGCTGACGCTCACACAGGATGATCAACAATTACTCAAGGAACCGCAAGTCGGTGGTCTGATCTTATTTGGTCGCAACGTGGCAAGTCCACAGCAAGTTCGCGACTTAACCGATAGTATTCGTGCCGTCCGCCCGGATATCCTGATCGCCGTCGATCAAGAAGGTGGGCGGGTACAGCGTCTGCGTGATGGTTTCACCCGTTTGCCGGCTATGGGCATGCTGGGTCAGCTCTATGACATTGATCCCGATGAAGCACTCAGCGCTGCGGCAACTGCGGGTTGGCTTATGGCAAGTGAAGTACTGGCTGTCGGGATTGATTTTAGTTTTGCGCCCGTGCTGGATGTGAATGGCATCAGTCACGTCATTGGCGATCGCGGTTTTCATGCGCATAAAGATATCGTCATTCAACTATCCCGCGCGTTTATGCAAGGCATGCATCGTGCTGGTATGGCCACGACAGGGAAACACTTTCCCGGCCATGGCTCAGTCGAAGCAGACTCTCATGTGGCCGCTCCTGTCGATCACCGTACACTTGATGAAATTCGCGCACAAGACATGACCGTGTTCTTTGAGGTCGCCGATCAACTGGATGCTCTCATGCCCGCACATGTGATCTACCCGCAAGTCGATCCCAATCCTGCAGGTTTCTCTAAGCATTGGCTGCAAGATATTGTCCGGGGTGAAATGGGTTTTGATGGTGTGTTGTTTTCTGACGACCTCACTATGCAAGCGGCTTGTGTGGCAGGCGGTGCAGGCGCGCGTATCCTTGCCGCACTCCATGCAGGCTGTGACATGGGACTAGTGTGTAATGACCGCGCGGCGGCTCTGGATGCGCTGCATGCGGTGGTGGATGCACCCATGCCAGACCAAGCAAGACTCTCCAAAATGCGGGGTAAACTCGGTAAATTGAACCTGATCGATGGATCAATTGCCTTGGGTGATGAATGGGAAATCGCAAACATGCAAGCACGCGCCATTCGTGAGCGTTTTGCAACCTAAAAAAACTTTATACTCACTCACCCATGATTTGTGTGTTTGTGCAGAGCACAACATGAAGACTTAAGCCAAGGACGGTAAAAAACGTGTCAAAACAATCCATACCTCAGAAGTCTCCTGTGGCTGAATCCCCACATCGCCATATCTCTTTTACGGCTCACTACACGGGTTATATCTGGTTCCAAGAGGGGATCTCACACCCTGTACTGGCCAGCAGCAAAGGTCGCTTCCTCGCCAAGATGGTCAGCCCACTAGAATCATGGGCAGAGCTCATCATCGGTGACAGCATGCGCTCAACACTGCGCCAACGACATCAGCTAATTGATCGTCAACTGGATCGATTTCTGGCAGCGTACCCAGATGCACAGGTACTAGAAATTGCGACCGGACTTTCACCACGTGGTTGGCGCTATCGTCAAAAATATCCCGACCTCATCTATGTCGAAGCAGATTTACCGGATATGGCCGCAGCCAAACGCAGCGCCTTAATGCAGATAGAAAACCCACAGCCCCGCATCGAAGCCGTCGATTTATTTGGTGAGGGATTTCAGCAGCTTCTGAGCACCTTTGATGAAAGCAAGCCCTTGGTCATTATTAGCGAAGGGCTGGTCAATTATTTTACCAAAGACATGCTGCACAATTTATGGACGCAACTCGCGACTGGGCTGCGTCGCTTTAAAGTCGGCATTTATCTGACCGATATTTATCCTGAACCAGTCACCCGCCGCTTGGGAAGACTGATTTGGCAAAGCAGCAAGCTGCTGAGGATCATGTCTAGGAGTGCATTTGCCTTTCACTTCATCTCGCCTGTAGAGATCATCGATGCGATGAAGCAGGCTGGATTTTCAGACATCCAAGTTTTTCAACCTGCCTTTGAAAACAGCAACTCCGTAGAAAACTCGGACGCTGAAAACCAAAAAACCAAGCACCTTGGGGACTTGGTTTGGGTAATTGAAGCAAAAGCGTAATCGTCAGAGAGGAAAATAGCCTAGTCGCGTATGACCGCGCGACTGGCTAACATCGCTGACAAACGATCTGAAGTTTCAAAGTTACCATGCTTAAGTAACGCGCGAACTTGCGTACCCACTTGCTCAAAGATCAGACATTCGATAGAAAGCCTTTCACTGATAACATTGCCTTCGCTATCCACAGACGGCAAATGGATCGATAAGTCACGTGGCTCAGCGAGTATTGCAGCGGCGTTCGCTTCACTGCCCGCTTCAAGCAATAAACCAAAATACGTGAGATCCACGACGTTGACTGTCATATTGAAATCCGCTTTGGTTCGGTGTGTCATCTGACATGTTGAATCAACCAGTTTAACTCGCTCTTCACCGCGACGATCCATTTGTTGGAGTTCTTCACGACTCATCGGCATGATGCCGTCGAGCTGATCAATGGGTTCCCCGCGTAAGAATGTGGTAAAGAGTTCCAGAGTTTCACGTCTTTTTTGCAACTGCGGCACATGATCGGCATTTTTGATCAGGGCAAATTGCATATGCGGGCAACTTAAGGCGAACTTGGCATTTTCGTGTGGTAAGGTAAAGCTATCGTATTGACCCGTGGCCACCAAGGTTTGACAGCTTGGACTCGGTACATGTTTGATGCGCAGCAAACGATTAGCATTAATTTCGTAGCGCAGCCGTTCATTTAAGCCAAAGTTAGACATTTGCTGAAAAAACAGCTTACGCGCAGTGGGAGACATGCGTGTTTCTTTCATGCGGGCATGATTAACCAAAAACAGCACCATGGCTTGACCAAACTCAACCATGCGATTTTCATGCAATAAATCACATGCTTCTTGAATCAGCATTCGCCAGCTTTTGCGGGTTTGCTGCATCACGCCCATCAGCACCAAACGCGACATTTTTTCTGGATGTGCAGCGGCAAAATTTGCAGCAATGACTGAACCCAGCGACATGCCCATCATGGAGACTTTATTTAAATGAACAGAGTTAGTCCAATCCCCTAAAATTTGAGCAAGATCACCAATGTCTAAATCCAATGAGCGCTCGCCCGTAACCAGATTATGAACCTGATCATTACTGCCTAGAGAAGGTAAATCCACAAGAATGACAGAGCCTGTCTCAAGTAATGGCTCGACACAGTATTTATAAGAATTAAAATTTTGAAATGCGCCACCTAAAATCACGACAGGCGGTAAATGACGGGTAGCTTCATTTGCAAATGCAAGAAATTCAACCTTCCAGCCATTGATCCAATGTACACGGGGACTTTCTTTGAGAGCGCCTCGATTGTATTCTGTATAAAATGGAAAAGTATCAATGTGTTGCACAACTTTATCCATAAAACTTTGCTTTCCAGCTAAATTATTTGGCCTATCCTTCAAACGAACACTGGTCATAGCATTCATCATTATGCTCTCCATTATTTTCCATTAAAGGACAATCCATTTGTCCCAGGATCCTTTATCTGGAAAACAATAGCATATTTATAACGGATTGAATATGCCGACAAAGGACACTTCGTCGTCTCAAACGCCAACTCAATCTGCTTGCTCAATCCTGTAATCTTAAGGAAACTTTTGATTTCACGGATATTTCAATATACAAAGTAAAACAAACGTTTTTTTACCCGAAAATTGTTATAATTAAAAGTCAATTTTTCCAAATTTGTTGCGGGTGTTTGTCATGAATCAGGCCGTCCACCAAGCCACAACCCAAACCATCGAACAGATGATGATGACGCTTGGCCAGCAAGCCCGCGCGGCGTCACGCATTCTTGCTGGCGCAACCACGCAAAGCAAAAATGCTGCGCTGCAAGCCATCTCTCAAGAATTACAAAATCAACAAGCCGATATCCTCGCAGCCAATGCGATTGATATGCAAAATGGTCGTGCAAACAATCTTGATGCAGCTTTACTTGATCGTCTGGAACTGACTCCAGCGCGTTTTAAAGGCATGCTCGATGGCCTGCATGATGTCATTGCCTTGGTTGACCCAATTGGTGCGATCACGGATCTGACTTATCGCCCCTCTGGTATTCAACTTGGAAAAATGCGCGTTCCACTGGGTGTGGTCGGCATGATCTATGAATCACGTCCTAATGTGACCTTAGAAGCAGCGTCGCTGGCACTGAAATCAGGCAATGCCATCATCCTGCGCGGTGGTTCAGAAGCTTTTAACTCAAATCAAGCCATTGCCAAAAGCATTCAAGCCGGACTCAAGATTGCAAACTTGCCTGAGTCTAGCGTGCAGGTGATCAATACCGCTGACCGCGCGGCTGTCGGCCTGCTGATCACCATGAGTGATTATGTCGATGTGATCATTCCACGTGGTGGCAAAGGATTGATCGAACGCGTCAGCCGTGAAGCACGCGTGCCCGTAATCAAGCATTTAGACGGCAACTGCCACGTGTTTGTTGAGCGCCAAGCGGATTTGGTCAAAGCCTTACCCATTTGTCTGAACTCAAAAACACATCGCTATGGCGTGTGTAATGCCATGGAAACCTTATTGGTTGATGCGCCTGTTGCGGCTGAATTCTTGCCACAAATTGCAGCGCTGTATCGTGAAAAGGGTGTGGAATTGCGCGGTGATGAAACCACCCGAAGTATCTTGAGTGATGCACTACCTGCGACTGAGCAAGATTGGTATGAAGAATATCTTGCACCGATTCTTGCGATTAAAGTGGTTGACGGTTT
The DNA here is from genome assembly GCF_046462495.1 of Aquirhabdus sp. Classification (NCBI taxonomy): domain Bacteria; kingdom Pseudomonadati; phylum Pseudomonadota; class Gammaproteobacteria; order Moraxellales; family Moraxellaceae; genus Aquirhabdus; species Aquirhabdus sp. Next base: position 16,120 of record NZ_JBKGVE010000008.1, on the reverse strand, counting down.
AGATGAAGCCATTGCTCATATTAATAAGTATGGTTCACATCATACCGATGTCATCCTGACTGAAAACTACGGTAAAGCCCGTCGTTTCCTCAACGAAGTAGACTCAAGCTCGGTCATGATCAATGCATCTAGCCGTTTTGCCGATGGATTTGAGTATGGTTTGGGCGCCGAGATCGGCATTTCAACCGATAAGATTCATGCGCGTGGGCCTGTTGGACTTGAAGGTTTGACATCGCAGAAATGGATTGTGCTTGGGGATGGTCAGATTCGGGTGTGATCATCCGAATCTGTAAGTCATGATGCCCGAAAATAGCTGTGTTTTTTATCCATAAAAAGAGAAAAAAATGACCGACGGTGAAAAAAAGAAATCCTTTTGGGGTAGTTTTGCTATTACTGATCAAGAGTCATGTGTAATTGCGATCAGAAACGGCGGAATTGCGGCAATCATGTCAGCTGTAATAATGGGTCTTTTTGCTACCGTTGGATTGTTTACAAGCTCAACAGATCCAAGTACTCATTATTATTTAGACCCGTCACTCTTCATAGATGCGGTATTAGTTCTCATAATGGCATTCTTTATTTTTAAAAAAAGTAGAGTTGCGTCTACGCTGCTAGTTATCTACTTTGTTCTTTCTAAAATTTTAATTTGGCAAGAACTCGGTAAAATAGACGGTCTGCCCCTAACGCTGGTTTTTTTATTTTTTTATATAAATGCTATGAGAGGAACTTATCTCTGGCACGCAAGATATAAAAATAGCTTGACTAAAGAACCCGCTTAATACTCCGAAACGCTTCATTTATGATAAAAATAGCAACTGAAGACTTGTTTCGGTTGCTGGTTAGCAGATCATCGTGATCCCCAGCTCGAATCTATATTTAACTCATGAACATGGTAACAAAATTAGCATCTCCTGAACTTTTCATCCAAATATGAAATCAGTACAACAATAATGAACTTGCCGCTTTTTCTTATGTTGGATTAGGTAGGTTCTAATGAAGAAATACTTTTGGATTTTACTGCGCCACTTAACAACATCACCCCGTGAAAATTCTACTCAAATTCACTATACTACCCACCAATTTTGTAACTTAGCATGGATTGCCATGAGCACCGCCACGAACACGACTAAAAGCCAAGCTATTTCTAATCTTACCTTTCAAGAACTTATTCTTGCCCTGCAGAATTATTGGGCAAATCAGGGCTGTGTGGTCCTCCAGCCTTATGATTTAGAAATGGGTGCCGGTACTTTCCATACCGCAACCTTCTTGCGTGCACTTGGTCCAGAAACGTGGAATGCGGCTTACGTACAACCCTCACGCCGTCCCAAAGATGGTCGCTATGGCGAAAACCCGAATCGCCTGCAACATTACTATCAATTCCAAGTCGTGTTGAAACCCAATCCAGCCAACATTCAACAGCTCTATCTCGACTCGTTGAAAGCGATTGGTATCGATACGCTGACTCATGATATCCGCTTCGTTGAAGACAACTGGGAATCACCCACACTAGGTGCTTGGGGTCTCGGCTGGGAAGTCTGGTTGAACGGTATGGAAGTCACACAGTTCACTTACTTCCAGCAAGTCGGTGGTTTGGAGTGCTATCCGGTTACAGGTGAAATCACTTACGGCCTTGAGCGCCTTGCGATGTATTTGCAAGGGGTGGACTCGGTCTATGATCTCGTCTGGACACGTGGTCAATTTGGTACTGTGACCTATGGCGATGTCTTCCATCAAAACGAAGTTGAGCAATCAACCTATAACTTTGAACACGCCAATGTCGAAAAACTCTTTGAACTCTTTGATTTTTATGAGAGTGAATCGAATCGTTTGATGGCGGTTGAATTGCCACTACCCGCTTATGAGATGGTCATCAAAGCATCCCATACCTTTAACTTGCTTGATGCACGTGGCGCAATCTCAGTGACCGAACGTCAGCGCTATATTCTGCGTGTTCGCGGACTTGCCCGTGCGATCGCGCAAAGCTATGTCAACTCGCGCGCGAAGCTGGGCTTCCCAATGGCCGAGCCGGTCCTACGTGACGAAGTCTTGGCAAAACTCGCAGCGGAGAAGGCTGCCGAGCAAGCACAAATCGATAAAGCAGCAGCAAAAGCGGAGAAGTCGAAATGAGTCTGCACACCGTACTCTTTGAATTAGGCTGTGAAGAACTCCCGCCGAAAAGCTTAAAAACACTGCGCGATGCATTGCTAAGTGAAGTCACAACGCGTCTGCAAAGTGCAGGACTACCGTATGCCAAGATCAATGCCTACGCCGCACCCCGTCGCCTTGCGATTCTGATTGAAGGCATCGAGGGTCATCAACCGGATCGTATTGAAGAACGCCGTGGCCCATCGGTTGCCGGCGCGTTTAAACCTGATGGTACGCCTACCCCTGCGGCTATTGGCTTTGCCAAGGGTGCAGGGATCGAAGTATCAGATCTCATTCGTATTCCAACCGATAAAGGCGAATGGCTGGTTCATCGCAAAACCGTAACAGGTCAATCGCTTGATGATCTATTACCGACCCTCTTGCAAGAATCACTGAACGCATTGCCAATTGCTAAACGCATGCGCTCTGCGGCAAGTCGTACTGAATTCGTTCGCCCCGTGCAGTGGGTCGTCTTGATGAAAGATGCGGCGATCATTCCTGCCACCATCCAAGACTTTGCAAGTAGCAATCAAACTTATGGTCACCGCTTCCATGCGCCTGCTGCAATTACCTTGCAGTCCGCAGAAGACTATTTGACAGCGCTACGCAATGCCTATGTCGTTGCAGACTTTGACGAGCGGCAACAACTGATCGACACTCAGGTTAAAAAACTGGCCGATGAAGTCAATGCCAAGGCGCTCGTCCCTGCGGATCTGCGTGATGAAGTTACAGGTCTGGTCGAATGGCCTGTCGCCCTGCGTGCCACGTTTGAATCCCGTTTCCTACATGTGCCACAAGAAGCCTTGATTTCTACCATGCAGGATAATCAGAAGTACTTCTGTCTGGTCGATAGCAACGGCAAGCTACAGCCTTACTTCATTACTGTTTCAAACATTGAAAGTAAAGACCCAACGCAAATCACGCTAGGAAATGAAAAAGTGGTTCGCCCACGCCTGACCGATGCGGAATTCTTCTTTAAACAAGACCAGAAACAACCGCTTGCAGCTCGTCAAGAGAAGCTTGCAAATCGCATCTTCCAAGCACAGCTCGGCACGCTGTGGGATAAAACCGAACGTATTGCAACGCTGGCTGCGTATATCGCAGGTCAAATCGGTGGCAATGTTGAACACACGATCCAAGCGGCTAAGTTGTCGAAGTGCGACCTTGCCTCTGAAATGGTGGGTGAATTCCCTGAACTCCAAGGGATTGCAGGAAGTTACTACGCAGCACTTGAAGGCGCACCTTCAGATGTATCGACGGCAATTCGCGAGCAATATTTACCGAAGTTTGCAGGCGATGTTTTACCGCAAACATTGACTGGGGTCAGCATTGCACTGGCTGATCGCTTGGATACCTTAGCGGGGATTTTTGGCATCAACCAACCGCCGACAGGCAACAAAGACCCCTTTGGTCTGCGCCGTGTTGCGATCGGTATTTTGCGTATTCTGATTGAAAAGCGCCTGACCTTAAGCTTGACCGACCTTGTCGAACAAGCCGTCACAAACTATGCGACCCGAATCGAAAATCCATCCAAGACCATTCAAGATGCCAAAGCCTTCTTGGAAAGTCGCTATCGCTCGATGTATGAAGATCAAGGCATTGAGGTAGACGTGATTCAGGCGGTACAAGCCTTGAATCCAGTCTCACCACTTGATTTCGATCAGCGTATCCGTGCGGTACAGAATTTCCGTGCATTGCCAGAAGCAACCGCATTGGCGGCGGCGAATAAACGTGTGGCAAATATCTTGGCTAAAGAAACGGTCAGTACGGGCGGGATTGATACAGCCCTGCTGGTTGAACCCGCCGAGAAGGCATTGTACGAGACCTTAGAGGCACTTGAACCCAAAGTGCACCCATTGCTCGCCCAATCGGAATACACCCCTGCACTGTCACAATTGGCTGCTCTACGCACGCCTATTGATGCATTCTTTGAAAGTGTGATGGTGAATGCAGACGATGCAGCACTGCGCTTAAATCGTTTGCGTTTGCTGACACGTTTAAGAGCGCTGTTTTTGAGTGTGGCGGATGTGAGTTTGTTGCAAGGTTAAAAACATTTATCCTTGCGCGCGCTCATACAAAAAAGCCTCTTCCATTGAAGAGGCTTTTTTGATGGAACCGAAGTCACTAGCTTGCTGGATTCAACAGAGGTTGTGATGCAGTACCCACTACCGCTACTGCATGCGCCTCAACTTTATGCGGCTTCTCCTTTGATGGATTCACTAAAAAATTAATCCCGAGCAAGAGCAAGGTTATGCCAAGGATTGGGCGGATAATGCGCTCAGGTAGACTGGAACTGAGCAAGGTTCCGGCAATAATAGCGGGAATCGCACCGATCAATAAGAAAGTCAAAATATGAAAATCAACATTACCCGAGAGCAAATGTCCCAGCCCCGCAACCAATGTCAGCAAGACAGCATGGGCCACATCTGACCCAATGATCCGAATCATGGGTAGATTGGGAAATAGGAGTAGGAGTGCCATCACACCAAAGGCTCCCGCCCCGACTGAAGACAAAGTGACGAGAATACCCAGAACCACGCCCATGATTAAAACAGGGATATTGTTTTTGACATCATAGGGGTCACTGAAGTCATCACGTGCGATGCTTGCCTCTTGATTTCTTTTGAGGCGGATACGTTGAAAAAAGTCCTCGATCTTGCTGCGAAAAACGATGGAAACACCTGTCAACGTCAACATAAAGCCGAGAACTAATGTCAGAATTTTCTTGTATTCATTGGCACTGCTAAAAAAGTGATTGAGCGCCCATGTGGTTGCAAATGAGGCGGGAATACTACCCAGTGCCAACCAAAACACCACGGACCAAACGATATTCAGTTTTTTAGCATGAACTGCCGAACCACAGAATTTAGAAATGGATGCGTAAAGAAGATCTGTCCCAATCGCAATTTGCGCAGGAACGCCCAGCACGCTAATCAAAATCGGCGTCATCAAAGATCCCCCACCAACCCCCGTTACCCCAACGGCAAACCCCACCACAATACCAGCCAAAATAAAATAAAGATCACTCATTGCCATCACTACGATTCAATAAAAGTGATAACAGGTTAGCTTTTTTACATCATTTGAGAATGATCAAATTAAGCTTTATATATTGATAAATCATCTTAAATATTTTGTGACTTGCACTCTTAAAAAATAAAAAAGTTGGCATGATCAAAATCATACCAACCTGGCAAATATGGACTCAGGTTTAGCTGAACGTTACCCCAAACGCTTCACAAAAACTTTGGAGTTACGCTGATAGTTATACATCGCTTGGCGTGCTTCAGGCATATCATCGACTTCAGTCGGTTCAAAGCCTTGCTCAATAAACCAAAGCGCTGTACGCGTGGTCAACACATACAGATTTTTGATGCCTTTATTGAGCGCTTTCGCTTCCAGATAATCTAACAGCTCGGCACCACGACTCGATTTACGATAACTGGGATGAATCGCCACACAGGCGATTTCAGCCGCAGGTGGCTCATTGGGCTGTGCAGGAATCGGGTACAGCGCAGCGCAGCCGACGATCATGCCATCACGCTCAATAACAGCAAACTGCGCAATCTCAGTCTCTAAACGTTCACGTGAGCGGCGGACCAAAATCCCTTCTTCTTCAAGAGGGCGCAAGAGTTCAATCAGACCTACGACATCATCAATATCAGCGGTACGAATTTCTTCATAAGGATCATTACTGACTAGAGTGCCAGAACCATCTCGCGTGAAGAGCTCTTGGAGCAGCGCACCATCTCGCGCATAGGAGATGATATGCACACGGCGCACTCCGCCACGGCAAGCCTCGGCCGAGCCATGCATATGACGCAGTATTTCACTATCCAGCTTCTTGCCACGCAAGAACTGATCCACTTCATTAGGGATCAACTCACGAAGCAAGCGATTGTCTTTACCTGAAATACCTTCGTGCTCACCCAAGAAAATCAACTTATCGGCTTTAATGGTGATTGCCGTTTCAACGGCGACTTCTTCAGCCAATAGATTAAAAACCTCACCGGTGGTCGAATACCCTGTTGGGCCTAAAACGATGATATTGCGATTGGCCAAGCTTTTTTGCAGCGCTTCGGTATCCACTGAACGCACTTCACCAGTCAATTGGAAATCCACACCGTCACGTACGCCATACGGTCTTGCCGTCACAAAGTTGCCCGACACGGCGTCAATACGCGCACCATACATTGGGGAGTTCGCCAAGCCCATGGACAGCAATGCTTCGATCTCAAGACGAATAGAGCCCACTGCATCCAATACGCAGCGCAGCGCTTCTCGCGTGGTCACACGTAAATCATTGTGGAATGGGGTCTCTAGACCGTATTCAATGAGATTCTCATCAATCTGTGGACGTGCGCCATGCACCAGAATCAACTGAATCCCAAGTGAGTGCAGCAGAGCAATGTCATGGATGATATTGCGGAAATTATCATGATTTACCGCCTCACCACCAAACATCAGAACGAAGGTTTTCCCTCGGTGCGCGTTGATATACGGCGCAGAGTTACGGAACCAATGGACATAGTTGTCGGTCATGGTATCGGGGGAAAGAAAATCATCGGCCATGGGGAATCCTGCTGCAAAACACACGAATTAAATTGTGTTCGATTATATGAGAAAAGCGACGCGAAAAGGGGTGAATGTTCAGATCGATTTTAAAGATGAACTGTTAAAATATGATGTTAGCAGGAAAAAGATCGCTTGCGCAGCATCTGACTTGTATTCTTTGAATAGAACCCTGCGCTTAGCGCATCAAACACGCTATATTAGTCAGTCCAATATCCAATCGCCTACACCCGATGCCTGTAAACGATTCTGCCGTTATTCATATTGAGATTCGTCTTTTTTCCCAAGTGAATGCGGAGGAAGAGTCACGTTTATTATCTCTGCTGACTACTCAAGACCAGATAGGTGTTGCACGTCATCCAGATCGTCGGCAGCGACAATTGCTAGCACGGGCATGGCGTAGAGAAATACTGGCGCAGGCGCTAGGCATTCATCCTGAACAGCTTACCTTCGATCAAACTGAGGATGGCAAGCCTTATCTCAATGATCATGCGGTCAGCTTTAATATCTCACATAGCCATGATGCCTTTGTGCTGGTGTGGTGCCGAGGTCATTTATCAGTTGGTGTTGATATCGAAGATAAAAATAGAAACTTTCCAGCTGAATCTCTCGCTAAGCGTTATTTTCATCCGACTGAATATGAAGCTTGGAAAAACCCTGATTCATCATCTCCGAGCTCCCATAACCAATGGCTCACGACATGGACGCGTAAAGAGGCGATTCTAAAAGCACACGGCATGGGCATTCGAATTGATCTCAATAGTTTTAATACGCAAAATGCCGATGAACTGATTGAGCATGCCTTATTAGGAGCATGGTGCTATCGGAGTTTTGATTTGGATGAGCAGGTGGTGAGTGTGGCTTGGCAAGGCTTAGCTCAACTCGCCTCACCCAACACACAATAATACTGAATCAATTGGGTGAGATACCCGACCATCGGTTCAATATTCGCAATCGGAATATACTCATCAGGCTGATGCGCTTGTTCAATGCGACCCGGTCCAAGAATCACCGTATCCATACCTAATTGACGGAAATACGGCGCTTCTGTACCAAAGGCCAAGGCTCCTGCTGTTTGCCCGGTCAAACCCTCGATATATTGTACAAAGGGAGAGTCCGCGGGTGTCTCGGCGGAAGGTGCGCCAGAACTCGCTGGCTCGTACAGCAGCTCCACCCCAAACGTCGGTGCCACGTCTGCAATCAACTGCCGAATCTCCTCTCGGATCGTCTGCATCTTCATGCCAGGTAAAGTACGAACATCAAACTGTAATTCACACAGACCGCAAATGCGATTCGGATTATCTCCGCCATGAATACAGCCGAGATTCAACGTGGGGTGTGGCACGGCAAAGATGGGTTGTTGCAGCATTTTAAGGCCATCGCGGTAACGCATCAAACGGGTCATCACTTCGTGCATGGCATCCAATGCATTGCGCCCCAGACTAGGATCACTCGAATGCCCAGCCTGACCGGTAATTAAAATCCGCTCGAGCATGACGCCTTTATGCAGTCGACCCGGTTTGAGATCAGTCGGCTCGCCAATCAAGGCAAAACGACCTTGGCGACCTTCTTTTTTCTGCGCAGCTTGTACCAATGCCTTAGCACCCGCCATCGATGTTTCTTCATCACAGGTGGCAATGACGATCAAGGGCGCTTTAAACTTGGCATTCGGTAAGGCACGTAAGGCTTGTAGGATGAGGGCAAAGAACCCTTTCATATCGGCTGTACCTAGCCCATACAGGTTGCCATCACGCTCAGTCAGTGTAAACGGATCACTCTTCCACAGTTCACCATCAAAGGGGACGGTATCAGTATGCCCTGCTAGTACCAGCCCCCCAGTCAGATCGGTTGCGCCATTGGCAAGTACTGCAATCAGATTGGCTTTGCCATCGGCAACCGGCATAATCTCACACTGAAACCCATAATCAGAAAACCAAGTCGCAAGCAACTCAATGACCGGAAGATTGGATTGATCCTGTTTGGCATTGGTACACGTCACGCTGGGGATCGCAACCAACTCCGCAATCATTTGACGCGTTTGACCATCCATTTTTAAATCCGCCATGTTATACCTGCCATTGTGATCGTCTTTGCATTTGAAACTTTACGATTAGTCTATCTGATGAGTATTTAATTAACTGAGCACACTCATTGCAGACTTTCATTGAGCTTAACCTAGCACTCCGTCCCTTGAAAGACTAAAATAGTGCACGCTGCGAAATAACTTGCCGCATCTGAGTCTGTCAGCCCAAGAAGTCACTAGGAAGCAACGCCCATGCGCACCGTATTCTGTCGTAAATATCAACAAGAGCTAGAAGGCTTAGAGTTTGCACCCTTTCCTGGCGCTAAAGGCCAAGATATTTTTGACCATGTGTCTAAAAAAGCGTGGCAGGAGTGGATGGGGCATCAAACCCTATTGATCAACGAAAACCGCTTGAACGTGATGTTACCTGAATCTAAAGTGTTTTTAGATGAACAGCGTGCGAAATTTCTCACCAATCAGGATTATGAGCGTCCTGTTGGCTGGAAACCAGCATAGCCTCTAGTTTTACGTATCAAAACGTACAGCCTTATTCTAGATGATATAAAAAAAGCCACTCCAGTTAAACTGAGTGGCTTTTTCATGATCAGTGATCAAGTCTTAGAAACGAGATCACCCTCTCGGGATGATTTATTTACTGAAAACTTGCTTCTCGACTTCATCGAAGCTGACATGGCGAACATCTGCACCCTTCACCATGTAAATAACTTGCTCCGCCAAGTTGCGAGAATGATCACCAATACGTTCCAGTGAACGAAGTACCCATAGTACGTTGATCATACGGCTGATATGACGTGGATCTTCCATCATATAGGTCATCAGCGCACGTGTAGCTGTTTGATATTCGCGATCTACTTCCGCGTCGGCTTGCAAAACTTGAAATGCTTTTTCAACATCCAAACGTGCGAAGGCATCCAACGCTTCACGGATCATCAAGCGAACTTGATTACCGATATGACGTGTTTCAGTATAACCACGTGGTGATTCGCCCTCTTCGCTTGCAGTCTTTGCCAGACGTGCAATCTTGGTCGCTTCATCACCAATCCGCTCAAGATCGGTATTGGCTTTGCTGATTGCAATCACCATACGCAGGTCACTTGCCGCAGGTTGACGCAGCGCTAGGATTTGTAGCAAATCCGAATCAATACGGGTTTCCATCGCATTCACTTGTGCATCATTCTCTTGAACACTGGTTGCCAGTACCGCATCAGTATCCAATAGTGCATGGATTGCATTCGCAACTTGCGACTCGACCAGTCCACCCATCGCTAAAAACTGAGCATGAACTTTGCCCAAGTCTTCATTGAACTGTTGGGAAATATGATGTCCAAAATCTTCCTTAGTCGCGACCATGACACGGTTCTCCTCATGATATTCGGTATTATTTTAAGTTTAAAAATCGCACCGAAGTCAGAATTATCATCTTATACTTCGAGCGATCTTTCCCATTTTCACATCAAACTTAGCCGTAACGACCCGTAATATAGTCTTCGGTTTGTTTTTGATGTGGATTGGTGAACAGGGTGTTGGTATCGGTATGTTCAATCACTTTACCCAAATACATAAACGCGGTGTAATCAGAGACACGCGCCGCTTGCTGCATATTATGGGTCACAATGATGATGGTGAATTTCTCTTTCAGCTCATGGATCAGCTCTTCAACCTTGAGTGTTGAAATTGGATCCAGTGCAGAACATGGCTCATCCAGCAGCAAAACTTCAGGCTCAATGGCAATCGAACGTGCAATCACCAGACGTTGCTGCTGACCACCAGATAGACCTAAAGCTGAATCATGCAAACGATCTTTGACTTCATCCCAAAGCGCCGCACCTTTCAAAGAAGTCTCAACGACTTCATCCAGAATGCTTTTCTTATTCACACCTTGTAGACGTAAACCGTAGCACACGTTTTCATAGATCGATTTTGGAAATGGATTCGCCTTTTGGAAAACCATACCCACACGACGACGTAAGCTCGTAATATCAACACTGCTATCAAAAATATCTTGGTTATCCAGCAGAATTTGACCCTCAATACGGCAACCTTCAATCAGGTCATTCATACGGTTAAAGGTACGCAACAATGTAGACTTACCACAGCCTGATGGGCCAATAAACGCAGTCACACGTTTGCTTGGAATGACCATGTTGACATCATAAAGTGCTTGTTTCTTACCGTAGAATAAATTGAGGTCTTTAGTAACAACTTCAATTTCTTCAGCAGTATAAGTACTCAAATCACGATTTTTCTCGTTACCAGTGACATTGGTACGAATCGTTGTTGGGGTGCTTTCTGCTCCAGATTCAGGAGGCTGTATATTCGTTGTCATCTGAGACTGCCTATTCGTTGTGATCTCGTTCATCATAATACTACCTATTAAGTTGTCGATAGGATATAGGCTAAGGCCGCACCTTCGAATTTCTGCATGTTCCTGATATGACATGGTGAGCTCCCCACCCACAATCACACATATCAAGATGTAGACTTAATTACCTATTTATTTACCTGTGGTGTTTCTTGCAAAAACCAGGCGCGCAACCAGATTAATAATCACGACATACAGTGAAATTAATGCGGCTCCAGCCCATGCCAAACTGATCCAGCCATCGTCCGCACTCATCGCGAATTGAAAGATGGTATTTGGCAAGTTCGCAATCGGTTGACTGAGATCAGTTGAGTAGTAAGGGCTATTCAATGCTGTGAATAACAATGGCGCTGTTTCACCACTGATCCGAGCAAGTGCAAGTAAGATACCGGTGATGATGCCGTTCTTCGCTGCAGGCAAACAAATCCGCAAGATCGCTTGGCGTTTTGATGAACCGAGTGCCAAGGAACCTTCACGCATCACATCTGGTACAAGCAGCAACATATTTTCCGTGGTACGGACCATGACCGGCACCGCAATAATCGCCAGAGCCACCACACCGGCATAGCCCGAGAAGTGATGCATTGGAACAACCATGATGATGTAAACAAACAGACCAATCACGATTGATGGCGCAGACAAGAGCACATCATTCACAAAGCGGATCAGCGATGCGAGTTTACTTTCACGACCATATTCAGCAAGATATACTCCTGTGAATATGCCGATCGGCGCTGCGATCACCATGGCCAAACCGACCATCAAAAAGCTACCCACAATCGCATTCAGCAAACCACCTTCAGCCATAGGCGGTGGAGTGATTTGAGTAATCAAGGCCCAGTTGAATGAACCAAAACCACGTTGAATCACTGTGAATAAAATCCAGAATGGTAAAGCCATCCCCAAAATTGAAATCACAGTTGCGAGTGTTAAGACCGCCTTATTGACGAGCTTTCTTTTGAAGTTAAAAAACGGAGTCATTGTATAAGTGGCCATTAGCTTTTCTTCACTTTATGAATGAGAGCGCGTGCAACAGCAAGCACAAGGAAGGCAATGAAAAACAGAATGAGACCAAGGGCAAGCAATGCGGACATGTGCAAATCATGTGCCTCGGCAAACTCATTCGCAATCACGGATGCGATACTGTTACCCGAATCAAATAAGCCAATACTGATGGTATTCACGTTACCGATCATGAACGTAACCGCCATGGTTTCACCCAATGCACGTCCCAGTCCGAGCATCACACCACCAGTCAGCGCGACTTTGGTATGTGGAAGTACGATATCGCGCGTTACTTCCCAACGGTTCGCACCCAGACCATAACCACCCTCTTTCAAAGTCTTTGGGACGACATCAAAAACTTCACGCATCACCGCAGTAATAAATGGGATGATCATAATCGCTAGAATTAGTGCCGCAGGCAGAAAACCAATTCCGATCGGCGGGCCTGCAAAAATGTCTTTCAGTAGCCAGACATGCTGGAACCATTTTGTCAGCAAAGGCTGGACATGATCGGATAGGATTGGCGCAAGAACAAACAATCCCCACATGCCATAAATAATACTGGGAATCCCAGCCAGCAGTTCGATGATCGCATTCAAAGTTGCCCGGAAACGATATGGGCAAAGTTCAGTCAGAAAAAATGCGATAAAGAAACTGATTGGCACTGCAATAATTAGTGCAATAAATGATGTTACCAAGGTCCCGTAGACTGCAGGCAAAATCCCGAAGTGACCGGCGACTGGATCCCATTCTTTACTAGTAAAGAAACTGAGGCCCAACTGTTTAAACACAGGCATCGAACCATCAACCAGCGTGAAAATAATTGCACCCAGTACAATCAGTACCAACAGTGCAATCCCCAGGACAATCACGCGAAATCTGGCATTACGCCCATTCTCGACTTTGATCAGTCGAGCAGCAGATGTTATCTCTGAAGTAATCATAATTACCTATCTAATCCAAGTTGCAAATCTTTGGGTGCTTTATAAATACAGCAATATTGTCGAAGACACTTTAGGTCATGCTTTTGAATTGGACGTGAACAGTACCGCAAACCCTTTAGCAGTAATCCGCTCAGTCTCCCCCATATCTTGATGAACAAATCTTAATGGTATTCATCTATATAAAATACAAATCAAAAAACACAGTTCATATAAAGTCAAAAACAGAGCTACATGCGTTCACGTAGCTCTGAATTATTTATTTCATAAATCAGTCTAGTTATTCACTACTTACCAAACTGCTTTGCCAGTCGCGGCATCTTTAATTTCAGTTTTCCAAGAAGCTTGGATCAACTTAACAACGTTTGCTGGAATTGGAACATAGTCCAATTGTGCTGCAAGTGCGCCGCCATTTTTGAATGACCATTCGAAGTATTTCAATACTTCTTTAGATTGGGTCGGCTTGTCAGCTTTCTTTTGTAGCAATACAAAAGTTGCGCCAGTGATTGGCCAGCTGTTTTTGCCTGGTTCATTGGTCAATACTTCACCAAATGCGGGTGCTTTTGCCCAGTCAGCATAAGCTGCAGCAGCTTGGAAAGTCGTGTCATCTGGCAGTACATATGCGCCATCACGGTTTTGCAATTGGGTATAAGCCAATTTGTTTTGTTTTGCGTATGCAAATTCAACATAACCAATTGAACCATTGATACGTTGTACATAAGACGCTACACCTGCGTTACCCTTACCTGCAACGCCTTCTGGCCATGCAACAGTAGTATCGCTACCTACTTTAGTTTTCCAGTCAGCGCTGACTTTAGACAAGTAGTTTGTGAAGATGAATGTAGTACCTGAACCGTCTGCACGGCGCACTACAGTGATGTTTTCATCGATGTCTTTCAGGCTTGGGTTCAATGCAACCAGCGCTGGATCGTTCCATTGCTTGATTTTACCCAAGTAAATGTTTGCAAGTACATCGCCTGTCAGTTTAATTTGACCTGCTGCGATACCTTTGATGTTCAATACAGGAACGACACCACCCATGATTGCTGGGAATTGTGTCAAACCTTTTGCTTCCAGATCTTGTGGTGACAGTGGCTTGTCAGACGCACCAAAATCTACAGTTTTTTCAGAAATTTGTTTAATTCCTGCGCCAGAACCGATAGATTGATAGTTTAAGCCAACACTTGATTTAGCTTTATAAGCATCTGCCCATTTGGTGAACACAGGAGCAGCAAAAGAAGAACCCGCACCAGTAACGTCAGCTGCATGAACAACGCCTACAGTTGCAGCAGAGACTAGAATTGATAACATCAAAGAAGTAATACGCATTATTTAGACCTCAAAATAGAGCCAACAATATCAATAAAAAACAGAATTCTTGAACGATGCTATTAGACCCGAGAATTGTGATACTTTTATGACAGTTCTCTTACAATCGTCATATTAGGCTCTTTTTATAGGCAACACGATACTTTTTTATCGACATTATGGTCACCATGAAACGTTACAATGGCTTATATCCTGATCATTTCATAATACCGAAATCATCCGCGTAGATGCAGCATCTCATAAAGTCATTTTTTACTAATACACATTTAGCCGCTATTCTTCTTTAGATAAAGCCTATCTTTAATGTAAGCGGCATATTTTTTTCCAAACGATAGCGATATCATACCTCTACACCATCACAGCATTAAATGGAATTTACTCTATGATGCCCTCCCGATTGAAACACAGCTGTTCAGCTATTCTGACATTAAGCCTACTCACTGCTTGTGCATCCACACCACCTAAGAACGCTACTGCACGTATCGATTCACAATCAAAATTCTATCAGGAGCTTGCCAGTACACCATTGCCATCACACCTCCCCATTCCTGTCAAAGGCATATCTGCAGATCAACTGACAGATACTTGGGGTAATGCACGTAGCCACGGGCGCAGTCACGAAGGCATCGACATTCTGAGTAAGCGTGGCACGCCCGTTTATAGTACGACAGATGGCATTGTCAGTCGGATCAGCAGCTATGGTGCAGGGGGGAATGCGATTACTGTCGTTGGCTATGCACTGAGTCAACATTACTACGCCCACTTGGAAAGTTTCGGCAAATACCGCATCGGTGACACGGTAAAAGTCGGTGATACGCTGGGTTACGTCGGCAGCACGGGTAATGCAACAACGACACATCTGCACTATGGTATTTATTTATCGCCGAATCGAACTGCTGTAAATCCTTACCCATATTTGCGTTAAAATAAGACTTTGCATCATTTGAGTAAAGTCATGGATCTTGCGGAGCAACTTGCAGTATTTGCGGAAAAAGGGAACCAGCAGCGCATTCATCTTACTGATGGACGAACGTTGCAAGGATGGATCATGGAGATCAGAGAAGACGATCTACTGATGAGTACGGGTTTTTCTGAAAAACAGGGCAAAGACGACTGGATTCCTTTCACATCAATCATTCTTGATCAGTTGCAATATTGGGATACCCAGCAGTCCCTCTGGGCGCCATTCACGATTGATCCACAATAAAGAAGACCGTACACAAAATATCCGTTCTGTTTTATCTTAAAATCGAGGAAAATACAGATGCTCCTCGATCCGCAACAAGGAAAACTCAATTGAGCCACTTATCCCTTACACCACAAGTTAGACGTAAACAGTCGATACAAGCGTGGATACTCTTTTCCCTTATTATCGCATTGAATTCCTGTAATCCTAATGAAGCCACCGATGATCAGCCAACTTCTCAACTTCAAAATATAATAACGACGTCCAGCAACGCTATAGACAGCAGTATCAATTCCGAACAATAAAAAAAAGCCCGAAAGTTGATGAAACTTAAGGGCTCCAAATATTTTAGATCGCACTAACACGAAGACTTTAAATTCCTTCTATATTTCATAGATTGATTAAAAAGGCTTTATAAAGCCAAAACCCCCACCTTTATAAGAGGTGGGGGTTTTGGTTTTGGAATAATGAGCTGACGATGCCCTACTCTCACATGGCGAATGCCACACTACCATCGGCGCAAAGAGGTTTCACTT
>NZ_JBKGVE010000007.1:0-401771 GCF_046462495.1 Aquirhabdus sp. | reverse complement strand
TGAGACAGTTCGGTCCCTATCTACCGTGGGCGTTGGAGATTTGAGAGGATCTGCTCCTAGTACGAGAGGACCAGAGTGGACGAACCTCTGGTGTTCCGGTTGTCATGCCAATGGCACAGCCGGGTAGCTATGTTCGGAAGGGATAAGCGCTGAAAGCATCTAAGCGCGAAGCCCACCTCAAGATTAGATCTCCCAGGGGTTTACCCCCTAAAGAGCCGTTGAAGACTACGACGTTGATAGGTTCGGTGTGGAAGTACAGCGATGTATGAAGCTAACGAATACTAATTGCTCGTGAGGCTTGACTATACAACACCCAAGCGGTTGTTGTATGAGGCTTTAAAGGTTATAGATCAAAAGCGCAATCTAGATAAGTGAATTGCACGCTTGATTCGGATTTAGTATCATAGACGCCATAAACAAAGCATCATGATAGTTAACGACAACTCAATCAGCCCAATCTGTAAGATTGGTGACTTAGTAGAAGCAGCAAAAGGATTACCTTGAGCATGCGACTAAAGCGCCTAACAGTTGTGCTGACGACTATAGCAAGAGTGAACCACCTGATCCCATCCCGAACTCAGAAGTGAAACCTCTTTGCGCCGATGGTAGTGTGGCATTCGCCATGTGAGAGTAGGGCATCGTCAGCTCATTATTCCAAAACCAAAACCCCCACCTCTTATAAAGGTGGGGGTTTTGGCTTTATACGAGTTAATATTTTTCCTCTTAAAATATTCTCACGCCTATCTAAAAACTTTTTTAATCAATCAAGACATCAAGCTGCAATCTAACAGTCATACGATAAAAGTCCATCCGTCTCGGGTCTAAGATCATGCTTAAGCGTCGTTCTCCGCCGTGGGGTGCTATAGAGGCATTTATCGTTGCTAGCCGTCGTGCCGCAAGCTTTAAAGATGCGGCCTCCCAGCTCGCCTTGAGCCCAGCAGCGTTTTCACGTCGCATTCAAATGCTGGAAGAACATGTCGGGGTTAAATTGTTTAATCGCATCGGTCAGACACCGACATTAACCGCGGCTGGGGAGCGTTATCTACAACGTTTAGAACCCAGCTATGAAGCGATGCGCGCTGCGACGGAGTGGATGGCACCGGATGCTGAACGGCGCGCATTGCGTCTAGGTGTTTCCCAATCTTTTGCCGTAAGCTGGCTAGTTCCTCGTCTTCCCGATTTTTATCAGAAAACCAAGGGCATTGAATTGGTCATACAAACTTGTGCGGATAATGTTGATTTGACCGGTGGAGCTGCAGATTTACGCATTTTGTATGGCCATGGCGATTGGCCGAATTTCACTTCGCAAAAATTATTTGATTTGCAGGCTTTTGTGGTTTCAGCACCGATGCTGATGGGCGGCATGCCTGCACCACGATCAATCGAAGACTTACAAGATGTGCCACTATTGGAGTTGATTCATCCCCGTAATCAGTGGTCCGAATGGTTGTCGCAGGCGGGTTATACCGCGCCTTTGCGTGAACCACGTTATTTTGACAGCGCGCAAGTGATGTACGAGGCGGCGAGCCAAGGGCTAGGTGTGGCGCTGGGCGTATCCCCACTGGTTGATTCTTTTTTAAAGAGTGACCGTTTACAGGTTGCTTTTAACTCGGTTCAACCGCTATCAGGTGCCTATCATCTGGCAGCACTTCCCGAAGTGCGACGTCATCCCGCAGTTCAGACACTGTGGCAGTGGTTAATCAATGATCCCTCCTGTATCGCGTTTCCAAAACTAAAAAGTCTGGCGTCTTAAAGAAGTAGATTAATTTTATTACAAATATTTTTAAGGGCTTAGGACTGTTTCTTTAGTCAGTTGTGTTTTGCGCAATTGCGATTGCTTGATCATTGATTGATCAGTACGTGCGGATAAACGACGATGCATCTGCCCATTTTAGATGGCTTTCGCTGTTCTATCTGACGAGAAAGAGAAATCGCATGCGCCTTAAAATTTTATCGACCATGATTGGTCTGCCTACTGTGATCGCGACGCTATTAGCGACGGAGACGGTTTGGGGGGATGAACAAAATCAACAATTGGATACGGTCGTTGTCACCGGAACCCGTTCTGCAGGCCGTACCGCACTGGCATCTTCAGTTCCTGTAGACGTCATCACTAGCCAGAGGCTGCAAGCCACAGGATTTAGTGACCTCGCCCGGGCGCTTGAATTCACTGCACCATCGCTGAACTTTCCACGTGCACATACGACCCCTTCCGCCGCCAACACGCGCGCGATTACCTTAAAAGGATTATCACCGGATGAAGTCTTGGTGTTGATTAATGGCAAACGTTGGCATCCTTCCGTGGTCATCAATACTAATTTTGCGGTGGGGCGTGGTTCAGCGCCCTATGACTTAAGCACGATTCCTCTTGCTGCGGTGGATCACGTAGAAATCTTACGTGATGGTGCTGCTGCTCAGTATGGATCTGATGCGATTGCAGGTGTAGTCAACATTATTTTACGCAAGGATTCTTCTGGCGGGTCTTTGCAGACCAGTACGGGGATTACGGATCGTGGCGATGGAGCATATGGCGACATCGCGGTGAATAAAGGCTTTGCTGTGGCAGATGGCTATATCAATGTCACGGGTGAAGTATTGAAGCAGCAAAGTACCAATCGCGCCGCAGTAGACCAGCGCTATGACCGCGTCACTTATCAAATCGGTGATCCTGATGCGCTGAATATCAATCTGGCAGCCAATGCAGCCTTTCCCGTGCTGAATGACAGTGAGCTGTATGTAACAGGACTCCTCTCACGAAAAGACAGCACGAACGTCGCGGGTTTTCGGACACCTGGCACATCACCGTTGTTTCCCAATGGCTTTGGACCACAGGTAAATCCCATTTTGCTCGATAGCGGCTTAACTGTGGGGCTACGCGGTATTTTGACGGAGGAGGTCAAGTACGATTTAAGCAATACCTTTGGCGCCTCTAATGCGGACTTTAGGGCTGACAATACCGCTAATATTACGCTCGGCAGTAAAAGCCCAACCTCTTTTGATGCTGGGTCTGTGAATTATTTGCAAAATACTGTGAATGCGAGTATCAGCCGCGCCCTCCCTGAAATTCTTGCCGGGGGTAACCTGTCGCTTGGTGTGGAATATCGGTATGAAAAATATCAGATCAAGTCTGGAGAGTTTACATCGTATACGGGTAGTGGTGCCGCGGGTTTTCCCGGTTTTAATCCGCGAATTCCAGTCGATAATAATCGCGATGCCACAGGCGCTTTTGTTGACCTTGATCTGAAGCCGCTAACTTGGTTGACCTTGGGTGCGGCTGGACGCTTTGATCACTATAGTGATTTTGGTAATGCGACGACGGGTAAATTCACCATGCGTGCCAAGGCGAACCCGTGGCTGTCCTTACGAGGGTCTGTGGGCACCGGTTTTCGGGCGCCGTCCTTGCAGCAGCAGTTCTACAGTTCAACCACCAGTGTGGCCAATGGTGCCAATAAAGCCATCGTCAATGTCGGGACGTATCAAGTCGGCGATCCCATCGCACAAGCCTTAGGTGCAACGCCGCTTCAAGCTGAAAAATCGCAGAGCGCCAATATCGGAATTGTCCTGACCCCGCTGCCCAAGTTATCACTGACCGCAGATTTCTTCAGAACCGATATTGATCATCGGATTGCGCTCAGCGATGCCTTAACCGGACCTGCTGTCCTCGCCGCGTTAAAGAATGCAGGTGTGAGTGATGTGCAACAGGCCGCATTTTTTACCAATGCGGTCAATACACGTACCCAAGGGTATGAAGTTGCCATGAAGTATTTGGGCAATCTGACCGATACGGTCAACTATGGGGTGTCAATGAATTATGCCCATATGCCAACCCAGATTCGATCCATCGCCGCAAATCCAAAATTACCCACGCTGCCTTTGCTGAGCCAACATTCTTTATTACTACTGACCGCGGCACAGCCTGGCGATAAGTTGACGTCCCAGTTTAAGGTCTCAGATGGTATCTATGAGGCGATACTTGATGTGACGCGTTATGGGGAATACACCGATGCTCCAATTTTAGATCCCCAGACCTTTGGTGCTGAAGTGGTCGTGGATCTGGCCGTGTCCGCACGTTTAAGCCAAATGGTGAAGTTGACAGGTGGCATCCTGAATTTGGCCAATAGCTATCCCGATAAGCTTGCCCAGCAAGATGTGGCGTTTAAATCTTTTGGTGGAAGTTTTAAGTATGGTGAGGAGTCTCCGTTTGGGATTTCGGGGCGTACGTTCTTCCTCAGCCTCAATGTGGATTTGCCATGAGAATAGCCATTATCACAGATACACATCTTGCCCCTCATGCCGATGCATTTAATCAGAATTGGTTAAAGGTTCAAACGTGGATTCAGCAGGCTGCAGTAGATCAAGTGATTCATCTGGGGGATATCACTGCGGCGGGGAGTGATGATTCTCAGCATCTGGCTTTTGCACATGCCAAGCTGAATGAATTGAGTCTCCCGCTGCATGTTCTGCCAGGGAATCATGATGTCGGGGATAATCCGAATCAATATAGTCATCACGAGGAACAATGGATCAATGCTGATCGTTTGACGCATTATCGCGCTATTTTTGGACCGGATTACTGGGCTATCACAGCGGGTCATTGGCGTTTATTCGGGCTTAACGCACAACTGTTTGGACGGGGTGGGGAAGCTGAGCAACAGCAATTTGAATGGCTTGAGCAAGCACTGAGTCTGTTAAATGATCGCGCCAGTGACGATCCCAATCCAATAGGGGTGATGCTGCATAAGCCGTTGTTCCGTCAAGATCCCTCGGTTGAGGACAGTAGTGGTCGCTATTTACTCCTTGAAGCCCGAACAAAGCTGTTGCAACTGCTGACAGGCTTTGATGTGCGCTTTGTGCTGAGTGGTCATACCCATCAATCGCGTAGCATTCATATTGATGGGGTTCAGCATGTCTGGGCACCTTCAACGTCGTTTTGCATCCCAGATGCGGTACAAGAGCCTATTGGCCAGAAGATCGTTGCGGTGATGACGCTGACTTTAGCGGATGATCAGCATTACTTTGAAACGCATGAGGTCGCAGGATTGGTACGCCATAATTTATTGGATCAAATGGAAGTCTATCCTGAACTGATTGGCATGAAGGCCAAATTAGGCAAGGCCGGTGAACTATGAATCTGCATCATAGTCTAACGAAGACTCGCATGCGTGCTGCCTATTTGGTCGCTTTACTGACCTTTGCCTATACCTTGTCCTTTATTGATCGGCAGATCTTAAGTCTGCTGGTTGAGCCGATCAAGCATGATCTGAGTCTAAGCGATACTGAGATCAGTGTGCTACAAGGCTTGGCTTTTGCGGTTTTTATGGGGATTGGTGGTTTACCGATTGGAAGACTGATCGATCGTAGTCGACGCATGAGCATTATCACGGTTGGCATCGCTTTTTGGAGTGTTATGACAGCGGCCTGTGGTCTCGTGAAAGGCTATACGGGATTGCTGTTCTGCCGTATGGGGGTTGGGCTTGGGGAGTCGACGTTAACTCCTGCCGCTTATTCGGTAATCAGCGATAGTGTATCGCCGAGACGACTTGGGCTCGCCATTGGGGTTTATTCGATGGGTGTTTATATAGGCGCTGGGCTTGCCTTGATTATTGGTGGTGCTGTGATTGCAAGACTCCCTGTCGAGACGATGGTTTTACCGCTATTGGGGGTGATGCGTCCGTGGCAAGTGGTGTTTGTTGCGGTAGGTTTACCAGGAGTACTGGTGGCCTTACTCATGATGACGGTTCGCGAACCGATGCGACGTCATGATGAATCCTTCGCGGTGAAAATCCCGTTAAGCCAAGTCTTTCATTATCTGCGTGAACATCGATTCGCATTCACCAGCCTAATTTTATGTCAGTCCTTCGCGGCAATGTCCTCTTATACCCTGAATGCATGGGCAGCCAGTTTTTTTATCCGCAGTTATGGTTGGAGTGCTGCACAGACCGGGCATGCCTATGGGATAACCATTGTGGTCAGCGGCATACTGGGTGTGGTGATGGGTGGTTTGCTGGGGGATCGTTTGGTGGCAAAGAGATTTGTAAGTGGGCGGATAAGTCTTATGGGGGCTGCCATGATCTGTGCGATTCCTTTTGCGGCCTGTGCACCGTTGATGACGAATCCGCATTCAGCGCTGCTGATGCTTGGTGCGGTTACTTTCTTGATCACGCTTGCGATTGGTACGGGGCCGACGGCACTGCAAGAGTTATTACCAAATCGGATGCGCGGAACCGTGAATGCCATGGCGGTGCTTACCGTCAATCTGATTGGTCTTGGGCTGGGACCGACCATCGTGGCGTTACTCACCGATTATGTCTTTGCTGATCCGCTGAAACTGCGTGATGCTTTGGCTTGGGCGGTGCCTTGCATGATGATCATCTCTGCCATTTTTGCAGGCGTGGGTCTTAAGCCCTATGCACGAAGTCGCGGCTTGCGTCGACTCAACCAACAATCTGTTTCAAATGCGTGAGTCATATTGATGCCAAAGATTTATTTAATACGCCATGGGCATGCTCAAACAAGCAATCTGGGTGAAAAAAATCCCGCACTGGATTCTGTGGGTGATCAGCAAGCCATTGAGATTGTCCGTGATTTAGACGGGCTTGATCCGTGCCCCATTTGGACGAGTCCACTACGTCGCTGTCGTCAAACGGCTGCGCCGTTGGCATACCGATGGTTGGCTACTCCGATCATTGAGCCTTCTGTGACAGAGGTCCCTTCACCGATGCAAGATCCAGTCATCCGTTCAGCGTGGCTGATGCAGATGTTAACGATGTCTTGGCCAGAGATGGCGAACGCAGGGGAGCAATTAAGGGCGGGTTATGCTGACTCATTGAAGGATTGGCGTGAAAAGATGCTCTATGCGATTCTCAGTTGTCGTGAAGATACCGTAATTTATAGTCATTTTTTCGTGATTAATGCACTGATTGCACACGCCACCCAAGAGGATCGCGTCGTATGTGCCATGCTGGACTATGGTTCGATCACGGTCTTTGATGTTGAGCACCATAGGCTCAGGCTTGATCGGATCGGTAGGCAAATGGTCAGTCATCTGCATTAAGCTGATGACAGACCCCCTTCTTTTGCGGATTTATTTCTCAACAAATGCCCGTTCGATGACATAGTCACCCGGTGCATGACTAGTGCCTTCGACAAAACCACGTGCCTCCAAGATCTCGACCAGATCCTTGAGCATGCTCGGGCTACCACAGATCATGATGCGGTCTGTCTCTGGGTTGAAGGGCGGTAGTCCGATGTCTTCAAAGAGTTTGCCCGATTCAATCAGATCGGTTAAACGTCCTTGTTTGTCAAAGTCTTCACGGGTGACCGTCGGGTAATAGATCAATTGATTACGGATCAGGTCCCCAAAGTGCTCATGAGCCGGCAGGTCTTCTGTGATGTGTTCAAAATAGCCCAATTCGTTTTTCCAGCGTACACCGTGGGTCAGGATTATTTTTTCAAAGGCATCATAAAATTCTGGATCACGCACCACGCTCATGAATGGCGCCAGTCCGGTGCCTGTGGAGAGCAGGTATAGATTTTTGCCGGGTTTGAGATTGTCGATGATCAGTGAGCCCGTGGGCTTACGGGAGACCAAAAGGGTGTCACCCACTTTGAGATGCTGTAAACGAGAGGTGAGCGGACCTTCCTGAACTTTGATGCTATAGAACTCGAGATGGTCTGAATAATGGGCACTGACCACGCTGTAGGCGCGCATCAGCGGTTTGCCATTGACCTCAAGACCAATCATCACAAATTGCCCAGTTTTAAAACGCAGGCTCGGGTCGCGAGTTGTGGTGAAGCTGAATAAAGTATCGTTCCAATGATGAACACTGAGTACGGTTTCATGGGCCATATTAGACATGGAAATTTCTCATCAAAGTCTAGCCACCCGTCATGTTCATAAAGCGAACAATCTGGGGTGGCTCGTCGAGGTTAAAATAATGGGTTTCGGGTTTTTTGGGTATCGCATTCCGAATCGCCTCTTGCAAAAATTCTTGGTCATGGGGGTGATTGCGCAAGACCTGTCGTAGGTCAACGGCATCTTCATTCCCGAGACAGAGTAGCAGACGCCCCTCAGCGGTGAGGCGGACCCGATTGCAGTCCCCACAAAAATTATGGCTGTGTGGTGAAATCACCCCAATACGCACGTCACTGTCTGCCATACGATGATAACGTGCTGGACCTCCGGTTGTCTCCTGTGTCGGCACTAAATCAAACTGTTGTTTGATGATGCTGAGAATCTCGGCACTTGAGATATGAGCTTGTGCGCGATCATGTTCATCAATGATTCCAAGCGGCATCTCTTCGATAAAGGTGAGATCCAGTTGCTCACGTCTGGCGAAATGCACCAGATCCAGGATTTCATCATCATTGCGTCCGCGTAAGATCACACTGTTCAATTTGATCCGTTCAAAGCCTGCATCTTGTGCTGCATGTATGCCATCCAAAACATCATGCAGATGACCCGTGCGCGTGAGTTCATGAAAGCGTACTGGATTTAGGCTATCAAGGCTGATATTGATCCGATCAAGGCCTGCTGCTTTAAGAGGAAGCGCAAATTGCTGAAGGCGGGCACCATTCGTAGTCAGCGTGAGCTCCGTTAATCCATCTAATTGCGCCAAGCGTTCAACCAGAGTAGGCAGATTGGCTCGAACAAGCGGCTCTCCGCCAGTTAAACGAATTTTGCTGACGCCGAGCGCTACAAATGCTGCGGACACCTGATAGAGCTCTTCTAAACTCAAGATTTGAGCTTTGGGCAAAAAAGTCATGTCTTCTGCCATGCAATACACACAGCGGAAATCACAGCGATCCGTAACCGACAAGCGCAAGTAAGTAATTTGACGACCAAAGCGGTCAATCAATGTCGGTGTTGTTGCTTGCTTCTCGGTTATCGGATGGCTGGATCCCATGTCAGGCACCGTTGCGATCTAACTGAGCCAGTTTACCTGCGATTTTGGTCCACTTTTCATGATCGGCAAGCGCGGGTTTTTGCTGGGTAATTTGTGTCCAGTTGGGATGCTTGGCCAAGACAGCATTTAAGTTGACGAACTCCATTTGATCTGCGGGAACTTCGTCTTCAGAGCGGATGGCATCAACTGGGCACTCCGGTTCACACAAGGCGCAGTCGATACATTCATCGGGATCAATGACCAGGAAATTAGGGCCTTCATAGAAGCAATCGACAGGGCAGACCGATACACAGTCAGTATGTTTGCATTGAATACACTCTTCCATCACGACAAAGGTCATACTGCTTGCTCCAGATTAATTTTTTCGACTTTACGAATGTTCACAGGTACATGTTTATGAAAGGGGGTTTTAGACAAAGGATCACAATGGCTGCCTGCAGTAAGGCGATTGAGCTCGGGTCCAATCGGCTCACTGCCTTGATAGCGCATGCCATAGCCATGCGGTAGGGTGACCATGCCACGGCGCACCGCATCATCAATCTCAATCACCACATTGATCATGCCCGTTTCGGATTCACACGTGGCGTGAGAGCCGTTTTCCAGTTCCAGATGTTTGGCATCATCGGGATGCATACGCATCGCACCATGCGGATCGACTTTACGCCAAGCGGGATTACGGTAAATCTGATTGGCGTTATAACTGCGACGTTCGCCTGCCATGAGGATAAATGGGTAATCTGCACCCGGCATCACTTCGGATTTCAATGCACGAAGCTCGCTGAACATTTCAGGAATCGCTAGATGTACGCGTTTATCTGGGGTTTTAATGAGCGACCACGTATCTTTGAATTCGTGCTTGCTGAGTAAGGTGCCAGCCCGGTTAGTGAGAATGGCATTGAACAACACTGTACCGAGCGTCAAACGATTACCCTGATAACCCGCTCGGCGTACCGCTTTGTAATGGGTCTGGGCATATTGAATGGCAAGGGGCAAGAGAGGCGCTGCTGCTGCGGCATCATTGGGTAGTGCTTTACCCAAGGTGCGATAGACGATGGATGCTGCAAAGGGAATCCATGCTTTGTTACGTGCCAGCGTCGCACCGATGGCGCCCATATAGCCGAGATGATTAGAAACTTGAGGTTCATGCTTGGCGATACGCTCCAGTAGTGGAAAGCGCTCTGGCAAAATGCCCATCTTTTCAAGCAGTCGGGTATAGATTTCGGGTTCGCCCAGTGATTCGCCGAGTTTCGGAAAGAGGGCATGACGCAGATGGAAAGCATTTTCTGGAAATTCCAGATTGAAGCCGGTCGCTTCCCACTTTTCAAATTGTGAGGCTGCGGGGAGAACATAATGCGCCAGACGAGCGGTCTCCGTCATCGCCACATCAATCACGACCAGAAGCTCAAGTTTTTTGAACGCGCGTTCATAGGCTTGGGTATCCGCATAGGTCATGAGCGGGTTAGCACTGTCGACAAACACCGCGCGGATACGGTCCTCGCCAGCATGCTCGATCTCATCGGGCAGAATATTGGGAGGATAGATCCCCGCGATCGGGTGCATTTGGTGGTGGGCCGTCAATTTTAAGGATTTGCCGTTCTTTTTCTTACGCTCATCGGTATGGCCGAGGATCGGTAGCAGGAACGAATGGAGATTATTGCCGCCTTTTTTGCCGAAGTTACCGGTAATCAAATACAGCAGTTTTTCCAGATAACCGTTCAATGTGGTGTGTAGAGTCTGTTGTATACCCAGATCAATACGCACACATGCGGTCTTGGCTGTAGCAAAACCGCGTGCCACGCGTTCGATTTCTGCCAGCGGGATATCCGCACGCTGGGCATAGTCTTCAACAGAGATTGCGAGTAATTCCTGCTCAAGTTCTTCAAAGCCTGTGCAGTGCTTTGCGATGAAGTCACGGTCATGTAGTTTTTCACGCATGATAATCGCCAGCATCGCGGACATCAGGTAGGCATCGGTGCCGGGTTTCAGTTGCAGATGTATATCGGCTTGTTTTGCTGTTTCGGAACGACGGGGGTCTATGACCACCATGGTCCGATTCGGGTCTTTTTTGATTTCTTTTAACGTGTCGCGGGCATTCGGGATACCGTGAGCCTGAAAAGGATTGGTGCCGATAAACAGGACATAATCCGCATGCTCGACATCTTCAGTGGTATGACAGGTTTGCCGACCAAAGAGACGGCCATTGACCCAGAAATCTCCCGTTTTTTCTTGTCCGAGTGCATTGTAGGCGTAGCGGCTTTTCATCGCGGCGAGGATTTGGCGACTATAGGCACCGCCGATGTGATTGCCTTGACCACCTCCACCAACGAAAGCAAAAGCATCACCGCCATGTTGCGTGCGTATGCTCAGCAATCTTTGGGCGATGTCACCAAGTGCTTCATCCCAACTGACTCGAGTAAATGTGCCATCCGCTTCCCGTTTGAGTGGAAACTGGAGCCGATCGCCATGATTTTGATAGTGTTCTAGTCGTGCTGCTTTTTGGCAGATATAGCCTTTGGTGAGTGGATGATCTTTGTCACCACGAATCTTGGTGAACTTACCATTTTCGATTTCGACCTCTAGGCCACAATTACGTGAGCAGAGGATGCAGGCGGTTTTATCCATAGTCAT
The DNA here is from genome assembly GCF_046462495.1 of Aquirhabdus sp. Taxonomy (NCBI): domain Bacteria; kingdom Pseudomonadati; phylum Pseudomonadota; class Gammaproteobacteria; order Moraxellales; family Moraxellaceae; genus Aquirhabdus; species Aquirhabdus sp. The sequence continues at coordinate 390,237 of NZ_JBKGVE010000007.1, read as the reverse complement.
GGCGAGATCCTTATAGAAAAGGGTTTTCTAGTTTTAACGAAGTGATCATTAGCTAACCACGACGGTAAGCCAATCAAATGAGTAAGTCAATTCTAAAAAGGAACTATTCGGTCACGGTTTTTTTATTTAAAAAAACTAATATAAAACAATTTATTAAAGTTAAACATTATTGTTGGAATAGGATCTATTTTGATGATGTCTGATCCATTTGTTTCTAACAGTGATCCTTAATCCCCCGATAACCCTTTGCGATAGGCATTAGGAGCGACACCGTACCACCGTTTAAAGGTTTGTGAAAAACTGGACGCGTCGCTAAAGCCAAGCCGCTCAGCAATCTCCGTCATTGAGATTTGTGCATCCGAGAGCAGTGTCTCGGCCAAGTTCCGGCGCACTTCTTCCAAAAGGTTTCGAAAAGACGTCCCCTCTTCTTTGAGATGTCGTTTTAACGTTCGTTCACTGGTGTGTATCAGTTTTGCCATCATGGTTAAATCAGGCCATGTATTGCCTTGTACGGTTAGGTATTGGCGTACGATACTGGCTGTGCCAGAGCGGATTTGGCGGCGTTCAAGCAGCTCACGACAAAGTTGTTCGCACATGGACGCTGTAATGGTATTGGCCTGTGGTAGCTGCTGATCCAGTGCAGCCCGGTCAAAGGCTAGACTATTGAGTGTCGAGCTATAGTGAGGTGGTATCCCAAAAATTCGTTCTACATCGTCATAATTCTGCGGGCCATGCTGGGCTTTGGCGTGGAAGGTCAAGCGGCGAAGACCAAAGTCGGCACTTGAGAGCTCATGTAATAGGACGGCGGCTGCGGCCATGTCGCGCTCAACGAGAAACTGTTTCACATGCGGTTCAAGATCAGGTTCGCCAAAGCTTAAGATGCCCAAATTTCCTTCCTCGTGGTAGGTGATCAGGGTGAAGGCATAGGTGAGTGGGATAAAACGTAAGGCGAGTGTCAAGGCGTCGCGGGTCGTGGCACTGCTAATCAGTCCATAGCCCCAGATGCCGTATGTCGAAAAATGATAGCGCAGCCCGACTTGTAGACCGAGGCGGTCGTCGGGGAGCAATTTCAATAAGTTTTCGATTACGCGTAGCTCTTGGCTGGCGGAGATCTCTGCATTGGGATGATCAAGGCTATCGAGTTTGAGCGTGGTACCCTTTAATAGACTGAATGGGGAAAGTCCGTGCTCTACTCCAAAATCAAGCAGTAAACGCGTACTGGCCGAACCACGCATAAAGTCCCAAAAGTGCATTGCAAGGTGCCTTGTTCACGTAGATATTGGCCTAAAGCATAAAGACAGTTGTTTGTTCAGGCAATGGCAGCGATCCAAAATATTGGCCTAAAATATAAAGTATCTGTCCCATTCTCCTATTCAACTCTGGCACAGATTCACATAGTCTTTCAGTCTATGATGCAGCAGTCCGGATGTGATGAATCCATTCACATAAGATGACCTGCATGCCAAAACGATAAACCACTCATGAAAGAATTTGATTATGCACATGTCTGATCTTAAACACGCAAACCATTCGGCCCCCCTTTCGGCCATTATTATTGGGACTGGATTCGGGGGAGTTGGCATGGCCGTGGCTCTACGCAAGCAGGGCATTGAAAATTTCCGTATTTTGGAGCGGGCGCAGGACGTGGGTGGTGTCTGGCGCGATAACAGCTATCCGGGCGCTGCGTGCGACGTACCGTCACATCTTTACTCTTTTTCTTTTGAACCCAATCCGAATTGGTCACACGTGTTTGCCCCACAAAAAGAAATCTACAGCTACCTTCAGCACTGTGCACATAAATACGACCTTCTGCGTCATATTCAGTTCGGTGCCGAAGTGGCAGGGGCTGAGTTTGATGAGGCGCGTTCGATATGGCGTGTGACATTGGTCGATGGGACGACGCTTGAGAGTGCGATGCTCATTACTGCGACTGGGCAATTGAGTCTCCCTGCATATCCTCGCCTGCCGGGAATTGAAACGTTTAAAGGTCACACGTTCCATTCCGCACATTGGGACAGCCAGTACGCCTTGAGTGGCAAACGGATTGCAGTGATCGGGACCGGTGCCTCAGCCATTCAGTTTGTGCCAGCCATTGCCGATCAGGTTAAACAGCTCAAGGTTTTTCAGCGCTCACCTGCGCATATCATTCCACGTCCTGACCGTGCGTATAGCAAATTTGAACACACGCTGTTTGAGCATGTGCCGCAGGTCATGAAGGCATATCGCACTGGGATCTATTTGCAGTATGAATCGCGTGCCATTGCATTTACCAAGTTTAAAGGGTTGATGAAAGTTGCGGTCGGGATTCCAGCGAAGCGATTACTGGCGAAGCAAGTGCCGGATGCAACGCTACGTGCAAAACTATTACCAGACTATCCAATCGGTTGTAAACGGATTTTGCTGTCTAGCGAGTATTTAGCCACGATGGCTAAGCCCAATGTTGATCTGATCACCGATGGCATCAAGCAGATTACTGCGGACGGCGTTGAGACCGTAGATGGCAAGCATCATCCTGTTGATGCGATCATCTATGGTACTGGTTTTGCGGCGACTGAGTTCTTATCACCGATGCGTATCCAAGGTCGCAAAGGACTCAACCTCAATGACGCTTGGCAAGGAGGCGCTGCGGCATACCGCGGACTAACCGTGCCTGATTTTCCAAACTTCTTTATGCTGTATGGCCCCAATACCAATCTTGGGCATAACTCGATTGTATATATGCTGGAAAGCCAGATCGAGCATGTCATGCGTTGCTGGAAAACCATGCAGGCGACACAAACCAATACCGTTGAAGTCGATGCAACGCGATATCAGCAATATAACGGTCATATCCAACAGCGTTTAGTGAACACAGTATGGAATGGCTGTAAGAGTTGGTATGTTGATGCGACAGGGCATAACAGCACCAACTGGCCTGGTTTTACTCTGACGTATCGCTGGTTGACCAATCACGCCAGCCTGCAGGCTTATACATTCAGTAAAGCAGAGCAATCATCAGGTTTTGGCGAGGTCGATGTTGTTGCGATTGCGGAACCTCAGGGCAGTGCTGAACAACTCAAAGCGCGATTTTTGCGCGGTTTTCTACGTACAGGTTTTCGCACCCTGATTGGCCCTCCGTTTGGGGTGGTAAGCCAGCGCCGTGTTGTGAGTGCGCTCTCTCAATTGATGCCAGGCAGAAGCGGCACGCTCAAGTCGCAAGTCACGGTTGACGGCTTATCGATCGAAGTGATCACTCCTGAACAAGCAACATCAGACAGTGGCGTAATTTTGTATTTGCATGGTGGTGCATTTTGTCTGGGCGCGCCTGCGACCCATCGCAGTATTACGACGCATCTCGCGGTCAATGCGGGCATGTCTGTTTGGGTACCTGATTATCGTCTTGCACCCGAGCATCCTTATCCTGCGGCACTGGATGATGCTGAGTCGAGCTATCACGCGCTGCTGAAACAAGGCTATAGCGCAGATCAAATCGTGATTGCTGGGGACTCTGCAGGTGGTTCACTTGCGATTGCGTTGGGCTTACGTTTACGTGATCAAGGGGCTTTGCTGCCAGCAGGCTTACTCTTGCTTTCACCCGTTACCGACAGCACCCTGAGTGGTACTACGCTAAAAACCCATCAGCGTAAAGACCCGATGATTCGCCTAGGCTGGTTACAACAAGGGTTAGGCTGGTATGCGAGTCAAGATGCATCCGTGCATCAGCCGTTAGAGCAGAACCTGCGCGGGCTACCGCCGATGCTGATCCAAGTGGGCGATCAGGAGATCCTCCGTTCTGATTCGACCCGTTTAGCCGAACACGCGACCCAGTGTGGTGTGGATTGCAAACTTGAAATCTACTCCGGGCGCTGGCATGTGTTCCAGTTGCAATCTTTCTACTTGAGTTCAGCGAAGCTGGCACTGCATCGTCTTGCCGATTTCGCTAGAGCCTGCGTGAAGGCGCAATCCGAAGAGCACGTTGCCTTACCATCGCTCGATCTGGCTGCGGTACAGGCAGATACCCCTTAATCTAAAAGAGACGTTAATCTGCATAAGAAAGAGGGCTTCCATCTGACGGAAGCCCCTTTTTTTAAAAGCAACGATCGCTCACCAAATGTCGCGAATGAGCGATTGATTAATGATCAGATATGCGTTATGTTGATCGAAAATCAATATGCTTTGTTCAGCATCCATGTGTCAGAAGCAATGCTTGTTCATTGCCGGATCCATAGTGATGTAGAGCCAATCCACCCAGCAGTCCAGCATGGATGTTGCCCTGCTCAGACGTATCAATCGCTCACTCTAAATTATGATTTAGATCGGTCGTCTTTTTTGAAAAAACACAATCAATGAAAAGAGCAGGTGACATTTTAGGGGCTTTGAATCATGAAATATTTCACACCACCAAGCAGTTATTCCGAAACTGAAGCGCAACCTCCAGAAGTCTGCCGTAATGGCATAGCGATTCAACAGACATTTCACCATATCAAAAAACGACATAGTTTTCTGCGCAAGCGTCTGGTTTCGATACTGGAGTGGAGTCGTGTCGATAAAGGCATTTTTATTCTGGTGATGTTGACCCCCTATTTTTTGCAATATTTCTTGTGGTCTGGCTATGTTTTGAATCATTCGGAGTTGCATGGCATCGTTAATATTCCCGTTCTGTATAGCTACCTATGGATCCAGGCCATCTTGGTCGTCATGGGATGCGGTATCTTGGGATTCGGATTGGTGATGCGTCGCCGAAAGCCAGACGCTGTTTTTTTCCAATATCTTGTTTTGCAATTCTTTTCACTCTCCATGATTGCAATGTTCTACTACGTTGGTCCGTTATCGTTTAGTGCAGGGTTGTTTTTGCTTGGTGCACCCGTCTGGGGGCTGATTTTGCTGGATCGTAAGCCTGTCTGGTGGGCCACGGGGATTGCGGTCGCTGCACTGCTGGGTTTGGGCTATGCCGCCGCCTACACTGTGTTTCCACATGCATCGTTGATGATTCCGCCGACGGATCAGGCCGGGCGTGTGTTCTGGATGAATTCAACCGTGTACTTTAATGCGCTGTTTTTTATTTTGATCCTCGTGATGGCGGATCAAATGCTGGCGTGGTGGCATGCACGTGAGGACAATATCCGTGAGTTAAGCCGTACCGATGCACTCACAGGAGTTCACAATCGTCTCAGCATCTTAGATTTTCTGAATCATGAAGTGGCTCGAACCGTGCGTATGAATACCCCCTTGTCTGTGGTGATTTTAGATCTGGACCATTTTAAAAGGGTGAATGATGATTGGGGGCACCCTGTCGGTGATCTGGTTTTACAAAGAACCGCTGAGGTTCTCCAGCAGAATATTCGGGATATTGATGCACTAGGTCGCTATGGCGGGGAAGAATTTATCATCGTCTTGCCTGGCGCTGATCACGGAGAGGCGCTGAACATCATTGAGCGTTGCCGTATTGAGCTTGCACGGGCTGAAATACTGACAGAGTCTAATCATTCTATTCGCGTTACCGCAAGTTTTGGCTTTGTGTGTGTGAGTGGAGTACCGATCGAGCCACATGTCTTGATCAAAACGGCGGATCAAGCACTCTACACGGCGAAGAGTAATGGTCGTAATCGTGTTGCATCCATGGAGGTTTCCACCAGTCGTGAGGAAGTGTTGGTCTAGTGGTGTTGCTCACTTTTTTTAGCCATAGCATGGGTGAGGATGACTGATGGTTTTACACACCATCAGTCATCCGATCAATCGAACAATGCTTGAGGAACCGCATCATTGGTTAGTTGTTTGAGTAATGCCAATCCTTGGTTGCGGAGTGCGCTGCTATCGACTTGCGCGGGATGATAATCACGGCGATAGTACGCCAAATAATGCGGCAGCATCCCTCTAAAGAATCCATTCTTACCCAGCATTGTGCGAAATGCTGTACGCATGGCCGTTGTATTGGTCAGCTCATTGGTCGCACGCAGTAATTCCACCGTATGTAGTCCAGTAAAGAAGGTAAATAAGACTGAGACGGTCGCCATTTCACTGACCCGCAACCAGTAGTTATTCACTTGCTCCTGATAGACATCGAACGCGACCGATTTGTGTTCGCTTTCTTCAATGGCATGCCATAACCACAATGGACGTAGGCCCTCATCCATTTTTTCCAGCAACTCGGGCGAGCTTAAAATCTTTTCTGCAAAGAGCGCGGTGAAATGCTCCAGCGCACAGGTCTTTGCCAGCATGCGCTCAGGGGACAGTCTTTTTTCTTGAAACGCGATGCCTTTCTTCACGAAGGCCATGACATCGTCGATGGGCAATCCTTTGCGCGCCATGAAGGCATTAAAGGCTTCATGTTCCTTGCCATGATTGGCTTCCTGACCGATAAAGGCGCGCACGTCTTGCTGTAATTGCGGGTCGCGGATGCCGTCTTGAAAACGCCGTACTGCACGGATAAACATGCGTTCACCTTCTGGAAAGGTGCAAGAGAGGGCAGTCATCAGCATGGAAAGATAGGAGTTCTGTTCGAACCAGAATTTTGGGATCGCATCGTCAAATTCAAAACCCATCCGCCTGACGGGGATGTCTGGTGTACCGAGCGTTGTTTGAAGGGCTGTAGACATGATAAACCTCTATTGATGTTGAGTTTATTGCAGTATTTTTTATTAGATCCGCGATGAATCCTGAATAGGCTTATCCAGCAGTATATGCTTGGCGATATCGGGATTAATCACCTGTTCTGAATCAGTATCAATCCCACGTGCGGCGATGTGCCCGACTAAGCGACCAAAAATAGACAGTTCTATCGGAATCATTGCATAACGCGGATGAATAACACGATCTTTACCATTTTGAATCGCTCGAATCACGGCCTGTGCTGTGCTTTCAGGGGATACGAGTTTCGGGGCACGTAACGGACCTTTGCGCAGTGGTAAAAACTGATCATTTTGTCGAGTTGGGGTATCGGTACCACCAGGAATCACTTCCAGCACGTGGACAGGCGAGTGGCTTAGTTCATGTCGGAGTACTTGAGTTGCGCGAGCCAGTGCTGTTTTCGAGGCGCAGTAAGTACCGAGCAGCGGCATGGGTACGGCTTGCAGGGTGGAGGTGACATTCACGATCAGGCCATAACCTTGGCTGCGCATTTGCGGGACCAGAGCATGGGTCAGCGCCAGCGGTGTCCAAAAATTGGTTTCAAAAACAGCTCGTGCTGCAATATCATCACCGACCACATATTGTGCGCCGATGATACTGGTGCCGGCATTATTGATCAGGATATCAATGCTGCCCAATGCATGGAGTGCCTGTTCTGCGATAGATTTTGCCACCCCAGATTGGCTGAGATCCGCGCAAAGGATGACAGGGCGTTTGCCACCAAGAGCAACGATCTCGTCAGCGAGTTGCTCAAGCAAAGAAGCGCGTCTTGCGACCAGAACCATGTGAACTTGATGGGGTGCTAAGGCCAGCACAAGTGCGCGTCCAATCCCACTGGATGCGCCTGTGAGAAGGATACGTTTATCTTTCAAATCATGGGTTTTAGTCCGCAGCATGACGCCTCCTGATTCAAATTGTGCTATATTGATTTTGAATCAACTTTACTGTAATACGCTATTGATCGAAAATCAATATGCAGATTGATTAAAAATCAATATTGATTTTTATTTCAGCAAAATGCTTTTTTTGACTCTGGACTTTTTATGCCTGCGATTGCTCCTGACCGCCGTGAATTACTTTTAGATGCTGCTCAGGCTTTATTTGCGGAGCGCCCGTTCGATGCGGTTTCCATCGCCGATATCACGCAACGTGCTGGCGTGGCGTTTGGTCTGGTTGCACATTATTTCGGATCAAAACGGGGGGTTTATGTCGCCTCGATGCAGGCGATGGCGGATCAACTCCGTGCTGTGCGGGATCGACCGCCTGAGCAAGATGACATGGCGATTGCCCTACAAGTCGGTATCCGTCGCCATATAGCGTATCTTGAAGAGCATGCGGTCGGCTTTCGGGTCTTGATGCGGGGTGGGATCGGAGCGGATGAGGAAGTCCGGCAGATTGTGATGAGATTACGCTGGGAAGGCGCTGAGCGGGTGATGATGGCTTTAAATGTTAATCATCCCATTGGCCCTGAGCTCTATACCGCGATGTATGGTTGGGTTGGATTTCTCAATGAATCGATGCTGGCATGGCTTGAACAGAAAGCCTTTCCACGTGAGCAGTTTGCGACCATGATTATTACAATGCTGGTTGCGACCCTGCGAACCGTTATGGTGATGAATCCGCACACGGGAATTGATCCGCGCTTGCTTGATCGATTGGAGGGGAAATCTTAGTCCCTTTTGTTTTTAGACGGACATCGGGTATTCCCATCAGTGAGTAAGCACTGACTAGAGGGCATGACCTTTCCTAGCCAGTTATTGAAAAAATAGAATTTATCGAAATTTTATGCTTCAAGAGCACTACAACTTCGATAAGATCAGTGAAACCAACCATTCATGATTTACTTTGCTACCGAGATTGCGGTCACGATCTGTTTAGTCCCTTCCGAGGTCAATTCAAAGTTGACCTGCTGTCCGGCTTTAACACCACCAAGTAGCTTATGGTCAGCCACTTTAAAACCCATGCTCATTGCAGGCCAGTTCAGTTCTTTGATCGGCTGGTGATTCAAAACAATCATGCCACTCTTGTCATCAATGCTCCTGATGATGCCGACACCATGAGCCACTTTGGCGTCTTTAGCAGATGTCATGCGGCTCATGTCCATATCATTCATCCGGCTTTGCGCCAGCGTAGAGAGTGACGTACCCATCATCAGGGTGGCCAAAATAGAAAGCGTTAATGTATTCATTGCAATATCCTCAGGATCGTTAAAAGCACCACGGTTGATAAAATAGAGACAACATCAGGCTTGTGCAGCCTTGCTTGTACGGCGACGCATCAAGTGATACGCAGCCGGTATGACAAACATCGACAATAAAGGTGCGGTGATCATGCCGCCGACCATCGGGACGGCAATGCGACTCATGACCTCTGAGCCTGTACCGCTGCCCCACAGGATGGGAACCAGTCCTGCCAGAATCACCGCCACCGTCATCGCTTTTGGACGCACGCGAAGGACTGCACCTGAACGAATGGCATCGTCCAGATCAAGGTGATTCAGAGGCGTGTTCTTTGATTGAGCCTCGGCATGGGCAATGGCTTGTTTGAGATAAAACAGCATCACCACCCCAAACTCGGCGGATACTCCGCCAAGGGCAATAAAGCCCACGCCTGTTGCGACCGATAAGTTGTCGCCGAGCAAATACAGAAACCAGACTCCGCCGACCAGCGCAAAAGGTAAGGTCACCATGATCAAGGTGGCATCGGGGACATTCTTAAAAATCAGATAGAGCAAGACAAAGATAATGAACAGGGTTGCGGGAATGACCAGTTTTAAGCGGGCGTTGGCGCGCTCTAAAAACTCAAACTGACCCGAATAGCTGATGCTCATGCCCGCCTTGAGCTGGACGTGTCTGGAGAGGGTTTGCTTCAGATCGGCAACCACCGAGGACAAGTCACGTCCACTCACGTCGATATAGACCCAGCCGCTGGGTCGGGCATTTTCACTCTTCAGCATCGGCGGACCATCGCTGATGCTGATATTCGAGACGGTCCCCAGCGTGATCTGTTGACCGCTACCAGTCAGGATCGGTAGATTGCGCAGCCCTTCCAGAGAGTCGCGAATTTCGCGTGGGTAGCGTACGTTGATGGGATAGCGTGCCAGTCCTTCAACAGTCTCGCCTACATTCTCCCCACCAATCGCAGAGGAAATGATGCGCTGAACATCGGCAATATTAAGTCCGTAGCGCGAAGCGGCAATGCGATCGATTTTGACATCGACATAACGTCCTCCGGTGAGACGCTCGGCCAGTGCGGAACTGACTCCGGGAACGCCTTTGGCGACTTGCTCAATCGATTGAGTCACGTGGTCGATATCGGTGAGGCGGGTTCCTGAGACTTTGATGCCGATTGGACTTTTAATGCCGGTCGCCAGCATATCGATCCGATTGCGGATGGGCGGCACCCAGAGATTGGTCAGACCCGGCACCTTGACCACGCGATCCAGCTCATGGATGAGTTTGTCTGGTGTCATCCCCGTGCGCCATGTGGCACGTGGCTTGAACTGGATCGTGGTTTCAAACATTTCCATCGGTGCCGGATCGGTTGCGCTTTCCGCACGACCAGCCTTGCCAAACACGGTCGCGACTTCAGGAACCGTTTTGATGAGACGATCGGTTTGCTGAAGTAGCTCTGCGGCTTTAGCGGTTGACAGTCCAGGCAGCGCCGAAGGCATATAGAGCAAGTCTCCTTCATCCATCGCCGGCATGAACTCACCGCCCAGTTGGCTGATCGGCCACAGCGCGGAGAGGAGGATGAGCAGCGCCATGCCAATGGTGGTTTTTGGACGACGCAGGACCGCATCCAGCATCGGGCGATAGAGACGGATGAGTCCGCGATTGAGAGGGTTCTGGTCTTCACTGGGCAGTTTGCCGCGAATCCAGTAGCCCATCAGCACGGGAACCAGTGTGATGGAGAGCCCGGCTGCGGCTGCCATGGCATAGGTTTTGGTAAACGCCAGCGGCGCAAACAGGCGACCCTCCTGAGCTTGAAGGGTAAAGATTGGAATGAACGACAGTGTGATAATCAATAAGCACAGAAACAAGGTCGGACCCACTTCGCTTGCGGATCGGGCGATAACGGACCAACGTGCTTCGCCGGTTAATACGTCATTGGGATGTTCGTGTTGCCATTTCTCTATATGTTTGTGAGCATTCTCAATCATCACCACTGCGGCATCGACCATCGCGCCAATGGCGATGGCAATACCGCCCAGCGACATGATGTTGGCATTGATGCCTTGATAGTGCATGGCGATAAATGCGCACAGAATCCCTAACGGCAAAGACACAATGGCGACGAGCGCTGATCTGAAATGCCAGAGGAATAAGCCGCAGACCAATGCCACCACCAGAAACTCTTCGAGCAGCTTGTGGCTGAGGTTGTCGACGGCTCGATCAATCAGTTGGCTGCGGTCATAGGTCGTCACAATCTCAACACCCGCAGGCAGGTTTTTTTGCAGTTCAGCCAGTTTGGTCTTGACGGCGGCAATGGTCTCACGGGCATTTTTGCCAGCACGCAGGATGACCACGCCGCCGACAGTTTCCCCTTGACCGTTGAGCTCGGCAATGCCGCGCCGCATCTCAGGTCCAAGCTGAATCGTTGCGAGCTGGCCGAGCGTGATGGGGATGCCATTGGCCGATGTGCTGAGGGGGATATTGCGAAAGTCATCTAGGGTTTTCAAATAACCGGACGCCCGCACCATGTACTCTGACTCTGCCATTTCAAGGACTGAACCGCCGGTTTCCTGATTGGCTTTTTGGATGGCATCGATGATCTTGTCCAACGGAATACGTAGCGCCGCCATTTTGATGGGATCAAGTACGACTTGATATTGCTTGACCATGCCGCCGATGCTGGCGACCTCAGCGACATTGGGCAGGGTTTTGAGTTCATATTTCAGGAACCAGTCCTGTAGACCGCGAAGCTGTGCAAGGTCGTGCTGTCCTGTTTTGTCCACCAGCGCATATTCATAGACCCAGCCTACACCAGTGGCGTCTGGACCGAGCGATGACTTGGCTGTTGCAGGCAAGCGTCCCTGAACCTGATTGAGATACTCCAGCACCCGCGAGCGTGCCCAATACAGGTCGGTGCCTTCATCAAAGGTGACGTAAACAAACGAGTCACCAAAAAAAGAATAGCCACGTACCGTCTTTGCACCAGGGACGGAGAGCATGGTGGTGGTAAGCGGGTAGGTCACCTGATTTTCAACAATCTGCGGCGCTTGACCGGCATAGCTGGTGCGGATAATCACTTGCACATCAGACAAATCGGGCAGGGCATCGATGGGCGTGTTTTTGACCGCCCAGACGCCCCATGTGGCAATGAACAATGCCGCCAGCAACACCAGAAATCGGTTCGCGATCGAGCCATGAATAATCCGTGCAATCATGGCTGATCTCCCGCAGGCGACGAAGCGTGGCTCTGTGCGTTGTCCAGCGTGGCTATGACATTATCATCTTTAACGTGATTAAAGCCAAAATTGATCTGATCGCCCACGTGGATGTTTGTTTTGTGCAGTGTGTCGGGCAGCTTAAAAGTCATGGTCATTGCACCCCAGCCGATGGCGGGGATCGGCTGATGGGAGATGGTGATCGCTTGTGCGCTGATCTCTTCGACTTGGCCGATACTGTGATATTGTGATGATGGCGGTGTGACGCTTGGCTTTGCCTGCATCGACATGTCGTTCATGGCTTCAGATGACTTTTGGGCTGCGTTCATCCGCGCAAGCACCCCTTGTAGGCGGGCTTCTGAATCAATCAGGAATTGTCCTGATACCACCACGTTCTGCTCATCTTGTAGGCCGCTGACAATCGCGATCCGACCATTGCTGGCGGCTCCCAGTTGGACTTCGACAGGGACAAAGTGCCCATCCGCTTGTGCCACAATGAGGATGTTGCGGGTCCCCGTACGAATCACGGCTTCTTCGGGGACGAGGAACTGGGTTTGTTGCGCGCCGGTTGGCAGATGAACTTGAGCAAACATGCCGGGCTTCAGCAAACCCTTGGCATTGGGCAGCTCAATGCGTACGCGTAGTGTGCGACTGTCCGTATTCAGGTCTGGGAGGATGGTGATGACTTTGCCATGAACGGTCATCGTTGGATATGCCGTCAACTGGGCATCGATCGCGCTGCCTGTGCTTATCCCGCCGAATTGTGCTTCAGGGACGGCTGCTTCCAGCCAGACAGGGTCTAATCCATTGATTCTGACCAGCGTCTGTCCTGTACTAAGCGTCATTCCTGATCGGACATCAAGGCTTTGAATCACCCCGCCGATGGGCGCGGATAAGGTGAGGGTGGCTTGTTTTCGTCGGGTCTTTTCGACCCGTGCGATGAGGTCCGAGGGCATCCCGAGCAGTTGCAAGCGTTGCCTTGCGGCTTGGATGAGCGCGGAGTCGCCCATGTTGAGTACTGCCAGAAATTCAATTTGGGCAGCCGCCCAATCGGGTATGAGCACATCCGCAATCGGCGCACCGCGAGCAATGACATCCCCCGCCGCCCGTGCATATACGCGCTCGACAAAGCCATTGCTGCGGGCTTGCAGCACGGCAACCTGTCGATCATTGAGCTGGATCGTGCCTGTAACCGTGATGTCGTCCTTGAGTGAGCCGTGTTCTATGGGAACAATACGCACGCCGAGATTTTGGGTGATCCGCGGATCGATTTTGATCCCGCTTGTCGTGGAGGGGCGATCCCCATCGGCGGTTTTGGCGACCAGTTGCATATCCATAAATGGCGATTTACCGGGGTGATCGAAATGCTGGTCGGGCTTCATCGGATCATACCAATACAGCACTTTGGCATTGGATTTCAGCGTGGCTGGCGTCTCTGTGCTGCCCGAGAGATGACGTGCTGACCAGTAGCCGATACCACTGCCGATGCCGAGCCCCAGTCCGGTGAGGGCAATGACGAAGACGCCGAGTTTCATTGATTGAGACGTCATTGAATGTTCGCTCCTTGCAGGTCAGGTGTTGTGGTCATGTCGCCGTAGCTGTAGTAGAGCTGTGCCGCAGTGACGGCACGCATGTTTTCAAGCGTGATGATTTTTAGCTGTTGCTCGATCCATTCACGGCGGGCGGTCAGCACCATGCTGAGATCGGCTTTGCCTGCCTGATAGCTGGCGAGTTGTAAATCGACTTTTTGCTGAGCCAGCGGCAGACTGATGTGATTGGCGCGATCGAGTTGCTGGCTTAAGGCGGTGTAATCCGCCAGATCGTTTTCCAGCATATGGGCATGCTCACGCAACATCACTTCACGCTGGGCATCAATTTGCGCCTGTTCGGATTGGGCAGCCATGATCAGCGGATCGACCCGATGCGCAGAAAAGATCGGCAGTTCATAGGTGAGTTGCACGGCGATCATGTCGCCAAACTGAGGGGCGCGGTGGAGGTAACCAAACTCCACGCTCATGTCTGATTTTTTGAGGGATCGCGCTGCCGCAAGTTTGGCATCCGCCAGTTGTGATTCCGCCGCAAAGGCTTGCAGCTCGGGATGGTGGTGGAGATGTTGATGCAAGTGCTCTGCATCAATCGTGAGTGCAGGCGCATCAGGTGTCAGGATGGGATCACTGCTGGGCGCGGTTGAATCGATGCCCAGATATCGACGTAAGGCTGCTTTGGCTTTGGATAAGTCCCGTTGCAAATCATCGCGTTGATCCGCAAGTTGTGCCGCCTCCTGCTTGGGCAGCAGCCCATCGGTCACTGATCCGCGACCTGCTGCAATCTGGGCATGGACAGCTTGGGCAAGCCGTTGATTTTCATTGAACAGCGTATCGAACAGGGCCACTTTGCGTTCGAGGTAATAGCGGTTAAACCATGCGGTTGCTGTATTTTCTCGAATCTTGAGCCGGGTAATCGGCAGTTGTGCAGTAGCGACTTCAATACTCGCCTGACTAATGTCGATTTGTGCCCGTCGTTTTGCGGCGTTGGGGGTATCTTGCATGATGCCGATTTTCTGCATCGTCATATTGTCCCGCGTGAGTTGCCCTGCTTCGGCACCCGTCACGGGGAAATTATCCAGACCCGCAAACACTTTGGGGTTGGGGAGTGCGCCGGCGGGTATGGATGTCGATTGTGCGGTATCGATTTGAGCATGATTGGCGATCAGCTCCGGGGCGTTTTGCTCGGCCAGAGTGAGCGCTGCATCGAGTGACAGCGGTACTGCATCAGCCAGACCCGTGATGAATACGAGCACGACAGGCAACAAATATCGTAGGACAGGTCTGATCGAGACCCGATGAATTAAAAATGGAGACATGCTCTCATTCCCTAAAAAGTATAGGCACACGCATGCGCGTGCATACAGCTCAAAGGATCAGATCCAATGAACCACTAAATCGATAGGAGAATTAAAGCGTGCGAGGAGGTCGCCACAATCCGAAAAGATCGGGCGCGGGCAGAAATTGAGGGTGTTGAATCACCACATTTTGTGCAGTCAGATACTCTGCCTGAGGCTGGGAGGCCATCAGGGTCGATGCAGAATAGGCCAGTTGAACGTTATACATGACGCAGTCTTGTCCAGATTGACACAGACGGTCATGCCCTTGATGATCATGCTGTGACAAGGATTTTTCGACTTTCATGCAATCCATGTGTGGCGTGTCTTGGGTACTGGTCATGTTCATGGACATCATTGATGCCGTGGCGACGTCTTCGCTCTGCATTTGCTGCATCGTACACGGACTGTGGACTGACATAGCCACTGCGGCCGATCCTACCGAGAGGATAGCCAGAGACAGTAAGCAGGAAAAAATCAGTCGGAGAGTACGCATTTTTTGATGCTAGCGACATTTGGGGTGTTTGGCAACGCCCAGTCTGTATCATCTGATTAAAGAAAGAACTTAGAGCTTCAATTTCATTTTCTGAGTCAAACTAAAATTTCGAATCCTATTATTCTTGGCAATTCAATCTATGGAACAGTTGCATTGCTTTAAGCAGAGCAAAAACCAGTTCGTGTATGAGTGTTGTGTGATAGCGCGGGTTTAATGCCTGTCAAAGTGTTTGTCAGAGAAATTTGCGACGGCATTTCGCGATTTTGCAAACAATTTGCGTTAAGGTAGGGCTTAGCTAAGCGTTATTCATAGTGATAACTACGACCGTGTACGGATATCGGGAGTGCTAAGAGATGAGAGTCATCCCCGTCATAGTGAGTATTGAAACCAATGTTGATCAAGTTACTGTATTTGATCATATCGTTCCGATTGACTTAACGAAGATTTTCACTGGCTATGGACCGCTGCCAGCGGTTATTGGAACTCAGCACCAAACTGGTGCTTGGGATGCTGCGGCTCAGACTCGGACGGTGCTGCTGTCTGATGATAGCTCTGCTCAAGAGCAATTGACGGGATATGACCATCCCCATTATTTTAGTTATACGGTGAGTGGTTTTACTGGCATATTACGTCATCTGGCGATATCCGCAGATGGGAATGGTGGTTCACGCAGAACGCGGGCAAAACAATCATTCGCTGGCGTTATGCATTCCACGCCCAATCCACATTTACAGCACCAGTTCTGTGGTTTATTGCAAAAGGACTCTGGCAAGGGTATATGAAAAAAGCACTCACTTTGGCTATTGGGCAGCTTGAGGGTCCTTGATGTGATGCAATAACACGCTATTTGGGGAGTAGCGATAGCGGATGATTAACAAAATCATCCCAAGCCATGACAAAACAATAATTCTTTATACATCGTATAAACAGTTATATTGATTAGGTTATAAATTTTTCTTTTTTTGATATAAATGATGGATACTTCGATGAAATCTAAACAAATTTTTGCTATCAGCGTGGCATTTTCAGCAGCAGCGCTTTTAACTGCCTGTGCAGCAGATCCTTCACAACAGCGTATGGGTGCAGCAGCGTTAGGCGGCGCGGCAGGTGCGACTATTGGTAATAACATGGGTGGTACGACGGGTTCTGCATTAGGAAGTGCTGTTGGTGCTGGTCTCGGCAGCAAGGCAGCTGGTGCCAATAACCGCACTGCGGTTGGCGGTGCTGTCGGCAGTGGTCTGGGTGCGATTGTCGGTGAAAACATCCTGGGCGGCAGTTCCGGTGCGGCGATTGGCGCAGCAATTGGTGGTGGTGCAGGGACTGCGATTGCGGATAAGAAATAATGACAGCAGCCCCTTTTGAATACGTACTTTCAAAAGGGGTATTGGTTCAGATCCCGTCTTATCGCCATCAGGGATAACTGCTGGTTAGGATACGGAATGAATAACAGCCACAGCCGTGGGTGCATGATGAGCCAGATGCTCCATCACAAAGACCTGTAATTCCCCGACTAGAAAACCGAGTGTTGCACCGACAGTGATCAGAATCCATTCGTCTTGCTGAAACGCAGGATGCAGTAAGTTTTCAAACTCCTCTAGACTCAGTTCAGTCATTTTGCTGGCGAGTGTTCGTTCCAGATCCATGGCATCTTCAGCATATTGCTCAATATTTTTCAGTGTTTCAGGCAGGCGCTGAATAATCTCTTGCGCAACCAATAGTTTCATTTCCTGGTAGCGACCACTGCCTACGGCAAAAACCACAAACGGTTTGGCTATACCAGATTGTTCATCGACAACAAGCTGGACGTGTTTTTGCACCATGCTAAAGAGTCGATCAGAGAGAGGGCCGCGCAGAATTGAATCAATAATATTATGCGGTGTGACCACCTCTTTGGCGATGAGACGTCCATATTCGGTGGAGACTTCATGGCGACGTTTGAGAAATAAGCCTTGCCACTGTATGAGTCCGCCTAAATATTTGGTCGGGTTCTTGGGATTAAAGACCATTTTCAGCGCCAGCCAATCGGTAAACCAACCCGTGAACAGACCGAAGATCGGCATCACCCAAGGTGAGTGGGTCAGTGCCCAAGTCACGGCTTGTACAATACCGATGCCAAAGCCAAAAAATGCCCCCGAATTGCGAATAAAACGAAATTCACCGCTGCCCGCTTCGAGAAAGATTCGGTTCAAGAGCTGTTTATCGCGCAGCAGGCTGGTGACGACCATGTCCTTTAAATCAAATACTGTCCCGAGATTAGATTTGATGTCATTCATGATATTGCTGACGATCGAGGGTGCTTCATCTTGAATACGGTGAATGATTTTATTTTTGACCGACTCGGGTGCAATCTCCCATAGACCCGGCGAGTAGTGTGCCGCCACTTCACGAGTAATGTCTTCAATCGCCGCCAGCAATGGCTTTTCAATCTCTTTGGCGATGCGGTCTGGGTCGAGTTTATTAAAAATATCTTCGGGACGAAGCAGCTTGGTCGTCATGGTATCGCAGGCGATGCCCGCCATGATAGCAGCCTTGCGAGGAACAATTCCTTGCCATCCGAGATAGGGTTTTATGCCTAAGAACTCAATGGGCTTAAACATCATGTTAATCGCCACAATTTTGGTGCCATAACCAATGATTGCAGCAACAAAAGGCATTGAGGCGTAGAGCCACCAATTTTGTTGAACATCAACAACGATTTCTGACCATGTTTGCATTGTTATGATTTCCTTATATCTCTAAATTGTCTTTGTGATGGTTATCTTCGATTACGTCATTCTTTTTTCTTACCGATCATGTTGCCGGGTGCGCTGTATTCTTAGACTGCTTAAGGGGAGCTTGAGGTCGGCATATTTCACCAGCACAGGGAGAGGCGTTTGTGGTGGATAAAAACGCATGCCAAAACTGGCGAGAATGGGGGTGCTGACATTGCGGTCGACCATCAGATAGGTGCGCAGCACCGTGTCAATTGGACTGGTCAAGGTTTGGTTGAGCTTAAGTGTGAGTGGTCCGTTATAAACAAAGCGGATTTGGGTGTCGACAGGAACGGAGAGCGATATTGGCAGTTTAAAATCTAAAGGGACTCGAGCCTTTAAAGGAAACGTGGGTAGATACCAGTGTCGCTGGGTGACCAGTTCAGTTGTTCCTACAATATCCGCATAAGCATGAACATCGACATCCCCTTTATAATTAATGGTAAAGCGTAAAGGCACATGAGTATCTAAGGAGATATTGGCCTGATATACCCCATGCAATGGCAGTTGTAAGTCTTGTTTGACAGGCACCTCGGCATCAATTCTGCCTTTGAGTTTGATCGCAATGTCATTGGTCGCAGAAGCTGTTCCGGTGATACTTTTCGGTAGTTGTAAAAAACCGGGTTGGTCTGATAACGTCAGACCCGCAAGGATATGCGTATATAGTTGGAAACCCAAAAATAGCCCGATGACGATAATGGCTAAAGCAGCCCAGCCGATGAGTACGATACGCCCCATCATTGTACTTGTCCTTTTGGCTGGACCGATGCGGCTATATTTTGGGCGCTGCGGTGATGTGCATTACCAAAATTGAGTTTCAACGTGCTCAATGGTAGACGTAGGTCAGCATGCGTTACGATGGCATCCAGAGGATCCGTGATCGACACATTGGCAAGCAGGGAGGATCTCACGGGAATCTTCATCGCGCTATGCAGTGGGATCGTTGTTTTAATGTCAGTCTTGAGCGGTACGGACAGCGCTTGTAAGAGTTTGACATCGGCCGGTGCGGTGAATTTTAAGTGCACCATTTGATCGACTGGAACATCCAGATTAATCGGCACTTGCGCTTTGATCGGCACATCCCCACGGATGGGCAGTTTTAGCGTACGTCCAAGCACCATCACATCTACTTTAGAGTCGACATGGACAATCTGGTCTACAGGGACGATATCGTGAATGGGCACATTCATTTTGATAGGGACATCATTGTCTAGCGTTGCAATGACATGCAGCGTATCGTGTATCGGAACCTGTACGGTCTGATCAATGGGAACGGTGGTTGTGATACTGCCGTTCAGCATCACGTCCAAGTCCGTGAGGATATCGGCTTTCACAGGCACAGCATTCGGAATCATCACTTGGGCGGCTTGATCGGTTAGGGTGAGCCTTGCGTCTGCATTATTAAGTACCCACCAGCCTGCATAGACCCCACTGAGTATGGCGACAATCAGTAGTAGCCCTGCGCATAAAATTATCATTCTTTTGACGTTCAATTTTCTTCCTCAAGCATTTGGAGGGACAACTGATCTTTAAACGCAAAGATCAGTTTTCAAAAGAGGGGTCCGGAGAGTGACGGCTGGATTAGAAAATCTATAGCACAGCATGCAATCAATCGCGATTGATCACAGTCAGCTTGGGGAAGTGTTAGTTCTTGTCTATGGATAGCGCAGCGTCAATATTTGCGAACATCTTTTGATTGAGTATCCTTTTGCTTTTTCAAATTTTTGTTTATTACAGTGTTATTGAGTCATCACGACGCATCTTGGAGGATCATCAATTGATCATGCTTGATCAATTGATGATCATATATATACGATTTCTAATTTGAGTTCTAGCAAGGGAGTCTATATACAGAGTGAATTGGCGGCATATGTCACACATTGGCGACTAAAGTTCGGGTCATTGGCTTTGATGACTGCTTTCTTCGGTGATAAAGGGCGCTATGATGAGGGCGTAATGCTTTTGATCAATAGGCATGATGTCGTTACCTTTGATATATGAATAATAAAAATGAAGTGGTATGGATGCGAGGAGAATTGTGATGTCTAGGTCCATGTCTCATGACTATACTTTCCCCATTCAATGGTTAGAGTTAACGGAGTCACTGGTGCGTGCTAAGCAAGGGGATATTGCGCAAATCTACAGCCGTTGTCATGTCAGCCCAGATATATTACAGCACGCAGATGCTTTGCTGAATCTGGATCAATTTTCTGAACTCATCCAGATCATCCAAGAGCATTTGAGCGTAGGCGAGCCGCGTGTTATCCAGATTTTACGTCATGTACCGGTGACGGTTCATGTCATGGGCATGGCGGCAATGACCGCGGATACGCTTGGCGAGGCGGTGAATGTCGGCTTGCGTTATTTCCCTTTGGTTCTGTCTGGTTTTGAATTGCATCGTGAAAACATCGGTGATAAGACCCATATCCATATCCGTCGCTACCACGACTTTGGCAGCCCTCATAATGAAATACTGACTGAATTAATCGCGGGCAGTTATAGCAAGATTGCGTTTTTTACCCGTGGTTCCTGGATATCCGAGGCGGGTATAGGGAGGACAGGCATGGAGGTTCATTTTGCCCATAGCAGCACTGAAGATATCGAGACTTTTCGTTCTGTATTGGGCATTGCTGCTCAGTTCGGCTGTGCCGAGAATCAACTGATTATCACCCGGGACATTCTTGATCAGCCGTTGTTGACGCGGAATCGTACGAGTCATTTGACGCTTGATGCAATGCTGGCCCAGCGACTCAAATATGCCTTACAGCAGCAATCCGTGACACTACAGGTTCGTCGTCTGATCAGTGAATTGTTATCACAAGGCAAGTTGCCTGATGCTGTGGAGATTGCAAGGCTTGTCACCATGTCCACACGAACTTTGAGTCGCCGTTTGAATGCTGAAGGCAGTAATTTAAATGCACTGATTAAAGAGGCACGGATAGAACTGGCAGAGTTGCTCTTGATCAGTAGCAATTTACCCCTCAGCAAGATTGCTCAGAAGTTAGGATATAGCGAGACGTCGGTTTTTTCTCGTGCCTTTAAACGGGTAAAGGGCAAGGCGCCCAGTGAGTTGCGTGGACATTATGTTGAGTCGTCAGAGCATTGAGGCAGAAAAAACAGGTGTATTAATGAAAAGAAGTATTGCGAGAGGGCATTAAATTACATTAGGAAAGTAAAGAAGAAACTTCTCCCACACCGATTACGGGGATAAAGAATGAACGCGACATTTTATCATTAATCTTGACTAGCTCCTTTAAAGAAGTGGCGATGAATTCTATGTAGCCAATCCTCATCTGTTATTGCTTAGTCCGTTGGTGAGCCCTCTGCGTTAGCGAAATCAACTCCTCAGTACTCAAGACATATTCGTTGTAATCACTCAGCTTTTCGATTGCCAAGTCGATGAATGCCCGCGCGCGCGCGGGCTGAGAATCACGGCTACCGTAGTAGATCCAGAGGCTAACATGGTTAACGACATGGTCAAGCAGTAGGGGAACCAACTGGCCAGACCGAATATAAGCGGCGGCTGTTATCCCCGATACCTGAGCAATGACGTGACCCGCCAATGCGGTCTGCAATTCTAGCTGTTCGTCATTGGTACAAAATGCGGGCACCACATGTTGATCGACAATGTTGTCCCCAAGTTTGATATGCCAAGGTACGACTCTTCCTGTCGTGGGATGCCGAAAGACGCTACAGCGATGTGAGCTGAGTTCATGCAGATCGATGGGTGTACCGTGTCTATCAAGATACGCAGGTGAGGCGCAAATGATCAACTGTAGGGGCAATAGTCGCCGGGCGATG
This sequence comes from Aquirhabdus sp., assembly GCF_046462495.1. Taxonomy (NCBI): domain Bacteria; kingdom Pseudomonadati; phylum Pseudomonadota; class Gammaproteobacteria; order Moraxellales; family Moraxellaceae; genus Aquirhabdus; species Aquirhabdus sp. Next base: position 368,314 of record NZ_JBKGVE010000007.1, on the reverse strand, counting down.
ACGCCTTCCTTGGGTGAGGCTCCAATTCGAAAGCCGACATCGACTTGATCTTCCACCCAATTACCGATCCGGTCGTCGAGTTGCACGTCTGGTTGTACTTCTGGATAGCGCTGACAGAATTCGCTTACCAGAGATGTGATCACAGGTCTGAACGTTGAGTGTGGACCCGCAATCCGTAATGGCCCAGCAATCTCCTCCCGCGTACGCTTGGCAGTGTGCAATGCACGATTCAAACCCTGTAGCGCGGGTTGGACAGTATCCAGAAACTGGCGGCCTTCTTCGGTCAACGCCATGCTGCGGGTTGTCCGGTGAAACAAGCGGACGCCAAGATGGTGCTCCAGTTGTGCCAGCGCTTGACTCGCTGCCTGCGGGCTCAGACCTTGAGCCATAGCCGCTTTACGCAGGCTGCCTAATTCAGCAGTTTTGACAAAGATTGAAATGGAGCGTAGTTCGTTGATGGCCATAGATACTACCAGGTCGTGATTATCATGAATTGATTGCTAATGAAACAAGTTATTAGATGCTACTCCGATGTTAATTGGTTGACTATAGTTTGACCCATGAAATAGACAATCTGTTGATTGCCCTTACTTGGAGAAACTGACCATGCAATATGTGACCTTAAACAATGGCATTATCATGCCTATTCTTGGATACGGCGTCTTCCAGATACCCGATCCAAAGGAATGTGAACGTTGCGTCATTGATGCGATTGAGACTGGCTATCGTCTGATAGATACTGCCGCCTCTTATCTCAATGAAGAGTCCGTCGGCAAGGGCATCAAGGCGAGTGGTATCGCGCGCGAAGAGTTGTTTGTTACGACGAAACTCTGGGTACAACACACCGGTTATGAGAGTACCCGCCAAGCTATCGACAACTCTTTGCGCCGTCTTCAGCTCGATTATCTAGATCTCTATCTGATCCATCAACCTTTTGGCGATGTGCATGGATCTTGGCGTGCCATGGAAGAGGCCTATCGTGCGGGTAAACTGCGTTCCATCGGGGTAAGCAATTTTCAACCCGACCGCCTCATGGACATCATTGCGTTTAATGAAGTGAAACCAGCGGTTAATCAGATCGAGGTAAACCCATTTCACCAGCAGGCTGAGAGCGCTGCCTTCATGGTGAAGAATGGTGTACAGGCAGAAGCATGGGCACCTTTTGCTGAAGGCCGTAACAACCTTTTCCAGAACGAAGTCTTGGTCGCCCTTGCTGGCAAGCATGGCAAATCGATAGGTCAGATCGTTCTTCGTTGGCTGGTTCAGCGTGGGATTGTGGCATTGGCCAAATCTGTTCGTCGTGAACGCATGGCGGAGAACCTGAATGTGCTCGACTTCGCCCTAGATGATGCCGACATGGCTGCGATGACCACGCTTGAGACTGGAACCAGCAGCTTTTTTTCGCACCGTGATCCTGACATTGTCAAATGGATGAGCGAACGTAAGCTCGACATTTGATTAGCACTGTCCAAGCGAGGAGCAACCGTATGAATGCGGGATCTACCCTAAGCAGTCAAGCCAAGTCGAACATTCTGCTGGCGATCATTGTCGCCAGCTATCTGATGATTGTGGTCGATATTTCGATCATTATTACTGGTCTGCCGAAGATCAAAGCGGGTCTTGGCTTCACTACCGCCGAGTTGTCTTGGGTGCAAAACGCCTACACGCTCGCTTTTGGAGGTCTCCTGTTGCTCGGTGCTCGGGCTGGCGACATCTTGGGGCGAAAGCGGATGTACATCGTAGGGACGGCAGTATTCACTCTGGCATCGCTAGCAATAGGTGTAGCGCAATCTCCAGCGTGGTTACTGGTGTTTCGTGCTATCCAAGGTGTTGGAGCCGCTGTGCTCGCGCCTTCAACGCTGGCTCTGCTGTCAACGAACTTTGCGGAAGGGCCTGAACGTACCCGTGCACTTTCTCTTTATGCCGCTGCTGCGGGGTTAGGTGCGATTCTAGGTTTGGTATTAGGCGGGCTAGTTGCAGATTTGATTTCTTGGCGTGTTGGATTTTTCATCAATTTGCCTATAGGCATTGCCCTGATCACCGGAGCACGTCGTTACTTTACCGAAACCCCAAGAGAGGCAGGGCATTTTGACCTGATTGGCGCCATTAGCTCCACGGTAGGTATGGTGGCATTGGTATACGGCATCGTCAGGTCGGCGGACGTTGGGTGGGGTGCACAGGAAACAGTCGTGTCGCTGATTACAGGCATTGTGTTAATCGCGGTCTTTATTGCAGTTGAATCTCGTGCCGAACAGCCAATCCTGCCGTTACGTTTGTTTGCGAACAAAATACGCTCCAGTGCCTATGTTGCCCGCATGCTGTTTATGGGTGGTATGGTCGGTTTCTGGTTCTTCTCGACCCAATATCTGCAAGGCGTGCTTGGCTTTACGCCATTGCAGGCTGGATTGGCCTTCCTCCCTGTTTCCCTGCCTAATCTCATCTCAGCAGTCATGGTTCCGCGGCTGACCCGCACACTCGGCAATGGTGGTCTAATTGTCGCTGGTCTGGTCGTCGCCATCGTGGGTTTACTGTGGCTGGGGCAGGCAACTGCAAACACGCCATATTTGACTGGTGTGGCTTTACCCATGCTGTTCATCGGCTTTGGCCAAGGAGCCGTGCTTGCACCGTTGACAGTCGAGGCTGTAGCGGAGGTAGCACCAGAAGATACTGGGGCGGCTTCAGGCATGGTCAATGTCGCGCATCAACTTGGCGGCTCATTGGGTCTAGGTGTGTTGGTTGTCGTATTCACGGCAGCCAAGCCTGCTGATCTTCATAGTGTTGAGGCGCTGGCTCATCAGATCACGACATCAATCAATGGCAGTGCTTGCATGCTGGCCCTAGCAGCGATTATCGCGCTTACGCTGATTGTTCCTAAAAGGGCTCGTGTCACCACGGCGGCAGAAATCGCAGCCAAAGAACCCGAGGTCTTGTTGCGGACGCGGTAGCGGCTGCCATGACCTCCGAGATATCGAGACCTTTCCAATGAAAACCCTACTTACGGTTCTGACAATCATGACACTTACAACCACAGTTTACGCTCAAGCTAACGAAGCCAACGCTGCTTCCAGCTCCAGTAAGCATCCAATCGCTGTAATTTTGCATCAGGCAGATCGGGAGTCGTTTGCGGGTGCCCCTGAGCATTTCACGGGCAAGGTACACGTCGATATGCTTTTCTCACCAACCTCACCGGCTAGAGCATCTGCCGCTTACGTCACGTTCGAACCCGGTGCTCGGACAGACTGGCATGTACATCCGATTGGCCAGACGCTGGTCGTTACTGCTGGAGCTGGCTTGATTCAGTTTTGGGGCGGTCCCGTTCAGCGGATCGTTGCTGGCGACGTTGTCTGGATTCCGGCAGGCCAGAAGCACTGGCACGGAGCGTCATCAGACAGCGCTATGACCCATCTTGCAATACAGGAGCAGCTTGATGGCAAGTCAGTTGACTGGCTGGAAAAAGTGTCCGATGCGCAGTATTCAGGCAAAGAAGAAGAGTCCCTGCCAATAGCAGATCAAACAGATAATGCTTCAACGCCTACACGTGCTCAACAGTTAATGGGCAGTGTGGCACCAAAGCTTGCCGAATTGACCGACAAAGTACTCTTTGGCGATGTGTGGCAACGCCCAGGTCTTTCCAAGCGGGATCGCAGCCTAGTGACAGTCAGCGCCCTAATCGCCATGAACCGTCCAGACCAACTGCGTTCACATCTGATTCTGGCGCGCCAGAACGGTTTGACGGAGACCGAGATCGTTGAGGCGATTACTCAGCTCGCTTTTTATGCCGGTTGGCCTAGTGCAGTCACCGCCGTTTCGGTAGCCAAAGATGTTTTTGAGAAGGATCCACACTGAGAAATCAGACTGAAAAGAGCAACGAACTCTCTATGGCGGTAGCTGTCAAAGCTTATCCGCCTGACATGATCAACCGCAGTACAGGAGCGTTAACATGATGAGCGATACATTAAAAGCTACACTTTTGGCAGCCGCTGTCGGGGTTTCGGCAAGCAATGCCGACGCAGCGGATTATAGGAAAAATCCGTTTACGCTGGTCTATGACGGCGCGATAACCGTGAATGAGCCAGGCAAGGTCAACATCCATCCCGTCACGTACAAGCTCAATGGATTAGATATTTCCGCCAATGTCTACACCCCGGCAAACTATGATCCGCAGAAGAAATACCCTGCTGTAGTCGTGGCACACCCAAATGGCGGGGTGAAGGAGCAAACCGCAGGCTTGTATGCCCAGCACTTGGCAGAACATGGCTATATCACTATCGCAGCCGACGCGGCATATCAAGGTGCAAGTGGTGGCCTCCCGCGGGGTGTCGATAAACCCGCAAACCGCATCGAAGATATTCACGGCATGGCCGATTTCATCGCGCAGTATCCAGGAGTTGATGGGAAACGTTTAGGTTTGCTTGGTATTTGCGGAGGCGGTGGATACTCATTAGCAGCGGCGGAAACCGATAAACGCTTCAAGTCGATTGCTACGGTGAGTATGTTCAACTCGGGACGGGTACGTCGTAATGGCTTTCAGGATTCGCAACTGGACACCATCCAGCAGCGGTTACAACAAGCATCCGATGCTCGTGCTCAGGAGGCTGCTGGTGGAGAAGTACTCTATTCGGGTGACGCCAATCTGACTGATGAGCAGATCGCCAAACTGCCATTCGACCTGTATCGGCAGGGTTATGAATACTATTGGAAGACCCACGCTCATCCCAACTCAACCTTTAAATACACCACGAGCAGCCTGCTGGATCTCATGCGCTTTGACTCCACCAACCAGATTGAATTGATTAATCAGCCGCTACTGATGATCGCTGGTAGTAAGGCCGACACCCTTTACATGAGTGAAGATGCGTTTGCCAAAGCGACCGGCACAAAGGACAAAGAATTGTTCAAGATCGATGGTGCGACGCACATCGAAACCTACTGGGTACCTAAGTATGTGGATGTTGCGATGACCAAGCTGTCAGGGTTTTACACGAGAACTCTGTAACCTGCTGCACCCAGCAGATCTTCCCTGACCCATTGAGAGAATGGGTCGCTTTTCATTGCAATGACCCGTGGTTCGGTCATTGCTCTAGGAGATTTCAATGAAAGTAATCTACAGGAGTTTGATCATGGCGCTTTCGATTGCATCACAGAGCATGGCGGCGTCAGCCGACAATGTACCCCCGCTGATGATTCAGGATCAGGGCAGCTTTGCGGTCGGCGGAACCGTGATCAAGACCCCCGGTAATTTTGATCCGATCAAATTGGGCCCAGAGGGTCAGACGCTACATGGTGATCATGCACATGTGTTCTATCAGATCCCTGTCAATGCTAGGAAACTGCCGTTGGTAATGTGGCATGGTTATGCCGAGTTCATGAATACATGGCAAACGACACCTGACGGTCGTGAAGGCTTCCAGACACTGTTTTTGCGCCGTCGCTTTGCTGTGTACCTGATTGACCAGCCTCGTCGAGGGGGAGCTTCACGGTCAACGGTTGGAACGACTATCACGCCCGTTACCGATGAACAGCGTTGGTTCAACCAGTTCCGCCTTGGCAACTGGCCAAATTTCTATCTAGGCGTACAGTTCTCGCACGACTCCGAGGCATTGAACCAATACTTTCGGCAAATGGTTCCAGACACAGGACCATTCGACGGTAATCTAGCCGTCGAAGGGGTATCGGCGTTGTTCAACAAGATCGGGCCAGGCATTTTAGTTACACACTCACATGCTGGTGGCTTCGGATGGCTCGCCGCCATGAAAAATCCGAACATCAAGGCCGTGGTTTCGTTTGAGCCTGGGAGTGGATTTGTTTTCCCGGAAGGCGAAGTCCCACCAACGATGCCCAGTACAGCAGGCCCTTTGAGTGGTGAAGCTGTGCCGTTGTCGAAATTCCTTAAGCTGACCAAGATTCCGATTGTTGTCTTTTATGGCGACAATATTCCGACGGAACCCAGTGTCATACCCGGACAAGATAACTGGCGCGTGCGGCTAGCCATGGCACGTCTTTGGGTTGACGCCATCAATCGCCACGGCGGTGATGCCACATTGATCCATCTACCTGAAATTGGTATACACGGGAACACGCACTTTCCATTTTCCGACCTCAATAATGTTGAGATTGCTGACCAGATGTCTGCGTTTCTGGCAGAGAAGCATCTTGATTAAGACTCTGCTGCTAGTCATGATCAAGGTCTAAAAGACCGTATTGCAGAAATAGGAGAAACTAGGGCGAATCGCAAAGTTTTGTTGGGTAGGGAACATTGGTCGACTTGTCGTCACAGAAGCCTTTCGGGCCGGTTCTTTGCTTCGCGCGTTGGTCCGTAACAGCTGGACATTCTATTGCTACTTCCCCGCACGCATGTGTGGGAGAGTAATAAAGTATCATACTAAAATCTATATAAGATATTGATTTTATTTGTTTTAAGAGACTCTTTAAAAAAATAAAGTATCATACTGAATCAACTTATTTAGAGTAGCCCATCAAAATTTGAGTAATAAAGTATCATACCAATATAATTATATGAAAATAAATACAATTTATGTTTTTGTGGATACCGGATAAGGTTGAGACAGATCTTAAATTGCGTCGACGTTTAGGAAGTCTTTAGCCAACAGAATTGACCGTAATTGCGCTAAGGCATTTTTAGGAAATTCTACCAGAAAATATTTTTGACTTGTGTTCTTGCCATACAGCATGGTCAAGTCCGAGGCAACTTGCCCATATAAAAAGCCAAGGGCTCATATCTACTACCGTGGGTATAAAGATATAATCAAACTTATCTGTAAAATCAAAATGTGGATCCAACAATATGCCAGATTTAGGGGCAGCGCCAGAGCAGGGACAAATAGTCAAACTGCGCCATAAAATATGGGCAGTCACAGACGTCAATAAAACCAAGATTCAACCAAACCTTGCTATTCACAGGGTTGCCCTTGAATGTCTGAGTGATGATGCGCTTGGGGAGAATATTCAAGTTATATGGGAGCGCGAAATTTTCCCTGCATTGGTCGAATCTACAGCGCTGCCCAATATCACTGCCTACGATGAACCCGAGCTGTTTGATGCTTTTATACGATCACTGCAGTGGAGTGCGAGTTCCTTAGCCGTTGGCGATATACTGCAAGCCCCTTTCAGGGGTGGTGTTCAAATGGAAGAGTATCAGCTAGCTCCGGTCATCCGAGCTATTAATATGCCACGCGTGCGCCTCTTACTAGCGGATGATGTTGGTCTTGGTAAAACCATTGAAGCAGGTCTAGTTACACAAGAGCTGATCCATAGCCATAGGGTAAGTCGTGTCTTGATTGTCTGTCCCGCTCATTTGAAGCTTAAGTGGGTCGATGAGATGGCAGAAAAATTTGGTCTCGAATTTAAAATCATTGATCGGGATTCTGCCCTTAAAATGAGGAAGGAGTATGGCCCTAGCATAAATCCTTGGGCAAGCTTTCCAAGACTTGTTACATCAATCGATTATCTAAAAACAGAACATCCTCGTCGTTTATTTGATGAGTACATTCGACGGAGATTAGAGGAACGCCCTAACAACCGCCCATGGGATCTCCTTATCCTAGACGAAGCCCATAATGCTGCTCCGTCAGGTAAGAAACAATATGTTCGCGACTCTGAACGTACCTCGCTTCTCAGATCGATATCTGAGCAGTTTGAACACAAGATGTTTCTCACCGCAACACCACACAATGGCTACCGCGAAAGTTTCACCGGTTTATTAGAGATTCTGGATAATCTCCGCTTTTCTCGAGGCACTGACCTTGATAAGGCTCAGCTTTCAGCGGTCACCATTCGACGCTTAAAACAGGACATAACCAATCCAGATGGCTCTCATCGTTTTCCGAAGAGAATAATCCTTCCGCGAAATGAAACCGAAGATCCTCAGCTCTATGTTAAGTTAGAGGGAGATGAACAACGCCTTTTTGATTTGCTCAGAATTTATACTGAAAGCCGCTTGGGATCTGTCGATAAGCGCTCTGAACGACCGCTGCAGTTCATACTTACCCTGCTGAAAAAACGGGCGCTGTCTTCACCATTGGCGCTACGTGAAAGCCTCATTGTTCATACGAAAAATACAGGTATTAAAGATGAACTTGGTATTGGTGAGTCTTTGTTCAATAGTTTCGAGCAAAAAGATTCTGAAGAATGGGGCGATGATGAAGAAAAAGAAGATAACTTAGAAGCAGCTACGAGTTCTGCCTCCAAACTCATAAATGATCTAACAGTTGACGAAAAATATTTTCTGCAGGAAATGTTTGAGATCGTTGATAAGCAGGTCTCTCACTATTCCATTAAAGAAGATAGTAAAGCTGCCGCGTTGATTTTCTGGATCAATGACAATTTACGCGAAAAAAATGTGTGGAATGGTGAACGAGTCATCATCTTTACTGAATATAAGCACACATTAAACTATTTAGAGCGCGTACTTGAAAAACATGGATATCTAGATGCTACAAGAACTATTGTTGGCGGAATGAAAGATGGTGATCGTCAGAAAATCAACAATGAATTTCAATCTTCTAACAGCGAAACCAATGTACGAATTTTGCTCGCAACAGATGCTGCATCAGAAGGTGCTGATTTCCAGAAATACTGCCGCAACTTAATTCATTATGAAATTCCATGGAATCCAGTTCGACTAGAACAACGAAATGGACGAGTAGATCGTCATGGTCAAAAGGCGAATGAAGTTCGTATTCATCATTTTGTTTACAAGAATCAGGAAGACTCAGAATTCTTAAAACACATTGTTGATAAAGTAGAAATAATTCGAAATGACCTAGGAAGTGTAAGTTCCTTAATTACTGAAAATGTTCGGCGAAAAGCGCTCGGTGAGGTCATCAATCTGAGTGAAATCGATGAGGACGCACGCAGGAGAATTGCTCGAGAGGAAATGGCCATTGAAGCTGGAGAGAATGAGAGTGTGGCTCAATTGGTTCAGGTTTTGAACAAAGCGCGAAGTGCGCTCGACATATCAGATAGCAATCAATTACAACTATTGGAACAGGCGTTGCAGCTTGAAGGTTGTGTTGATGCCATAAGTCTATTGGGCAACGACGAGTTCATTATTTTGCGTGTGCCAACCGCGTGGACGGAGTGTAAGGCTTATGTTAGTACCTCCTATTTGCAGAAGCGTCTGTCATTTAATCGCACTAAATCAAAAGATGATGACACAGTAGGAATCGCCCATTTAGACCACCCTCTGATGCGAAGAGCTATTTCCACCTTTCGGATTCAGATGTGGGGCGCACAATCATCTAAAAACCGCCTCAACAGAGTGACTATTTCAGAATCCAAGGAAATCTCGTCACCAGCTGTAGTTGTGTGGGGGCGGTTAGTATTACTGGGACCAGAACATAATCGGCTACACGAAGGCTTAGTTCGTTGCCAACTGGCAATTCAAAATGGGGTTCTTACGGAACAGGAAATTATCAGGCCAGAAGATTCGACGATTTTTGCAGGCGATATCACAGGGGTTCAAAAATTAATTACTTCCTATATCGATGCAATTACCGAAAAACTATCTGTCACTGCCGATGCGCTAGCCAAAGCGCTTATTGAAACACTCAAAGAGCGCGGTGAACTCGCCCGCAAACATGCACAAAGCCTAGCAACTGAACGCATCGCTGCTATTAGAAATACAATCAAAGAGTGGCAAAAATGCTCTGCGGATATGCAGATGCAATTTTCCTTTGACGATGAAGAGCAAGATCAGCGAGAGCAGGATTTACTTGCACTTCAGCGAAGGCTCGATCAACTTCAACAAGAACGGGAAACAGAGCCGAAGCGCCAGAAAGATTTATATAAAGTGACAGATCAAAGAATGTATCCCGTTGCTCTGGAAGTTATCCTTCCGAAGGAAATTAACTAATGGCTACTAATAAACGCGTTGCCAATAGACAGCATCGATGGCTTTCTAGTGTAGAAATCACTGGTGTTGTGTTGAGTGAACCTGTGCTAGCTGATGCAGGCAACTTTAGGTCGCTCGACAAGCAAGAGCTAGCCACTTTCAGAAAGCAAAGGGAGATTTGGAACCTACCCAAAGGCATGGTTGAGGGCAATGGACAACCTGGCTGGCTTAACTTTATCCTCGAAGACTTTCTGGGTCTCAAGGACAAAGACTACTGGCAAGTTGGAGCTGCCATTCCAGCTAATATGGTAGTTAACCTGCCAGAGCAACAAGAAAGACTCCGTCCCAGCCGCGTCTTATTAGATGAAGGCAAGCCAATCATGCTGGTATTAGAAGTGCCACGAGAGCAATCATTGGACAAACCTTGGCTACAAAACAAGGGGCGTTGGAAAGCATCGCCTACCACCAAATCTGAGCGGTTGCTGCGTGATACCGGTATCGAGTTGGGTTTGCTTACCAACGGTGAAGCCTGGCGTTTAGTGGTAGCTTCTCCTTCGGAAACCACATCTTGGATGACTTGGACCTCGCAAACATGGAATGATGACCCGCTTACCCTAGCCGCCTTTAAGGATCTACTTGGTGAGTCTCGTTTTTTTGCTGGGCCACGGGATCAAGGCATCCTTGAACTTATCAAACTAAGCCGTCAACGACAAATGGATGTTGCCGATCAACTCGGTAATCAGGTCCGTGAAGCTCTGCAGATTTTGGTTCACGAGTTGGATAGGATAGATGCTGAACTTAGCGGCGATTACCTTCATGGGTACAGCGAGGCCGAAATATTCGAATCCAGTGTCGCCTTTATTATGCGTCTGCTTTTTACTCTGTATGCGGAAGAAAATGGTTTGCTTCCCCACGGCAACGTAAGCTATGACAGAGCATATGGCGTACTACACCTATTAACAGAATTGGAAGAAACCAAGCGACTTGCGCCAGAAAAACTCAAACACTCTTTTGCGGCCTATGCCAGACTGTTAGCTAGTTCCCGCTTATTGCACGATGGCAGCATCGATCAGGACATTCGTATCGCCGCACATGGCGGACAGTTATTTGACCCCAATCGCTATCCACTGTTGGATGGTCGCAACAGAAAAGGAATATGGCCAACCGAAGTCCCAGAGCCACCTAAAGTTAGGGATGCGGTGATTCGGGATATCCTACGGAGTCTAAAATACGCTAAGGCCGATGGGGTGCGCCAATTGGTGAGCTATCGCACTCTCTCTGTTGAACAAATAGGCCATATGTATGAAGGCCTATTAGATCGTCGAGTTACCCGAGCCCCGGCCAATAAAACCCAGCTACTTTTGCAAGGTGGGTCAATGATAGCAGAGCCAGAGCCAATGGACGCCGCAGATTTTGCTGGATTGGATCAGGCCGCGCTGATCAAAGCCATTGCTAAGTACACCAGCAAAACTGCTGGTACCATCAAAAAAGTCCTAGAGCGAGAAGAAGAGCGCCACACGCTCGCCAATCTGGGGACGGACGATACAGAGTTACTGGAGCAAGCCAAGCCAGTTGAACGTTTTCTAAAAGACCTTGGCATTGTACGACCGGGAGGTCTTTATGTTACCCACGGTCAAGATCGCAGATCTAGTGGTGCTCACTATACGCCACCAACACTCACGGAACCAGTCGTGCGCCGGACGCTTGAGCACCAGGTGTATGTAAATATAGAGGGCAAACCTGGATTACTGTTTGAACCTAAACTCATCAAAACACCACAGGAAATATTAAGCCTTAAGGTTTGTGACCCGGCTATGGGTTCTGGAGCCTTCCTGGTGCAGGCTACTCGCTATCTCGCAGAACGACTGGTAGATGCTTGGGAGCGCATATCAGCCGAACAGCCTGATGCCATTTTGACCATGCCTTTTGCTATACCATCAAAAGGTGAGGCAACCGAAAACTTGATGCCAGAATCCCGAGAAGAGCGCATTGTATTTGCGCGTCGTTATGTAGCTGAACGCTGTATTTACGGCGTGGATATGAACCGGTTGGCTGTGGAAATGGCCAAGCTATCACTTTGGTTAACTACCCTATCAACCGATCGCCCTTTTACATTTGTGGATCATGCGCTTAAACATGGAAACTCGCTGATAGGCTTAACTCCAGAACAGATTAGAGAGTTTACCTGGAAGCCCATTACCAATGATTTTGGGCCTTTGTTCGAAAGCCATCCGGAACATGAAATTGTAGAGGTCGAACGGCACAGGGAAGCTATTCATAATATTCCCGACCATGATTTTGTCAGCAAAGAAAAAGAAAATAGACTGGCGGAAGATGCGTTGGACAAAGTTAGGTTGAAGGCAATTCTTGGGATAGCTGCCTTCTTTGATGGAAAGAACACAAAACAGCGTGAAGCTAATCTTATAAATTACCGCTATTGGTTTGACCGATTAGATAAAGATGAGACCGCTCAGCAGGAAGTGAATAAGATCGTTATTAATTTGGGTAGTAGAGGAGATGCGATTATCCCTTTTTGTTGGGAAGCAGAGTTTCCAGAGATTTTTTATAGAAAAAACAAAGGATTCGATGCGCTAATAGGAAATCCTCCTTTCTTGGGTGGAAAGAAAATTAGCACGGTTCTTGGAAAAGACGTGGCTGACTACCTAGACAGATTCAAAAATGGTAAAAAGGGCGCTTGTGATCTTGTCACTTTCTTTCTTATACGATGCGTCTTCGACTTGCTTTGCAAGAAAAATGGTTCAAGCATAGGCTTAATAACTACCAATACAATATCGCAAGGCGATACTCGAGAGCTTGGGCTGCTTCGGGTATTACGTTCAGGATTTAAAATTTACCATGCTACACCATCTATGAAATGGCCAGGTAAAGCCAATGTAACAGTTTCAATTTTACACGTCACGAAAATGCCGTGGGCCGGAAAGATAACATTAGGCCTAGAAAATTGTGATCTTATATCATCGTATTTGGATTCAATACCTTGCAATGAAACTCCTGCCCCTATAATGAAGAATGCGGGTCTTTGTGGAACAGGAGTCTATGTATATGGTGCGGGTTTTGTTTTATCAATAGAAGAGGCAAATGAATTTCTCAACGACCCAGAAAGCAAAAAAGTGATAAAACCCTATTTAGTGGGCGATGATATAAACAACACAAAGGGATCAATTCCAAGTAGATATTGCATTGATTTTGGAGATTTAAATTTTGATGAGGCAAAAAAAATAGAGAAAGCTTTCAATCATATTACAACAACAGTTAAGCCCGAGAGAGACAAATTAAAAGGCCAGATTCATGAAAAAAGGTATTGGGTGCATTGGGATCGTCGTGAAGATTTTTTTAATAAATTGAGAGATAAAGAATTCTACTTTGGAAGATCGCGCGTAAGTAATCTTCATCTTATAGAAAAGATCAAGCAAGATTGGACTCCTTCAGATGCGGTAGTAATATTTGCAACAGATAAGTACGCAATGTTTGGAGTTCTGCAGTCAATATTTCATCAAATTTGGGCAGAAAGATTTTCTACAACAATGAAGAATGATCTCAGATACTCCATTAGTGATTCGTTCGACAATTTCCCTTTTCCGAATAGCAATGAGATGGAGTTAATTGAATATCACTCTAAGGCTTATTACTTAGCAAGAAAACGAATTCTCGATAAGCAAAATTTATCCCTGCGCGAGCTACAAAAAAAGGCCGATGATGAAGCATGTTCTGAAATCTTTGTTCAGGAGTTCCGTGATTTAACCATCACACTGAACAAGCATGTAGCAAAAGCATATGGGTTCGAAAATATAGATTTGGAATTCAGTTTCAGGAATGCTGGGTGGTTGCCACAAAATCCACACTGCTTTACGATTAGTATGCTCACTAGGGATGAAATCATCAAAAGACTACTAGAGCGCCATTCAATGCATATTCTAGGAAAATGCTAATATCCAACAAGTACTTGGTTGCGACATAACAAATCAAAATGCAGAGCAATCCGCTCGCTGGCTTGTCCTTGAGCCCTGACGCCCATTTCCATGTTTCGGTCCAACGCATACATGGTCAAATTGGCCGAAGTCACCAGTGCGTCATGGCGATCTGCTACTAGTACCTTGGCATGCAACTTTAGGTGTTTGTCATCTGCTGGGATTTTCCAAGTCAAAAGCTTCGGCAAAGTAATATCTTTTGGCCAGAGTGTAATTACAGTATCTCTGTTATTCTTGCCATAACCCTTTTCACCCTCGTCCAACACCATAATCACTTTAACACCGCGGGCTACTGCGTTTGCTATTAGCTCTATAATGTCGTTGATGATGCCTTCATTGTCTTCTTTACCAGCCAACCAATAACCTACGACCAAAAGTTCGAATTGGGCGGCCACGATAATGTCCTGAACGACTTGGCGCGTGGCTCTCAAATATGTGCCTTCGACCTTTGGTCCCGTCCATACCACTTCTGTGTGGGTAGCTTCGTTTTCAGTTAACGAGACAATCTCCTTTAATATTGCAAGCTGTAAAGCAAACGCCGAGTTGCTCAAAGTATTGAACTGATCACCCCAACTGCGTATCAGACGTATCAATGCATCTTGAACAGCTGTTCGTCCCGCTGCTAGCTTGGCAATACTTGCTAAACCAGACTGCGAGGTCAGTGTGCCAGCCTCCACCGCAGCAACGATCTCCGTAAAGCCTCCCGCATTAATTAATTGCCGAACATTTTGCGCCAGTTCTTTCGCGGTTTTATCTCTTGTGGCAGGCATGGTCATACCTTATTTGAAATAGGCCATATCGCTATAAGCCATAGTAGGCACCAAAAAGTTTCTTTCCAAAAAACGATTAAAAGCTTCGCATGAGGTCTCGGGTGCTAATAAGCAAGCATGGCAAGCTGCGCCATTAATGGTGGCATGCACGTCGGGTTCATGGTCTGCACAAAGTGGATCGGATGAGCAACGCTTGGCATTTTCAAGAGCGCTATGAATTAAATTGGGGAAGCGTTCTTTAGTACCCAGATCAACCAAACCACCCAAGCTTCCCTCTGAGTCTGCACTGGCGGTATATAACAAAATACCTGCCATTTTGCGCTCTGAATCGTTACTACTGTAAATGCGCTCCCGAACAGATGATTCAGAGTAACCACAATCTAAGGCAAGCTGTCGTATAAGCACATGGGCTAAACTGTGTAACAATACATAGCGTGCCCCAGGGAAATCATCAGCATCGACGCCTCGTTCTAACGCCCATTCTTTGTATTTTCTTTCAATTGCCGCCGCACGTTTTCTTACCTCAGGATTGGCTTCCCATTCAGAGAGGCTTTCTTCTTTTAGTTCGATGAAAATGCCTTCACCACGTACCTCGACCGCTGGTAGCCAGTCTTGGCGTTCCTTGTAAATTGGTGCGCGCGAAGCTCCTATTCCATCGTCATCCATCCCGGAGGCATAGTCAATGCGGGTAAAGCTGGTGAGCGCACGCACTTCCAGAAGCTTTCGGGCAAGGACAATTCGCTCTATTCTGTCTGTTAAAAAATCAGGGACCACGCTTGCTTCTAGGAAAAAATCGGATTGATCGCCTTGGTTACAGCCTTCAATATCTCTAAGGGCATTCCATTCTGGTAGTCGTAAATCAATTTCATCCGTTTCAATTTCTCCCCGCTCTTTTAGCAAGGTCTGCCATATATCCTCTACTTTAAATTCAGCCAAGGTAGGGAACATTTCCATTCCAAGCAGGATTTGCAGTTTTTCTGGCGAATCTATTTTTTCTACCTGATGTTGAGGGCACTTTTTTAGTGCTTGACCAATAGGGCTGGCTGCTTCTTTGATAGACAGGGCACTGCGAACTAGCGGAAACCATCCATTAGTAGCGCCTCGCTGTATGGCTCGCACTTGGCCAATATGCTTACACTCGTGAGGGTCTTTATTTTTAATACCTAGCCATGGACGTTTACGAGAACACTCACCCAACACCAAACTACGATTTTCACCAAAAGCATCACTCACGTTACGCTTAGCATCACAAGCGCAATAGATCCATATATCGGACACGGATCCAGTAGTACCGGAATAGACTAAACGCATGCGTTTTTTACAAGGATTGCTGGCATCCCTGTGAACGTAGGTACGCCATGGAAAGTCATCAATATGGCCGCTTGGGCATGCGACGACAAATGGGGCTGGTATTGTAGGTGCTCGGTATCTACCTCGTCCTTTACAACTAGGCGCTTTGCATTCCATTTCCTGAGTTTTCTCGTTGTACTCAACCAATTCTTCGCCTGGTTCGGACAATGTTGCACACTCAGGGTGGGTGCAGACCTGATAACGAGGAAATAGAAAAGTGGGTACAGTTCCTCCCTTGGTAGAGTAATTACCACTGGAAGGTTCGGCGGAAAAGAAGCGCTTCACCTTCAGGGCTCGCTGCAAGCGCGGCTCATGAATGACTTGATCTTCGTCCAACCGCCAGCCATCAATGCCCGCAACTATGACCGATAAGGTTTGCAGATCAACAATGGCGCCCGGGCCAAAAGTTGTTATCACTTGACTGGGCCGAACGTTGCCAATCGCTCTTTTACTGGACATCCGCGTTACTCCTCATCACTCAGATAAAATGTCGCTGTAGGTTCGACTTCTCGTAACGATCCGGGTGTTGACCATTGTCCTTCGTTTTCAGTACCTGATGTCTTTAGCAATACTCGCGTATTATTTGGTGGTCGCTCGTCACTTTTTAGCCAAGAATATCGCAGTAAATCGTCGGCGTAGTGCGCCCAGTCGTCACGACTCGACATGAGTCTCTCATTCACCAGTTTGGCATTTTTCTTACCCACCAAATTCGCCGCACGCAAAGTAATATCTGTAATCATCAAATCAGTGCATGAAGATCCAGGATCAAAATTTTGTGCCTGTCCTTCTCGAGCCATGTTTTGCCCCCCCAATCGTTGCATTGCAGCAAAGGCTCCTCGCAGGCCCCTATCTAGCGCGCGTGAGGAAAAAGGTGTCACACTGATTGCCTCTACGTGACGGTAGAGTGCTGCATGATATGCTCGAAAATGTTCGTAATGAGAGAGATCTCTTGCACCCAACCAGTTGTACATGGTAATAACTAGACCAGGGTGTTTTCGACCGACACGGCTGGTAGCCTGAATATACTCAGCTGTACTTTTAGGCTGGCCAGTAACAACCATTAAACCCAATCGATCAATATCCACACCCACTGAAATCATATTGGTGGCAAGCAAAACATCGACGGGATACTGCTTATCTTTTTCACGAGGGAACTTATTATCCAACCGCTTTAACAAGCCAGGAATCCGCCAAGAATCGAGGCGACTAGTCAGTTCATCTGGATCATTTATATAACGTTGTGGAAAGCCTCGTTGTTGAGCTAAATACCGTAGACGTTTTTTGATATCGTCTTCCACCAGTCTTCGTGCACCGCCGAGGGCGCGAAGGCTATTAAAGTAGCCGACGACTGTTGCATACGGGTCGGCTGCTTCGTGGTCTCTAGTGACTTCCGCTTCTCCTGCTGCGAGTAGAGCCGCATATACTCTGACTAGTAAGGTTTTGGTACTGGATCCTGGAGCATTTATCCCCAGATATAAACGGCCAGCGGTTTTATCATCGTCTAATTTGATCTCTTGTTCTTTAGCAAAGAAAGAGTCTTTGGATGAAAGACCGCTGGGTGGAAAAATGGCCAGATCACGATTATAGAGTTGGCGAACTTGCTCACGAGCTCGTCGTATGGTTGCGGTAGAGGCAATGATTTTAGCTGGAATTGTAACCCCAGTTTCGACCTCAACACGTGTTAGAAAATCAATAGCTGTTTCATATAGGCCGACCATAGTACCCAGTGGTCCAGAAATCAGGTGAAGTTCATCCTGAATAATCAATTCTGGAGGAACTAAACGGCGTGCTGGTTGATCATCTTTAACCACTCGTTGATTTGGCTTTTCACCATGTCCTGGTGTCAGGTGGCCGTAGGTAGGACTGTATCTATCTCTTAACCCGAAGAGTGCTTGTGTCTCACCCTTAAACGGCATACGTGCAAATTTATCGACCGTGGCAATAACCAGCGATGGACACTCGCGGTAGATCTCATCATCCACGACCACGACAGGTAAGCCCTCATTATTTGATTTGCGTGCGCAAAACTCACATTTTGGATTAGGGCAGCGAACTAAAGTCCTGAGTCTTGCATTATCAAAATCATAGGTTTGGTTTTCAGGTTTACCTTGGGGAGTTACCAAGGATGTACCACAGCGTGGGCACGAAACCAATTGTATAGGGCTACCGTCCCTTGGTTTCTTTCCTTCATCCAAATCTTCCAGCGCTTTCCCAGAGGCTTTTGCGTCGTTCGGTGTAGTGGCTTTACCCACCCACAAACCAATCTTAAAAGGTTCTTTTCCCCATTTTTCAGGGGAACTTTTACGCACCAACTCACAAGCGCAGATCAGTGCAGTTGCACGCTGGAACTGCTGGACAGTCAGCAGTCGCAAAGTGTAGCGCATAATAATGGCTACCCCGGCACTTGAATCCAGACCGTTTACATCGCCGCGTAACCGACGATACGCCAAGGTAAAAGCGGCTAGCCCAAGGTAAGCTTCCGTCTTCCCGCCACCCGTAGGGAACCATAACAAGTCGACTAGTTTTCTATCCGCAGCAACTTTCTCACCATTTTTTGGCGTATTCACCATGCCAGCAATGTTGAGTAAAATAAAGCCTATCTGGAATGGTCGCCAAATGCGGTTATGGGGATGATCAAAATCGCTAGGGGCGCCGATAATTTCACCTTTATCGCGATTGCGACTAGCCCATATGGCGTGAATGCGTTGATCCCACATCACATGGTTAGCAAACAAAAACGCCTCAAATGCCTTGTGTTCATCTCTTATGATTTCTAGCCCTATCCGCATTCTACGAGAAGCATCTTCGCAAGATTCAATCAGTACTTTTGCCGTATCTTGATTTTCTTGAGAGGAAACAAAAAGGGCCTCTTTGGCTTCCTGCTTTCTATCCTCAACCCATTGCTCGTAGGATAAAACCAGAGGTTCGATAGCGTTGAACAAATCATTGGAAGATGAGATTTTGCTAAGTTCACGCATATCCAAGTTTAGGTCAGGAATATCACCACTTTGTGCAATTAAGCTTGGTACCTCAAAGTTAGGAACAAAGTCGGTGAAAAGGACACTAGCTCTATCACGCGCAGTATTTACACCATCCCATCCGACGGCTACACCATGACCAGTTGCAAACTCTTTAGCGTCACGGTAGAGAATGTTTGCAGTAGCAATTTCTGAGTCTTTAGAAATGTCCTTATCAAAATTTTTGGCGATAAATATTGGAGATTTATTCTCCGAAAATACCTCTAATTTTGGCTGCATTAACCACTGTTGATCCTTTGATTTGTCAGAGTCATCGCCTTTGGGGCGTCTATTGACCAAGAACAAGCTAATTGCTTTTGCCCCATCAATATGATGAATGACCCCTTCCAAAAACACTTGAGCGTCTCCATTGCCGTTTTCACTAGGCCTACTGAAGCCATCTGGCGTAATTGTAATTGCGGCCGGTGCATTGGATTTAGACAAAGGAATTGGGCAGAGCTTTCCTATTGCGTTAATAGGTATGCCTTCAACAAAAAATGATCGTTGATATCGTTGCCAATATGTTCCACCCTCAGACTCATCTTTTTCCCGCCGATAGTCTCCCCACGTAGCTTTTGCACTTATTACTTCAGTGTCGATGGGGACAAGGAAAGAAAGACCCATGGACGAAGGACTAAAGCCGACAATTAACGGGGGCTGAGGTTCATATTCCCCACCTTCGTCATCATCGATCCCAACGGCAAACTGATCATTTTCGGTTTCTGGAATTACTGTATCTAATGGAGCTAGCCGCCCAACGATATAACGAGTGGTTGGGAATTCTGTTAATGCTTCATCTACAGAAGAAGGTCCCATTAATTCGCGTGTAAGGGCTTCAAGAATTCGTGAACGTGATTCTCGTTTACTGCTATCAGGCATAGATGTGTTCCTTTTGTTCACGTTTTTGTGCTGCAGGACCTTTCCCTGTTCCAGGATGGGCATCGTGAGTGCCGACCAATGTTAAATACTTTTTAGGCACATCTTTAGGCTTTTCTGGTGAAGGGCAGTTATTCCTTTTTTCTGGAATGAGTTTGAGCTGTTTGCGAACACGTTCACCGAAAAATTGGCGACGTATCTCCAAGCCAAAAAATTCACCAATAGCGGGCGGAACGGCATTTCCGATTTGTTTATGCGCTGACCGTCGATCGCCAACAAATTTATAATCATCTGGGAATGTTTGGAGACGCGCGAGCTCTCGAATCGATAGCAATCTACCTTTCCAGTGGAAGGGGCCAGTAGCAGGGCCAGGTTGCGCCTGAATAGTCCAGCTGGGCTTGTCTTTAGCCAGCTTTAACAGAAATGACCAAAAACGTGTTCTCCAGCCAAACAGAGCTAATCCACCAGATTGTTCTGTGTGCCATAGATAATTCTGCCCCTCGGGTATTGTTGGCAGTAAATCGCCCCATTTTCCCGAAGGCTTTACTTCGTCAGGCCAGATATCGACATCCAAGTCGCCAATCGCGTCCCAAGCAGTTCTGTGTGGGTATTTTGTATTTTTTACAATAGACGGATCGAAGTGTGTGGCGACAGGAAGGTTGAATTGTTTACCATCCCTGCTTGCAATAATGAATACCCTTTCTCGGGACTGCGGTACACCATAATCTGCGGCATTTATTACTATTACATGAGGCTTGTAATTTGTTTTCTTTGCTTTGTTAATACTGTTTAACTCATTCAATAAGAGTTTTAAGCCTTCATCTTTTTCAGAAAAAGCTATCCCTTTAACATTTTCAAGCAGGATAACTTGCGGCAGAGCTTCGCGTACAATATCCAAGTAAGCCTTTAGGGTTTTAGCACGTGGATCAGTTAACCGATCAGTATCGCCAGTAACCCAGTAACCAGATTTTGAAAACGGTTGACAAGGTGGGCCACCAGCAAGAAGAGTCAGTTCTTTCGGTTTTAAGCCAGCTTGTTTCATTAATTCGGCTGGAGTTAATGCATGAATGTCACCAGGACAAGATAATTTCCATTTCGCATGATTTAAGACAAGCGTCTTCCGGGCGATATGATCTATTTCAACGCACAGTTTATTGGTAAAGCCTGCTGTACTCAAACCTAGATCAAGACCACCCGCACCACTGAATAGAGAAATCATTGTTTTGATAGGCTTGTTACTCATACATCATTCTCACTTTTTTGATATTCAAGTAACTCGCCGACTGTAATTGATAAATATTCGCAGAGTATATTTATCGTTTCTAAATCAATACGAATCAGGGTTTCATGGTACATCCTAGTTAGTGTCCCTCTGTTAATTCCAGTGTCTCTAGAGACGTCTGAAATTTTGAGTTTTCGCTCCCCCAATGCCTTAGAAAAGTGACATTTGATCATCAGGATATCGCCTACTTTGCTCTATAGAAGATCATTTTTCTTCAAATCAAAGCATAATACATCATTATGAGGTTCAATAAGCCATTCTTTGCATTGATCAGCCTAGTCGCTATGCCAAAGAAACAAATCATTGTAAGACCGATGCGAATCTACTCGCCCAACTCTCTAATTCAGTAGCAGATATTTGCTTACTCTTCTGATCTATTCTTGGATGATTCAGCTGCCAAATTTTGTTTTGGGAGACTTTTACCAAGCGTTTACGGGGCCATAGTAAAGACTTTGTGATCAACAGTTCTCGAATGTCTTTAAAATCTATAGCCCATTGACCCAGATCTTTGATTTGGAGTACTTGGGTTGAAAGTGGTTTGAAATTATCGGACGTATCGACTTCTAGTACGACATAGTGCTTTTGTTTGAGTGTAAACCTGATTTCTGCGATACAGCGTGGATTGCCGTCATTCTTCAAGTGCTTAGAAAAACCTTTTAAAGCAGGTAGTTTGTATAGTCGTAGCCCCATTGATGATGAAACTTCATGACGTGAACAGAAAAGCTCGATCATCTGCTGAAAAGCAACGAAGCGATCTAAATAAATATCCACATCATCACTTTCATCTTCCGCACCCTCAAATTCCCCTGGTGGCAAAACACCACCAGCATGAGGCTCATCTGTGCTCACATTTCCATTCCCAGAAGGATCTTCGGATTCTGGATTGGATTCGCCACTTTGAGATGAACCTCCTCGCGTTTGCTTTGTAACTTTCCGAGTTTCGATTGGGTTGATAAAGTTAAAGAGAGTCTGAGTTGTCTCAATAATAGCAGGGGCTCCATCATCAGAAGCATCTTCATCATCACTTGCCGTGGGTTCTTGTCCAGTAGAACTTCCATCTTGTCGTGCGCCACCCTTTGAGCCTTTTCCGAGCTGCTTAAATTTCTCGTGCCAAAAATCTACAGAGTTAGATACTCTACTAGAGAGATTGCTGATGGCCGTAATTTCATTCACAAAAAATTCTGACGTTTCAGGTTTGAAATAACCGTAGGCATCGAAGATGATATTTATGAGCATTGGAGGATCGAAGCTGAAATTCCAGTGTCGATAGTTCTTTGAGTCATACCCATATTTTGTGCAATGTTTGGCAATACTCTCGTAGGAGTGCCTAACTTCCTGATCCAGAAGTATCCAAGACAAAATCCTTCTGATACCTGCGTCGTTAAAATGTGAAATGGGGAAGCTACAAGAAGGTAGAATGTTGATTAATGTAGAGTCTTGCTGAGGCTGGATATCAAAATCAATGCCAAGAATGTTTTCATGAAGTGCTGATCGGGATAAGTAGGCTGTAAAAAAGAATAAAGCCCGCGCCAGCTCAAGTTGAGGAAGATGGATCGTAACAGACTGTTTTAACTTGGAGTTTTTATCAAGCCAATTGGCCTTAAATATAAATTTATTCAACTGAAATGTGGTCTGAGTTTGATTGGATTCTCGATTGAGCGAACTGATCCAATTTTGACTGGAATCTACTTGGAACCTCAGATGAAACCCAGAAGGTGAGTGAGCTTCAGTAGGATTGATCAACCGCCGTTTGGCTAGCATCGTAGCATTAGAAAATAGTGTATTGCGATGTTCGCGAATTTCATCGTGAGATATGCTTAAGTTGATCCTCCACTCAGGAGTTTCGGCCCTTCTGAAAAGACCCCCAATCTGTTCGATCCTTGCATCCTTAGGAAACCCTTTAGTTTTATTCATTTTCCATCCTTAAAACACACATTAAGAAAAAATTGGCATCTGCCGTCAACCGTTCATCACTAAGACCTGATCGACGCAGAACAACCCAACGTTTTAGTTCCTCACCGCCTTTCTTGAGCGTGATGATCGTGCGTGTAATTCGACGAA
The DNA here is from genome assembly GCF_046462495.1 of Aquirhabdus sp. Classification (NCBI taxonomy): domain Bacteria; kingdom Pseudomonadati; phylum Pseudomonadota; class Gammaproteobacteria; order Moraxellales; family Moraxellaceae; genus Aquirhabdus; species Aquirhabdus sp. Next base: position 345,116 of record NZ_JBKGVE010000007.1, on the reverse strand, counting down.
TTTGGTAGCAACCAATGTCCTCACAGTATCGATCCAGAAATTTTCTGGTGATTGGTAGGTTCTTTAGGTTTTTTTCGATTGTTTTAGAATGCTTGATTTGAGCAAGCAACCATCTCTTTGACCAGCGAGGTAGGCTTAAGTCGAGGGCGGCTGCATCACGAATCTGTACGAGCTTTTTCATAACAGCTTTATCCCGAGATACCCAATCAACAGTGCTGCCTTGGGAAGTGGGTTCGGCGTAATAGAGTTGGTTCTGTTGTAAAAGCCAAGTCTTGTCATGCCGATAGAGCCAAGCATATAGAGCTCCATGCTCGTGCCGTGACTGCTTGATACCATATTTCTTAATGGCCTCCTTCCAGCAGTTTCGGCTCGTTGACAATTGAAGGGAGTCCAATGACTCTGTGATTTGGGGTGTATCAGAAGCCCTTATCGCTTTTTGATAAGACTTGACCTTGGTTAGGATGGTGGTGAAATCCCAAGGTTGTTGCTGTAAAGCATCTAGCACAACAATATGTTCTAAATAACTAAAAGACTTACGGTGTTTCCTAAAAATCGTTTTGAGCCAGCTCGATTCAGACTCAAGATCATAGAGGTTATTTTGGATCAACCATTGCTGCGGCCACTTCGCGCAGATTCTGGCACGGATCTCTGCATAGTCGATTTGATGCTTACCACGCAGACAATGTGCTTCTCTAGCAAGATCCTTATAAAAAATTGTCCATTGGTCAAAGTCTGCTGATGGTGAACTAGGGATTTTTAGAATGTCACTGACATGTTCGGTAATACCCTTGATCAATGGACTAGACATACTTTGCTGTAGCGATGGGCAAATCTCAGGGCCAGATGGCACGAACTGATGTCGATGATACGCTCGGTTTTCTAGCTTCGCATTGAGCAATGAACCATGTTTTAAACAGCAGTCAGCGCCTCTAATCTGCCAGATTCTTGACCAATAAAATTCACCATGTTTCTGAAGTTGTTCATCAAGGCATTGGGGACAATATCGTAATGAGTCCAACTGCTTAATCCGAGATGCTGCGACACCCAGCGCAAGATGAATAGAGCCCTGTGATAGCCCTTGCATCCATTGCAAGCAATGCTGCCGACGATCTTCAGGTATGAATAAAGCATATAGAGGAAATAGCGTGTGTTGATAAGCCAGAGCTTCTAATTCATATTTGGGTTGTGGCAGAAGCTGCGTCAGCTTTAGTAGATGATTGGGGAAATCAATGGTCGCTATCACTTTGCGATTGCCAAAAACCTCGTCCAGTAATTGCTTAGGGCTAGTGATGGCAAAATGAATCCCTGCCCGTGCAATGGTGCTATAAAGTAGCTCATCGGGATAAGGCAATGGGAAATTCAGCACGGGTTAACCTGCTTGCCGTACCCATGATCCGATATCAAAGATCATGCCTGTAGGTTTTAACTGGTCATAAAAGCTTGAGTCTTTGGGCACTTGAGAAAAAAGGAAACGCAGATCTGTAGACCCAAGCGTATGCCATTCTTTCGGCTTGATCTTTTCTGTTTTTGCTGGTGCTTCCTGAGGTTTTAGAGAATCTGTTTCATTCAACCATGCCATCACAATGGGCATCATTTTTTGCATGTTGAGATTAGGATGGTCTGCAAATGCGCGTTTAACTAAGGGCACTATTAGATCTGACCGATAATCCATACTGATCAACAGATTATGTAGACGTTCAGCTTGTTCATGACCATTGTAGAAACTGGAGCTTTCCTCCAGTTCATCGTAATGCTCAGCGATTTTGGCTTGTAACAAGAGTAGCTTTTTATCAATATCGGGAATAACTAGGTCTGAATAAGCTGCAATCTTCTCAGGATCCCCAGAGCGTAGGGCCTCAATCATGGGATGCACAGGCTTGAGCTCATCCTGATAGACCTGCTTTAATAACTTGGTCGTGATCCGTTCAAGACCCGTCGTGATTGCCCGATGTTGGGCGAGTACGAAAAGTTTAACGACGATATCGAGCACACCTTGTGACAGATCAAACCAGCAGGCGCGAATTTCCTCGCTCAACGTCAAATCACGGTGTTTGAGCCACTGGTATTTCCACAACGCATTGGTAAATGCGATCCATTCAGTTTTCATCAACCTACCAGTGTCAGGGTGAGTCTGAGGCGTTTCATCCTTCATAGGATCCCAACAGATCGAACCAAACCCAGCACCACGGCGGGCAGAACGTAAATCCCCTTCAAAGATAAAACGCGCTTTTGGCGTTCCGACCATGACAACGGGAAGACCAACGACGTTGACTAACGTGACAAAGAAATTCAACATTTTTTCTGCGCCACCCGACCGATTCAAACTCAGATGTTGAATCTCATCAATAATGAGTACGCCAATCGCATGCACGTTAGCGATCTGACGCATCAAGTTCAGGAGTGTTTCAACACTATGGCGTTTGAGGGCATATTTACGTTCATAATCCGTGTGTAATGCGACATCTATAGCTCTGAAGAAATGTAAGCACAGGTTTTTAAGCGATCCATCATGTGGACAGTCGATTTTTAGATAAACAAGCTGCGTGAAATTATATTTTTCATGATAGATGACCTGAGGATAGGTCGCCAAAATACGGTTGAGCGTGGTGCTTTTACCACTACCCGAGCACCCCATGAATGATAGACTCCGTGCAGTTGATTTTGCACTCTCAAATCGATAAACGTCTGCACTCCCAGCCATGACTCGTTCATAGCCATTTTGCAAATGAGCGTTTAATAAGCCATTCTCCAAATTGCGACCCACATATCCTTCACGAATCATGATGGAAAGTTTGCTCTCTAGCTCGATATGACGGGCTATGGGCTGGAAAAAATTATTGAGAAGTTGAGCGATGAGATGTGCCCGAACAGTTCCCGGCTTAAAAATATCCTGCTCATCATAGACGACGTTACCTTGCAATCCAGCCTTGATTTGGGATGGTTCTAATATGGGGGGAAGTGCCTCAATGAGCGGATTCCCCACATATTGCCCAAAGCTGTCCTGATAGACCGCATTCACAAAATTACGAGGGAGAGTCATTATTCATCCTCATCGAAAAGTTCATTGATGAAACTTGGATAACGCACCTGTTCATCATCTGCAGCATTATTCTGAACAGCGCGTGGAGGCTTTTTGACCTGCTTCGGCATAGGGATAACTTCCCCCATCTGCTGCTCAGGGATATTCTGATCAGGAGAGGGATTTTTTGTTCCATTTTGGCGTTCTGTCTGCTTTGCTTTATGCCGATTTGGGCGTATTGCTGAGATGCGTTCTTTGTTGGAAAGATGAACTGTTGAAGCCCCCTTTTTTTCCGCCGACTTGATGAGGCGATCAATCTGCTCCTCAAGCTTGTGCAACTCTGCGTCTGCAGTAACCTTATGGCTGGCCATCGTAGTCTTTTGTTCGGGTTTAGCTTGCCAGACATCCCAAAATGAGCAACCTTCAAATTCGCGTGAGCGCGGAGAAAGCTCACCTATCCAATGTTCAATGCTGTTCTCATCGAAAAAGATATAGATTCTCGCAGTGCTTCTAGGATCATAGGCAACCTGCAGCGATGAAGGGCGACTGACTGTTTTTTTACGATGCAACCACCCACGATTAACAACTTCCGAAGATGAGTAGTACACTCCAAAAATATTAATCCCCAAATCAGAAACAGTGGCTTTGGTTCTAGGTAGTATTGCAACATACAACGCATCTTCGGAGACAACTCTTAAACGCCCCGTACGATGCTGTACTCCCCAATTCCATAGGGCTAACGGAATGATCGGGAGATCATTCGGCATATCAATATCGCGGTCATACTTTGTGAGAGTATGGTATTGATTATGATAAAGAACGGAGCCGATGATGATTTGGGTGAAATCATAAATCGTTAACTTGGCATCCAGTCGGTAATCAGATCCACCGCGTTTCTTCTCTTTTACTCCTTCGACCACGCCTGGTGCAAAGGGTTTAAAATGTGCCTGAGATGTTCGAAAATGACGCTCAACGATCCCTTTAGCATCTCCACGATAAGGAGGGGCATTCTCGATACGAACCGAGAAGCTTCGTTCCAGAGCTTCGATTTGATGTCCCAGCAACTCCCCACGATCAGCAAGAATGGCATCTGGCAATCCTGCTACTGGCCATTGTTCTGACGTAATTTTAAAGCCGTAACGTTCACAATAAGCAACCTTGTCAGTCATTGCCATGGTTAAGGCTTGCATGGCCGCAACATAGGAAGGATTTTCCAAACCGATATAGAGTCCCGCAACCATCCGACTAAAAACATCGATTACAAAATAGACTGTCGGGCGACCAATAATATTTTGTCTAGAGGAATCAGACACTAAATAAACATCAGCAATAGTGGCATCAATTTCAAAGCGCGATCCTGGGCCAAGTACCTGTGTATTGGATGTGGACAATAGTGGTCTGATATCTTTTTTATATTCAATGTCACGATAACGCTTTTGTACCTGTTCGACTGCGCCATACTCGCGATCATAGAAGTGTTTTAATTGCCAAATGCTTGGAGTTTCTTCAACTGGCATATCTGGATACAACGTTGTATACCGCGCTTTAAATTTGCGGTGAGCATAAGGAAAAGAGTGCTTTTCATCTGTGAGAATATAGGTCTCAATGATTGTGCGGAACAAACGCTCGATTTGAATATCGACATTCTTGCCAACCCCAGGGGCATACTTCCTTGGTCTTCCGAGTTTTGCGTCTTTAGGCGTTTTCTTGACGCCTTTTGCACCAGAGTTTTTATAGTCTGGGATTAGCGCATTGGGTGTTTGACCACGTTGCCAATACCGACGTGCCAATCGATAAAGCGTTTGCTTGGTTGAGCCCTGTTCTTCAATAATCTGATGCATCATTGCAGAACGTATTCTTGGGATGTAATACTGAGGATGCTCAATCAAAGGTTTAATTAGGTTGTGATTTTCATCACGTTTTAACTGATTCGTTGAACCTGATTCTGGAGACTGGAATACAATATCTTGAAAAGGATCCGGTGCTCGCTCAATCTTCCCTTGCTCGATAGCTAAAATTAATTCATCTTTATCGACCTGAACAGGAAAGGCCGTATCCTGATCCAAGGATATCCAAACAACTGAGCTAGGTAAGATACTCAGGATGCGGAAATGTTCATTCTCACTCAGAAATACATCATTGATTCGCAGCATGACGCACTCCTGACCACAATAATGCATCGCCCAGTTCCAGATCCGATGCCTTTAGTTGTCTTACTAGTCGGGATATATCGAATTTAAAAAAACGTTGAGCAAGCAATTCTCTGATTTCAAATAAAGATTGTCCCAGTTCAAGGTTGTAGGCGGAGTCGATTATTTTGGTAATCGTGATGAGGCTTTTTTCTGGCTGCTTATTAAGCTGTTCAGCATAAAAAGTTACTTTTTCGAAGACATCTGCATAAGGCAAAGCAGCCCTGCTGGCAGGGTATAGCCATTTAATGTTTTCTAGAACTACAGTGGGAATTTCCTGTTCAGTCACCAGAAACCAAGGAATTCCTTTTTGTGCCCAATACCGACGCTCAATTTCTAGTTTTTCAATGGTTCGAGCATCTTGTAAAGCGGTGCTATATTTTACCTGGATAGCGTACTTAGATTGATTCTTATCAGAGCTATTGACCAGAAAATCTGAAGTCATGATCTGGTCAGATCCTCTGACGGCAGGATGGGCTATGCCATTTTCGATTGCGATCTTCTGGGTATCTTCTAATTTAAGTGGAAATTGCTCTCGTAGATCTGTGGTGGATGGATGCCAATCCAACATGAGGAAAACAGCAAGCTCAACGTCAGATAATAAATGATGGGTTCGTTTAGTTTTGTGCCCAAAAACACGATGCGAGCGTCCTTCGGAGCCTAGATCTCGGACTGTTAACCATGGCTTATAGTCAGATCCGTGGCCCGCGCCACGACCTTCTTTAATCCATTTCTGATTCTGAATAGCAGAATTACCAACGAGTCTTTTAGCCATAAAAAAGCCGCTCAGTCATGCTCCTAGATTTTAACATAACATATGCGGCTTTTTTGATCAATACAGTATGATACTTTATTACTTAGTATGACACTCTATTACTCAGTATGAGTCTTTATTACTCTCCCACAGCATGCAGGGAAGTGATTCGCGGATTATTCTACAGTCACACTCTTCGCCAGATTACGGGGCTGATCCACATCAGTACCGCGCAATACAGCAACGTGATAAGACAGCAGTTGCATCGGAATACTATAAACAATCGGTGCCACTAAGCCTGAAATCTTTGGCACATACAGCACATGAACACGCTCTTCGGCTTTGATCTCGCTATCTACATCCGCAAAGACAAACAATTCTCCACCACGCGCCTGCACTTCCTGCATGTTGGATTTAAGCTTGTCTAAGAGATCGTCTTGCGCGGCGAGTACTACAACTGGCATATCTTTATCGACCAGCGCCAGAGGACCATGTTTGAGCTCGCCAGCTGCATAACCTTCGGCATGAATATAAGAAATCTCTTTGAGCTTTAGTGCGCCTTCCAAAGCGATTGGATACTCAATACCGCGACCCAAGAACAGTGCATGGCGACGTTCTACAAAAGCATGAGACATTTTCTCAATCAATGGATCAAGTGCCAAGGCCTCATTGACTGCATTCGGGACATGCCACAGTTGTTCAATGATGCTTGCTGACTCAGCTGGGGTGAGACGATTTTGTTCTTGCCCTACTTTCAGTACGAGCAGCATCAAGGCTGCAAGCTGAGTCGTAAATGCTTTGGTGGATGCCACACCAATTTCAACACCCGCTTGCGTGAGCAAATGCAGATCTGTTTCACGAATGAGTGATGAGGTTTTGACATTACACAGTGCGAGATACAACAGATTATCATCAAGCGTGGACTGTGCTTTTACATCACGCAGTGCCGCGAGGGTATCGGCGGTCTCACCCGATTGCGAGATACAAACCAATAACGTATTGGGCAGGACGACAGGTTCGCGATAGCGGAACTCGCTGGCGATTTCCACTTGGCAAGGCAGCTTCAGGAGCTTTTCAAACCAATAGCGCGCGACCATTCCTGCATGGAAACTGGTGCCACACGCAATAATCTGAATCTGTTTGACATGCGCCAAGCGATGCGCTTGTTCACCCAAAAAGTCTTTATGTAAGCTGTCGCCAGTAATGCCGGCTGCTAAAGTGCGGGTTATCGCATCGGTTTGCTCATGGATTTCTTTGAGCATGTAATGCTTATAGCCACCTTTATCACTGGCGCTGTCGCTGGCATCAATTTCATGCGAAGTCCGGTTGGTCAGTACACCATTCTGATAAATCTCAATGTTGTCGCGAGTCAGGCGCACCACATCTTTTTCTTCAAGATAGATAAATCGATTGGTGACTGGCAAGAGTGCCATTTGATCAGAGGCGACAAAATTCTCGCCAATACCGAGACCAACAACCAGCGGTGAACCGGCACGTACTGCAATCAATTCATCGGCATTTTGACTACTGACCACACCCAGCGCATAGGCACCATGCAATAGTGGGATCACGGATTGGACAGCGGCAAGCAGTGTTGAGTGCGTATGCATCGCGCGATGAATCAAGTGAGCAACCACTTCCGTGTCGGTCTGTGAGGTAAAAACGAAACCTTCGGCTTGGAGCTCAGCTTTCAAAACGGCGTAATTTTCAATGATTCCGTTATGCACAACCGCAATCGTGCCCGAAGTATGCGGATGAGCATTGATGACGGAGGGCTCGCCATGTGTGGCCCAGCGGGTGTGTGCGATGCCCAGTGCACCGTGCAATTGCTTGCCAATCACAGCATTCTCAAGTACTGCGACTTTACCAACTTGGCGTTCACGGATGATGTCGCCGTGATCAATCAAAGCTACACCAGCGGAGTCGTAACCGCGATATTCGAGTCGTTTAAGCCCTTCAACTAAAATAGGGGCCACGTTACGTTCCGCGATTCCGCCGACGATTCCACACATAGATGTTTTCCTACAAAAACAATCGCGGCGGAGGATGATCCGAGCGCGCGATTATTCATAAAATGAATTCAACAGTTATTAGCTGATAAGGTTAAATCATAAGCAATTTGCAATCAATTCATATTTGCAATATTTTGTTACATCTTCTTCTTGGGGCGTTCATAGCCTTCGATTACACGCTGTAAACCGCGCGCAACAGCCAGCGCACCTGCAGGCACATCCTTGGTGACGACGGAACCTGCACCGACTGTGGCGTTGTCTCCAATATTGACTGGTGCGACCAGTGAGCTGTTGGAACCAATAAATGCCTGTGAGCCGATCACGGTCTGATGTTTGTTGGCGCCGTCGTAATTACAGGTGATGGTGCCTGCACCAATGTTGCTGCCCGAGCCGATGAGCGCATCTCCGATATAGGCCAGATGATTGGCTTTGCTACCTCGGCCAACACGGCTATTTTTGACTTCGACAAAGTTGCCGATATGTGTGTCATCGGCCAGTTCAGTGCCCGGACGTAATCGTGAGAAGGGTCCAATCGCAGCATTGGCACCGACGGTGACGTCGTCAAGCACGCTATAGGGCAGAATTTTGGTGCCCGCACCGACTTTGGCATTTTTAAGATGAGAACCTGCACCGACTTGTACGCCATCACCGAGGTAGCAATCCCCTTCAATAATGACATTGATATCAATCTGCACATCCTGACCGACAGACAGATGACCACGTAGGTCAAAGCGAGCAGGATCAAGTAAAGTCACGCCTGATTTCATCAGTTGTTGGGCTTGATGGAGCTGCCACTGACGTTCAAGATCTGCCAGTTGTAGGCGGTCATTGATGCCTTCGACTTCAAAGGCATATTCCGGCTGAATACTGCCGATCTCAATGCCATCTTTGGAGGCCAGTGCAACGATGTCGGTGAGATAGTATTCTCCTTGCGCATTGTTATTTGACAATTGCGGCAACCAGCGATGCAGCAGGGCATTATCGACGGCATAAATGCCTGTGTTGACTTCGGTAATGGCTTTTTCTTTGTCGTTCGCATCTTTTTGTTCCACGATGCGGGTGATCAAGTTTTTGCGATCGCGAACGATACGACCATAGCCCGTTGGGTTGTCTAAATTTAGCGTGATCATCGCGATTCCGCCTGCAGCTGCCTCAAGCAGACGGTGCAGTGTTTCAGCGCGAACTAGGGGGACGTCGCCATAGAGAATCAGGCTTTTTCCTGTTTCAGGTAAGACGGGCAGGGTCACTTGAACGGCATGTCCAGTCCCTTTTTGCTCGGCTTGCTCAACCCATTCAATGATTTGTTCTGTGGATTTATTTTTAAATGCGGCTTTGACTGTTTCGCCGCCATGACCATAAACGGTAATGATTCGGTCGGCTTCAATCCGTGTGGCCTGAGCGAGGACGTGTGCAAGCAAAGGCTTTCCGGCAAGGGGCTGTAATACTTTAGGCAGACGCGAGTTCATTCGCGTTCCTTTGCCTGCTGCCAGAATGATTACACTTAATGTCATGTCGCCGATCTCCATTTTGTATCGTACTATTTTTACTCAGTTATTCATTGGTACTCTATGAGCCAACGTTAGGCTATATGTAAAGCCAGCCAGCCCCAAACGGCAAACATTGCCATTAATCCTGCTAAAATATCATCAAACATGATACCAAACCCACCATGCACGTTGCGATCAAAGTAACGAATCGGCCACGGTTTCCAGATATCAAACAGCCTAAAGAAAACAAAAGCGAGGGCGACATTGAGTAACGTGACTTGGGCAAAGAAAATGAGCGGGATAATGGCCATCGATTGACCGACAAATTCATCCCAGACAATGCGCCCATCATCATGCACGCCCATCAGTTGTGCAGTTTTTCCACAAATGGGGATGCCAATAATCGCGGCAAGAGCGATCACTACGATGGACCAATCAGTGCCTAATAATATCCATAGCGGGATGAAAATCAGGACCGCAATTGAGCCTGCGGTGCCTGGTGCTTTAGGTGATAAACCTGACCCTAAACCGACACCTAAAAAGTAAGTCAGCTTTTCTAATACGCTCATGTTTTTAAATAGGACGGCTGCAGAACCCGTGCTGATGTTTTTTTTACGGGGCTGAAGGCTTGGTGAGTGATCACTATTCAAAATGTCTAAATCCCTGTTGAGTCAGAATAAATGGCTTTTGCTGATACAAAACGGTCAGGTTATTTTGTGGATGTTCATTTTTATTGTGATCACTGGCATTGATCTGACCGATGACGCTGAGTGGCAGATTGCTGTCATCCCATACACTTTGCAGGATAGCAAATTTTGATGGAGAAATGGTGAAGCAGAGCTCGTAATCATCACCACCGCTTAAGGCAAGTGCCGCACGTTGTTCAGGATTTAACGCCGCCAAGGTGGGTGACAATGGCAAATCTTCCAGATGAATCTGACCCGAAACGCCACTTGCCCTTAGGATGTGACCTAAGTCCTGAGCCAAGCCATCGGAAATATCGAGCATTGCCGAAGCATATCCACGTAAAGCAAGACCTAAAGCAAGACGTGGGGTTGGGCGATCAAGGCGAGCCTTTAGTTCAGGATCAAGAGCCGAGCTGCTCAGATGTTGTAAGGCATAGGCGGCATCCCCCAGCGTTCCGGAAACCACAATAAGGTCTCCTACTTGTGCGCTACTACGTAAGATGGCCTGCCCCATTGGCACCCAACCTAAAGCAGTCACCGTGAGGCTTAAAGCCTGTCCACGCGTGGTATCACCACCAATGAGTTTGACGTGAGCGGCATCGCAAAGGGCAAACAAGCCTGCGGCTAGCGGTTCTAGAAAATCAGGATTGGCTTCAGGCAGGGTCAGCGCAAGGAGAATACTATGCGGTTTTGCACCCATGGCTGCGATATCGGATAAGTTGACCGCAGCGGCTTTCCAGCCTATGGAATAGGGATCGGTATCAATCGGAAAGTGACGTCCAGCAATTAAGGTGTCTGTGCTGATCACCAACTCGTGGTGTGCGGGAGGTGTCAGTATTGCCGCGTCATCACCGATACCCAGTAGAATGCCCGATGGTGCAGGACTGTTTTCAGGTCGTTGAAAATATCGGTGTATGAGCGAAAACTCATCCATGATCAGTGATCAGAGGGAGTCAAGATCAGTGGAATCACCATCAGTTTGCGGTTGTGCTGCAGCTTTACGCGCTGCACGCCCCGCAGCAAACTCTTCAGGACGAAGCTGGCGTGCCAGTTTGTCGAGGACACCATTGATATATTTATGACTGTCGGTGGCGCCGAAATGTTTAGCAAGTTCAACCCCTTCATCGATCACGACGGCGTAGGGGATCTCGAGACGTTCGCGCATTTCATACACGCCGAGCAACAGGATCGCACGCTCAACGACATTCAAAGCATCCAATTCACGGTCAATCGCTGGATCTAAGATTTCGTCCAGAGATTCATTTTGCTGAATGGTTTGGCTGAGTAGTTCGTGATAATAAAAAATATCAGTCTTGTTCATGTGATTTTCGGAGCGCGTGCGCGCCTCAATCTCATGTGCAGGATTATTGGTCAGGAGCCACTCATAGAGTCCCTGCATCGCAAAGCGACGCGCTTTGCGCTTGGCGGCAAAGGTGGTGGGATACCCTTTGATGAGGCTTTCGCGGTTAATCGTCATGAGATCAAATCGCCTTAAGCAGGTTAACCATCTCGATGGCAGTCAATGCAGCATCCGAACCTTTGTTGCCTGCTTTGGTGCCGGCACGTTCAATGGATTGTTCAATGCTGTCGGTGGTTAATACACCGAAGATCACCGGTAAATTATATTCCAGACCAATCACGCCCAAACCTTTCGCACACTCACCTGCAACAAACTCAAAGTGTGGTGTACCGCCACGAATGACTGCACCGAGCACAATGATGGCATCATACTTGCCACTTGCCGCTAATTTTTTCGCGACTAAAGGGAGTTCCCATGCACCGGGTGCACGAATGATGGTGACGTTTTTGTCATCGACACCATGGCGTTTCAGGGTATCAAGTGCGCCTTCCAGCAAAGATTCAACGATAAAGCTGTTAAAGCGGCCGACGAGTACCGCATATTTGCCTTCATTACCTTGGTGCAGTTGGCCTTCAATGACTTGGATGGTCATGGTGTAATTCCTTAAATCTAATGAGAATAATAAATCAATAAAAAATGGGGTCTTTAAAAAATATTAAACGTTTACGGGATTGGATGCCACATAATCAACGATTTCAAGCCCAAAACCCGACAAGCCGTTAAAGCGAAGTGGGGAACTGAGCAAACGCATTTGCTGTACGCCGAGATCACGTAGAATTTGAGCACCCACGCCAATCGAACGATAATGCGCAGATGAGCTCGCCGGTGTGGGCTGCTGGAGGGCATCCAGTGCTGCGCCAAAGTCGACTTGTTCGCCTTGGCTGATCCACACCAAGACACCACGTTCGCTGGCTGCGATGGTTTTAAGTGCGGCATCCAGTGTCCAATTCGGTTTGCCTTGGCAATGCACTTGAAACAAATCACGCAGTGGATTGAGCGCATGCACACGTACGGTGGTGATACCTTCAGTGGGCACGCCACGTACTAAGGCGACATGAGTATCTGGGCTGCCCTGTTCTTTGTAGCGATGCAGCGTAAATTCACCATATGCGGTCTGGATTTTTTGTGTTTCGACGCGTTCAACAGTTTGCTCATTGAGCATGCGATATTGAATTAGATCGGCAATCGTGCCCATCTTGATGCCATGTTTCGCTGCAAAAATTTCTAAGTCGGGACGGCGTGCCATCTCACCATCTTCATTGATGATTTCACAGATGACCGATGCCGGTTCAAGGCCGGCTAAACGCGATAAGTCGCAACCGGCTTCAGTGTGACCCGCACGGTGGAGTACACCGCCGGGCTGCGCCATCAAAGGGAAGATGTGACCCGGCTGCACGATATCCGCAGGTTTTGCCATTGGTGCGACAGCGGCTTGAACGGTACGGGCACGTTCTGCCGCAGAAATGCCGGTGGTGACGCCATTGGCTGCTTCAATCGATAGCGTGAAGTTGGTGCCATGGGCTGCGCCATTGCGTTCAACCATGAGCGGTAAATTCAGTTGGGCACAGCGCTCACGGGACAGGGTTAAACACACCAATCCACGCGCATGGGTAATCATGAAGTTGATATCTTCAGGACGTACATGCGTTGCCGCCATGACCAAATCGCCTTCATTTTCACGATCTTCGTCATCCATCAAGATGACCATGCGACCGGCACGGATATCCGCAATCAGCTCTTCTACGGTATTGAGCTTGATCGTGCTACTTTGAGCTGGGTTTGAGGCATTAGATGTCATGAAAAAGACCTTACAACGAGAGAGGGCATTTAAGGACCGCTATTCTAGCCGATTTTGCAAGGCTTGGATTGATTTTGTGAGTCATTCATTGTAAGAGTGCTTTGTGTGCGGCTGTGTAATGATTATTTTTACCATGTGGTTGGCTTGTTTTGTGCAAGGGTACGCTGAATGAAGCGGGATCCCTGCATTGGTCGGGTCATGTGAAGGATACGAGATATCGTATTTCAATGGACTGTTTTTAATGTTAAGGACAAAGAATTTTCATCGGATTGAGATATATTCAGCTTAGATTCAACATCAATGCTGCGGTATCGCTTGCGATGTCATTTATTCATGTTTGGAGAGTGCTGTGAATAAAACGAGGATAGTGCTTTTGAGCATGGTTGTTTTGCCGATCTGTGCATGGTCTGGACTGGGTGGGCCTGTCGATCCGCTCCAACAAAATACCTTGAATCCACTGATTGTGACCCAGCGCGCTACGTCTATCGCAAAGAGTTATAGCGTACATGATCTGCAAGACAATATCGGCGGGCAGATTAAAGAATATACCAATGCCCAAGGGGTCGTTTTTGCAGTCACGTGGCGCGGGCCTTTTAAACCTGATTTACGTCAGCTCTTAGGTGATTATTTTAGTGATTATGTGGCCGCTAATGACACGACCCAAACCCCAAGCACACCAGCAAAAGTTGTGGTGGTCTCTGAGGGACGTTTGCGAAATTTCCATGGGAAAGCTTATGTTCCAGCACTTTTGCCATCAGACATAGAATTGCGTGATATTCAATAATCGAGAATAGGGTTGTGATTATGTTGAATCAGAAGATTTTAGCCGTATTTCTCAGTTTGAGTATGATGAGCTTAGCGGGGTGCGGCGGCGGTGGCGGCGGCTCTGCAACGCCAGCACCAGCCCCCACTCCAACACCCACGCCAACTCCTCCCGCAGTGACTAATAATGTGGTTCCGATTTCAATCGGAACAGGCGTCTCACCGCGCTATATTAATAGTCTTTATGTCACGGTCAAAATCTGTACCCCAGGCACCCAAAATTGTACATCGATTGATCGCGTGCTCTTAGATACGGGTTCAACGGGTCTGCGTATTGCAGCATCTGCACTGCCTGCTGGTTTTGGGTTGCCGAACAAAGTTGATGCCAACAATCAGCGTTATGCACAGTGCTTTCAGTTTGTCGGGGGCAATACTTGGGGAGGGATTAAAACAGCAGATCTCTATATGGGAGGGGAAGCTGCTCAGCAACTTGATCTACAAGTGGTTGATGATTCATCCTTTGCCAGCCAACCAACTGCTTGCTCGAATAGTAGCGCATCGTCAGGAAATTTTTTGAGTGCCGGGGTGAATGGTATTCTTGGGATATCCAGTGCGATTCAGGATTGCGGAGCGAGCTGCAGTAAGACGAACTCCTTAGGCCAGCCGGCCAACCCCCTTTATTATGTCTGTACCAGCACTCAGGTGTGTACTTCGATTACGATGCCGCTGGCGAGTCAGCTACAAAATCCAATTACACGCTTTGCAAGCGATAATAATGGATCGGTGATTACGCTACCTGCTGTCCCTGCGCAAGGGACTTATTCCGTGACGGGCTCTCTGATCTTTGGTATTGGTACACAAAGTAATAATGGCTTAGGCAATGCCACTGTATTACAAGTGAATCCGGGCGACTTTACTTTTAGTGCAGATTATAACAATGCCACTTATGTGGACAGTTATATGGATAGTGGTACGAATTTGTATGTCATTCCCAACGCCAATAATGCGATTCCCACATGCAGCGACTCTGACGCGAAAGCCAAGGATCTTTTTTGCCCGACCACGTCTCTGGATCGGAGTGCGACGATCTTTGGCCAAAATAATCTCTTTAAAGTAGTGCCCTTTAGCGTTGCTAATGCATCATCATTATTTGCACAAAGCCCAACATTTGCCGTATTTAATAATATTGCTACGGCGAGTTCAAAGAGCACCAGTTTAGAGACCAGTAGTTTTGTCTTTGGTGTGCCGTTTTTTCTTGGTAAAACCGTATTTACTGCGATTGAAGGTAAAACGACCCCGAGTAGTACCCCAACCCCTTATGTGGCATTCTAGGGCTTCGAAAATCGAAGGGGCTATCGATTCTTTGCAATGGATAGTCCCTTTTATTATGGGTAAGCATTAAAAATGCGAAAACAAAGGAGTTGTTTAATGAATGGGGTATTCAAGGCGTTATCGATGGGGTTACTTGCGGGTTTAATCTTCATACAAGCATCGTGCAGCAAAGAACCACCGTCACCCAAACCCGCAGTTGTCGATAATGGTCGACCTGAGACACGGAGCATAGAAGCGGCTGATAGTATCGGTTATAACGGTAAGGAAATCCGGCATAAGTTAGACAAGGCATTGGATGCGAATGATGCAACTAACAAGCAAATGGAGCAGGCTGCTAATCAGTAAATCCGTTAAAGATAAACCCCGGCTTTAGTCGGGGTTTATCGTTCATTAGACCAGTATTGTAGGGCTTATAGTCGCTATGCAGTTGATCGACCTAAAATCTGCTCGCGAGCCCGTTCGATCAGTTGCGCTTGATCGCTACGGAGTCCACTTAAGCGCATCACTTCTCCCAGAGATTCAACCGGTTTTTCCAAAGCACTTAAGCTAAATTGGATCATCAGTCTGGACAAGTTAGCATCAGACACGTGGATCAGTACATCGCTGGCATTGGCATGTTGAATCAGTTCGGCACTTTGTTGTGTTGAACTTGACGTTGATTCATCTGTCGTATCGACTTCCGTAATCGCGGCACAGGTATGCAGTGCAAAGCGTTTTTCGACTCGATTGCGGCGGTACACTGCATCACTGAGCAGATTGAGCAATTGGGCTAATAATAACAAGTGACCCAATGCTGGTGCTGAGTTTTGATTGATCCCCACCAATGCACCCTTGGCGCCAAATGACTCCACAATACTGATTTTGGTCGGTGTGCCTTCATTAGGCATGTTGCTGCCCAGCACTCGAATGGCCTCTTCCAGAATTTTTTGGCAGAGGGCGAAATATTTTTCTGAGGTGCTGGGGGTCAGCGTATCCAGTAAACCACGAGGATCACTATATGCAATCCGCAGTACCACAGGATAAGCAGTTTGCGTTTCTGCATCCGCAGTTTTGATTTGTAAAACGGGCTCTGGCGCGTTTTTAGCAGGCGTGTTTAATGTTAGAGCTGCTTGAGTAGGGCTTTCATCACTCAATGTCTCACTGTTTATTTCTTCTTGCTCGCTGCGTTTTGGTCGTGCAACCACGCGATAGAGAAGCCAGAGGAAGATGTGAATCAGCAAGGATAATAAGAGCGGTAGCCACTGTAAACGAACCACTTCGCCGAGACTCGCTTCAGCAAGGGTGAGCTCAACTTGGCCATTCTGGGTGCGATCTTGCAATAAAATTTGCTGAAAGAGTTGTCCATCACGGGACGGAGCATTACCGCCTGTTGCAAGAACATGACCATCCGCAGCGAGGATACGCATTGAAACAACGCCAGCACGCTGGCTATAACGATTGGCGAGCAAGGCGAGTGACACGGTATCTTGCCTTGCAACCCCAAGAGTCGCATCTTCGGCCAATTGCCGAATTAACAATTGTCCTTGAGCATCGCGAGTTGTTGCTAATTGGTGGGCAGTCCCTTCAACGATCAATGTGGTATGCAAAGCATAACTAATGGCTAATAAAGTGGCATATAGCCCTTGACGAGGTGCGTTCACACGAGCTCCGAGGCGTTGGCGAGATAAATGTATTATGATTCACGGTATATTGTCACTCAAGTACGGCGCTTTGCAATGCACGAAATCATTTTAATGTCTTTTTTAGGACCGGATCAGCCCAACCAGTTTGCCAGACTTATGGCGGTTTTGGCAAAGTATGATCTGGATATTCTCGATATTGGTCAAGCGGTCATTCATGATCAATTGTCACTGGCACTGGTGGTTGTCAGCCGAGACATGACGGAAACAGCATTAGCCATGAAAGAAATTCTATTGGTTTCTCATGAGCTTGGGCTGGCTGTGCGCTTCAAACCGATCACGGGAACCGAGTATGAAAACTGGGTTAAAGAAGGGGGACAGACACGTCATATCGTCACCGTTCTGGCGCGTCATCTGACGCCTGAGCATTTGGCGGCTGTTGCTGCAGTGATTGCCCGGCACGGTTTTAATATTGATCGCCTACAACGCTTGTCGGGACGGATCGCGCTTGAAAAGCTTCCTGAGGCGGAGTTTCATGGTCGTGCCTGTGTGGAGATCAGTGTGCGTGGACGCCTGACTGATGCCCAGAGCTTGCGTGCGGACTGCCTCAAACTCTCGGCAAATTTGTCGATTGATATCGCCGTGCAAGAAGACAACGTTTATCGCCGCAATCGACGTTTGGTCTGTTTTGACATGGATTCTACGCTGATTGAGCAAGAAGTGATCGATGAGCTGGCGATTGCCGCCGGCGTAGGCGCACAAGTGGCGGAGATTACTGAGCTGGCGATGCAAGGCGAGCTTGATTTTGCACAAAGTTTTAAAGCACGCGTGGCCTTACTGGAAGGTCTGGACAGCGCGGTACTGGCAGGAATCGCCAGTAACCTGCGCGTAACGGAGGGTGCAGCCCGTTTGATTTCGACGCTCAAATCCCTCGGCTATCGCACAGCGATTCTATCGGGTGGTTTTACTTATTTTGCTGAATATTTACAGCAAAAATTGGGCATTGATGAAGTTCATGCCAATCAGTTGGATATTAAGGATGGCAAAGTTACCGGACAGGTTACCGGACGCATTGTCGATGGTGCGCGTAAAGCCGAACTTTTGACGGAGCTTGCCGCGCGTGAGGGTATCCGACTTGAGCAAGTCATTGCGGTAGGTGATGGCGCAAATGACTTGCCCATGCTGTCTATTGCGGGGCTTGGCGTTGCGTTTCGTGCAAAGCCATTGGTGAGACAAAATGCGGATCAAGCCATCTCAAGTGTAGGGCTTGATGGTATTTTATATTTACTTGGCGTGCGTGACTATGACGTGTTATAACGCCGCACTTGTATATGGCTGGGTGATTGCGCTCAGCTGCTAATGTCATCTTATGTCGTTGACTCAAATAAACGAGAATATCAATGCTTAAACATGGAGTACTCAATCGGCGTGTGCGCGAAGTTGTGTCTGCTCGTTAAATTTTGTTGAAAAATGTACAGCTTTTCTTCATTTCATAAAAATATAGAAATTGACTGAATTTTAGTGGCTTAGTCTGAGTTAAGCTTGGCGAGCATGAGTCAGTGTGTCCGATTGCTGATGTTATAATGAGACGTGTAGCACGTTATTGAAAGTCATAATGTTGCTTGTCTGTTGTTTAGGGGTTTTTGTCGTAACTGTATTGGTTAAGTACTGTAATTGGGTATATTTTAGGTCAGTAGTTCGTGCAGCTCAGGATAGAGCGTTTGCTCACACAAAAGGGTTAGTTATGTTTTCTTTCAGCTCGGATCGGCGATCATCGCGCGGCTTTACGTTGGTTGAGCTGATCGTGACGCTTTCAATTATTGCGATTTTATCATCACTTGCTGTGCCTTCAATCACTCAAGCGCTGGCACAGCGCAGAATGAAAAGTGCAGCATTTGAGTTACAATCATCTATTTTACAAGCCCGTGCATTGTCTGCTTCTTATAATCGCCGAGTTGAATTATGGCCAGCCTATACAGGCGGGTGGAATGTGGCAAATAGCAGCCGTACCAGTGCGATAAATCTGCCTAATTCAAGTGATGTCAGTAAAGCCAGCTTAGGAAATGCAAAGTTGAGCTGGTATGTTGTCACCCCAGGCGCTGCGACAGGAACGAGTGCAGTTGCGATTACAGATAGCACCACAAACAAATATCCCATTCAAGTTTCTCTACCTGAGAAGACTGTGATCACGGTTGGTTCTACGCCATCATCTGCTTCGCCAACGGCTTTGAGCGGTATCCGTTTTTTTCCTACGGGCTATATAGGCAATATTGCAACAACAAGCACTGCGCAGAGTAACTTTACCCAAGTGAGTTTTCGCATTTGTGATACTGCCGTGATGGGCGAACGCGGCTATACCGTGATCGTGAGTCAGTTCGGCGGGGTTCGAACCATTGCTGGACCCAGTACTGATGTTTCAGATGCTATCGGGAGCGCATCATGCTCATAAATCAATTAAATCCCCTTCCATATCAAAAAGGTGTGGGAATGGTTGAGGTTTTAGTTGCGATCCTATTATTGGCTATCGGTGTGTTGGGGTTCTCTGTACTGCAAGTTCGTGCAGTTGAAGCAACGGGCGAGGGATTTAACCGCTCACAGGCCATAATTATTTTGCGCGGCCTAGCCGAAAGTATTCGAGTCAATTCAAATGGGCAGACCAGTTATCCAACTGCTGTTGCAAATTATACGGCCATGACTAGTGCGCCAACTTCCCCAACCGTTAGGTGCACCGCATCAAGTCCTTGTCAACCTGCCGATTTGGCGAAGCTAGACTCTTTTCAGGCGGCACTGGCTGCATATAATATTCGTATGAATATTAATATGTTAGCTTGCCCTGGGGTTCCTGCATCGGTGGCTAATCCACGTCAATGCTTATTTGCTGCTTGGGGAAGCACAACACCTACGTTAGGTGCTAACACCACGGATTGCATGACGACAGCAGGCGCTTATGCGCCCCAGGCGACATGCGTCATGATGGAGGCATATTAAAATGTGTAATCAATTAAATAGATTAGCTGATTACAGATATCAGCAATCGCGCTTAAAAGCTTACCAATCTTCTCGAAAAGATGCTGGATTTACCTTAATCGAACTGATGATTTCGATCGTGCTAGGGCTTTTGCTGGTCGCGGCAGCCAGTCAGTTGTTTGTTGGTGGGGTAATCAACTCCCGACTACAGCAAGCGGGCGCAGATATGCAAGATGGTGGATTGTTTGGACTGGATTCCATGTCACGAGATATTCGTTTAGCGAATTTTGGCAATATCACCAATCGTTTCTTAACCGATGTCACCCCTTGGGGTGGAATTGTTCTCACGGCAGATACCGCAGCATCGACGGCTTCGAACCTGCCCGTATATCGAACCAGCAACAGTGCGGGTGCATATATCTCGTCGGCCTTATTGAGTAATAGTGATGGTGATGTCGCAAGTTCGACGTTAAATCAATGGACAGGATTGTCTAATGTCACAACATCAACGGGTGGTGCGCTTAAAAGCGATCAATTGACGATCCAGTTTGCTGCCCCTGCAGATATGGTCAATTGTGAAGGGGTGCCAGTCACTGCAGGGAGTTCAGTGATTGAACGTTATTTCATTCGTCTGGATACTATTACGGTCGGTAATACGGGTTCAAATGTCCAAAATTTGGTTTTGGCCTGTAATGCCGCATCTGTAACCCCGCCTGCTGCATCTCCTGCTCTGGCAAATCTACAGATCGTAACGGGGCTCGGAAATCCTGGGCAGGTGATCATGAATCGCGTTGATCAAATTCATTTTTTGCTCGGAACTCAAGCGGTAAACGGAAATTTTGTTTACTACACCATTAATCAATATAAAGCGGCTGCAGTTGCGGCACGAAATGCTGGTGGGATTGCACCGAGAATCTTGTCTGTAAAAGTGGCTGCACTGGTTCGATCATTGGATAACACCAACAGTTCACTCATTGATCCTGCGAAGATATATACCCTGTTTGACCAGTCTGTTAAGCCGATTGCTGAAACAAATCAAAATACCAACCGTTATGTACGGCAGGCTTATCTCACTACGATTGCATTACGTAATGGTATGGGAGCTGCATCATGAATATGATTCGATATCAACCGGTGCGATTGGGTCAACAACGTGGAGCGACATTGATCGCAGTGCTGTTTATTCTTCTACTGATCACGATAATTGGCGTCATGGCAATGAGACAGGGATTAACCACGCTCAATATTTCCACTAATTCGCAAGTCCGTTCGATCTTGGTTCAGTCTTCCGATACGATTTTAAATAAATTTGCGACCATGGATTTGACAGCGTCAGGTGCTGTGAGTTTGGCATCCGTGATCGGGAGTGCATTGGATGATTCCAATGCGGGACGTGAGATGGTGTTTTGCTATCGGCCTACAACCACACAGACATTTGGTTTGATGTTGAATGCCAATATGATTCATGCCAATCCTGCAGCGGGTGCATCGGGCGATGTCAGTATTGTTGATGATAGCGGCGGTAGTGGTTTTTGTGATTTGACCGCTGACTTTGGAAGTGGTCGTCAAGCAGCAGTAACACAGGTTGCAGTGACGAAACCTACGGAGGAGAGCTCTGAACCTCCCGGCTCACATTTGACACGAGATACTAGTGTCAGTGAAGGGACTCCAACAACTAAGTTTGCAACACAGAAGCGTATTCGAGTGACGTCTACAGCAATGCTACCGAGTATGGCCACAGGCGATCTGAGTGTGGTGCAAAGTAGCTGTTTGAATGGTCGTATCAGTGACAATGGTGACCCTCAGAATGCTAGCAAAGAAACGATCACGGATTGTCTGGCTCGAAATGGCGTCCCAGCGAATACGCAGGTTCAAGAATATAACTTAAGCAATGGGCTAACGCAGACTACTGCGATCAATTAATCGGTAGTCTGATCCATCGTTATTTTAAGAGAGAATAGACATGTACAGTCAAATCAAAGCTCGGGAGTCGAGCACGCAGAATATTTTCTTTGGAGCGATGCTCATCACATTCATGTGTGGGACTGCTCATGCAACCGATTCGGCAATCTATCGACCAGGGACTTCAGGACAAATCACGTTGGTGATGATGCTTGATAACTCGGGAAGTATGGGAACGAGTTCGTATAATGAAGATTTTGGTTTGGGGAGTTGCTCTGAGTCAACCGAGAACAGCCCAAATACGAGCTTACCAACCTATAGTCGTGGTTATTGCCCTGTTAGCCAATCTAAGCTGAATGGTTTGACTAGCTATTATCAAAATAACGTCAGGACAGGCTGTACTGCAACGGGAGCGGCAGCTTCACCGACGACTAATATTGTCTATAAATGCTATACACGTATTAACCGCTTGAAATCTGGAATGTACGCGGCATTGGATGATCAGACTTCTTTTGCCATACCCGATACGGTTGTCATGGGTGTAGGTACCTTTGCGGACAGCAATTCAGGCAAAATTTTACAACCTGCATTGCCATTAGGTCCTGTTGTGTCAAATGGAACCGGGACTACAGGTCAACGTTATATATTAAAGCAACAAATTAGTGGCTTATCAGCTTTGTATAATACACCTACAGCCCCTGCATATGCGGAAGCGGGTGCTTATTTGTTGGGGACATCAACAGCTAATAATATCAGCGTTGCAACCGATGTGTATCGAAAGAATAGTTCCGGTAAGTACTCAAATTGTTCAAGTTTGAATGGTGCCAGCTTAACGTCAAGCCCTGCCACAAATACCTGTTCGAGCTGGAGCTCAACCACATCCAGTACACAACCCAGCTCAGCCTATGATACAACGGTAACGCGTAACATTTCGGGTACTACTTATACGGTCTATATCAAGAATGTTCTGACAGCAGATCCGGATAGTGGTTTTTCCAGTTCCGTCGCTTCGTCTAAAAATTCTGCCGGTACTGCGTATGTTTCTCCGTTGCCTGCGGTTGCAAATCGAGCCAGCTGTGACGGTCAAGGCATTTACTTTCTAACCGATGGTGAGCCAAACGGTCCAGCCTATGATCAATCATTGGTGATGAAAGCCGCGTTAGGCACCAGCGCGTCAACATTCTCATGTTCTGCTGTGCAAACAACGTACAAGGCACTAGGGCAAAGTGCCGTGACTGGGGCAGGCATATTAACTGGCGGGATTAATACCTACCCTGCTTGGAACTGTATCGGTACCTTTGCTCAAGCACTGTATGGTAATGCTTCTGAATATGTAAATACCAAAACAGGTGCGACCAATACAAAAGGTGATGGTGCGACCAATCCACTCTACAACAGCAGTGCAACGATTAAAGGTGCCCCCATCCAAACTGCGATGGTTGGATTTGGCTCTGTTTTTGATACCATCACCAATCCTGATCCTGCGAATGCCTGTAAGTGGGGGTCGCGCCGCGGTGGAGCGGGGAGTGAGCTGTGTACTGGCGGTGGCTATGGGGCTGGGGGGTTCTATCGTGCCCTTTCTGATGCCAGTGTGACCAATAGTGTTTATCAATTTATTCAAGATCTTGCGAATAATGATATTTCACCATTGGTAACCGGTGCAGCTTCGATTCCTATCGACAGTTTGAATCCCACAGGCTTTGAAAAATTTGGTTATATGCGGATGCTGACGCCAAATCCTAAAGATACAACCCAGTTAGTCTGGAGCGGTAATCTTAAAAAATATAACATCAGTGGCGGTGCATTGACGGATGCAAGCAATCGTCAGGTTTTGAATACTGACGGCACCTTTGTCTTTGGTACTCCCGATCCAGTCACAAATTTGCCTACGGCATCAACAACCGATTTGTGGAATTCTTCAGGTTCTCCTGATGGTGGCTTTACCAATAAAGGTGGAGCAAACTCCAAAGTGCCAATGCCGACCTCTGCGAATGGCATAGCGAATACAGTGCCACGTACAATCCGTCCAATCTTTACCAATTTTTCATCAACAGCATCGGATACCGAATTATTGGCGACAGCTTCGAGCACCGCAAATTGTGGTAGTACCTGTGGTGTTGATTTATTGCCTGCTCCAGCGTCCACGACTGCAGCAAGTTTAACCGATGCGTATGTAACGACTAAATTCAATGCAACGCCATTGACTAACATACCGATGGCAAAACGCCTCGCTTTGCTGAATTATTTGGGTTATAACGTCCCAATTTCGCCATTACCTACGACAGTACCTACTTTAGCGGCCCCTTCAAGTCCATTTTTGACTGCGGGTGCGATCATGCATTCGATGCCGGTGCAGTTGAGTTATTCTGGAACCTTGAATGCAGATGGAACGCTCGGCACTACTCGCGTAGAGTCTGTGTTGTACGGCACAATGGAAGGTGCATTGCATCTTGTGGCAGCAGGATCTGGGACAGGTGCAACTTCTGCAGGTGGTGTTGAGCAGATGGTTTTTGTCCCTAAAGAGATTCTGGATAAAACGGTTGCGTCACAGGCTTTGATTCAGAATGCAGCGGGTACACAAATCACACAAACTGCTGTTTTACCGCAAACCACAACCTTATCTCAAGTTCCCGCTCAAGGCGTTGATGGGGCTTGGGTTTCTGATGCTTCCTATACGGTCAGTCGTCCAAACTTACCTGGTGGAACCTCTACTATTACCGCCACAACCATGAATGTTTATGGTGGATTACGTCTGGGTGGAAATAGCTATTATGGTTTGAATTTAAAAACCCCTACAGCACCAAAATTGTTATTTAGAATTAGTGCGCCGCTTACAACCAGTGGAACTGATCCAATGGTTGGCAAGGGTTTTGATCGTATGGGCTATACATGGTCTAAACCGATTTTAACCAACGTGCGTTGGAATGGCGTGATTACCCGTGTGATGATTGTTGGTGGGGGATATGATTTATGCTATGAAAACCCATTATTTACTTTGAACTCAACAACGCAGACCGATACGCTTTGCAATAGTAAATCATCTGCTGCGGGCAATGCGGTCTATATGGTGAATGCTACTACGGGGCAATTGTTGTGGATGGCTTCAAATGTTGCTGCACCAACAGGCTTCAATTCAACGCTAAATAGCTATATGACTCATAGCATCGTGGGTCGTATTTCAACGTTAGATCGTGATGCGGATGGTTTAACTGATCATTTGTATTTTGCTGATTTGGGTGGACAAGTCTTCCGCGCAGACTTCAATAATGCGTCTCAGCGGACATTGAATAATACCGGTGCATTTGCGGTCCGTGTGGTTCGTTTGGCTAACCTTGCATCATCAACAGCAGCGAACTCCCCACGTTTCTATGAGGCACCTACAGCCACGATACATGATGAGGGGGCAGATACCTTTATCGTTGTTGGCGTAGCATCGGGTGATCGTAGTAGTCCATTGGATGTGCTGGCCACTTCTGTGGGAGGCAAGGGGGTTACCAAACCTGTCAATAATGTCTACGCCATTATGGATCGTGACTTTATCAAAGCAGACTTGATTACTAATAAGTGCTATAACGGTGGCGGCATGGGCACAGGGAGCTGTTCATCAACAACGCCTTTGTTGACAGCCGATACTACGGTGAGTCAACTGCAGCAAAATCCACAATTGTTATCAGGCAATGTACCCAGTACGTTCTTTCCTAAGACGGCCAGTACCAAAAATGGTTGGTATCGCTCACTGTCGAGTAATAGTGCGGGTGCAGAGCTCGCGTCTAAAACTGCAGGTGGCATGAAAGCTTTTGAAGAGCCTCTTGCGATCACTGGTAATTTGCTGGTTCCTGTGTATGATCCTGAAGGCACTGCGACACCGCAGCCAGACCCTTGCAGTGCAAAAGTGGTTGGTGAAACCATTCGTGAGCGCTTCTGCTTGCCTTATGGTGCCTGTTTAAATACCTCGGGTTCAGCCAGCGGGAGCGTCGATAGCTCACGAGAGTCAACGACAGGTGCCGTCGTAAATACGCTGAGTAGTCATCCAACATTGATTGGTTCGGGGATTCGAGGGATTGCCTTGGGACCTGATGATAATGGTGGCATGACCTTGCTGGGCAATACGTCGGGTACAGGTGGTTGGTCTTCTAATCGTCAATTGATCCCAACGCGCTGGTATGAAAAACTTCCTAACCCATCAAAAGTGAAGTAATCATGCAAACTTATCAGAAACGTGCGGGTTTTACGCTGATTGAGTTGATGGTCGTGATTATGGCTGTGAGTATACTAGCCACCATCGCGATCCCAACGTACAACCAATATATGCGAAAGTCTCAGCGAGGAGCTGCAGAAAGCCAGATGCTAAAGATCGCGGCAGATCTTGAGCGCTGGCGCGCAAAAGCGTTAAGTTACAAGGGATTTACCCCAGCTGATCCATATGCTACGGATGTCACTCTGACTACGGCAACGAACACAACGCTCTATCTGCCGAAAGGAAGCACGACAAGTAATTATAAATACAAAATCGTCATACTGGACGGTACTGATCGAACTCAGTCTCTCTCTACAGGAGCGGGGCAACAGTGGGTTATGATTGCTCAGCCCAATACGACTAATTCCATCATGAGCTTGGCTTCTCGTTTAGTGTTGAATAATAGTGGGGTGCGCTGTTTGTCGGATCAGTCGCTTAGTGATGCATCCATGCTTGCAAATATTAAAGATTCGAGCAAAAGTGATGCGCAGCTCTGTGCAGGCACCTCTAGTGCGTGGTGATAGATGTGAATAGGCGAAAAGTAATGAATAGAAATATGAGAGGCTTTACCTTAGTTGAAATCATGATTATCGTCGTAGTAGTCGGTATTTTGGGCGCGATCGCAATTCCATCTTATCAACAGTATTTGATTCGTGGCAGTCGTACGGATGTCAAAACAGCGATGGCTCAAATTGCACAAAAATTGACAGCTTATAAATTGGCCAATAACGACTTTGGCGCATCAAATTCAACGTCAGGCTATGCAACCAATCCATTAACTAATCCTGCAATCTTTGGATATTCAACACCCAATACGTCTCCTGTTTATCCGCAAACCGGTAAGGCCTATTACAACCTGATGATTACAGCATCTCCCACGAACAGCTGGACAATGACGGCGACACCAATCAGCGGTACTCGTCAGGGCAATGACGGTTTGCTGAGGCTTAATGATCAAGGCTGGACTTGTTGGAATAAGACAAATGGAACATCAACCAATCTTTGCGTGAATTCGCAGCCCACATCAACATCAACATGGGATGGAAATTAGGCGAATTCTTTTACATCCCGCTCATTTCGTCTTCACATTTCAGAAAAAATAACGTAGAATAGCCCCCTTTTTGGACAGAACTGCGTCTGTGCCTTGTGGTAGACCCTTCTATAAGGTTTTTTGGTGCGGGCGGTGCTCATTAACGTGAGCGGTTGTTATTAGATTTTGATATCAGTTCTATAGTTTATTTTATTGTTGTTTCATATTTTCAGTTTAAGTGAGTGTCGTACATGGTCGTTATTCGTCTTGCCCGTGGTGGTGCCAAAAAGCGTCCGTTCTATCAAGTTATTGTGACTGATAGCCGTAATCCACGCGATGGCCGTTTCATCGAACGCATTGGTTTTTTCAACCCAACCGCTAAAGGCCAAGCTGAAAAGCTGCGTCTGAATGCAGAACGTTATGCCTACTGGATTTCAAACGGTGCACAACCTTCTGATCGCGTTGCATCTTTAGCATCAAGTGCTAAAAAAGAAGCTGCTGCGGTTGCTGCTTAATCGCATCTTTTGAAGATGGATACTTGTTGTCGCTGCACATGCGTTGCGGCAACATCCAATAGTGCAAATGCGCCAAAGGCTGCATAGGTGAAACGATGCATTTAGACGCTGTGCCTTTAGACGTACTCCCCGCAGATCGAATCAAAGTGGGTGAGTTACGTGCAGCATATGGCTTGCAAGGTTGGTTGTGGTTGTATTCTGATACCGATCCAATCAGTAATATCTTTGGTTATCAGCCTTGGTGGGTGGAAACACGCACTGGCTGGAAGCAAATGGAAGTCAAACGTTGGCGAACACAAGGCAAGGGTCTGGTGGTTTCGCTGGTGGGTGTCTTAGATCGTACCGCAGCAGATTTGCTGATGGGTGCTACCGTTTGGGTGAATCGTGCTGCATTACCTGCAGCGCCGGCTAATGAATATTACTGGTCAGATTTGGTGGGGCTACACGTGCATGCCTATGATATTCATGATTCAGCGGTCGAGCCGACGCCAGTCTTCCTCGGTGCGATTCATGAGCTGTTTGAAACGGGTGCGAATGATGTCATCGTTGTTCGTCCTGTGGCTGGCAGTGTAGACCAAGTTGAACGACTGATTCCATGGCACAAAGATATCATCCGTAACATTGATATGACTGCAAAGCGTATGGATGTGAACTGGGGCGTTGACTACTAAGCAATTAAGGTTAACGGTCTAATTGATATTCAGTGTAGATCGTTGACTTGAAGCAAGGTGGGTTTATGTGGTTTGCGATCATTACCCTATTTCCTGACATGTTTGCAGCGGTACGCGACTTTGGGATTACAGGACGGGCGATTGCACGGGGTCAAGTTAGTGTGACTTGTCTTAACCCACGGGATTACACAAAAGATGCGTATCGCCGTGTTGATGAGCGCCCCTTTGGCGGTGGTCCCGGTATGGTGATGTTGGCAGAGCCTCTGGCAGATGCCATTAACCATGCAAAGGCACTGGCGGCCGTGCAAGGTCTTGTGAATGTGCCAGTGGTGTATTTGTCACCGCAAGGTCGCAAACTGGATGAAACAGGTGTAAAAGCCTTACAGCATTACGATGGTATGATTTTGCTGTGTGGTCGCTATGAAGGTATTGATGAACGTTTGATCCAGCTTTATGTGGATCAAGAGTGGTCTATCGGTGACTATGTGCTTACAGGCGGTGAATTGCCTGCCATGGTGCTGATGGATAGCGTGATCCGCCGTATCCCTGATGTGATGGGGGATAATGCGTCAGCTGAGCAAGACTCTTTTGTCGATGGTTTACTGGATTGTCCGCACTATACGCGTCCAGATACGTTTCAAGGGCTGGATGTGCCGGATGTGCTGAAAAGCGGTCACCATCTTGAGATTGAAAAGTGGCGTTTTTTGCAAAGCGTGACGCGAACCAAAGCCCGACGTCCTGAGTTATTCAAGGATGTCACGCTGTCGAAGCAGCACCAGAAATGGCTGACCGAGGCAGAAAAAGAAGCGCGTATATCCGCGCAACAGATTCAAACGAAATCCCCAGACTAAAAGGGGTGATGTTTTTAAAGCATGATTCTTTGAAATCGATTTAAAAAGTCAAATTTTAGTCAATGATGGTTGTTGTTAAGCCATCAGGTTTTATCAAATGTTGTACCTACTTAAAAAGTAGTTAATTTAACGAGTGATATGCGCCGGTTTGATGGGTTGTGACTCATGGTGAGTGATAACACGCAAACGATAGCCTCTTTCCTCAGTTGCTTGATTCATTATTGCTTGAATCGGTGACATTTATGGAGTATCCACAATGAGTGGCAAGCACCCTTTAGTACAAATCGTTGAAACAGCTCAGCTTAAACAAAATATCCCTGCGTTTGCACCAGGTGATACTGTTGTTGTTCAAGTTAAAGTAAAAGAAGGTGATCGTGAACGTACACAGGCTTATGAAGGCATTGTGATTGCGATCAAAAACCGTGGTATCAACTCTGCGTTTACCGTACGTAAAATTTCTAACGGTGTTGGTGTTGAGCGTGTGTTCCAAACTCACTCACCAATCATCGCTGGTATCGAAGTGAAACGCCGTGGTGCGGTTCGTCGTGCTAAGTTGTACTACCTCCGTGACTTGGCTGGTAAAGCTGCACGTATCCGTGAAAAATTGCCACAACGTAAAGTTGTTGCAAAAGCTGCTCCTACTGCTAAATAAGCTGCGGATGATGGCAAAAAAACGCACATTTTTGTGCGTTTTTTTATGCCTGCATTTTGAGTTGTGACAAGACTTGACTGAAGAAATTGCAAAGATGACACGTAATTTAAGGCACCTGTCTTCATTCTCTTGATAGAATTACTGGAGATCAACCAATAGGTTGGTCGATCAATCATAAGGTGTGTTGATGACGTTCATTCCTGATTTATCACAAGTAGGAGCGACCGCTATGGGTCACTCTGTAGCGTTGCCTCAGCTGTTGATAGATGCGCAGACTCAGGTCAAGGCGGATTTACTCCATGTGATTGATCAGCAGGACTGGCCAGAGGTTTTGCACAAGGCAGTTCGCCATGCTGCCTTACAAGGTGGCAAACGTGTTCGACCAGCGTTGGTCTATATGGCTTGTATGGCATGTGCATTAGATGACGTTTTATATCCTGCTGCCGCGCGACGGGCTGCGGTTGCGATAGAACTGATCCATTGCTATTCGTTGGTGCATGATGATTTGCCATGTATGGATGATGATGAACTGCGCCGAGGTCAACCGACCGTGCATGTCGTGTATGGTGAAGCCAACGCACTGCTGGCTGGTGATGTTTTACAGTCTTTAGCTTTTGATGTGTTATCAGGCTCGTGGTTTTCTGATCAAACGCCTTGCGCATCAATCCAACTGGCTCAGATGCAGAGCTTGTCGCAAGCGGCGAGTCAGATGGTGAAGGGGCAGTTATTGGATCTTGCGGCGGAAACCAAGCAGGTGGGTGAGCAAGAGCTGGAAACGATTCATGTGAATAAAACGGGTGCGCTGATTCGTTCTGCAGTGCGGATGGGTGCCTCTGCTGCAGGAATGATGACTCCGGCTGTACTCAATGATCTGGATCGCTTTGCTTATGCCTTAGGCTTAGCGTTTCAAGTTCAGGACGACGTGCTAGATGTGACATCTACGACGGAAACCTTAGGTAAACCTGCTGGTTCCGATGAGAAGCTGCAAAAATCGACTTATCCATCATTACTTGGACTTGCTGCTGCACAGCAACATGCCATTGATCTGCATCATGAAGCTATTCAAGCATTAGCAGGCTTTGATCAACGGGCCGATGGTTTGCGAGAGTTAGCAGATTTCTTGTTGAAGCGAACGGCGTGAAGATTCCAGACCAGTAGAGCAAACTGATACAAAAAAGCCTTTGTTTAAGGCACTCCCCAGATAAAGACACTAAACATCGTCACTAAACACGCTGCTGTGAGCCAAAGGCTCATGGCTTTACGTTTGCGTAAGCTAAAAAACAAGATATATCCCGCAAGTGATAAAATCAGAATCAATACCGCACTGATATCAATGACCCACTGCCATAAAACCCCTGCATTCTTACCGCGATGCAGATTGTTAAGGGTATCGATGGTTGATGCCGGAGTGATCTTGATTTCGGTGTACCCAGTATCCAGCATCACGGCAATATCGCTATGGCCCTTAACACCTTCCAGACGCATATCGAGCTCACCATCGACCACATCGCTACTTTTAAAGGCACCTAATAAGGGCTGAGTCAGTGGCTGTTTACGAATGCTATCCAGCAACAAGGCAGCAGGGTTTTCCAAGGTTTTTGCTTGGATAATTACCGCTGTCGGCAGGGTAGTCGTCAGTGTGAATTCTTTGGATTCACTGGCAAACCAATCGGGATGATTGAGGAGTAGTCCAGTCGCTGAAAAGAAAATCAACGATAAAAAAGCAAAAGCGGATAGCCATGCATGGACATGCCGTGCGTGGCGATAGAAGTCAGATTTACGATAGCTCAAACGGCCCGATAAACGATGTAATATCGTCTGTGTCGAGGCTTTTTTTAGCCGACTTTCTTCAGCATGGATCGAGTGCTCACTGCGTTTTCGCGTCATTAAATCGCTCGATCAAAACGAAGTTTCAGATCACCCAATTCATCTTTGGCGGGTAGTGATTTATTGCTGGCTTTAGGTGCGGCATCAAGATCAAAGGTCTGATAACTATGGGCACCATGTTCGCGAGCCGCTTCGATATGCACGGTGTATTTGCCTTGTGGCACCAACTGCCCAGCGTCATCTTTGCCATCCCAGATGGCGGTATAGTGTCCAGGCGCACGGGAAGGCTTGGCAATAGTATCGAGGTTGCTAGTCGTACGACCGTAGCGTTTCCACCAGATATAGTTGGAATCAATCCACTTCTCTTTGGAGCCCCAAACATGGAGCGTACGGACCAATTTACGATCTGCATTGGTGACCCAAATCACCACGTATGGCGCTTTGTAGTTAGAGGATTCGATTTTCGGAATATCGTAGTCAAGCACAGCGCTATAGCCTGCTGGCCATCCGCTGCTTGTCGAAGCTGATGTCGTATTCGCAACGCTTTGCAAGTTGCCATAGTGCTGCTCTGTGGCAACCAGATTATGCCAGCCGCTTGAATTAAAGGTTTCACCGTTGGTTAGCGTCAGTTGCGCCTCAACGTGTTGAAGCTGTTCAATCAGGGCCATTGCGTCCTGCGGCGTCATTGCGGCAAGGGCTGTCGCCAAAGCATCCGCATCCGCTGCATGCGGGGCAACGACAATGCTTTGCTCAACATGATTTAGTGCAGCACCTGAGATTGGCGAGATCAAATGGGAGTCAAGCGTGCTATCGCGACCAATCTGATCACGAGCCCCTTGACCACTGAAAGCAACTGCTGCTGATCTTGTAAGTTGTAGTGCTTGGGTTGGTGCCAGGTTATCTGCACGCTGCCCGGCATCTCTTAAACCAATCTGCCAGCCTGAAGCGCGCGGAGCTTGTCCCCAGACTTTTATATCCCCGCCTATATCGACCATCAGCCCAGACAATTCAGGCACGGCTTGACGTGCTGCACTGATCGCTCGGTCAATAA
Source organism: Aquirhabdus sp. (assembly GCF_046462495.1). Classification (NCBI taxonomy): domain Bacteria; kingdom Pseudomonadati; phylum Pseudomonadota; class Gammaproteobacteria; order Moraxellales; family Moraxellaceae; genus Aquirhabdus; species Aquirhabdus sp. Next base: position 312,395 of record NZ_JBKGVE010000007.1, on the reverse strand, counting down.
TATAGCCTTTGGCCAGTGCATCTGTGGCAAATTGCACGCCTTGGGGACGGGTAATGCGCTGGCTTTGTGGATTGAGAATCACCTCGGCATGATGAGCCTGTTCAGCAAGGTCAGAGACCTCATCAGTACCTTGTGCTTTGGCCTGAATCACGCTACCCATGCGTGCGCTAAAGGCACCGCAAGTTTGATTGCGCCAGTTTTCACAGGCTTGGATCACTGCAAATAAATCATCAGATACGGCGACAGATTGACCATCTTGTACGGCTTGATTAAGGGCACTGATTTCGCTGTCGCTACGGTAGGTACTGAGAATTTGATTAAGGCGCTGGATTTCAGCCGTTGCGACCGTAAAGGCACGTTGGGTTTGCTCGGCGGTCGCACTGATGGCGAGGACATCCAGTGAGGTCCCCAGAATATGATCTTGATGATAGTGCGCTTGATGCTTTGGATTGACGCTGCTGCTTGATTGAACGGAGGTCGTGGTGTCATCTTTCAGGATGGCTTGTGCCGAAACGAGAGTCGGCATACAGATTGATAAACCAAATCCTGTCACGGTCAATAATTGAAGCACAAGAGGACGCAGTACGAATTGACGAGTGGTTGACGACATGAAGGCGTTCTCCAAAATGCAAAGCGGGATCAATCACAGTGAGAGCAGGTCACGGAATGATGATAAAAAGAGATGAAAAGTGTTTGCTGTAGCATGTTTGAGAATAATATTGCAATTGAGATCGATTATCAACTATTGATTATGGCACACGGTTTCTATACGCTGGATAGCATTCGAAAATAGATGATGAATCGCTTATTAAGGAACCGTCCATGCTGCAATCGTTTACACATTATCCCGACAAAATTCGTCAGCAGATGATGATCTTAGCGTTGATTTCGATGATGAATAGCGCTTTTGCGGCGCCTTTTTTGTTGCCAGAGCAGTTTGATGTGGATGCCAGAACAACCAGCATCACAGTTCAAAGTGGACTTACCGGTGATAGTTTTTTTGTACCGAACCGTAACTTTAAAACAGAATTCAGCATCACTACTCCCGATGGACAAAGCAAGATCGTACCTGCCAATGCTGAGCTTAAGAAATTTAGTCTGATTGAAACCGATGTGAGCCAGAGTGGCACCTATCTGATTCAAACCGTCAATACGGCGGTCATTCCTACCCGTTATGTTCTGTTCGATGGACAATGGCTCCGTGTGGTTCCACCTAGACCGCCAATGGCAGGTATGAAAGACATGCCTAAAAAAGAAGGCGGGGATAAGTCAGAGGCTGACAAAGGAGACATTGCGAAGGCAAGTCTGGCCAAAGCAACCTCAGTTAGCGAAGATAAACTACCAGCAGGTGGACAGCTCTTTACCAGCAACGCGCTGAATAAAGCGGTGACTTATGTGACCAAAGGTGTACCTGCGCCGCTTACCGCATTCACCAATAAAGGTTTCGAAGTCCGACCTGTCACGCATCCGAGCGAAGCGTATGTGACGGATGGTTTTGAATTTGAAGCGCGTTTTGATGGCAAGCCGGCTGCAGGATTGACGTTTAATGTGGCCCGCGGTGTGAGTCAATACGATAAGGAAGGCAAGCGTGAGCGCCCCGATGTGGTGACGGATCAGCAAGGGCATGGCAAAGTCACTTTTGATCTACCCGGTGTTTACCTGATTTCAACGACATATCCCGCGTTAACGTCCGATCGTAGCGTCCAACCTCCCGCACAAACGGTTAATTTTGGATTAACGATTGAAGTAGCGCCTTAGTTAGATGCGTTAGGATATTTAACTCCATCGCTAGCTTGGCATTTTGAAGAGGCTTTTTGGTCTATAATCATGACATAAGCTTGGATCAAGCATATAAAAATGAAGGAGATCAGAATGACACAAATTGTCCCCGTGCTTGGTGAAAATATCCCGCAAAGAGGTACGGTCTGGAGTCGTCAGTTTTGGACCAATCTGGTTCGACTGCAAGGGTGGAAAGTGCTGGGCGAAGTGCCTAATATTCCAAAAGCGGTGATGATTGGTGCACCGCATACCTCGAATCAAGATGGCGTTATTGGATTACAGATGGTTCTAGCCATGGGCTTAGAAATCCATCTGATGGCTAAAAACAGCCTCTACAGACCGCCTTTTCGAGCGGCAATGAATTGGTTGAAGATGATGCCTATTGACCGCACGTCATCCCATGGTCTGGTCGAGCAAATGTGTCATGCCTTTGATTCACACGATAAGTTTTGGTTGGGGCTCGCACCTGAAGGAACACGAGATTCATCGGAGACCTGGAAAAGTGGTTTTTATCGCATTGCTTATGCGGCAAAAGTTCCGATAGTCATGGTGGGATTTGATTTTAAAAATAAAAATGTGAAATTTTTAGGATGCTTTGAACCGAGTGGAGATTTTGATGCCGATTTACCAAAAATTCTCGCATTCTACAAAAACACTTCACCTGCCAACCCCGAACGCCTTTCCAAGCCGCTGCGCATGCTCTAGAGTACGCGCTGGCGAGTTTGTTTCATCAAACATCCTGAACCCCTAAGAATTGAACGAGAGTGAAGTAATGCGTTTTCATCAACAAATGAAGTCATTAGGATTGTGGGCAGGGATTGGTTTAAGTATTGCGGTGATCAATGGCTGTACGACAACGCCTCCTCCAGCGCCGATTGTACAGCCCCGTCAACCAATCATTGCCTTGGCATTGGGTGGTGGCGGAGCAAAAGGGTTTGCGCATATTGGCATTATCAAGGTATTGGAGTCGCATGGCATACACCCGCAAATCGTGACGGGCACAAGTGCTGGTAGTTTTGTCGGCAGTTTATATGCCAGTGGCATGAGCCCATACCAATTACAAGAGACGGCACTGGCGCTAAAAGAGTCCGATATTCGTGATATGACGCTGAGCAGTCAAGGTTTTATCATCGGTCAAAAACTGCAAGATTATGTCAATCTTAAAGTGAATCAAAAACCGATGGAGCAATTTCCGATTCGCTTTGCTGCGGTGGCTACGCAACTGGATACAGGTGCACGTACCGTCTTTACCCGCGGGAACACCGGTCAGGCGGTTCGTGCATCATGCAGTATCCCCAATGTCTTTATTCCCGCCACGATTGCAGGTAAGAAGTATGTCGATGGGGGATTGGTGAGCCCGATTCCTGTGGCTGCTGCACGGGATATGGGGGCAGATATCGTGATTGCGGTGGATATCTCAGCACGTCCAAAGCCAGGGCAGTCTTCTAATGTGCTGGGTGTGCTGGATCAAACGCTGAATATCATGGGGCAGCAAGGAATTGATAAGGAGCTGGCGCAGGCCAACGTGATTATTAAACCGAACGTTGGCAATGTGGGCGTTCTTGATTTGACCACTCGCCAGCAAAGTATTCTGGAAGGGGAGCGTGCAGCACAAGCGCAGCTCAGTGCGATTGATCGCGTGCTCACCCAATTTAAGGCTTCAGCGGCAGCTCGTCAGCCTGCCAATAAACCTCGGCTATAATCGCGCTTAAACGCAAAAAAACCGCGTTTTTCATGAGAAGAACGCGGTTTTTCTTTATTAAAAGCGCTTTTCAACGGTTAAGAGCACATTCGGTACTGTTTCGGCTTTGCGGCTTTGGTAGAAGGCTCCGTCGAGATTATCCAGTTCAGAATATTGATCGGTACTGAGCAAATTTCGCGCAGCTAACGTGACCGCCCAGCCGTCGTCAAAGCGCTTGGTGGTGCTGATGTCGAGGCTGGTGCGTGCATTTAAGCGGCTGACATAGGACTGTCCTTGCACAGGGCTTTCATAGGCTGGGGTATAACCCAGATTGATATTGCTGAGCCAGCGCCATGGTTTGTATTGATAAGAAACCCCGACACTGGCGGTATAAGGAGCAACGCCACTGGCATGTTGATCCGCTTGACCATCATTTTGCAGGATTGCGCGAATGGTCGAGATTTGTCCACTGATCAAGAGTTTATGGACTTTACCTACAGGGATGTTCCAGCGACCATCCAGCTCCATGCCCGTCGCCACGGCATCGCCCTGATTCTGTGGACTTTGGATATAGCGACCATTGGCGAGGGTAATGACGTTGCCGATATAGTTATTGATATCGCGATAGAAACCCGTCAGATTAAACCCGCCATCAGGCGAGTTATAGGTCAGTGTACTTTCGAACGAATGAATTTCTTGAGGCTTGAGATGGGGGTTACCACTACTATCTGGGTTATTCAGCGAGCCTGCATCTGCTCCAGTAGCCAGCGTCACGACAGGAGACAATTGCTGTGGCTGAGGAGTTTGACTACTTTGGTTGTAGCCTGCTTGCAGTGACCATGCCTTGTCGAATTGATATTTATAAAAAATAGCCGGATTGAGTGCTTGTTGGTCATAATCGACCAGTCCGCTGCGCTGTAACCACTCTTGACGCAGACCGGCCGTCAGGATTTGGTGCTCAGTGATTTTCCAATTTTCTTCACCATAAACCGCATACTTGTTCTCTTGGATACTAGCGGTTTGGCTACTGTCGATGGTTGCCCAAGAGTTCTGGAATCCATACTTGATTTCTTGATTGGTCAAATCTTTGATGATGCCATCAAAACCTGCGGAGTAGGTTTGGCGACCATCATTGACTTGGCGTATGCCATTGGGGCGAAAGTCAGTTTCTTCTTCATTTTGCCATTGTCCCGATAATCTAAAGGTTTGTTTATTTACCCCCGGCGTGCGTTCAAGACGCAGAGCTACCCGAGTGTTGTCGCCGTTGACTTGGGATTGGTCCGTATTGGTGGAGCTGGTATTGGCCTGTTGGCTATACATCAGGTCAGAAAATACCTTGGTGATCTCGTCCCACTTGTAGGTCATACGGGTGGAGAGCATTTCAAAATCATTGGCGCTGGAACTGTTTTGTGTGTTGGTCGAGAGACCCATGGACGTAGCGTTGGTCAATAAGGTTTGACTGTCACCACTGTTACGATTGTAGATCGCAGAGGTGCTATAGCTGAAATTGCCTTCTTTACCATCCAGTTGTAAGTTCAACTGACGTTTATTATTGCCTAGTGTGTCATCGCCATAGGTTCCATAACCTGCTTTGACAATACCCGTGATTGGTGCACTGGCATTTTGCCCGTCTTTTAGAATGATATTGATGACCCCGCCCGAAGCACCGGAGGCCTGAGTGACGCTGGCTTGTTTGGTGACTTCGATACGATCAATCATATCAACACTGATGGTATCCACCAGTGAGGTTCCAACGCGTTTACCGCCTTGTATCGCCTCACCGTTGATTTGGATGACAGGCGGTACAGATAGCCCGCGAAATGATGACCGACCTACACCGCCACTGCCCATTTGAATGCCAGCTGCACGGCGTAAGGCATCTGTCACGGAGATGTCGCCATAATTAATCATCTCTGCTTGAGTAATGACGGTCTTACGAATCGCACTGATTTCTGTCGGATCTTCAGTTTCTAGTTTTCCTGTGACGACAATTGTTGCCAAAACTTGATCATTTGCAGCCGTTTTATTGGGGGAGTCTGTTGTGCTTGCATCAGTTGAATTTCGGGACGAGTTAGTCCCTGTATGGTCACTATTAGATTGTACCGTTGTATCTGTTGTTGGGGATAATGCAGGATTGCTATCGGCATAGACCGGGCTGCCTAAACTGGCAGGAAAGAGCCCAATAAACAATAAGCGGTGCAGCCTAGTCATGGTAAATATCTCAAAAAACAGAATTAAATAATAAAATACAGACTTGATTTGACCTCAGCATAAGGATGAAAAGTGCAGAGAGCATGAATTTTTTAAGGAGAAAGATATAAATTTTAAGTCTTAGCTTAGGGACTGTATCAATATTAAGATTGCTATTGAGATTGGTTATCATTTATTATAACGCAAGCTTTATGACTGATCATCAGGTGATGAGAGCGTTTTTAAGCCTAAAAGATTTTCAATATGATCACAAGCCACGGTCAGTACTTGAGTGTAAGGATTGTTGGTGGATAACGGTCTTGAGGTTAAATTATGTCTTCCGCCATATTCAGCGCAGAGATTCATAAAGTAGAATCACAGCAGATTCAGACGACCCATCCGCGGTTCAGTAAACGGACTATGGTGATCGTCGCGCTGGTTGTAGTGGCGCATGGTTTGATTTTACTCGGATTGGCACTCATCCGATCAACCATCAATGTGGTTCCTCCACAAACAATCGCCATACGCATGGTATCGATTGTGCCTGAGCAGCCTAAACCTGTGCCACCAAAACCCGTGGTGAAACCGAAAGAAGTACCCATCGTTAAGGCCTTGCCAAAGCCAAAGCCCTTACCGATCTTGGTTGCCCCGAAAACAGCGAAAAGCCCTGTATCGGTGCCTCCGGTGGAAAAATCGGTTGAAAAGCCTGTAGATAATCCTCCTCCTGTTGTGGCTGCACCACCAGCGCCTGCTGTGCCACCGCAGAAGGAAGAGCCAGCACCTCCAAAAATGGTCGAAGGGGTTGCTTATTTAAGACAGCCTGAGCCGATTTACCCTGATGCTGCACGGGCTTCAGGTGATACTGGCAAAACTATTGTGCGAGCATTGATTAACGTCAATGGTTTAGTTGATGATGTCGCGGTGAAGAAGACATCTGGCAGTGCACTTCTAGACCGTGCGGCATTGCAAGCTGTTAAAAAAGCACGCTTTAAACCGTATCGCGAAAATGGTGTTGCACAAGCAGTCTATACATTAATACCAATAGAGTTCAATCTAGACCAAGATTAGCGATGACACATTTTAAGTCATGAACTATTTACGCAAGAATACCAATAAGGGTTGTGGTTATGAGTTTTATCGATTTTTGGACACATGCGGATTTCTTGAGTAAATCTCTGTCTTTTGTTTTGCTCATCATGTCGATTGCAACATGGACCATCGTGATTCTACGTGTGCTGGCCACGCGCCAAGCGACGGCAAGCTCGGCAAAGGAGCTAAACCAATCGATTGCAGAGCTTGCGATCCGCAGTGCTAATTTATCGACTGAAAATCGACGGGATGTGGCTGAGCAAGTCTTGCTTCAACAATTAGCACGGACACGGAATGATGTCGAGCGCGGGGTTTCGATTTTAGGAACGATTGCATCGGTCTCTCCGTTTGTCGGTTTGTTTGGAACAGTTTGGGGTATTTTTCATGCCTTGGCTGCGATTGGACAATCTGGGCAGGCTGGTCTTGCGCAAGTGGCAGGTCCCGTCGGTGAAGCATTGATCATGACCGGTATGGGGCTTGCCGTTGCGATCCCTGCGGTATTGGCCTATAACTTATGTGTGCGCTTGAATCGCGTACTGCTGAATAAGCTCCATGATCAAGCGCATAGCTTGTTGGTTGAAGAGTTGTTGACCCTCAGCCCAGCGCAAGCTAAGCCTCAGCTCGGAGGTCAGGTCTGATGGGTTTCCATTTGGGTGATGACACCGATCAGGGGATGAGTGAGATCAACCTCATTCCACTGATTGATATTATGCTCGTGCTGATGATCATTTTTTTGGTGACAGCAACGATCGTGAATCCTGCGGTGAAGCTCAATTTGCCTAAAGCGGACGCTGCGGTTGTGCCTGATCAACCGGAAGTCGTGACCTTGAGCATTGATGCAGCAGGTGTGATTCATTGGAATCAGGATGTGGTGAGCTTGGATGAGGTCGCGAAGCGAATGAATGCCGCAGCACAGGCACCAACCAAGCCTTCTTTGCATTTACGGACTGATCGTGAAGCCAAGTACGATACGCTGGCACAAGTTCTGGCACGGGCCAATCAGGCCGGTTTAACCGATCTGGCATTTGTGAGTGAAGCGACGCATTAAGAGCGTTGTCAAAGCGGCATCAGCGCCGAATAAAATAAGGGATTGCCATTAAGACGGTGCCAATCCCAACGATCAGATAGCTATTAGAAACAAAATACGGAAAGACCATCAATAAGATGCCGCAAATCAGCGGAATAACGGCACTTTGCTTACGACCATAGACAAAGAATCCCAATCCTATCGCACCGAATAACACACCCCATAATAACGCTGCGGTATCCATGAGATGTCCTTATCCAAAATGTGCGCACGACGGCTTTAGGTCGCTGCAAGATCCAATTTGACTGCGAGGGGTGACGTTGTTGGTGGTGTATACAGTGCCATGCGATCCAGAATTTTTGCGGGATCTTGTTCCACCATCAGGAGCTCACGATGTGGTGGTTTAACGAAGCCTTCATTGGCTGCATGATCCAAGAACGCAATCAACTGATCATAGTAGCCTGCGATATTGAGCAAACCGCACGGTTTATGATGAAAACCCAACTGGGCCCATGTCCAGACTTCAAATAACTCTTCAAAGGTGCCGATGCCGCCGGGCAAGGCGATAAAGCCTTCTGAATGTTCTGCCATCAGTGCTTTACGTTCATGCATCGACTTGGTGACATGCAGTTCGGTGAGACCCTGATGTGCGACTTCTTTGAGTAATAAACCTTCAGGAATTACCCCTATTACCCGCCCACCTTGTTCAAGCATACGATTGGCCACTGCGCCCATGACGCCAATCTGTGCGCCACCATAAACCAGTCCGATATTGCGCTCAACAAGGACGTCTGCAAGTTGCTTGGCGCTTTCGACGTATGCAGAATTTTTACCACTGCTTGAACCGCAGTATACGCAAATATTTTTTAGCTTCATAATTGACCTCGATTCAATAAAGGCTTGGCGCTAGTCATTTTTTGCAAGCAATAAGGATGTAATTAAATCGTCTCTTCAGAGAAGTATTGCTTGAGTTTAGCCAGCTTAGGCGGAATCGCAAAGGTGCAATACCCTTGTTCAGGGTTCTTCTCATAGAAATTCTGGTGGTACTCTTCGGCGCGATAAAAAGTCGGGGCTGGCGAGAGTTCGGTGACGACATTCACCCCATTGGCTTTGAGTTCTGCAATTTTTGTTGCGGCAATGCTTTTCTGGGCATCGTTCTCATAGAAAATCACGGAGCGGTATTGCGTACCAATGTCATTGCCTTGACGGTTTAAGCTGGTTGGGTCATGGGTAGCAAAGAAAATATCAAGGATGCGTTCATAGGATATCTGGGTTGGGTCAAAATCAATAGCAATGACTTCAGCATGTCCAGTCGCACCAGTGCAGACTTGCTCATAGCTGGGATTAGGACGTGCGCCGCCCGCATAGCCATTGACCACGGCATGTACGCCGCGTACGGCGCGAAAGACGGATTCACTACACCAGAAACAACCGCCACCCACGATCGCACGTGAAAGTGCGGATGGATTTGCAAGTGTCATGATCATGCTCCTAATTTGGGGGGATCTTATATCGGGTTATCTCTATGCTTTGACGTTAGCACATTGCTGATAATGCTGGGCATCTATTGCGTTGGGGCAATGTTAAAACGGATATTTATTCATCAACCAATTGTTTTGCGGTAAGTTTCAAAGCGAAATGAGGTACCACTTTTTTCATCAACCAAGGAATTGCGATCAAAGATTGGGTTTGGATCAAGTATCCAGTCACTGGGAATTTCTGGATAGTGGGCTTCGCCTCGGACATCCAGATCAACATGAGTAATCTCTAAACGGTCGGCAAACGGCAAGGTTAAATGAAATAACTCACCACCTCCAATGACATACACGGAAGATTGTCCGCGGGCAATCGCATCTTGCGCGGCACCCGTCAGCAGATCTTCGATAGTCTGCCTAACCTGTACACCATCGTGTTGCCAGTCGGCTTGACGCGTGAGGACCCAGTGGCTGCGATTGGGCAGCAGGCGTCCAAGCGAGTCAAAGGTTTTGCGACCCATGACAATGACCCCACCTTGGGTAATCTGCTTAAAATGCTGTAAATCGGCAGGAATATGCCAAGGTAATTGATTGTCTACGCCGATACAGTGCTGATTATCCATCGCAACAACATGGACAATTTCAATCGGGTTTTCAGCGATATTCCAACTCATGAACGATCCTTATTTCTCTGAAGTAGTAGGGTGCGCAAACAAAGCCTATCGCACGCCCCCACGGGATCAGTGTATTAAACAGCAACCGCCGCTTTAATTGCAGGGTGGTGTTCGTAATTGACTAATTCTAAATCTGCATATTCAAATGCGAAGAGATCCTTAATCTCCGGATTGATTTTTAAGGTGGGCAGCGCCATAGGTTCACGGCTCAGCTGTAGTTTAGTCTGCTCAAAATGATTGCTGTACAAATGGCTATCACCACCCGTCCAGACAAACTCACCGACATCGAGATTCGTGACTTGCGCAATCAAGTGGGTGAGCAAGGCGTAACTTGCGATATTAAACGGCACACCTAAGAAAATATCGGCACTGCGTTGATACAATTGGCAAGAGAGCTTGCCATTGGCCACATAGAATTGGAACATGGTATGGCAAGGGGGCAAGGCCACTTGTCCAGCTTCAGCGGGATTCCAGCCAGAGATGATCAGGCGACGCGAATCGGGGTTGGTCTTAATTTCATTGACTAGCCACGCGATCTGATCAAAACCATCTTTGGCATAGCTGCCATCGGGATTTTTAGTTGCGCCGAAGTTACGCCATTGATGACCATAAACTGGTCCTAAATCATCTTCATCCCGACCAAAACGCGCACATTGCTCAGCGGTCGCCCATTCGTTCCAGATGGTCACGCCATTGTCCTTAAGATACTGGACATTGGTGTCCCCTTTTAGGAACCAGAGCAGTTCAACTGCCACAGACTTAAAGTGCACGCGTTTGGTGGTCAGGATCGGAAAGCCTTTTTTCAAATCAAATCGCATTTGATAGCCAAAAACAGAGCGCGTACCCGTGCCAGTACGGTCGGTTTTATCCACACCATGCTCAAGCACATGGCGCATCAGATCAAGATAATTTTTCATGCACGGTTCCTCTTGTTACGGGCTATTACTGACTTTTTTGTTGGGATGCACGCGGACCCCAATCATACACATTACGACGATAAGCATACCAGAATAGCCACACGCCAATCACGATCATCGGCACGGTGAGTAGCTGTCCTTTGCTCATCCAGCCAAACCATAAGTGCTGATCAAAATCAGGTTGACGGAAGAATTCAATACCAAAACGAGCGATGCCATAACCCAGCAAGAATAATGCGGAAACGGCCATGCGTGGACGAGGTTTGGCCGAAAACCACCATAAGACGAGAAAGAGCACTAAGCCTTCAAACGTCGCTTCATAAAGCTGGGATGGATGGCGCAAAACATCCCCCCCAGTTGGGAACTTCATGGCCAAAGCATAGGTCTGGTCGACTACTGGACGTCCCCAAAGCTCACCATTGATGAAGTTGCCAAGACGACCAAACATTAAACCTGTAGGTACACAAGGTGCAATAAAATCAAGCGTTTGAAACGCTGTTTTGCCGTATTTGCGTGCAAAAAGCACCATCGCCAGCATCACACCAATAAAGCCGCCATGAAAGCTCATGCCGCCTTCCCACACTCTAAATAGGGACAATGGATTGCTAAACAAGGTGTCGGCTTGATAAAACAGCATATAACCAATACGCCCACCCAAAATGACCCCAAGTGCACCGTAGAAAACGAGATCGGAGACGTGCTCTGCCGTCCAGCCCCGTTCTGCTTCACGCGCACGCCACAGTGCAAGACCATAGGCACCGGCAAAGGCCAGTAAGTACATGATCCCGTACCAATGAATCTTCAACGGACCGATGGCTAAAGCAATTGGATCAATTTGCGGGTATGTCAGCATTATGAACGTCTCATTGTATCTGTTTCAAAGTTACGGCATTCTACCCCATTGTTGTGACGATTTTCTTGTGAGTCTCTATGTGTATTGTTGCGTTAGCGTGGCAGGTTTTGCCAAATAAGCCATTGGTCTTGATTGGAAATAGGGATGAATTCTATGCCAGAGACGCCTCACCTTTGAATCGATGGCCCGATCACACCATTATTGCTGGGCAGGATCTACAATCTGGTGGAACATGGCTTGGTATATCGCCCACAGGTCGCTGGGCAGTGATCACTAATTACCGTGAAAAAGTCAGCTCTCCTGAACATGTTGTCTCTCGTGGCGGTTTAATTACTGAATATTTGAAGAGTGATCAAACCCCACTTGCATTTTTGGCATCGGTAGATCAGGCCGTTTATGCGGGCTTTAATCTGATTGTCGGGACCTTGACAGAAGCGGCTGTACTGGGAAATCGAGGGACACCGCCACAGCCATTGACCTCGGGGATCCATGGACTCAGTAATGCACTCTTGGATACGGTATGGCCTAAAACCGCACGTTTACTGGAGGGTTTTAAATCGCTGGATTTACACAATGATGATGATTTACTGGTGGATCAGGGCCTTGCTTTACTGAATGATCAGACCCCTGCACCTGATGAACAGTTACCGCATACCGGAGTTGGACCGATGATGGAGAAAGTCCTCTCACCAATTCGTATCGAAAGCCCGATTTATGGGACTCGGGTATCCAGCGTGCTGATTCTTAGCAGTGACGGCTATACGTTTGCAGAGAAGACGTTAAGGCCGGTAGAAGGTAACTTTGTGCGCTTGGATGGCACATGGAATCAGGTCTGATATCGTCAGATATTCGCCAGCATTGCCTGTTTAAATTGCGCCATTGCGAGTCCACGATGGCTGATTTTATTCTTCTCCGCACGTTCAAGCTCTGCACTGCTCTTGCCGAGTTCAGGCAACCAGAACAGGGGATCATAACCAAAACCGCCTGCGCCGCGCTCTTCATCCAGAACCTCTCCCTGCCAGATTCCCTGACAAATCAGCGGTAAAGGGTCTTCAGCATGGCGTACCAGTGCCAAAACACAGACAAACATCGCGGAGATAGGCTGCCCGTTACGCAGCGGTCTTAGCTTTTCGAGCAAGGTCTGATTGTTGAGGATATCATTGCCATGTTCGCCGCCAAATCGCGCTGAATAAATGCCCGGCGCACCGCCCAAGAGTGGCACACATAGGCCAGAGTCATCGGCAAGCGCTGCAAAGCCGGATTTTTTGGCGGCATGACGCGCCTTGATCAAGGCGTTCTCAATAAAACTTAAGCCATCTTCGATGGCATCCGCAATACCAAGCTCGCCTTGGGCGATGACCTGTATCGGGAGCGTCGCAGACTCGAACAGTGTATTGAATTCTTTGATTTTACCGGAATTATTGCTGGCAAGGACTAGTGTGTTTTGGGGTAGACTCAGCATACGACGTGCTTCTGAAGAGGGGATAATCGTCATGATAGCAAAATAGAGAGGAGTGCTTGAAGCACAGCGCATCACACGATAAAAAAAGCCCGATGGAATCGGGCTTATAAAACAGTGTAATCAACAATTATTTATTGCTGCTGTTTCCTGTGCTATTGGCATCGTCGGTTTGAATCCAGCGATCAGCACGGTTTTTGGCATCTTGAATATCTTGTGGTGACAAGTTTGCGGCCAATGTACGGATTTTGCCTTGTGCTTTGTCTTTGATGCGCGCATCAAGCATGCCATCGCGTGCTGACAAATCGTACCATTGGTAAGCATCGGCTAGATTCTGGTCACGTTCTTCAATCAACGCCAAGTTATAGCTGGCGCGGTTATCGCCTTGTTTGGCCGCTTTACCAAACCAGACTTTAGCTTGATCAATGTTTTGCGCAACGCCTTTGCCTTGGGCATACATTTGACCGATATTCAATTGTGCGGGGGCAGCGCCTTGATCAGCGGCCTTCTTGTACCATGCAAACGCTTGTTGCATATCTTGTGGAACGCCTTGACCTAACTTATAGCGGGTCGCCAGGAAAAACTGTGCGCGGACATCGCCACCTTGTGCAGCTGCTTGCAGATCCGTCAGGGACATGCTTGCAAAGCTAGGCTTTGGTGCTTCGGGTGTTAATGACGTCAAGTCGGCCCAAGCAGGAATGCTTGCAGTCAAACCTAAGGACAGTGCTAGGGCGGTCAGTGTGTGCTTCATGATCGGCTCACTCTATATATCGCAATTTCACCAAAAAAATTGGGAAAGTGCTTCATGAAAAAATTACCTTGCTGATCGCCGTCGACAGCAAGTCGATTGATGATTTTAATGCCATTTGCTTGGCAAAGGGCTTCAAAATCACGAAATGTACACAAATGGATGTTCGGGGTATTGTACCACATGTAAGGTAAAGCCTCTGAAACTGGCATTTTTCCTCGAAATCCAAGGTAACTACGCGTCTTCCAATGAGCGAAGTTAGGAAAGGTGATGATGGCTTCCCGACCGACTCGCACCATATCCAGTAAAATTTGATCTGGTGCTTTAACTGCTTGCAAAGCTTGTGCCATAACAACAGCATCAAAGCTTTGATCGGCAAAGCGCCCTAAGCCGTCATTCAAATCCTGCTCAATGATATTCAGTCCTCGGCCGATGGCTGTGGTGATCTTATCTTCATCAATTTCAAGACCATAACAGTCAATATCGAGACGTTTTGCCATGTGAGCCAGCAATTCACCATCGCCACAACCCAGGTCGAGAACTCGTGATCCTGGCTTAATCCATCGTTCAGCGAGTTGTTGATCGAGTCTCATAGTGCGGCTCCTGCAACAGTCGTTGTTTGATTTAGGTCAGCCTTGCCTAATTCTGGTGCATTTTTAGTCACATTTTGCCCTAAATTATGACTTGAGGGGTGACTTAGGAAGCCACGCAGTGTGTTGACATAGCGCGGGATCGGGAACAAAAACGAGTCATGACCTTGCGGGGCATCCACATCGATATAACTGACTGGCTGGCGGTTGGTAATCAAGGCATCGACGATTTCTTGGGAGCGACTCGGTGCAAAGCGCCAATCGGTCGTAAAGGAAACGATTAGAAAGCGACAGGTTGCCGGTGCCAGTGCCTGATTCAATTTGCTGTCATGATCGCGGGCAGGGTCAAAATAATCCAGAGCCTTGGTCATGATCAGATAGGTGTTGGCATCGAAGTTACGACTGAATTGCTCACCTTGATAGCGTAAGTAGCTTTCAACCTGGAATTCGACGTCATAGCCATAGAGAAAATTGCCTGATTTCAAATCGCGGCCGAATTTTTCTTTCATGGCTTCTTCGGACAAATAGGTGATATGACCCACCATTCGCGCCAGAATCAGCCCACGTTTCGGGAAAGTCTGTTGTTCGAGATAGCGTCCCGCATGGAAATCAGGATCCGACAGAATCGACTGGCGTGCAACTTCGTTAAAGGCGATATTCTGTGCAGAAAGTTTGGGCGTACTGGCGATAATCGCGCAGTTTTTCAGGCGCTGTGGGTAGTCCACGGCCCATTGTAATGCTTGCATTCCACCCAGTGAGCCACCCACCACGGCATGCCAGATGCCAATGCCCAAACGATCAGCCAGTCGAGCTTGGACATTAACCCAATCGCGCACTGTGACCAGCGGGAAATCAGGTCCATAGGGCTTGTTGTCATTTTCAGGATTAGGGGATGTTGGACCAGTCGAACCATTGCAACCGCCAATATTATTGAGAGCAACTACAAAGAATAGATTGGTATCAATGGCTTTATTGGGGCCGATACAACTGTCCCACCAGCCGGCTTTCGTTTCTCCTGCATAGTATCCTGCCGCATGATGATGGCCGGAGAGGGCATGACAGATCAGAATGGCATTGGATGCATCGGCATTGAGCGTGCCATACGTTTCGATCATCAAGTCAAAACGAGGCAGGATACGGCCCGTCTCCAAGATCAAAGGATCTTCAAAGGATTCCAAACGCGGTACGACGATTCCCACAGAATCCGCGGCCATCGCAGGGCTCTTTTCATCAACGAAATGCATGGTTTCGGATTGCACGTGAACAGATTGTTGAGGATCGGTTTGGCTTAGATCAGTTGAGGAGACCACGTTATACTTTCCAGCTTATATCTAGCCAGCAAGTGTAAGGTTCGAGGCCATCTGGATCAATAGCTTGAGCGGTTTTAGATGCTAACTCAATCACGTTTTTGGATTGTTACCAGGATTCTTTTAGCGATGTTCCATGAGAGGCATCGCGGTACGTCTGGATAATTGTACATCCGCATCATAATCGGCACTGATGGTAGTGGGGATCTCATCCGAGCTTGAGGCTAAAACTTCTCCCCAGCTATTCACAATCGTGCTGTGTCCCCACGTTTGCCGAGTACCATGCCAGCCACCTTGCCCTGCACCGATGATATGACATTGACTATCTATGGCACGCGCCCGCAATAGTAATTCCCAGTGCGCTTGACCCGTCAGGTGTGTAAAGGCGGAGGGTGCAGTCAGAATTTCGGCACCTTCTTGGCGTAAAGCGATTGATAATTCTGGGAAACGTAAGTCGTAACAGATCATCAGGCCGAGTTTGCCAAAAGGTGTATTGGCGGAAATGATTTGATTGCCGGGCTCAAAGGTTGCCGATTCTTGATATACACCGATGCCATCCGCGACTTTGACATCAAATAAATGGATTTTGTCATAACGCGCGACGACTTGACCGCTGGGGTCGATCAGGAGGCAGGCCGAGCGCACACGGCCATCCTCAATGATTTGACCATCAGGACGGTAAGCGCACGGGATTGATCCTGCAATAATCCAAAGATTCAGTTGCTCGGCCCAGCGTTTTAAGGTTGTCGCAATTTCATCAAAGCGCTCGGCCGTGATTCGTTGTTGGCCGGGTGCAAAGCAGGCAAAATTCTCGGGCAAAACCGCAAGCACACTGCCCTGATGTGCAGTCTGTTTCAAGAGCTCATATGCTTGCAACAGATTTTGCTCAATCTGATTTTGCGAGTTCATTTGGATGGCGGTGAAGCGAGCAGACGTCATGGACGGACTCTTTGGCTATGTCTTGAGATAATCAGAAAAAACGAGTCAGGAGATACATTCCACAAGGGGGAATGTATCGTCTCGTCATTTCAATATAGGAGCAAGCTGGGACAAGCGTCAAGTTGAATTATGAGGGTTTTTTTATTTGAGATGAATGATCAGTGATGTTGCTG
Organism: Aquirhabdus sp.; assembly: GCF_046462495.1. Lineage (NCBI taxonomy): Bacteria > Pseudomonadati > Pseudomonadota > Gammaproteobacteria > Moraxellales > Moraxellaceae > Aquirhabdus > Aquirhabdus sp. Next base: position 295,494 of record NZ_JBKGVE010000007.1, on the reverse strand, counting down.
GGAGCAGGAGAAGTTTTGCGAGGCTTGCTGTTGCTGGCGGTGTTCATTTTCCAGCTGGTTGACCAGTGGTTGAAACATGGCTTTATTATTATCGTTCAGGTTCATCAGGGCTTGGTGTGCTTCAAGCACGGTTTCCAGCATGGCATGTGCTTCGGGTTTTTCTTCAGGCAGCGTATACGTACACTGCGATGCCGTCTTGCAATTCATCATCACAAAAACTTGGCCTAGACCCATACTATTGGTCAGGGTAGTGATGTCTGGATTGGTCGATAACATAATCGGTTGGATGTCACGTTGCGTGCGCAAGTGTAGACCTAGCTTGGCGAGGACGCCCAGCGTAGTGCTATCGACAAAAGTTGTGTCAGTCAGATCCACAAGTGCACCAGTGAGTGCTGGATCTTGTGTGATTTTGTCTAATAAGTGATCTAGACTACTGCAGGTCATTGCGCGGATCTCGCCGACCAGTTTGAACACATGCGTTCCTTGTAGGACTGCATACTCAATACGACCAGTTGACATATAAATGCAAACACTCACATTCGGAGTCACAATTATCGCACAAAAAAATGCCAAACAACAAGTTTCAGAGAAAAAAACATCTTGATTGTAGCGGCTAGTTTGTTACTAGACATGTTGTCTGTGGGCTTGAGAAATAAGGCCTAGAGAATAGGATTCGACTAAAAAATGCGCAAAATGAAAGCTGTACTGCAATAGTTGTGAACCAGTTGGCTAAATACGGCTAAGGGACAAGATGGTGAGATCGTCCGTCAGATGATCCGGTGGGTCAAAACGACGAGTTGAAAGTGTCTCAATCAGTTGGGTGAGCTGTTCACTGGTCCCGCCTGCAAAAATTTCTATGGCGCCATCGGAGCAAAACAACAGCTGAGATTGTGGCTCCAGCGAAGTGGTTTGCGTTGTGAGCGTCAAATCGGTGACGAGACCTAATGGGAAGCTACTACTATTGAGTATTTCCGTCGTGCGATCGGGGTGGATCAAGATCGGTGGTGGGTAGTGCCCTGCGCTACACCACTCCAGATGATGCGTTACTGGATTGAGTAAACCGCATAATACGGTAATGTGTTTGCCTGCATTTTGAGTCACCAGCAAGCGGTTCATACGGCTGAGCAAGGCTTGAGGTGAGTGTTCTGAACCATGAAATGCAGCGAGCCAACCTGTTAATAAACTACTAGCTGCGCCATGACCCGCCACATCGGCCAGATAAAACAATAGTCGATTGTCTGGAGTCATCCAATAGTCCAGCCAATCACCCGACAGTGCACTGGCGGGCTGGTAGATGTGTTCAATTTGATAGTTTGGAATATCGAGTGGTCGGGGAATCAATCGTTTTTGTAGTCGGGCGGCGGCAGGTAGATCGCGACTATCGCTTTGATGCTGATGCTGCATCTTGAGCTGTTGGATGATGGGAGCAAGCGAATCAGGGAGTTGATCACGAATCCAGCCCGCCCAAGCACCACGTTGCCATGCATTGACGAGTTCATAACCTTGATGATTGTGCGCCAGAACGATGGTGGGCTGAGGCCAGCGGTGTGCCAGATAAATACTGACATCGGCAATGACGAGATGCTCGGCAGGAATACTGAGCAGGTCGTCTACCGAAATGCTGATGATGTCAGGCACATCTGTCCGTAGACGCACATGGCTGTCGTCTACGGGCGAATCAATGAGATAAACCGACAAGACAGTTAATCAAAGAGACGCTGGCTGGGGAGCCATGATGTTGGATGGCTTGGTCACCATAAACGCTTGAATTACATTGAAGGACCCTTGTGCATCATTTACCTCTTTAAATGAGGCAGATGAGGTCGTCGGCGCTGTATTGGTATCCGGATTGCCTTGAGGGGGCACGGACTCTTGACTGCTGTGCGGGTGGGTGCTGCGTTTGGCGGGTTTATTTGGGGCATCAGGATTTGTTGTGGATGGACTATTACTGTCATCCCCGAATCCATCGTCGCTAAAGCTGCTATTGGTCGCAGATGAGTCGGCTTTACCGTTAATCTTAAACTGACGGTTTTGCAGATAGACATCGCGGAGCAGTGAATATTGATCGCCTTCCACAAAGTGCTCTAAACCAATGAGTTTAGCGCGCATATCGACAGTTTTTACTGCGGTGAGTCCTGCTGAAGTCCAGCCATCATTCACATAGTAAATGGGTGAACCGAACTGATCTACTGCTGTGCCAAACGTGTCACGCACGGTGCTCGGCCCTAAAAAGGGTAACATCAGGAAGGGGCCAGAACCAATTCCCCATTTCCCCAGTGTCTGACCAAAATCGCCACTCGATTTTTCAACACCGAGATACCCTGCAACATCATAGAAACCCAGTGTTGTCGAGGTATTGATAATAAAACGGCTCAACGATTCAATAGAGGTTCCAGGATGACCTTGCAGTAAATTGTTCACAGCAGTCCATGGGGTGCCCAGATTACTGAAAAATTGTGAAATCGCGGTCTGCACGGGTTGGGGAACATTGCGGCTATAAGCCCCAGCGACAGGAAGCAAAATATACTTATCGAGCTTTGAGTTAAATTTGAAGATGCTGCGGTTGAAGCCTTCAAAAGGATCTTTTACAGGGTCAGGTTGTGCTGCTGTTGCATCAACAGCGATTTTTGTACCCAGCTCACCAATCTTATCGATGGTTTTATCTATGGATCGCGTGATGACATTTTTATTGGCAGTTGGTGCTAAACCCGTTTCGGTTTGGACGTCAGTACTTGTGACCGCCGAGGCGGTACTGAGATCAGATGCACTGTCAATATTTTGGACAGCGACTACCGTACTGCTTGGAGCACTCACTGCTGCTACTGGTGGAGTCGCCGCTACAGAACTGGTTTCGGCAACCACAGGTACAGAGGCGGTATCTGTGGCCGTGCTTAATGAGTCTGCGGTTACTGTTTCTGCGGCGGCAATCGTCGATGATAGGCTAATGCAAAGGCCAAGCGCTGTCATGAGGCGTGTGTTAGACATAAAAAAACTCAAACCTTATCTCGAAAAAACAGCTTATGTTACTTCATGTTAATTTTCTAGGTCTAAAGGATGATTTGAGCAGTTTTAGCGAAGTTTTGTTGCTTTATTTTTGTAAGTAATTATTTTAATTACGCAGTGGTATCGCCTGCAATGTAGCGCTAGAATGATAACGCGCTGTGATTGCAATGAAATTTGATGGTTAAAAAAAATGCATTAAAGGCATAAAAATTGCATACGCGCGCGAGCTTCGGTTGTATACTAAAAACGGGTGTTATCCATTCCATCTACGCCGAGATGAACTATTAACCATGATAAATTCAAATGTTGCAAGCTATTATTCATGAGGGATAGATGAAGTTATCAGTCGGACTGAGAGTCTCAAGCTCGTTATCGCTTACGCCACAGTTGCAGCAGGCCATCCGCCTCCTTCAATTATCGTCGCTTGAGCTTGAACAAGAAATCCAAAATCAGCTCGACAGTAACCCGCTTCTCGAGGCGATAGATTCTTCACCTGAAGGGCAGGCCTCTGATTCTTTAGATAACAATGTCGATTATCAGTCGAATGAACAACAAACCTCCGATTACGACTCCTTAAGCGATTTTCAAGATAGCGCGGTCTCTGATGGCGCGTCTTCGATTGCGCTGGATGAGCAGATGGGCTTGACCCGACTGGGTGAAGATTTACCGGTCGATACCCAATGGGACGACGTGTTTAGCCATCAATCGACAGCATTGGCCTCTCCAGAATTTGATGAACGCGAAGATACGCGTACCGTGAGCGATTCCATTTGGTCCGAGCTGCGCTGGCAGTTGAATCTAACGCCATTTAGTCCGGTGGATCGGATTATGGCGGAGTGCATTATTGATGGTATTGATGAGCGTGGCTATCTTGAAGCAAGCCTAGAAGAGTTGTTAGAAGCGACGCAAAATCAACTCGACGCGCTGGATTTGGATATCGAAGAAGTTGAGCTCTCTGAGCTTGAAGTGGTTTTAAAACGTATTCAAAATTTTGATCCGCCGGGTGTAGGCGCCCGTGACTTGAGTGAGTGTCTTTGCTTACAACTGCGCGCACTGCCTGAGCATACCCCATCACGCCGTGATGCCTTGAATATGATGGCGCATCATGAGCTTTTGCTGATTAATGATATCCCCAAGCTGATGCGTCAAACCAATTTAGATCAAGACGAACTGCGTTCCGCATTGGCGTTGGTGAAGTCTCTAGATCCTTATCCCGGTTTGAAATTTCAAAATAACGAACGTGAGCATCAAGTGCCGGATGTGATTGTCCGTAAAAAAAATGATCATTGGGAAGTGCAGCTCAATACCGATATTTTGCCAAAACTTCGCGTCAATTCTTATTACGCCAGTATGATTAAGCGTGCTGACCAGAGTGAAGAAAATCAATATTTACGCACCCACATGCAAGAAGCGCGTAATTTTATCAAGAGTGTTGATGAGCGCCATAAGACATTACTGAAAGTGTCGACTTGTATCGTTCAGCACCAGCGTGCTTTTCTTGAGCATGGACCAGAGGCAATGAAGCCTTTGATTCTCCGGGATATTGCTTTGGAAACTGAGCTACACGAATCGACGGTATCTCGTGTGACCACGCAAAAATTCTTACTCACGCCGCGTGGGTTGTTTGAACTGAAGTATTTCTTCTCAAGTCATGTAGCAACAAGTACAGGTGGTGAGTGTTCATCGACTGCGATTCGCGCCATGATCAAAAAAATGGTTCAGGAAGAAAACGTCAAGAAACCGTTGTCAGATAATGCGTTGACTGAAAAGCTGCATGAGGCGGGGATTGATGTCGCTAGACGCACGGTCGCCAAATACCGTGAATCACTCAATATTGCGTCATCCAGCGAACGTAAAAGACTGCTGTAATACGGATGTCACACGTGGGCTGTAGTATAGTAGAAATGTAAAAATAAATTTCGTAATGCTTGCTTTAATATTTTCGATGTGTTCTCTTAGAGGTGTTGCCGCAAGGGTGACATGAACCCGTCCGACTCGCGTCAGATGTTGTTTTATATGAATTAATTTATGTTGATTGCTTTTTTATAATGAAGTTTTCTAATGTAATTTGAAGTCTGTAAATCACAACTGCACGGGCCGACTATCAGGCTAAAAGCGATGGTATGATTCGCTTGTCGCCGACCAGTCAGCTCTATTTGAATGGCCGCTCGACTCATTGAATCATATCTTCGACACATTACGAGGATGGTTTTATGCAAATTAAGATTAGTGGACATCATGTGAGTGTTTCCCCAGAAATGGAATCTAGCGTTCACGATAAACTCGCAAAAGTCGAACGACATTTTGATCACATCAACAGCATGCAAGTGATCTTTTCTAAAGAAAATCACCATTCAGATTCTAGCTACGACGGCCGTAAGGGCTTGGCAAATCACAAAGCTGAAGTGATTCTGCGCGTTCCCGGCTCTGAATTATTTGCGCAAGCGACTGCTGATAATGTTCAAACGACTCTGGATCTGTTGGTGGATAAACTGGACCGCCAAATCGTGCGCCATAAAGAACGCCTCAAGAATCATAGTAACCAAACTCATCATCAGCAATTTGCGCTGGAGTAATGTTGATCGATCTTAGGTATGCTTTGAGAAAGCGTATCGAGATTGACGCCAAGATTTGCTGAACAGAGATGACTTAAGGTTCAATAATATTGATGTTCAGTAAACTGGTTAAAGTCGTTGTTATTATGAGAGCTCGGATTCGTCCGAGCTTTTTTTATGCTTCGTTTGTCTGTCATCGTTTTAATGGATGATGTGATATCAAGCATACCGTGGTATTTCTATTCGTTGGTTTTAAGGGCAGGTTGGGTTGGCATGAAAACCGTAGATGTGGATTGTAGTTTGGGCTATTTGGTGAATCAGAAATCTGAATTTATTATTCAGATTCAAGCTGCAAATCATCCTTGGCAACGTGTGATTTCCGAGTCGCTGGATTTGGCTGGGATTATGCCTGAGTCTTTCGTGGATATCACAGGTCAGAATCGTATGTTCCGTTTCAGTGGTCATCCAGGCCCAATCGAGATGCGCTATCGTGCGACGGTTGAGGTGGATATGCCGCCGCGTAATTACCGCGCAGAAGAAATGGATGTTGCAGATTTACCGACTGACGTTTTGCACTATCTATTGCCCAGTCGTTATTGTGAGTCGGATCTGATCAGCGCGATGGCCCAGCGGACTTTTGGTAATTTGCCACGTGGTTTTAGCCGGGTCGAAGCCATCTGTAATTGGATTAAGAACAACGTCGTGTATGAGATTGGGTCAAGTTATGCCTCCACAACGGCGCGTGAAGTGCTGGTGAATCGAGCTGGGGTGTGTCGTGATTTTGCACATCTGGGTATCGCGTTTTGTCGGGCGCTCAACATTCCCGCCCGTTTTGTTTTTGGGCATACTGAATTTCCTGATCCACCACCCGATTTTCATGCCGTATTCGAGGCTTTTTTAGGCGGAGAGTGGATATTGTTCGATGCAACCAAGATGGCACCTCTGGATAAGATTGTGCGCATTGGCACCGGCACTGATGCGAAAGATGTCGCGTTCTCCACCATGTATGGTGATGTACAGATGACCTATCTTAAACCCTTGGTTCGCGATCATGTTGTCGGTCAGTCTGCTGAGTTTGAGCAGGTGGATGATTTCATCGGTGCGGAAAGCAATACGTCAATCAAAGCAGGTCATTAACGCCCATCCCATTGCGCGCTATGGGGCTGGGTTTCCGGTATCGTCGGGCGGTGTCGTTGTTCTTTTGCTTTGGGGTAGGGAGAAGATTCGACGCCGATCGCTGCTGCTGCGCCGATCAATCTGACTACGGTCTTTGAGCGGGCTATCCGCGGGTTGTAGTGACTCTTTGAGTTTTTGGCGAACCTTACGTCGGCGTTTGATCCGTGATTGGGTCAGGGTATGCATGAGGTGAGGGAGGTCTTTGAGTTCCAGACGTTTGACAAACTCATAGAGCATACGATCCCGCGTAAAGCGAAAGTATTGTCCGATCCGGCGCTGATTGATCTCATCAGCTTGAAATTTCAGAATATGCTGATCAATTAAAACCAATGCGAGTAGGGTGATGTTGGTTATTACTGCATTAAAGGTTGTGCCCAAGTAGGTGGGTGAGAAGATCATCGTATCGAGTAAGAAAAACACCAGCGCCCCACCTGCAACCCACAGTGGTTTTTTATCTGTAAATGCAGTGACCAGCCAGCATGCCAGTGCCATTTCAAACAGCCCACCGATATGTGAAATCCAAGTGGGGTAAGCCGTCAATATGCCGTGCGCCATGACCATAGCCTGTTCAGCCGAGTCATTCGATAGCCACTTCGGGACAAGCCCTTGGTAAAAAAAGCTGAACGCAACGACGATGCGCGCAAGCCCTCGAATTTGGTATAATAATTCTTCTGTGGTTTTCATTCAGTCGTTACCGTATTTTTAAACATCTTCGATGCGTTTTTAGGTTTGTTATTGGAAGCATCAAGTCCAGTGCTGAACCAGACAAACCGCGTGTTTGACTGGACTATAACCCAGACACAGGCTAACCTTCGCTTTATTCTATCTCTTTATCCAATTGAGCAGCAGCATGACCCCTGAAATCTTACACGAGATATTACAAGCCGCATTTCCAAGCGCGGAAATCGCCACCTCTGGACAGGCCGGTAAGTTTGATGTACGGGTTGTGGACATTCAGTTTGAAGGCAAACGTCCCGTTGCGCGTCAGCAGTCGGTCTATGCCCCGCTAGGCAGCTATATAGCCAGTGGTGAAGTGCACGCGGTTAGCATCAAAGCCCTGACCCCAGAAGAGTGGCGTAAAGCCAGCTTGTTTGGTTAATGATCGTTAATAAATACAGATCGATGGGCACGCTGATGTCCAAGATGCGATTCGTATTTCAAATTTTGTCATTTTGACTGACATAAACTGTTAAAAAAATTCTTATTAATAGACCGATTTGATTGTTGTATCTGCTGCTTAATTCATAAGTCGCCATGATACAGCGATAAAGTCAGAAGGTCATAGACGCAGGTAGTGGTTTGAGCTATGGATAAATTTCGGATTCAAGGTGGCGCATGTTTAAGCGGAACGGTACAGATTTCCGGTGCAAAAAATGCAGCACTGCCACTACTTGCGGCGACGATACTGGCGAGTACGCCCATTACCTTGACTAATGTTCCTGATCTTAAAGATGTTTCTACACTGATCAAAGTGTTGGAAAGCTTAGGAATCACTGTTCAACGTGAAAAAGGTACGGGAGTTGTCCATGTTGATACCGCAACATTAAACAGCAAATTTGCGCCCTACGAACTGGTCAAAACCATGCGTGCATCCATTCTGGTTTTGGGACCTTTGCTGGCGCGTTATGGCGAAGCAACGGTGTCGTTGCCGGGTGGTTGTGCCATTGGCTCACGTCCAGTCGAACAGCATCTCAAAGCACTGGAGGCCATGGGTGCTGAGATTACGGTTGAAAATGGTTATGTCCATGCCAAAGTCGACGGTCGTTTGAAAGGGACCCGCTTCTCGTTTGATATGGTGACGGTCGGCGGTACCGAAAACATTCTGATCGCCGCAACCCTTGCCAGCGGCACGACGATTCTAGATAACTGTGCACGTGAACCTGAAGTGACTGACTTGGCGCATTTGTTAGTCGCAATGGGCGCTAAAATTGAAGGGATTGGCACCGATCAATTAATCATTCATGGTGTGGAGTCTTTAAACGGTGTTGAGTACCGTGTGGTCGCGGATCGTATCGAAACCGGTTCTTATCTTGCAGCGGCAGCCATGACCGGCGGCTGTGTACGGACCACGAACACCGATGCACGGCTGCTTGAGGCGGTACTGCTCAAGTTTGAAGAAATGGGCGCAACAGTGACGACTGGCGATGACTGGATTGAACTGGATATGCGCGGTAAGCGTCCGAAAGCCGTCAGCTTCCGTACTTTGCCTCACCCCGCATTCCCAACAGATATGCAAGCGCAAATCATGACGGTGAACACGGTTGCTGAAGGTACGGCAACCGTGATTGAGACGATTTTTGAAAATCGTTATATGCACGTTCCAGAATTGTCACGCATGGGCGCAAAGATTCAAGTGGATGGTCATACCGCGATCATTACCGGTGTGGAAAAACTGCAAGCCGCACCCGTGATGGCCACCGACTTGCGCGCGTCCATGTCGCTAGTGCTTGCCGCATTAACCGCGGAAGGCGAGACCATCATTGACCGTATTTATCATATTGATCGTGGTTATGAGAATGTTGAAGAAAAATTACGCGGCCTTGGCGCAGTGATTGAGCGAGTAAAATAAATGAGTGATTCCCAAGCTATTCCTCAAACACCGACGGGCACTGATGAGTCTGTGATGGGTCATTTTGATCATGGTTTGACGCTGGCGCTCAGCAAAGGTCGTATTCTCAAAGAAACATTGCCGCTCTTAAAAAATGCGGGCATTGAGTTGCTTGAAGATCCCGATAAAAGTCGTAAATTGATTTTTCCGACCACCCATCCGCTGGTTCGTATTCTGATTCTACGTGCCAGTGACGTGCCTGCCTATGTGGAGAACGGTGCTGCGGATGTCGGTGTGGCGGGCAAAGATGTACTGATGGAATACGGTGCGCAAAATGTCTATGAGTTGATCGATCTTAAAATTGCCAATTGCCGTCTCATGACCGCAGGTCGTGTGGATGCAGAAGGTCACTGGCAGAAGCCAACGGGGCGTTTAAAGATTGCGACCAAGTATGTCAATTTGACGCGCCAATACTACGCTAGTCGTGGTGAGCAAGTGGATGTCATCAAGTTGTATGGCTCTATGGAGCTTGCGCCACTGGTTGGCTTAGGGGATTTGATTGTAGACGTTGTAGATACGGGCAACACGCTACGTGCTAATGGCCTTGCGCCTTTTGATGTGATCGCTCAGATTTCATCACGTCTGATCGTCAACAAAGCCAGTTATAAACGTAAACAAGCGGTCTTAAGTCCAATTCTGGCAGGGATTGAAGCCGCAATTGGTTAATTTGGACTGATGCTCACCCTGTTTCGAATCAAAAAACAGGGCGTTCACCTCTATCGCTTTAAGCGTCTAATGCCGCTTTAATCTTCTCTGCAAATCCTTGAATCTGGGCCATATCGCCCATCTTTGCACCATGCGCGCGGGTCATCAGTGCACCCAGTGAGCTTGGCAGGATATGGAAATGGACATGCGGTACAGTTTGTCCTGCTGCTGCACCATTCAACTGCATGAGCACAAAGCCTTCAACATCCATCGCAGTCTTCACCGCTTTAGAGACTTTCTGAACAGTTTTAATCCAGGCGGTAGCCGCTTCTGGGGACAGGTCTAACAGGGTTTCCGCGGGTTCTTTGGTAATCACCAAGGTATGCCCGTCCGCTTGCGGCATGATGTCCATGAATGCCAGAGTATGTTCATCTTCGTAGACTTTGGTGCACGGGATTTCTCCACGGAGTATTTTGGCAAAAATATTATTCGTGTCATAAGCCATGGGAACGGTCCTTGCTGTCATGTGTGGGATGTTGTGATCTGAGCGTTGGCCCAGTATCTCGATATTAGCAGAAAATAGCATGGACTCTATCAAGCGCCTGACCATAAAAAATCGCAGTAGGATGACTGCGATTTTTTTTAAGTGAGCGATGTGACTCATCGCATTAGAGCAATTTAGTAGCTATATTTTAAGCCGAAAGCGGTTAATGAACTGTTTGAATCCCCTTCGTTTGAACTGATTTTTTTATAATCAAAGCTGAGCAGGCCAGAAAGCTTGTCGGTCATCATCATCGATAATGCGCTGCGTGAACGGAAGGTGTTGGAGGACGCGCCATAGTCATAACCCAAGTCTTGGGCAAAGTTGACGGTCTTGGTTAGAGTTCGTTCATAGTGCGCGGCGAGCGTCCCAATGGCTTCCGTTTTATCATCCTTGGGTGGCTGGCGCTCCACGCTATAGCGCACACCGGCGCCGATTTCGCCAGTCAGAAATTGCACATCATCGCGATATAGCTCGCTACCGATTCCACCGGTCAGATAGGTTTGATAGTCAAAGGCACTGCTTAAGTCTTTTTCCCATTGCAGCTTGCCAAATTCATAATAGCTGCCTTCGCTGTGCATCAATTTGCCGGAAGCCAGATAGCGCTCAATATTGTCTGTTGATTGATTGTCGCTGCTGCCAATCGCCTCTGCTTTAAACTCTTGTCCCCAATCGCCCTGCATGCGTTTAAACGTCACATGCCCAGCGATGCTTTGTTTATTGGATGAAGTGCCATCGGTATTATTCGAATTATTGAGCAAGTAGCTTAAGTCTGCATCAAGGTTGTAATCTTTGTCTTTAGAAACTTTAATCGCGTCTTCAGCGGCATAGGACACAACACTGAGACTGAGGCCGAGCATCACTGCTGTTAGTTTTTTAATGGGGAATGTCATTGGCATCTCTCTTGATGAAATATATAAGGTGTGGATAAACCACATGAAACCAACAAAGCGTAGAGATAATTGCTTCAAAAATCTATTTATACGGCGAAATGGTTACAGCTCTTAAACTAAAGCGATAAGATATTCTGGTTGAATGATGTTGATTTTATGATAAATAGGTCACATATTTTGTCGTGTAATTAACGTATAATTCCTCCCACATTCTCGTCAAAAACAAGTTAAAATCGCATCCTTAAATTTTTGTAAAAAGTGGATGCGGTCAATGATGCGTCGCCTGTCGAGTGTGGATGTGAATTTTGATGAGCAACTGAATAGTTTGCTCGCTTTTGAAACCGTGAATGATGCAGTTCTGATTCATACTGTGGACCAGATCATTCATGATGTCCGTACTCATGGCAATGCGCATGTGCTTAAACTCACCCAACAGTTTGACCAGCATCCTGCTCAAACGTTTGCTGAACTTGAACTGACCCAAGCTGCGCTCAAAGCAGCCTTTGAGGGACTTGATCCAACGGTACGCACTGCGCTGGAGTTGGCAGCGGCGCGGATTCGTAGTTTTCATACTGCGCAAAAGCAGGACGGCTGGCAATATACCGATGAATTGGGCAATGTACTGGGACAAAAAGTCACCCCCCTAGATCGCGTTGGCATTTATGTGCCGGGTGGCAAAGCCTCCTATCCCTCATCGGTACTCATGAATGCGATCCCGGCCCAAGTGGCTGGTGTGACAGAGATCATCATGGTCGTGCCAGCGCCAAAGGGCGAGCTCAATGAATTAGTACTGGCAGCAGCGTATCTCTCTGGTGTTCATCGCGTATTGACCATCGGCGGCGCACAAGCAGTTGCGGCATTGGCCTATGGCACAGAAACGATCCCCAAAGTGGACAAGATCACCGGGCCAGGCAATCGCTATGTCGCGGCAGCAAAACGTGCTGTATTTGGGCAGGTCGGGATAGATATGATCGCTGGACCTTCTGAAATTCTTGTTTATGCGGAAGGGCAGAACAATCCGGACTGGCTGGCCATGGATCTGCTGTCGCAAGCCGAACATGATGAAATTGCCCAATCGATCTTTGTCACGACGGATGCAGGCTTGCTTGAGCAAGTTGCGGCATCCGTAGAGAAGTTATTGCCGACCTTACCGCGTGTAGAAATTGCACGCACTTCAACCCATGATCGCGGCGCATTGATTCTGGTTAAAGATCGGGCAGAAGCACTGGCATTGATTAACCGGGTCGCGCCTGAGCATTTAGAGCTGTGTGTGGATGATCCAGACAGCCTGTTGCCTGAAATTCGTCATGCAGGCGCGATCTTTATGGGTCGTCATACTCCAGAGGCGATCGGCGATTATTGCGCGGGTCCAAATCATGTGTTGCCTACGTCTGGCACGGCACGTTTTTCGTCCCCACTTGGGGTCTATGATTTTCAAAAACGCAGCAGCATCATTCATTGTTCACCCGCTGGTAGCCAATCATTGGCACAAGCTGCGGATATTCTTGCTCAGCAGGAAGGACTGGATGCACATGCGCGTTCGGCACGCTATCGCGTTGGGGAGCAATCATGAGTTCAGTTGATATCCCGATGAAGCAACGTCTATGGAGCCCTTTGGTACGAGACCTTGTGCCTTATGTGCCGGGTGAGCAGCCAAAAATCAATAATTTGATCAAGCTCAATACCAATGAGAGCCCATTCCCGCCATCACCTAAGGTCCGTGAAGCGGTGATCAGCGCTTTAGGATCGGATGGGGACATCTTGCGTCTCTATCCAGATCCGGATGCCAGTAGCTTGAAGCAAGTGATAGCAACTTATCATGGTCTTGCCACCAATCAGGTGTTTTTAGGCAATGGCTCCGATGAGGTTTTGGCGCATATCTATACGGCGTTCTTTAAGCAGTCCTTACCGATCTTATCCCCAGATATTAGCTATAGTTTTTATCCGGTGTATAGCCAGTTGTATGCGGTTGAAACGGTGCAGATTCCGCTTAACGCTGATTTTCGCATTGATGTGAATGATTATAAGATTCCTAACGGTGGGGTTATTCTCGCCAATCCCAATGCGCCAACAGGCGTGTTGCTCACGCTGGATCAAATTCGACAATTGCTGAGCAATAATCCGGAATCGGTGGTGGTGATTGATGAAGCGTATATCGATTTTGGTGGTCAATCGGCAATTACATTGATCAACGAGTTCGACAATCTGGTGGTTTGTCATACCGTGTCAAAATCACGCGCATTGGCGGGTTTACGGATAGGGGTGGTGTTTGGGCAAGCCCATCTGATTGAAGCGCTGGAACGGGTTAAAAACAGCTTTAACTCCTATCCGTTAGATCGCCTTGCGATTGCGGGCGGCGTTGCTTCTTTTGAAGACGATACCTATTTCCAATCCACTTGTCAGGCATTGATTGATCTGCGGGAAGACTTGGTGAGCAAGCTACAAGGTTTAGGTTTTGATGTGTTGCCCTCTCACGCCAATTTTATCTTTGCACGTCATCCTCAGTATGAGGCGGTGACCCTTGCTAAAGGTTTACGTGAGAGCGGCATTATTGTGCGTCACTTTGCGAAGCCACGTATTGATCAATTTTTGCGGATTACGATTGGGACGGCTGAGCAGAATCAAGCGTTGGTGTCTCGTTTGCAAGAGATTTTGTGACCCAGTAAGAGCGAGTCGTAAAACGGGCAACAAAAAAAGCTAACAATGTTTTGCATTGTTGGCTTTTTTAAATCTCTTTTAAATCCAGTGCATCCAGTCCAACGTTTCCGAAGTCTGTTTCGACGGGCGATACTCCGCGCCGCAGTAACCTTGATAACCCAATGAATCAATCAACTTAAACAAATGCGGATAATCAATATTGCCCGTATTGGGTTCATGGCGATGCGGACAGTCGGCGAATTGAATATGACCAATCTGCTGGATATTGTCGTTTAGGCCGCTGTCTAAATTTTCTCCCATCATCGCCATGTGATAGCAGTCGAATTGCATTTTTAACGGGATGACCACGCTGGGCGTATTAATGGCTTCCAGCATCTCTTGCATCTGCACGATGTTTTGAATCAGGAAGCGCGGCATGTCTACTCCATTAATCGCTTCCATCACGGTACTGATTCCTGATCCTGCAAACACATCCATGGCAAAACGGGTATTGGCGGCAAGGACATGCAGGCAGGGTAACAAGTCGGTATCCAGAGGTTGGCGCCCTGCTAAGATATTGACTCGAGGCACATGCAGTGTCCGCGCATAATGCGATGCCTCAAACACCGCTTGCCTAAAGGTTTGCTCGCGCCCAGGAATACCTGCAAGCCCATCTCCGCCTTGCATCAGATCACCCGCCGGAACATTGATCAGTACCAATTTGAGTTGATGCTGCGTCAGCTCTGCTTGTATCTCATCCGTAGTCAGCTCATAGGGAAATTGAATTTCTACAGCATCAAAACCCGACTGGCGTGCCAGTGCAAAGCGTTCTTTCAGCGGCACTTCGGTGTACAGCATGGATAGATTGGCAGAGAAATGAGGCATAAAATGGGTGTACTCGATATTTTAGCTTTTGAATTCAATTCCTTGAATTAAACTCGATAAATCATCGCTTGCATAGCCTTGTGCTGCATGCTGACGAAGTTGGCCTAGCGCACGCTGAGCCACGGGTAGGCTAAGTCCATGATCGGCTGCAAGTGTCATGGCATTGTTGAGATCTTTTTCTAAGGTCTGCACTTTCCACTGCACGGGTTCAAACTGACGTGTCGCCATACGGGGTGCAAGGATTTGGAAGGGTTTAGAGTCGGCAAAACCGCCAGCCATAGCGGGGGCGAATAATGCGGCATTCACGCCCGATTTTTCTGCCAGCGCAATGGCTTCGGCAATCAAGGTACTGGTCGCTGCGACGATCAGTTGGTTACAAATCTTGGTGGCCTGACCACTGCCGCTACCGCCCATGGTAGTCACCCGCTGCGAAAGTGGGGCAAAGAAAGGGGCAAGATGCCCAATAACATGGGCATCACCACCTGCAAAGATGACGAGCGTGCCTTGTTCGGCACCGATAACGCCACCAGAAACCGGCGCATCGATCCAATGCGCATCTTTTTCACGTGTTAGCTTGGCAAGGCGCTGAGTCAGTGCGACCGAACTACTGGAAAAATCAACGATGATCTGATCGGGCTGGATTTGATCCAGAAGCTTGAGCCCTATGGCCTCCACAGCAGCATCATCGGCCAGACAAAGCGCGATGATTGAAAAGTCCTGCAGATGGTCTAAGTCAGGGAGTAGTATCGCTCCCTGTATAATGAGCGGTTCAGTTGCGCTGACGGTGCGATTCCAAACACCGACTTCAAAACCGGCTTGCAGCAGGCGCAGGCTCATGCGACTGCCCATCAGTCCCATCCCGACAAAGGCAATTTTTGCGGCATTGCTCATCGTTACAGACCCGTTTTAGTGGTATTGACGGGGTTGGTATTCCAGCTCTGGTTTTTTGTCTTTACGCATGGCGATTTGACGATTCTTGCCCATGAGTAATTTAAGCTGCCAGATTTTTTCCAGACGCAGTGCACGCTTCGGATGATGCTGCATCGCATCTAATACGCGTTTGCCAGCAAGTAGGGCATCAGGAGAGCGCGTGAGGAACTCTTGCGCAAGCGTTTCTGCGGCAGCCAGAGGGTCCGTGGCAAGATGCGTGACCAGATGCAGTTTTTCTGCTTCTTTACCCGTTAATACCCGTCCGGTCAGGGTCAGTTCTTTCGCGACATCCAGCGGGACGATGCCCTTGAGGGTTTGGGTGAGTCCCATATCGGGTACTAAGCCCCAACGACTTTCCATAATCGACAGCTTGCAGGTCGGCGTAGCAATTCGAATATCCGCAGCCAGTGCCAATTGCATGCCCGCGCCTAAGCAATGCCCATGCAATGCTGCAATGACAGGTACAGGAAGGTCTTGCCAGACCAAAAATGCTTTTTGGAAGAGGCTTTGGCCCGGTTTAATCAGTTCCCATACCGCAAAAATGGCATTTTTTTTGTCATTGAGATCGGTTAAATCAATACCTGAACTGAAGGATTCACCCACACCAGTCAGAATCACCACACGAATGGATTTATCTTTCTTGATCAGACGTGCAGTTTGTACCAGCTCACGCAGCAGCGCAAAGCTCATGGCATTGCGTTTTTCGGGGCGATTCAATTGAACGGTGGCGATAGCGCCTTTTTTTTGCAGGAAAACAAGAGACATAGGTCAGCATCCAGTAGGGTATGGCAAATGTCGAGCATTACCATGATTAAGGCATCAAGAGCGCTATCGAGCGCTTGAGTAATATTTAGCGCCGATAAAAAACCGAATTGATATAACGCGGCAAGCCAATCAAGCCAACCAATAGGCAAAGACCTAAAATGATTAAGGTCGGCAGTACACCCAGCCAATCACCAATAGGCTTTTGATACAGTGGCCAAGCCAGCGAGAGCTTCTGCCAGCATAAACTCTGTAGCGTCGTGATGACGGTCGCCAGTAATGCACTGCGGAAAGCTTGAGGCAAGATGATTGTACTGGTAATTGTTTCGCGGCGCTGATCAATATAGCGACGCAAGCGTTCAGCCAAAGGCCACCCTGTCAATAAACCGGCAAATAACCAGAATACCAGCATCAGTAGGCTATTGGAAAATCCTGTAAAAGGCTCTAGTCCAAGCAAGAATCGGATGAAGGGGATGAGTAAGATTAAGAGTTGTGTCCAGAGCATGATGAGGAAACTGACACGTCGACGCAGTAATGTCGCCAGCATGAGTAATATGGCGGGGTAGAGTAAAACCGTAAACCAAATCATCATCACGTATAAAGTCCTTGTTGGTGAGCATCTCTTCTAAATAAGCCTGATAAGAGAAGTAGTTAACAGATTTTAGGGTGGATTGACACTTAATCCGACCTGCTCAAAAGGATAGGCTAAAACGGCGTCAATGGCATCTATCATTGCAGAAAAATTTACCAAAAGTTCAGTTTTTAACGCTGTTTCGGATTCAAAATTAATCAGTGTGCCATTTTTTTGTGCTGCGGTTAATGCCCGTTCCATAACCCCTGTTGTTTTACGTAAAGTGGGTGTGCCGGTGTAGCGACTACCACCATGTAGACGATGAACTTCCGACATGAGCGATTCAAAATTTCGACTCTCCCAACTGGCGATCAACTCCATTTTGTCTGTAGGCAATGCTTCAATCAACATGCGTAATAAATCGCGTGCCAGATCGACTTTACCTGCCGCCAGTTTAAGACTGAGCTGCCAATCAACAATGGGGTGAGAGACGGGTTCAATCGCACTGTTATCAAAGTAGGCATTGGGGCTGTTGGTTGCAAACTGACCTGTCCAGCGTTCGAGGATATCGACCAGTTGGGCTTGTTGAATGGGTTTACTAAAATAATCATCCATCCCTGCGGCAAGGAGGCGTTCGCGCTCGTCACTTAAGGCATGGGCAGTCAGGGCAATGATCGGCGTATGCTGTTGCTCGTGATAAGTTTCGGCATATTCGGTCTCTAGCAGACGTATACGCTGCGTGGTCTCAAGCCCTGACATGCGTGGCATTTGAATATCCATAAAGATCAAATCAAAAGGTGCTTCAGGAGATTCAGGATGCAAGCGCGATTCGATATATTCGATGGCTTCAAGACCGCTGCTGGCTTTTGTGGTTTGAATGCCCAGATCACCCAACAGTGCATCCAGAACCAAGAGATTCGGTGCATGATCATCTACTGCCAGGACATGCAAGTTACGTCCTTCAAAACGTGGCGCGGCGGCGAGTTCATTCTTGTTCTTCGGTTCTAGGACGCTGAGTAATCCAACACGGCTGACGGGTTGATACAGCGCTTGAACTTGGTATTCTGTCAGCACTACAGGGTCAATCGCCATTTGATAGCCATAAATCACTAGAGCACCGCTATAACGGGTACGGATTTCGCGCAGGAGCGCGGGTGTATCTTTGGCATCCGCATCGGTAATGACCCAGCCTCGGCCTTGGGTTTCCTCTTCAAACGCGGTCAAACGCCCAAATAGATCAGGGAGTGAGCTGGCTTGCTCAAGTTCAACTGCCATATGTCCAAGATAAGCACGGAGTACGTTGAGACTAGCCCGATGCTCAATATGTGCCAGCACACGGCGGCCATTGAACTGTGGCCAATCGACGAAGTTCTCTTGGGTCACACCCAAGAGCGCGGTAAACCAGAAGGTTGCCCCTTGCTCGGCGTTATCTTCAAAACCCACTTCACCGCCCATGAGCTGTGCAAGCTGGCGCACAATGGCAAGGCCTAATCCTGTGCCACCATACTGGCGATTCACCGAAGGATCGCCCTGGTGGAAGGATTGGAAGAGTTGATCTTTTTCCATGCTACCAAGCCCAATGCCACTGTCTTGTACAGAGAAGTGAATCAGGTTCTGGTAGATGCGCTGCGGTTGCTGAGCGGGGTCATCCAAGCGCACACGGATAATCACTTCGCCTTGCTGGGTAAATTTAATTGCGTTACTGACGAGGTTGGTCAGAATTTGCTTGAGGCGTAAGGCGTCGCCCTGAGCCTGACGTGGGACATCGTCATAAAAATAGACCGCAATATTGAGATTTTTCTCGCTGGCCAGTGGCGTTAGCATGTCGATGACATCAAACACGGTTTCTTCTAAATTAAAGGGTGCTTTATCAAGTACGAGTTTGCCTGCTTCAATTTTTGAGAAATCCAGCACATCGTTGATCAGAGCAAGTAAGTGGGCGCTGGATTTACGAATGGTTTGTACATACAAGGTCTGTTCATCGGACAGTTCACCGCGCCGTGACAATAGATTAATAAAACCATCAATACTGTTGAGCGGAGTGCGCAGTTCATGGCTAATGTTGGCGAGGAAGACGGACTTGGTGGTACTGGCTTGTAGTGCAGAGTCGCGGGCTTGGCGATAGGTGATGTTTTGCATCTCAATCGTATCAAGCGTTTGGCGCAAGTCATCTTCAGTTTGATCACTGTAGGCTTGCAGCTCGACCACACTGCTATGTAGGCGTCTTAAAAAATAACCAAAGTCTTTTTGCAGCAAGCGCATTTCGCCATAACTATTACTTTCGATAGGCTGGTTGAGCGTAGTAATCGAAAGGCGCTGGAGCAGCATGCGTAATTCATAAATCGGGCTGATCCAGCGTGTTGAATAGAAACTCAGGCAGAGCAGCAGTAATAGCAAGGTAATTAAGCCCGTAATCACCAGTACACCCCAGACTCGATAGCGTGCGAGTTCTAAGGGCTGGTTATCCATATCGATGACGAGCCAAATCGGACTATCGGTAGCAAAGCCCACCCTGAGGCCATAATTGTTGCCAACGCTACTGGGCAGTGGACCAAAGGTTTGGCGATTGATTGAGAATTTGGCCCAGTCTGCATCAGCGTTATAGCCCATGCTTAAACGGGGAATGCCATGGATATCGATCAGCGCTGCGCGTTTGACATTTTCTTCGCCAAGGATATTTTGCAGAATATTTCGTGCTTTGCCTGCACCATCGGGTTGTTCGAGGAGAGGAATCAGGGTTTTGCTGGCCAGTTGGTAGCGCGCTAATACCGCTTCGGCACGACTGCGTTGTTCGGCTTTGGTGGCCCGTGCGGTTTCGGAAATAACCAGTGAGGCACCAATCAAAGTCAGGATCGTGATCGGCACAAAAATCAGCGCGACTAATTGCCCATAAGCATTTTGAATGCTCAGACGATGAAACCAACTTGTTTGAGCCGAGGCCATACTGCAATTCCTTATCAGTTCTCGTGCTGCATCGTTACTCTTACGAGACTAAACTTAAGATTATTATTTTGTCATATTGAACTTAGCATTCTAAATCGGTTTTAGCATAGTTATCCAGTCAGGATTGAAATCTCAAACTATTTAGCCCATTCACAATGATTACACCTGATGCGGTGCAAAAGTATCGGTTTTTCTCTACAATCTCATCTGTTCAACGTTTTCATATTTTGTTTGAGTATATTGCCATGCTGCAATCCGTCGTTCCCTCCAGTGAGTTCACGCAAACAGAGTCAACTTCCTCACCGGCTCTGACATCTATGGTGATTGATTCGACTATTGGCAATACCCCTTTGGTTCGTTTACAGCGCCTAGCGGAGCATACCCAAGCGACAGTCCTTGCAAAACTTGAAGGCAATAATCCGGCAGGTTCGGTGAAGGATCGTCCTGCGTACAATATGATTATGCAGGCTGAGTTGCGCGGCGATATCAAAGTCGGGGATACCCTCATTGAAGCCACCAGTGGTAATACTGGTATTGCACTGGCCATGGTCGCTGCCATGCGGGGTTACCGCATGATTCTGATTATGCCGGATAACTCCACTCAAGAACGCAAGGATGCCATGTTGGCGTACGGTGCGACTTTGATTGAAGTGCCTGCGCAAGGCGGTGGGATGGAAGCAGCACGGGATCTGGCGTTGCAAATGCAGGCGGAAGGCAAAGGTCGTGTACTCAATCAGTTCGGCAATCCAGATAATTCGGATGCCCACTACAAAACCACAGGCCCTGAACTCTGGCAACAAACGCAAGGCAAAATTACCCATTTTGTCAGTTCCATGGGGACGACCGGAACGATTATGGGAGTTGCGCGTTATTTAAAAGAGCAAAACCCTGATATTCAAATCATTGGTTTACAACCGGCGGATGGTGCCCAGATTGCAGGTATACGTCGCTGGCCTAAAGAATACCTACCGACGATCTTTAAGCCTGAGCTGGTGGATCGCACCATGGACATTCCGCAGATCGAGGCAGAGAAAACCATGCGCAAATTGGCGCGTGTAGAAGGGATCTTTGCAGGTGTTTCCTCAGGGGGAGCCGCATGGGCCGCAATCAAGATCGCTGAAGAAAACCCAGGGGCGGTCATCGCCTGCATTATCTGTGATCGCGGTGATCGTTATTTATCAACAGGGTTATATTCTGTCATTGATGAGTAGTTTGAAACGCCGGACGTGCTGAACAATAAAGACGAGGATTAGTCATATGATGAATCAGCCGATTTTGGTTTTTGATATTGAAACAATCCCTGATGTCAAAGCTGGCCAGCGGATGCATGGCTTGGATTTACCTACCCCCGAGGCGCTGCAGGCTTTATCGCTGTTGCGGCGTAGCGAAGCACTCGGGCGTTATGATGGCAGTACCGATTTTCCACGCTTGCCCTTTCACGAAGTAGTCTGTATCTCTGGACTCTGGGTTGGATCAGGCGAGATGAAACTGTTTTCGTTTAGCCAGCAGGACTTGTCTGAACGGGATATTATCGCGCGGTTTTTTAGTGTGTTTGATAAACACTTTCCAACGCTGGTGAGTTGGAACGGCGCCGGTTTTGATGTGCCCGTTTTGCTCTATCGGGCCATGTATCACAAGCTCTCCGCGCCACGCTTCCTCGATCAGGGCGAGCATGACACCAGTCGGCGTTATGATAATTATCAGAACCGTTATCAAACCCGACATACCGATCTGATGGATGCCATGGCACTCTTTAACAACCGTAACTTCCAGCGTTTGGATGATATTGCGCAGCTCTTTGGTCTGCCCGGCAAACAAGGCGTGAGTGGCGCAGATGTCAGTAGTCAGGTGCAAGCGGGTCAGTGGCAAGCGCTCAAAGAGTACTGTGAAGGCGACGTGCTCAATACTTGGCTCGTTTATTTACGCTGGCAACTCTTGCGTGGACAGCTAGATCTCGCTGATCACGATGAGTGGGTCCAACACACGCGTGATTTCCTGGCGGTACATGACATTCATCGCGATGGCTTTTTAAAGAGCTGGGTTTAAATCTACGACCAATCCATTTCTGTGATCGCGATCCTGATTCTTTTGGATTTCACCTTAAACAAAACGTGATTTCTACCGTCATCGTGACCGATTGGCACGATGTTTTTTTGATTTCTTTACACAATGATTAGTTTTTTATGACGTTATTTTTATCCTCTCGCCATGTCGGACTCATGATGGCGATCACCCTATCCGCACCTGTATATGCAGTACTGCCTCCAACCGTAGCGTTTCCTCAACTGGATAACAAAGCTTACGCCCTACTGGATTATTCCACTGGACAAGTGCTGGCTTCAGTAAATCCCGATGCCGAGTTGCCTCCCGCGTCACTGACGAAGATGATGACCAGTTATATTATTGGGCAGGATTTAAGTAGTGGTCGTTTCAAAGAGCAGGATATTGTTCGTATGAATGCCACAGCCCTCTGTCAGAGCCAACTGGGTGAGTCCTGTATGCGCATTCCGTTGAATGGTTCGGCACCCTTACTGGATATGCTGCGCGGTATCGTCATCCAATCCGGCAATGATTCAGCCCGAGCTGCTGCGGAGTATGTGGGAGGGAGTCAACAGGCCTTTACTGAGCGCATGAATGTTGAAGCCAAGAAACTCGGCATGCACCATACCCAGTTCATGAACGTCTCGGGCATGCCGATGTCTGGACATTATGCCAGTGCGTATGATTTGACAACTTTGGCGCGAGCCATCATCCATGAGCAACCGCAATACTTCCCCATTTATGGTCAACGCCAGTATCGCTATAGCCCCGCCATTTTGCTTGAAAGCCATAATCCCTTACTGGCCGACCCTACGGTTGATGGCATGAAGACAGGGCATACCAATGAAGCAGGATATTGCCTCGTTGTCACGCAGAAGATCGGTAGTATGCGTTTGATTAGCGCCGTTCTAGGTACGAAAACCAGAGCAGAATCCGGTATTCAGTCCAAAGCATTATTAGAGTGGGGCTTTAATCAATTTGAGACGCTGAATCTGAGCGCCAAAAACCAAGTCCTGAAAACTGTGCCGCTGTGGTTGGGTCAGAACAATACGCTGGATATTGGGACTGCAGAGCCCTTTGCCATCACGATTCCGCGTAGTCAGCGTCAGAATGTGCAGATTCAAACGACCCTGATCACGCACCTCAAGGCACCCATCACTCAAAATCAACACGTGGGGTCGATGACTGCGACCTTGGATGGTCACGTTCTCGGCACGGTACCTTTGATCGCATTGAATCATGTGCAAGAAGGGAATGTCTTTAAGCGAATGATTGATTCTGTAAAATTATTATTGATTTGATATTTTTGCGAGAGGAGGGGGGTATTCCCCTCCATGCAGCGCTCATGAGAAGTTATCGAGCAAAGTGTTCCATGAGTATCACTTGTAGTTCCCCAACTAAAAAACCGAGTGTTGCACCCACCGCAATCAGAATCCATTCATCTTGCTCAAATGCTGGGTGGAGGAGTTCTTCAAATTCCTCCAGCGTGAGTTCGGTCATTTTTGAGGCCAGAGTTCGTTCCAGATCCATGGCATCTTCAGCATATTGTTCGATATTTTTTAGGGTCTCCGGCAAGCGTTTGATGATCTCCTGAGCAACCAAAAGCTTCATTTCCTGATAGCGACCACTCCCTACGGCAAATACGACAAAAGGCTTCGCCATTCCGGATTGTTCATCTACGACCAACTGCACATGTTTTTGAACCATCCCAAACAGGCGATCTGACAAGGGACCGCGCAGTATGGAGTCGATGATATTGCGCGGTGTGACGACCTCTTTGGCAATCAGGCGTCCATATTCTGCAGACACTTCATGACGACGCTTCAAAAACAGGCCTTGCCATTGAATCAGACCACCCAAGTATTTGGTCGGCTGCTTGGGATTGAAGACCATTTTCAAGGCGAGCCAGTCCGTAAACCAACCGGTGAATAGACCGAAAATAGGCATCACCCACGGGGAGTGCGTCAATGCCCAAGTCACGGCTTGCACGATACCGATGACGAAACCAAAGAGTGCCCCAGAGTTACGAATGAAGCGAAATTCGCCACTGCCCGCTTCTAGAAAGATTCGGTTCAGGAGCTGTTTATCACGTAAAAGGCTGGTGACGACCATGTCTTTGAGGTCAAATACGGAGCCGATATTGGTTTTAATATCACTCATGATGTTATTGACGATATTGGGTGCATCGTCTTGAATCCGGCGAATGATCTTATTTTTGACGGATTGCGGTGCAACTTCCCAAAGACCCGGGGAGTAGTGTATAGCGACTTCACGGGTAATATCTTCGATGGCCTCAAGCAGTGGTTTTTCGATTTCTTTGGCAATCCGATCGGGATCCAGCTTATTAAAAATATCTTCGGGGCTGATCAGTTTGGTGGTCATCGTATCGCAAGCGATCCCTGCCATGACGGCGGCCTTACGCGGTACTATCCCTTGCCAGCCCAAGTAAGGCTTAATCCCAAAGAATTCCAGCGGTCTGAACATCATATTGATTGCGACGATTTTGGTACCGTAGCCAATGATCGCGGCAACAAAAGGCATGGAGGCGTAGAGCCACCAGTTTTGCTGCACATCGACGACTATTTCTGACCATGTTTGCATTTCTTGTTATTCCTATCCATTAATGGCGTGGTGCTTATTTTTCATCAGTTTACGAGCATTTTTTACTCAACGTATTTAACGCTGACATGCTGCCCAGAGGCGTTCCCCGAAGTCGGATATGCGTAGTGTATGCCGAATAATCCTGCTGCGCTGCCCATTTTTTTTCAGTTGTTCAAGGACCTTGCGCACCACAGGTTCAGTTTCTAATATTTCATACTTCATGGTTTGGCTGTGTTCAACCGGTTCAATTCTGACGAGCCCCATATTGCGTAAATGCTGGACATAAATATGGGTGAGATCCGCGCATTGAACACCGCAGTTCTTGCCGACACTGGAGACGCACTCGACCGCATAATGCGTCCACACAAATCGAGTACCAGCTTCGACATGAATGAGTGGATAGCCGATTCCTTCAGAGAGCGCTGACAGAATACGGGCTTGATCGGGTACTAATGACTCTAGAATGGTGTAGAAATAGTTGTATTCCGCTTGCTCTCGGGTCTGGATTTGTGAGTTTTCCAGCAGCTCGGAGAGTCGCGCACTGAGCTGTCCTGAGGTTGAATGATCGACTAAGGCATGATCAGCTTCAGTTGGCTCCATCAAATCCAGTCGATGTTTGATCTCATGCAGCAATCGTTGTTCTGCGTATTTAAGCTGATTTAGTGCAAAGTCACGTCCAGGCAAGTTCTTTAGAATGCGTGATAAACGCGGTTCAGGTGTGGGCGCAGCTTCGAAGATACTGACTTCGTAAATTTTTGATACGTCGTTATTCATGGCGTTGCTCACTTTCAGTCACTTCAATGCTTGAGCGGGTAAAAAAAACATGCAGTTCATCATGATTACCGCAAGTCATTGTGGCTGATTTGCTTACTGTGGATGATTACTAATGGTTTTAGTGACGTCGTGAGGTATTACAGGTATTTTTGTCCATGATTTTCGATGTCTGGTCCTTTTTGTGTGCATTTTTTGAAATTATTGTGATCTACTTCTAAGATTCGCTATTATGCGATTGATAGTATGAAGATGCATTTACAGAGTCAATAGATTTTTGACTTCACATGTGACTGGATGTCGAGGATTTACTTTCGCCTTGAGATATGGATAGATCGAATTCATTTTAAGACCATGTCAGTCGTTCTAAGTGAGTTCTGGTTTTGTTGAATATGGAGAATGACTTTGCGTAAGATTTACCTTGCCGCAGCGCTGTTGTGTAGTTCACTGAGCTATGCAGAGGATCCTGCTTTGATTGCATCCAATCATCCGATTTTGGGCGTATGGAAGTGGACGACCCCAAACGCGGGTTGTTCAGAGCTATATAACTTTAAAGCTAATAATCGTTTAGGCTTTGCAAGCGGCGCAGAAGTGGGCGAGAGTCTGTACACGGTTTCCGCTGAGCCTAGCCCGAAAGGCTATTACCGGATTGAGAATACAGTGGCCACGGATAACGGTTCGAACGATTGCCGCGGGCAACCGGGACAGTCAGGGACGCATTCCACCTTATTTGCACGTTTTAGTCCTGATGGCAAGCAGGTGAAAATGTGTTTTGGGGAGTCTGATGATCAGTGTTTTGGGCCATTGACGCGTGAATAAAAACATTAATGTTTCTTGACTGAACATGAGGGGATCATACCTCTCTCATCTGGATTCATTGCATCCCCCCCATAGTGATCTTTTGTAGTTCAAATGATTTTGAACTCCTAGGATTAGCGCGCATAACAAAATATAAAAATATTTTTGAATCCAAAAACATCTTTTTTGCGTAATACCTTTGAGATGACCACGCCCACTTGATTTTAATCGATGGGTGCGACTTCTTTTATCATCAACGATGTATGCTGCCGATATTATCTGCACGGCATCACATTACTCATTGGTATGGATCAAGATCATGTTTGCACCACTTGTGGATGAACAGACTTTATTGTTGCAAATTGGCCAAGGTAATCGTCAGGCATTCCGCCAGCTTTATGATCAAACCTCGCCTCACTTATTCGCGGTGGCATTGCGTTTGTTACGTAAGCGAGATAGCGCTGAGGAGGTACTGCAAGAGGTTTTTTTGACGATCTGGCATGCCGCTGATCAATACGATATTGAGCGGGGTTCTGTGCGCACATGGCTATCCACGATCACGCGTAATCGATGTATAGACCGCATTCGCCGTGCACCTGTGGAGACGTTACCACTTCAGGATGATGACGCCCTAACCTCTGAAAAAGATGATCCTCTGACCCATGTACTCTATCAAGATCATCATGCCCTATTATCGGTTTGTTTGGGGGAGTTGGATGAACAGCAGCGCCATTGTGTATCACTAGCTTTTTTTGATGGGATGACGCATCAGGAAGTTGCTACTCATCTAACTGTCCCGCTGGGGTCCGCGAAGACATGGATCCGTCGCGGTCTAGAGTTTCTCAAGAAATGTATGGGAGCCCTATAAAATGACTCGACATGATGACGTTATGGACAGAGAAGAATCGCCTTTAAACCTGATCGCTGCTCAATATGTACTGGGCACTTTATCGGCATCTGCACGGTTACGTTTTCAGGCTCGCTTGCAGCAGGAACCTGCGCTTCGTCGGTTAACCTATGCATGGGAGCGCCGCTTGAACCCGCTGACTCATCTTCTGGTTCCTCGACACGTACCACCCGAAGTTTGGCAAAAAATTGAAGCACGACTTGATGCTATCGTGCCTTTGTCGTCTGATCCAGCACAACCTGTCGTAGTCAAGGCGGCGAATGACGGGTATTGGAAACCTTGGGCGTGGGCGAGTTCAGCGATAGCGGCTGGCCTTGCGCTCTTTATTCTGGTTCGTCCTGAAGGAATAACGCTACAGCCTCCTGTGACAGCACAAGTACAACTTGTGAGTCATGATGTAGCGGTGCTTAGCACGGATAAAAATGCGCCAGCATGGGTTGTACGTCAGCAAGGACAGACCTTAGTTTTGAGTGCGCTGAATACAGAAGCCGTTCCTTCAGGTCGTGATCTAGAGCTCTGGAGTATTCAGGGCAATACCGTCCCACGTTCTCTGGGCGTACTGCATATCAAAAATGGTCAAGCGACTATCTCAGGAGTTGCCGCAGATCTGGTCGTCAAGGACAGTACACTTGCAATCAGCCTAGAGCCAAAGAATGGATCACCGACAGGGCAACCGACAGGTGCAGTGCTCTATACGGGTAAAATTATCCGTGGTTAGGGCATTATATTTTGAAGATGATGCAAACAAGGGGTATGGCATGTCACCAAACTGGGATATTCTCATCTGAATTTGGTGGCGCTCTCTTGGGTGTGTTGAGGCTTGTATGGCATCTTCAGAAGTGATGATTAATCCCAATTTTAGGGTTTCAGTGCTACTGAGCTTTATCGCGGGCTATATCGATACCATCGGTTTTGTTGCTTTTGCTGGTTTATTTATGGCGCATGTCACAGGCAACTTTGTTCTGATCGGCGCGTCGATCGTGAGTCAGCACGGTGGTTTGATCGCCAAACTTTTGGCATTGCCAACGTTTATTGCGGCTATTGGTCTCACTATGCTGATCGTTCACTTCTGCGAGCGACGTCAGCGGTCGGCAATTTCCCCCCTTTTACTGGCTCAAGCATTTTTTCTACTGTTGCTTATGGTATTAGGCTTGATGCTGCCAGATCGGTCCCACCCTGATAGTCTACTGAGCATTGTGACTGGAATGATGGGTGTGATTGCGATGGGGATACAGAATGCCAGTGGCCGACTGGTGTTTAATGATCTTGCACCATCCACCGTCATGACGGGTAACGTGACCCAAGTGGTGATCGATAGTATTAATTTCGTGCGTCATCGTGGCAATAATAGTGCCGAGGAAAAGCGCATCAGAAAGATGCTGCCTGCAGTGCTGGCGTTTGCGCTGGGCGCGATCAGCGGGGCGCTGTTTTATCACCTTCTGGGATTTTCTGCCGTTGCCCTTGCGATTGGGTTATTAGCCATCGTCTGGTGGAATCGCGCATTCTCAACGTCAGAGTAATTTTTAAAAATAAAAGAATCAGGCTTCTATAAAGAAGCCTGATTTGATGTTGTGCAATCCATATTATTGCGGCATCAATACAGTATCGATCACATCAATCACACCGTTGGATTGATAGACGTCATAAGTGGTGATGTTGGCATAACCACCTTTTTCATCCCACACGAGGATGTTATGCGCACCATTCATGCTGAAGGTCAAGGTGCCGCCACTGGCGGTTTTGAGTTTCGCTTTACCCTGTTCTTTGGCAATCAGTTTAGACAATGCAGCGAAGTCATATTTACCGGGCACGACATGGTAGGTCAGTACTTTGGTTAAGGTGGTTTTGTTTTCAGGTTTCAAGAGTGTATCCACCGTGCCAGCAGGCAGCTTGGCAAAAGCTGCGTTCGTCGGTGCAAATACGGTGAATGGTCCTTTACTTTTTAGCGTATCGACCAGACCTGCCGCTTTAACCGCCGTAACAAGAGTCGTGTGATCCGCAGAGTTGACCGCGTTGTCTACAATGTCTTTGCTGGGCAGCATGCTTTGCCCGCCGACCAGTACAGGGCTATCAGCCAGAGCAACATTACTTAGAGTCATAGATGCCGTTAGAGCGAGGGCGAGAGATAACTTATTCATGGGGTTCATCCTTTCTCAAAATTATTAGGTAAGGTGCAATCAAGTCAGATATTGATTGTGGGTGCTACCTAGAGATATACGCAGTCGGGATGCGTTTGGATTCAAAAAAAGATGGGTTATTTTTTTAATTTTTAGGATTGTGGTTTTTAGCCATTCCCGTTGAAACTCATTTTGATATAATTAATTTATTTATAAAAATAAATCCTCAGGCGGTAAGACGTCGCTTGAGGATTCAGTGGATATTTTGTTGACTGATAGCGCTTTTCAGTCTTGGTCAGTCTTATTTGCCATGCACGACATTCGGATCAATGAAACTGTCTGCATTGAGCAATTGTTTATAGGCGCCTGTCGTGACGTTAAATTGATTGACGAAATAGGTTGAGCCATAGATTGAATCAAAGCCTTTGCCCTTAACCATGGCTTTTTGATTGGCTGTGAGATCGAGTAAATGTGTGCCATTCAAGAAGTGTTGATACGTCGCAGGTGCAACGCCGACACGGCCAGACATGATACGCACCGCATCCGGTTGAGTTTTCGGGTCATTGATGTACTTCACGACGCGATCCCAGACTTTGCCCATCTTGATCCAGTCTGCACGCTTGGCGGCAAGGCTGGCAGGGTTGACGGTGATTCCGTCATAGATCAACCCCGGTGCATCGGCTGAGGTGTAGAGTGGATGTGAGCCTGCAACGGCTTTGAGCGTCTGGTTTGCAACAGGCTGCCACACGGCGACTGCGGCGACACTGCCGGAAGCCAAGACTTGCGGCAATTCATTGGTTTTACCGTTCACCAGTTTGACCGAGGATTCAGCGACGCCATTTTTTTTGAGTGCATTGACCAGTAGTAGGTGATCGACGAGTCCACGTTCGACACCGACTGATTTACCCGCTAAGTCTTTAATGGATTTAATCGCCGGTGTACCGATGACCATGTCATTGCCGCTGGAGTAGTCGGTGAGCAGTACCATGACGCCTTTAGTACCGCCAGCCCCTGTGACTAGCATGTCGCCATTGGTTGCACCGACTGCATCGAGTTTGCCTGCGGCAAAGGCATCCAGTGATGCAGAGTAATCAAACCATTGGAAGCTTGCATCAACACCGGCTTCTTTTAACCAGCCTTTATCAATCGCGATCTGCCAAGCAACAAAGCCCGGCCAATCGCTGTAGCCAATTTTAAGCGGCGCCGCTTGGGCGTGTGAAATGTGGAGCCCTGCTGTGCTCAGGATGAGCGTTGCAAGCGCAGTCCGTTTGATGAAGCGTTGAGTCTTAGATGCTGTCATGATGTTTCCCCGCGGATTTAAAGTTAAAAAAGTGAATCGTTGTTTACAGTGGTGTTACGTGCTTTGTTGCTGAATCGAAATATTTGCCTTACACCTTGTGCTCAGATGGGCCAAAGGAGTTTAGCGGTCGTGCTTGATGACCCAGTTTGAGTGAGCCGTTGTTGAGCCGGACCTTGAGGTAGCCAAAACTTTGCGCGGTCTGGGCAAACAGATGCTCACCGGCATTCAGTGCTGGATATTTTTGAATCGTTTCCGCTGTGGCAAAGGCTGGCAATGGTTCTACATGGGTGTGGTAGTCACAACCAAAAAAGAGCGGAAATGAATAGCGTTCCGTGCTGACCTTACGCACGCGATGAGCGGTGGCGACAAACGTGCCACCACTCCAGATTTCCATGAGATCGCCAATATTGACAATAAAGGCATCTTCCATGGGCGGGGCATCAATCCATTTGCCTTCGCCATTGACGACTTCTAGTCCGGGTGCCGTGGGTAATAAAATAGTGAAGCACTCATAGTCTGTGTGCGCACCGATACCTGGACTATCGCTGGCGCTGGCATCAAAAGGGTAGTGAATCAGGCGCAATTGGGAGGTGGGGTTCTGGATAAAGCCATTAAACGCTTCTTCGGCCAGCCCCAGTGCGAGCGCAAAACCGTGTAAAAGGGTTTGACCCAGTGCAAAGACGGCTTGGTAATAGGTGCGAATCGCTGCCTCAAACCCTTCCTGCTCCGGCCAGATATTGAGCCCATGCATCGGTGTTCCTGCAATCACATCAGGGTCATCGACTGAATGTTCAAAGCCCAAATCAAAAGCTTCTTTACGATCATGCTTGCCCGTGGCGAACACTTCTTCTCCTTCCGGAACATAGCCCCGATGGGCCAGATTCCCTGAGTTTCCGATGTAGTAGCGCATTTTTTCAGTTAAAGGCAGATCAAAGAAATCACGAGTTTGCTCAATCAAGTGGCTACGCATTAATTTGGATACCGCATGGCCTTTGATATAGAAAAATCCCACTTCACGCGCGGCTTTACCGAGGGCTTCTGCGGTGTGGAGGCGAACGGAAAGATCAGGACTGTATAACCCTGAAATATCAATAATCGGTAGTTGATCGAAATGATGCGATGTCGGTGGCGCGGGTGTTACGGTTGTTTGTGAATGTGTTGCTGGTGCATGGTACATGGCGTAAACACTCAGACTGAATCTGGTCGTCCAGAAAAAGTAAGCACCATGATGTCTGGGTCGTCCCAAACGGTGGGTTATCAATAACGCGTCATACGCGCTAAAAACAAATCATTAATGTTCATAAAAGCAAAGGACATGCCATTTTTTAAAAATGAATGCGAATCAATGCTGTGACAAAATTTAAGCAATACTGGATTCGGCACGCTTTAAAAAAGCACTGTCATGGTGCAAAAAATGCACTCTTTCGGTGTCTCCGATCCAGCGATTCATCTGCCAAATGTCAGCCACTTGCTCACCTGTAAAGGGGATCTGATGGGTATAGCCATCTGGACCACATTCCGGGGTTAGGGTGCTGATCTGATAGCCTTGCGCGCGCTGTGCATCCCACACTGCTTCCCAGCAGCGTTGATGCGATGCTAGACAATCGGCATAAGCGGGGTCTGCTGGATGAGGAACTTGCGGGCCTTGCGGATAACCGATCCGACCATGGACATGATGGCCATGTGGCGCAAGTTCAGCAATCGTATCCCACTCACTGTCCATCAATCGTTCTGAGACAACGACCCAATGGCTAAAGTCGCAGGTCAATTTGAGAGCGGGTACTTTACGCACGACATCACGGGTGACCCATGGATTAAAAAAAGAACGTCCGCGATGCGTCTCAAAACTGCAGATCACATCATGTTGATCTGCGATATCGACGGCTCGTGAGAAAAAATCAATTTGCTGATCCAATGACCATGCGTCGCAACCTGCCATCACATTAAAAAAGCGCGGCTTAAGGTCTTTGCCATTGATAATTTTTGCTTCAAGATCAGTAAGGTGATCGGCAATCGTTGCGCTGCGCTCAGGTACATAACTGCCAGCTGTACAGATCTCTGCGATCAGTCCTAAACCTGATTCGGCGACTTCGATTGCGAAGCGTTCACGCTTGGCTGGATCATGAGGGATCGGGGCTTCAATGCCATCGAACTCTGCTTCGCGAACTGTGTTAAAGGCTTCGGATAAAGGCCCGTGAAAACCCCAGAAGGTTTTGTACAATTGTAATTTCATCGTAGAACTCACAAGGTGGAAGGAGTCTTCATCCAGCAAGTTCTGTACCATGGATTTTTTGAGATGGGAAAATAATGGCGTGATTTAAGCTAAAGCGGTTTGAATTTCTGCCCGCAGTTCACTGAGTTGTTTGGCTTTTTTAAGTTTAGCCCACAACAGTTCGGCTTCACTATAACCTTGTGTGAGCATCCCCAGCCACTGCTTATAGCGTCCAACAAGTCCTGCATCAGTCTTGGTTGGACTGTCCAAGAAGTCGAGTTGCAACTGAAGCAATGTCGCCCAGTCAATCTCAGCTTGACCACGAATGCGATTCACCAGATCTGGGCGCGTGACTGCACCGCGACCTAGCATGAGATCCACACATCCTGATACTTCCTGACAGCGCGTAGCGTCATCTATGGTCCAGATTTCACCGTTGGCAATCAGGGGAATTTTGACGGCTGCGCGTACTGCAGGCAGCTTTTCCCAATACGCAGGCGGCTTATAGCCATCCGTTTTGGTACGGGCATGAATGGTTAGCCACGCTGCTCCCGCTGCCTCAATCGCCCGGGCATTATCCAGTGTCCGGCTATCGTCAAGATAGCCTAGGCGCATTTTTGCGGAGACAGGGATATGGGCGGGTACAGCGTGCCGAACCGCGCTGATGATCTGGTAAATCACCTCGGGTTCATCCAAGAGCACCGCACCGCCACGATGGCGATTGACAGTTTTTGCTGGACACCCAAAATTCAGATCAATTGCAGGTGCTCCAAGCTCCGCCGCAAAAGCAGCATTGTCTGCCAAAGCAACTGGATCATTGCCTAAAAACTGGATATGTACGGGTGTGCCGCTGTCTGTTTTACAGGCATTGTGTAGTTCAGGGCAGTAGCTGTGAATCACATGGGCGGGTAGAAGCTGATCGGTCACGCGAATAAACTCAGTCACGCACCAGTCGTAAGAACCGACTTCGGTGAGTAGACGACGCATGGGCGGGTCGGTGAGACCTTCCATTGGGGCGAGGATGAGTTTCATGTGAGGGGAGATGTGATCAGGTGCGATTCGGGTGGTCTTTATAGCGGATTTTGAGTAATAGGTAAACAAAACCTTGTGTGCACCTTTAGAAGTATCAACATAAACGGGGTATACATTAGGGACAGTTTTTTCAGCATTGACATCCAATGGCTTATCTGATTAAAAAAATCACCGCGGAAGCGCGGTGATTTTTTGCAAGATGAGCCGACTTATTTTGAGAAGTCTGGGTTGGCTTTAATAAAAGCATTGAGCTTGGTGATGTCAAAGCTGCCGAAACCGGTTGAGCCATCCCACCCTGCTTTTGCAGGGTAGCCCGTGTAGGAACCACTGCCGTTATTTCCTGAAGTCACATCGTGAAGTAAGGATGTATTGGTTGGGAAGTATTTATAAAAACTTGCACCCGGAAAGCCCAATGTATTGTTATTGGCTGATTGCAAACGTGCCCAGATTCCGACAAAAATTGGTGAGGCTAAGCTGGTGCCACCATACTGGACGAGTTTGCCTTTGTAATAAATTTGAGCACCACTGCTTCCTGCGGCATCAAATGCGACATCGGGGAGTGCGCGTTTGGTTGAACCCGTAATGGCCGCAGTTTGCCAAGTTGGGGCGGGTTGGATCGTGCTATAGCCGCCACCTGTAGCCCAGATTCGCGAGCCTGATAAGCCTTCGTTCCAAACGGTTTCATTGCTATATGCCGTACCATTGGTATAGAGCGTTGTTCCACCAACAGCGATCGCATAAGGTGAGCTTGCAGGGGTTGAAACGGTATACGTACTACCTTCGGGTACACCGCCAGTCTCTTCGTATGCACCTTCATCACCGCTTGACACTGACACTGTTTGACCTTGTGCAATGGCCTGTTTAAAAACAGTATTCGTTGCAGCGATGCTATCGTCAGTGCCTTCATATTGACCAAATGAGGCATTAATGACTTTAACCACATTATCGGTTACCGCGCGATTGAACGCACTCACGATGCTGGCATTGGTGTTGTAGTCAGGTGCGTTGTAGAAAATAATCTTTTTCACTGCACCGCCAGCAGCGCCTACGATGGATTGGCTATCCAGTTGCCACTCTGCATCTGACTGAGTGTGCGCGCCTGAGCCGATATTAATAATCTGAGTGGGGATGGTGGCTAAATTATTTTTGGTCGTGTAAGTAGTCAGATCTTTGACCGTCTGAGTTTGACTGCCCCAGGTCACGATTCCGACAGCAGTATTTGATGCCGTAGGTGTTGTTCCTGCACCGTATAGCGTTGAGAAATCGAGTGGGTTGTGACCGACTGCTACAGGAGTCGCGGCTGGACGGGCAAGCACAGACGCGGTGCCCGCTGTTTGTGCACTTGAACTTAAAGGAACTTCACGATGATAAGTGCGCGCTACTGCCGCGGTTTGTAATCCAAGAACCGTATCGACAATACCACTCAGTGATTGAGGCACTTGAGCATCAGTGGTATTGGCGAAGACCGATTTTCCTTCTTTTTGGAACGTTTTCAGTGTGGTATTAAATGCGGTTTTAGCGTTGGCTGCCGTGCCTGTTGCTGTGATAAACAGGCGGTTGGGTGTAACGCTGATATTGGTATAGCCTGCTTTGGTCAAGTGCTTAACAACGGTATCGACTTGTTGTTGGGTCGGACTATATTGGTCGATAAATTGAGCACTTGTGAGGTATTGTCGCGAGCCGCCCGATTGTAGGTATTCGAGTTGCTTGTCGAGCTGGACTTCATTGCGTAATTTTAGGCCGACCGTGATCTCAACAGGCTCGCTCGCAGTCAGTGTGGTGGCGGTTGCGAGCGTTGCAGCAGATACACCCGCTGTGGCGGCTCTCGCTGTTGTTTGGGTAATGGGTGAGAAGGCTTTAGTTTTGGTAGACACCCATGCTTCTGCACCTTGTGCTGTCAAAGATGTGGCAAGCGCTACAGAGATAGCGGCGGATAATACTGTCACACGACGCGCTTGGGTAAAGCGCTTAGAGATAGATTGTTGCATATAAAACTCCGGATAATGAAGGTATGATGCGATTTGTCTTTTTACTAATTGGTTTGTTTGTTGGTAATGAAGACAATTTGAGTATAGGATTTTTTATCCGAAAATAAAGTGTTATTAGTTATTGTGAATAGAATGATTTATTTTTTAATTATCGCGTGATTTCATAAGTTGAATTATTATATCTAAAATAGATATTGAATTTATTTGAGAAGTTGTTTTTAATATTTATTTTTAATGATTAAATTTTTTTTGTATAAAATATTACCACTTGTGAATAACGATTTCATTGTTTGTGATATGGAGAGATATTTTTATTTTTTATGAACATATGGGTGTGGTTATAGGGTTTTATAAGTTTATGATAAAAATCGTATTATCAGTTTATACTTTAGATTTTGTCTGTTTTAAATGTTATTTTGTCTGAAATAATAAATAGTATTATTGTCAAGTGATAACTTAATCACATTTTAATCGGCTCTTTCTCTGAATCTAGAGTACTCGCTTAATCTTCACTTGTGCGATAAGAGGGTGTCATCCCTGCTTGCATCTTGGGGGAAGTGCCTTCTTTATTCTGCTTAATCCTAAGCGCACCTATTAACGGTAAGACATGATGCACATTCAAATTGGTTTGCGCGCGTGTGGCTGCAACATAAAGCAGGCGTAGCTCTTCATCGGCAATCTGCGCTTCGTTTTTATTGATTTTATAACTGTAGTCATCTTCAAGCTGGACGTTGTGCCATTCCAAGCCCTTCGCTTTATGTGCAGTAGAAATCACGTAGTCTGCCGTGGCGATCGGGGTGATTTTGAGTAAGGCTTTTTTCAAAGGGTCGGTGCCATGATCATCGACCAGTTTCACCAAGGATTTGATGTCACTGCCATCATTGGTTTCGCAGTATTCATGCACATCCTGCCAGCTTGAAAACCATGCGAGTTCAGGTGCGTCGTAAACACGTCGTCCCGCCTTAAGTGACGCGGCTGCATCGACAAATTTCAATAAGCGTTCACTGTCTGCTTGCAGCGCAACTTTATCTCCATTGACGAGGCCTGAAAGCAATAACGACATGGCACGGGCATTGGTACGACACAAGATGGCATTTTTGACGTTCATGCGCGGAGATAAATCAATCTTAGATTGCTTGGAGGGTTCACCTTCCAGCGGAACTTGCTCTTTGAGCTCACGTAAAAAGACATTGGCGACATCGGCAACGGCATCACCAAAGCGAAATGAGCGTGTGAGTCGAGTTGCGGTCAGTGGCAATTGCTGCATGGCATTAACCGCACCGCGCCAAGCGTAAATTTGCTGATGTGCATCGCCAACATAAATCACCTGCGCGCGCTTTTGCTTCATCAGCACGCCTAGCATCAAGGGGTCAGAATCCTGTGCTTCATCAAACAGAATATAATCTACAGGAATGATTGGGTCAGACAGCGCCCAGCATTTGAGATAAATATCATGCCCTATGCCAGCTTGATGGCGAGGGTCGATCGAATCTCGCCAGCGTTTTTCGACATGCGGAAATAGATACAAACGCAGACTTTCCGCATCATCGGGATGAAGCCATTCGGGCAGTTCAATATGGCGCGGTGCAGGGTGCTGGGCATTGGTCGCACAGAAACGACTGACTGCATTGCTGATAAAGCTGCCGAGACGACTCGGGGTAAGCGTAAAGTATTCAAAACGATTACCCAACATACGTCGAATTTTCATCGGTTCTAGTCGGTATTCTTCCGCTAACCGGGAAGGACTTAAGCGCGGCAGACGCAGCTTATCGGTGATGGTACGATTGACGTGACGAAATGCCATTGAGTGGAAGGTGCGGCAATCCACGTTGGCGTGAAAACGCGTTTTGGCGTGATCGGCAATGGATTTATTAAAGGCCAAGTAGATGCCTTTTTTTTGTGGAATTGCTTGGCTAATCAGTTGCAAAGTTGTGGTTTTACCACTGCCTGCATAAGCAATAATTTTGAAAGACTGCCCGCTCTTTGCCTGCTCAATCGCGATGGATTGCTCAGGCGTCGCAAGCGCTGCTTTTTGACCAGTTTTTTGTGTGGTATGAATGGTATTCGGGTTTACAGAATTGTTCACTTCAGATCAGGTACTCGCACGACGTCTTTCAAGTATACGCGCAAAGACCAATCCTAATTCAAATAATAACCACATCGGGATTGCCAGCATGGCCATACTGATGGCATCGGGTGGAGTCACAAACATGGCAATCGCAAAGCAACCCACGATGATATAGCGCCGTTTTGCGACCAGTGAGTCCACAGTCACAATCCCAGCCAGAACCAGTAAGAGGGTTGCAATTGGTATCTCAAAGGTTAAACCAAAGACCAAAAATAACTTTAAACAAAAGTTTAAATAGAGATTGATATCCGTCATTGGCACCACGCTATGCGGGGCGATATGAATAAAGAACGTCAGGATCGAAGGCAATGTAATAAAGTAGGCAAACGCAACACCGACATAAAACAGAAGGATACTGGATGTCAGCATGGGGATCGCGATTTTGCGCTCGTGCTTATACAGGGCAGGCGCAATAAACTGCCAAATCTGATGCAGGATATAAGGCATACCAATCATAATCGCGACAAAGAACGTCAGCTTAAATGGTGCCATGAAGGTCGAGGTAATGTCGGTCGCAATCATGGTCGCATTATGCGGAAGCTGGGCACGTAGAGGCACAGATAGCATCTCGTACAAGTCACGTGCAAAATACGCCAATGAGAAAAAAATCAATCCGACACAGCTGAAAATTCGAATGAGATGCTTACGCAGTTCAATCAGGTGTGCGGTGATCGGCATCTCTGCGTGATCATCGTTTGATTCAGGTGGGGGTAAGGCTTCAGTCATGGGTGTTTTTGTATTCTTCGGTGAGTGTCGTCTCATGCAGAGGACGAGTTGCTTTGCGGTGCTGATAGGGTGCTGCTGGAATCAATGCTTCGCGTTCGGATTGAGAAATGACGACGTAATCACGTTGCACAAAGGAATGGGTTGGTGCTTCGGCATTTCCTTTGATGGATTGTTCTACGCTGCTCATTTCACCTCGGATATTGTGATGAATACTATTCATCTCACTACCAATCGATTGCTCGGCCTGGCGAATTTTTTCCAACTCGTCATTCATGCGTTTACGCATTTCAGCCAGATTGACCTCTTGTTCAATCTCCGCCTGAATGGTCGCAATACTTCGACGAATACGACCATACCATGCCCCAGCCATACGTGCGGCGTGAGGGAGTTTTTCAGGTCCTAGCACAATCAATGCGACGGCACCCAGCAGTAAAATTTCAGTAAAGCCTATATCTAACACGTCAGAATTCTCTTAAAACTCGTTAAAGTTGTGCAGTAGCAGTGCCGTGCTGCTCAAAGAAATGACACTGCTTAGACTTTGTCTTTATCATGTTGCTGAGTACGCTGTGCACTACCATCAAGGGTGCGATCTTGTTCCAATTTGCTCGCGGCTTCTTCGTCTTTTATCGAATCTTTGAAACCTTTAACGGCACCGCCCAGATCTTTACCGAGATTTTTCAGTTTAGATGTACCGAAAACCAGAATGACAACGACCAAAATCAAAATCAAATGTGCGGGAGATAAACCAAACATGACGATGTCCTCTATACGTTTTTTAACAGGGTTGAGCCCTCTGAAAAAGAGGGTTCAACATTAAAATGATCAATCAAAAATAGATGGGTAGTCCGTACTCATCCGTTTACCCTTCTGTGCGAGAGGCTTTCTCAACCAGCCCAGAAAGATTGAAACGTCTTGCCAACTCATCCAATACGGCTTGAGGAGGGACATTAAACTGTCCCAGCATGACGATAGCATGAAACCAAAGGTCAGCGGTTTCATAAATAAGGTCTTGTGCGTCTGTTTCGCTGGCATCTTTTGCGGCAAGAACGGTCTCAAAGGCTTCTTCACCCACTTTTTCTAAAATCTTATTCAAGCCTTTATGATAGAGGCTGGCAACATAAGATGAGCTTGGATCGGCACCTTTACGTGCTTGAACAATCTGTCCGAGCTGCGCAAGCACATCGATGATTTCTGAGGTCGGAACGTCATCAATAGGCGTCGTCACGCCGTGATCGTGTTTATGATCATGGCTATGGGCATCACCATAAATCGCCTTCGGATCTTTCTTAACCGCATCGACAATTTGCCAGCCGTCTGGGGTCAGCACGCGATAGAAGCAAGATTCGCGCCCAGTGTGGCATGCAATGCCGCCTTGCTGGGTGATTTGCAACACAATGACATCACCATCACAATCCAAACGAATTTCATGCACATCCTGCGTATGACCCGAACTTTCCCCTTTATGCCAAAGCGCTTGGCGTGAGCGTGAGAAATACACGCCTTGTCTACGCTCGGCAGTCAGTTGCAAAGATTCTTTATTCATCCATGCCACCATCAAGATCCGACCGGTATCACGGTCTTGGGCAATGGCAGGAATTAGGCCGTGTGCATCAAATTTGACGTCATCTAGCCAAGTTGCTTGGGATGTGCGGTTCATGCAGCTCGCTCGTTTTTTGAAAATAGCTATATAAGGAATCTATTGTAGAAGATGTTGGGCGGAATGTGGGGATTCAATCATATGAATCCTGTCGAAAGATGGCGTGAGAATCGACTTTAGATGGTTCAATAAATTTAGCGCGTGTTTTGTAATCGACATAGATTCTGTGCAAAGTGATGTGATATTTTCCAATAGGTCAAGATTTTAAATATCAATCAACAACGTCGATGTTTGTTATAACGATTTGCTTACTTGCTGTGATCTGCCCCCTTCGTTGTTTGACCAGAAAATTGCAGTGAGTCATCAGGGACGTTTTTATGAAAATCTCTAATCCATTTGCCGAGCTGACCGGACCACAACTCCATGCCTTTATCGCTGCGCTGTCAGGCTGGTCGCTTGATGCTTTTGATTTTTTCCTTTTTGTCTTTGCGATTAAATCGATCGCAGGTGATTTTCATACCGATGTCAAAGCGGTATCCGAAGGCATCTTTTTGACCTTAGCCATGCGCCCACTGGGCGCATTATTATTTGGTTGGCTGGCTGAGCGATATGGTCGGCGACCGATCCTGATGATTAATGTGGTTAGCTTTGCCATTTGTGAGTTGGCGTCCGCATTTGCACCGAGTCTTGCTGTTTTACTCGCTTTCCGCGCCTTGTTTGGGCTAGCCATGGGCGGAGAGTGGGGGATAGGCGCAGCACTTGCTCTTGAAACACTGCCAGCAACGAATCGTGGTTTTTTTTCCGGTCTCCTCCAAGAGGGCTATGTGCTTGGCTATTTAATGGCGGCATTGGTTTTTAAATTTGCATTTGATCATGTCGGTTGGCGCGGGATGTTTATCATCGGTGCGCTACCTGCCCTGCTCGTATTTTTTATTCGACGTTCAGTGCAAGAGTCCCCTGCGTGGCTGGAAGGCGCAAAACAGAAACGACAAACGATTGGAGAGATGTGGGGCGCAGTGCGTGGACATATTCCGCTGATGTTGTTTATGGTTGTGATTATGGTGTGCTTCACGGCTTTAAGTCACGGTTCTCAAGATCTATATCCCACGTTTTTACAGGTCCAACATGGTTACGGCACCGATATCACCGCAAATATTGCGATTGTTTTAAATCTCGGCGCTCTCTGTGGCGGAGTTTTATTCGGCTCCTTGTCTTCTCGTTTGGGGCGACGAAAAACCATCGCCTTAGCCGCGCTCCTGGTCTTGCCGATGATTCCCCTTTGGGCTTATGCGGCAACGCCGATCATGTTTGCTCTGGGTGCCTTCTGCATGCAACTGATGGTTCAAGGGGCATGGGGCGTTGTTCCGGCACATTTGAACGAATTATCACCCCCCGCTGTCCGCGCCATTCTGCCCGGTTTTGCATATCAACTGGGTAATTTGGCCACATCGAAGATGGCACCTTTTCAAGCGAGCATCGCGGAATCTCATGGCAATAATTTTGCTCTGGCCCTGTCATGGACTATCGGGGTTGCCGCAGTCATTTTGGCAATTGTG
Organism: Aquirhabdus sp.; assembly: GCF_046462495.1. Taxonomy (NCBI): domain Bacteria; kingdom Pseudomonadati; phylum Pseudomonadota; class Gammaproteobacteria; order Moraxellales; family Moraxellaceae; genus Aquirhabdus; species Aquirhabdus sp. The sequence goes on along the minus strand of NZ_JBKGVE010000007.1, from coordinate 253,572 downwards.
GCCTGGTTTGGGTATGAGGCTAAAGATGTGGATTTGTCTAAGTCGAGCTAGCCAGCAATAGTATTAGCAAAATTTTAGAGTTCCATAGCAGTTTTGAATGGGCGTTTGAGCAAGGTCAAATGCGGGGAGAATGACTTGTGTCCCAAACACACCCGTCAGCGCAGTGAGCAGAGGGATATCAATTTCATTATTGCTGTTCAGATTATTAATCGTGATGGACGGCAGAGACAACCACCAGCCTGTTTGTGCTGCTGGAGCGTCAAATGCCCCAGTACTGATCGTTTGCCATTTCAGTGCAGTTTTTTGTAGCGATAAATAGGCATCTGAGGTTGCTGTGCCATCGGCATTGGTGAGTGCCAAATTATGGACGGAAGATAAAGGCTCACTGTCCAAGGTGATATTGCTCAGCGTAAGATTGGAAATCGTCGGTAGGATTCCTCCCAATTTGAGTGAGCCCGTAGTTGCGCTAATGCCATTTAAGGTGATGGTTGAGGCGCGGGTGAGCGATTGGGTGGAGGAATAGTTTGCGATCGTTGCCGTCGTGGTCAAGAGTCCGCCGCCGATTTTAATATTATTGAGTTTGCCATTGGTGATGTTGACCGTGAGATTACCACTCAGGCTTGAAATACCGGTGTCATCGGCAGTTGTTGTGGTGTCGTCATTCGTTCCGATCGAGAGTCTGCCTAAGATACTCGCTGCACCGATTCGAAATCCCTCCACTTCTCGAGTCGACAAACTGGTTGGATTCTTAATGGCAAACTCAAGATACGGGTTGGTGATGGTTGCGTCGGAGCTCGCATAACTGCCATCAGCTCCCGGATTGAGTCCCGTCAAGCTGACATTGGATAGATTGATATCACATCCCGGGCCATTAACCCCACCGCAGCCTAACTGTAGGGATTGGATATTGGTATTAATCGAGGTCGTCGCTTGTAAACCCACACGGTAAAAGCCAACATTGGCGGTGGTGCTGCCATCAACCATATTGTTATTGCCGCTTGCTCCAGGGGCGACATACGTCAGGTTGAGTAGCGACTGTCCCGTAGCTTCCGACATCTCGGCATCTGGCATGACCGTCATTTTTGACCATGCTGACTGACTTAAAGAAATAAGCATCGTCATTAAGATCGCTTGTGCAAGATATTGTTGTGATTTGCGCATGATCGGGGTTGGCATGATGGTCGCTACGACGTCCTGTCCGTGTTTGTCATGCTTAAAACGATGCAACAAAATTATGGAGCAACCATGAAGCAAAATCTGCTTGCAAATGCCGCGTCCACGCGGCATGTTAATCAGATTCCCTCCAGGAGAAATTTGCTGCGTGCGCTCATTTTTAAAACCCGTCTCGATCCGTTTGCCCATTGCGATTCGCTTGTTTATGGCAATCCTTTTGACCGCAGTGACGATTACGCTTTTGGGCCTGTGGATGTTCCATTTGGCGATGCGCGATGGTTTTGCGGTCTATGTGGCCCAGATTGAGATCAATAAACTGCAGGGTTTGGTTACGCAACTGCAACAAGATTATGAGCGATCAGGGCATTGGCCCGAGTTATCTGAAGATGAGAAGCATCAGTGGCTGCGGGCACAGTTTCATCATCATATGCTGAGCAAGTTCAGTGAAAAAAAAGAATCGCGTAGACTCATGCTGCCGAATTATCCGCCATCGACTTCAGAACCACTACCTCCAAATGGAATAGATGATCATCGACCTTATCAGCCGACACTGAGCGACTCCGGATCTCAGCCCCTTTTCGAGATGAAACGTTTTAAAATGCCACCGCCTTTATTTGGCGGATTTCCTGATCGGCTGGATATTGGGAGTCGCTTGGGTCTCATTGATCAGCAAGGCACCTTGGTCGCGGGTGCTTATGCTACAAATCGTGCACCCAGATTAGTGATTCGGGTCCATGAAAAGACTGTTGGCTATCTGACTCTTGAACCACGCATCGATCCTGATGACGCGTTGTCTAAAGCATTTTTTACTCAGCAAAAAGAACAATTATTTTGGATAGGCATCGGTTGCATTGTCATGAGCGCGGTTGTGGCAGGGCTGTTGGCCCGCCATTTCCGCCGTCCCATCCAAACCCTCATGGATTCGGCCAATCATCTGATTCATGGACAGTACACGTTCAAAAATCATATCAATCGTTCGGATGAACTGGGTGATTTGGGTAAAACCATGAACCAGCTGTCGGAGATATTAAGTCAACATGAATCCTCAAGGCGGCAATGGGTAGCCGATACTTCTCACGAGCTGCGAACTCCAGTCAGCGTATTACAAGCGCAAATTGAAGCGATGCAGGACGGTGTACGCGAGCCCAGTGTCAAGCATCTACAAGCGATGCATGGGCAAGTGAGTGCTCTGTCGCGCTTATTAAATGATGTCTATGAGCTTGCGCGGGCGGATGTGGGACAACTCTCTTGTCATCTGCGCATCACCGAACCTTGGACCGTTGTTCATGCCGAGTGCGAAGGGTTTAGTGAGCCCATGCAATCACAAGGACTCATGCTGCAGGTCATTCCGCCCAATTTTTCTATACAGCTCGAAATCGATGCGGATCGGATTCGTCAGGTTGTGGCCAATCTACTCGAAAACAGCCGACGCTACACTGATCCGGGCGGTGTAGTACGGGTCAGTACCGAATTGCAAGTCATCCAGAAGGAACGATTCTGGACCTTGTTGATCGACGATAGCTTACCGAGTGTGTCAGATAATGTGCTTTCTCATTTAGGTGAGCGGTTTTTTCGGGCGGATTCATCGCGGACCAGAGCAACGGGTGGCGCAGGGTTGGGTCTTGCGTTATCTCGCCAGATCGCGGAAATGCATGGGGGTGATTTATTGTTTGAGCATTCGCCTTTGGGTGGGCTCCGAGCGATTTTACGCTTGCCAGTCAAACAAATCATTCATGAAAATTAAAGATAGAGGTGTGATGTGGCATATGTGATGGTGGTTGAAGATGAAAAAGAGCTCGCAAGTTTAATCGAAGATTATTTGCGCCATGCTGGTTTTGATGTCGGTGTCTATCATGATGGTCAGCGTGCTTTTGATGTCATCCATCAGAAAGTACCCGACCTGATTGTCCTCGATATCATGCTGCCTCGCATGGATGGCATTACGATGTGCCATGCGATTCGTCAGTTTTCGGAAGTGCCGATTATTATGGTGACTGCCCGGAGTGAAGAGATTGACCGACTACTGGGGCTTAGAATTGGTGCGGATGATTATTTATGCAAGCCTTTTAGCCCACGAGAATTGGTCGCGCGGGTTCAGGCTGTTTTGCGGCGTTATCAGTATGGCCTAGCATTGGCACAAGAGAATTCTACCGAACTGGGTTTTAAGGTAGACGAGTTAGGGCGGCGTGTTCTGTTTGATGGCAAGCCGTTACTGTTGACGCCATACGAATACAACTTATTGAGTCTATTCATCAAGAATGCAGGACGAGTCTACTCCCGTGCGCAATTATTAGATCATTTAAGTCCGGATAGTATTGATGTGGCCGATCGCGTGATCGATAGCCATATCAAAAATCTACGTCGAAAACTTACTGAGGTCGCCAAACGTACCGATCAATATGAATGGATTCAGTCTATCTATGGTGTGGGCTATCGTTTTGAGTGGCCGGAGTCTCCATAGTTGAGCTTCGGTCAGGGTTTGCCAATCATTACATCGCCGCTATGGAAGTCTTTGTATTTGCCCTGTAATCTCTTCGGATTAGGATAATTAAAAAAGATCATGACGAGGAAGAATCATTATGGCAAATACATCTCATCCCATTTCTAAAACATCGGTCACCGAAAAGCCCTTACTGGTGTCGATTAGCGGTTATGCCCTGCTGGTTGTGGCGTTAGTTCTACTGGCTTTTGCAGGCATTTCGTTTCTGCAGACCCACGAGCCAACGATCGTATCGGTCACGTTATTTGTTTTGAGTCTGCTCATTTTTAAAGGCATGTCGGTGATTGCGCCGAATGAGGCCGTGATTACTACTTTTCTCGGCACTTATATGGGCACGATGAAAAAGAGTGGGCTACGTTGGGTCAACCCTTTCTATAGCAAACAAAAAATTAGCCTCCGCGCTCGGAATCTTAATGGTCAAGCGCTGAAAGTGAATGATAAAAGCGGTAATCCCATCGAAATTGCCGCTGTTGTGGTGTGGCAGGTGGACGACACCGCCCGTGCGACTTTTGATGTTGATGACTATTCGGTATTTGTTCATATTCAATCCGAAGCTGCGGTGCGTAAGCTTGCAAGTTCCTATGCCTATGATCATAGCGAAGATGATCATGTCGATATTACCCTGCGCGATAGTACCGGATTGATCAATGAGTACTTGGAGCGTGAGTTAAATGAGCGTTTGGCACGTGCGGGTGTGGTTGTCATCGAAGCACGGATCAGCCATTTGGCCTATGCCCCTGAAATTGCGCAAGCCATGCTTCAACGTCAGCAAGCGGCAGCGATGATCGCCGCGCGTCGTCAGATTGTAGATGGTGCCGTGGGGATGGTTGAAATGGCGCTCTTGCGTCTTGAAGATAAAGGGACGGTGACGCTGGATACCGATCGCAAAGCTGCATTGGTGAGCAATCTTTTGATCGTGCTTTGCGGTGAAAAAAGTGTTAGTCCTATTGTGAATACCAGCGCATAAGTCATCACCATGTTAGAACAAGAGGTTGGGGCCAGTGATAGCGCATGCGAGCTTTGTGGGCGTGCGCAGCTGCCTTTAACCCGCCATCATCTGATTCCGCAATCCCGCCATAATAAAACCCGCACCCAGCGTTTCTTTGCCAAACAAGATATGCAGCATCGGATTGCGCTGCTGTGTCGACCTTGTCATTCACAAGTGCATGCGGTTTTGGACAATGCAACATTGATGCAGAACTACAATACGGTTGAAGCCCTCGCAGGTCACCCTGAAATTGCCAAATTTTCAGCTTGGGTGGCTTCTAAACCGGTGGGTTTGAAAGTTGCAATTCGTCTTAAGAAATAAGAGGTTTGTATTATTTCTTAAGAGTTTTTAATTCTTGCTGAATCTGATTTTCGAGCCACTTGCGTAATTCAAGACGAATCGGGTCAAGCGAGCGCTCAATGATCGTGTCAATTTGCTGATGGAGGCGTTTCTCAAACTCAGGTTGGGATGTGATATCGATGAGAGGCGGTGTTAGATTTATAGCGTTACTTTCGGCTTTATTTTTCTGAATGGGAGCTTGGGTGGCCAGTGTGATCGGCTCCACATCATCAGTGTTATTTTGCAGGGACTTTTCCCATTCATCAAAATCGGTATTGGGGTCTAACAACAAGCAGACGCTACTTAAGTCACGTAAGCATTGCCGACGCTCGGCATAAGGCGTTGCGAGCCATCGACTAGGGAAGTCAGCACCAAGTTGTAAGGACATAGAACATACTCTCGAATTTCGTAAAATGATTTTTTTTGATTATTTGATCTGGTGTGTGATCGGGGTAATCCCTTGTTGTTTATAGGCTTTAAACCGTTCTCGCCCTGCTGCTTTTGCTGCTTCATTGGCTTCAATGATTTCAATCACACGATCAAAGCGACTGAGTGCTTCAGCAGAAGTCAAAGCATGTCCACTAAGATTAAGGCAGCCCACTTTTTGCGGTGTTGCCTGCAAAAAATCGTCTGGAATGTTCAAGCCCAGACAAATAGGCGCTCTGGCATTATCAACGTCATGTGGAATAAAACTGGACGCTTGAAAGTCCCACAACAATTGATCGAAGCGCTCCAAGGCTTCTGCCGATTCGCACCATACAAATAAAGGTAACCCCTCTTGTAGGGCGCGTTGACAGAGACGGCAGGCGAATAACTCGTGACTCGCCTGCACATCATTCAATACATAAAAGTTGACAGCACTCACAAGCGCTTCCTTTTATTTTATACGCCAGCCCGTTTTCTTAAAAACTGCATCAGGAGTGGGACTGGACGGCCAGTTGATCCTTTATTTGCACCACTGGTATTCGCGGTTCCCGCAATATCCAAATGTGCCCAGCGGTATTGCTTTGTATAACGCCACAAGAAACATGCTGCAGTAGTTGCGCCTGCAGTACGTCCACCGATATTGGCCATGTCTGCTACAGGGGAGTCGAGTAATTCTTGATAATCCTCAAGCAGTGGCAAGCGCCATGCCCGGTCATGAACTTCAAGCCCTGCTTGTAGTATTTCAGCAACCAGTTCTTCGTCGGCACTGAACAAGCCTGAAACGATCTCACCCAGTGCAACGACACAAGCACCAGTCAGAGTAGCCATATCGATAACGATTTCTGGATTAAAGCGTTCAATGTAGGTTAGGGTATCGCACAGTACTAAACGGCCTTCAGCATCGGTGTTTAAAATTTCAATCGTTTGACCGCTCATGGAGGTCACGATATCGCCAGGACGGGTTGCGCGGCCTGAGGGCATATTCTCTGCACAGGCCAACGCACCAACCACATTAATGGGCAGTTTAGCGACACAAACTGCGCGAATGATCCCTAATACGGATGCTGCGCCGCTCATATCAAATTTCATATCTTCCATGCCAGGGCCGGGTTTTAGCGAAATACCGCCTGTATCAAAAGTTACGCCTTTTCCGACTAAAACAACAGGCTTACTGTCATCTTTTTTACCATTATATTCAAGGGTGACGAGTCGACCCGGACGCTCAGAGCCTTTGGATACCGCCAGGAATGAGTGCATACCCAATTCGGCCATCTGGGCTTCATCTAAAACAGAAGTTTTTAGCACTTCTGGAAATTCAGCAGCTAATGCAATTGCTTGATCTGCAAGATATTCTGGAAAGCAAATGTTGCCGGGTTGATTAGCCAGATTGCGGGTAAAGCTTTGTCCGATGTGAATCGCGTTGACCAAGTTGATCCGCGCTTGTAGAGCATCCGCTTGAGTTGTTTGTAGCGTAATGCTTTTCAGCTTATTGGTTGATTTTTTACTTTTATAAACATCGAATTGATAGGCTTTGTTGGCCAGTGCGAGAGCGAAAGGCTCAATCGCAGCATCGGGTAGGCTATCAATGGCAATAACGGCATGGGTAGTACGTTCTGCTAGTGCTTTAATGATACTTGCAGCCAGCTTCTGTGCTTGACCTGCGTTTAATTCATTGATGGTGCCGGCACCCACAATCAGTATTTGTTCAAATCCATCTTGCTCTGCTTGATACAGTGGCAGAGTTTCACCCAGTTTTGCAGAGAAACCTGCACGGCTTGCACTGGCCTGAATGGCTTGCTGTGCGCTAGCTGATAGGGTGGTTGGCAAGCCTGAAAGCGCGTCGCTATCGAGTAGAATAACCAAGACATCTTCGGATGAGGCGGTAACCTGAGCGGTTGTCAGTAGGGAGAGTGCAGAACTTAAAAGCGGAGAGTCTTGAGTGTGAGTAGCGGATGGCATGAGTCGTGGTGTCCAATGAGTTTAACAGGCTTAACGATATTGAGAGTTTGGCGCTGCAAAATGCTTTGCAACTTATCCCTCATTAAAACATTGTCATCCCTTGATGAACAGTAGTTAGATTGTGATTTACGCATGATATTGTTGTATTTGCGCACAACTGAATGGTTCAATCACTGTTCTTTCTCAGCATGGTCGATTGCCATGTTTTGAACAACGAGAATGTAGTTTCTCTGTGAAGGATTGTCCGCAATCAGGTACACTGTATTTCAACGATATTCTAATGACCGACTAAACGCCTTTTTAGGCTGTTTTTGGACTTCAATATGCGCTTTCTTACGGATCATACATTGTGATTATTAGCCGTTATTTGCTGCGCCAAGTGGCGACAACGACACTGGTGGTCACCAGTTTTTTAGCGTTCATCATGATCGGCGGACGGCTTATTAAATATTTTGGTATTGCTGCTCAAGGTCGACTCGATGTCAGTGCCTTGCTCTGGCTAGTTGCCTATCGCATGCCTGATTTCTTGACGTTGATCTTACCTCTTGGCTTTTTTACAGGACTGATGCTGGTCTTTGGTCGCCTCTACGTGGACCACGAAATGGCGGTGTTGAATGCCAGCGGTGTGAGTCGGGACAGTCTAGCTCTCAGGCTATGGCCTTTGGCTGTTCTGCTGATTGTAGTTGAAGCAGGCTTAACCCTTTATGCTGCGCCGTGGGGATTTCAGCGATCTGAAAAAGTACTTGCCGAACAGTCGGCTAAGAAAGGCTTTGATCTTGTAAGTCCCGGTCGCTTTATGAATTCGGGTAGTTATACCTTCTATGCGGATGGGCAGTCTAAAGATCGAACCACTTTGCTGAATGTCTTTGTGCATCAGGATGCTGCTAATGGCTCGGATGTGCTGATTGTGGCAAAGGAAGCGGTGCGTCTTATCGATCCGTCACGGTTGAATACGATTGTCGAGTTGCATAATGGTCGACGCTATGAGCTTAAAGCAGGTCAGCTTAAGTACTCTGAAGCACAGTTTGCAACTTATCGTTTACATTTGAATGATCCACAAGCGGCTGAAGCGGTTGCGATGTCCAATGAGTCGATGTCGACAGAAGATCTCTTGGCACGCCCTAAAGATGCAAAAGCACAAAGTGAACTGGGCTGGCGCCTGACGATGCCTGTGATGATTATTCTGGCGGTTATTTTGTCTTTACCTTTATCTCAAGTGAATCCACGTCAAGGGCGATATTTACGCCTGTTCCCTGCGTTATTGGTTTTTGTAGCGCTGGTGATTGGTGTGCTTGCACTCAAACTGAGAATCGGGAAAGGGACCTTATCTGTCTGGTGGTATGCTGGACTGGTCTTTTTCTACTTGTCCTTTGCCATGATATTGGCCCGTAAACAACGCTTAACGGCACGCTTAAGTGGTAAAACCCCGCACCATCCGCATGGAGGAGGAGGTCCAACGAATATGCCGCATGTGGGAGAGTTATCATGATTATGCGTCGTCATGTGATTCGGGTGACTTTTTCGGCAATGATTGGTGTTGTCCTGATTCTGCTCATTGTGCAGATGTTATTTGTCTTTTTGGGTCAGATGAGTGATCTTAAAGATACCTATCGCATTGGATCTGCGTTGCGCTACGTACTCTTGCAAACCCCAGGTAATTTTTATAGCGTGCTGCCGATAGGTGCCTTGATTGGTGCTGTTGTTGGTTTGGGTTCACTGGCATCCAGTAGCGAATTGATCGTGATGCGTGCATCCGGTGTAAGTGTCTGGCGCATCGTCGGTTGGGTGCTCCGCCCCGCATTGGTTTTGGGCTTGATTGCTTTTGCAGCGAGCCAGTGGATTATTCCACCAGCAACTCAAAAAGCAGAGCTAATTCGCAGCGGCCTTGCTAAAGACTCAGGTGTGCACGGCTATTGGCATAAAGAAGGGCAAGAATATGCTTTTATTTCTTATGCGAATGAAAAAGGGGCATTAGGGGTCGTCAAGGCGTTTCATTTTAATGATGACCAGCGTTTACTGGATAGCTGGCAGGCACCATCAGGGCAGTTCCAAGGGAGTCAGATTTGGATACTGAACGATGTGTCCAATGCCAAGATTCAGCCCACGGGCCAAAGTTTCCCCGTTCATGCAGCGAGCCAAATTTGGTCGGTGAATCTGAAACCCAAGCTGCTGTCAGCGGCGACCGCTGATCCTTATGAGCTGTCTCCCAGTCAGCTATTTAAATATGGTCGTTTGTTGTCATCCGATAAGACACCAGTACCCAGTGAATACAAACTGTCATTTTGGCAGAAGATATTCGCGCCTTTAGGCTTGATGTCGCTTGTGGTCCTAGCCTGTGCATTTGTTTTCGGGTCTTTGCGCAATCGATCAATGGGCTTTCGGATCGTGATTGCACTGCTGGTTGGATTGGGCTTCCGTTATCTGCAAGATTTCATTGGCTATGTGGGCTTGGTGGCTGGTGGCTGGACGATTCTGTATGTGTTGATACCGATATTGGCCGTGTTTGCCTTGGGTGGTTATTTTTTAAAGCGAGCACGCTAGGCTCGCTTTCTTCTTTTTTCATGGGATCAATGGAAGCTGATGTTATAAACGTCAGTCTTTCTGCGCCATCGTGATGGTGTAGGTTTTCCCTTGTTTAAGCTTATCCGAGTTACCAAACACTTCCTTAAAGGTACGCTGCATAAATTCACGTAAACCATTGATCGTGACCACATAGAAACGACCGCCGCTATTCATTGCGTTATATGCATCCAGCAAGTAGAGATAGTGTTGTTCTTTGCTGGCTTTGGCGGGTAGGTTCGACATGACAAGGTCAAAGCGACGTTTGGGATCAACATGACGAAAGCCGTTGGAGAGCTGGACCTCGGTATTGCTCAGTTTATTATCCGCACAGTTTTTCTTGGCATATTCAATCGCGACGAAATCTTTATCAATGAGCAGATGCTGTCCTTCTGGGCATTCGCGTGCAGCGGTCATACCCAAAATCCCGTAACCACAACCCAGATCTATGGAGGAGTCGGCAGGGCGGAACTCAATATGATCCAGCAACATGAGCGAGCCTTCATCCAATTTTTCAGGTGAAAATAGCCCCCATGTTGAAGTGAATTTCATCGGTTTCCCCAATACCGATTCTTCAAAATGCAAATCTTGGCGCCAACGTGCGTGTAGGCTATCGAGTTCTTGGCGATTCATGAGGATTTTTCCGAGAATGGGTGAATTGGGGCGCTATGATAAACGATTTGTGGTTATTCGCGTTGGATGCATTATTTTACAGGCACAAAAAAGCCGCGCTGACTCTCATCCTGATGCGCGGCTTATTTGTTCTTACGCCCTGTTTTGCACGTTTGTCATGCATCTCGCACAACGCACGGTATTCATCCCGAACCTTTTTTTTCTGTTTTGCGGCGAGGTTCTCCCCCTTGGCGATCCTTGCCGACTTCCTTGTGATGCCTGATCATAATCCAATTTTTGAGCAGGCTCCGATAGCCGCAAAGCACGTCAGTTTTTGTAAGCATTTGCGTACATCAGTACACTTTTATACCCAAGTCAGGAAGAGGTGTTTTACTCAACCAGATAGTCGATCACTACAGGGGAGTGGTCGCTAAAACGAGTGTCACGATAAATAAATACATTTTTGATTTTATCGCGCCAATCTGCGGAGGCAATTTGATAATCAATCCGCCACCCAACGTTCTTTGCCCAGGCTTGCCCACGGTTTGACCACCATGAGTATTCTTCGGCATTTTTGTTGAGCTCACGGAAGGTATCGATATAACCCAGTGCAAACACATCATCCATCCATGCACGCTCATGGGGCAAACAGCCTGAATTGCCGATGTTGCCTCTCCAGTTTTTCAGATCAATGTCTCTGTGGGTAATGTTGACATCACTACAGACAATAATAGAGCGGTTTTCCAGACGCCAAGCATCGAAAATCGGCAGCATCTTTGCAATAAATTCATCTTTACGGCTCTGTGCAATTTCAGAGCTAGAACCTGACGGAATGTACACCGAAGCCACATCAAATGTTTTACCATTCACCTCAAAGGTGGCAATCGTACAGCGGCCTTCGCTGTCGCATAGTTCAAACCCTAAACCATCTGTGATCTTGGTAATGGGCAAGCGACTATAGATAGCCGTTCCTGCGTAGCCCGCTTTTTCGGCAGGGAAAAGGTGTGTGTGCCAAAGTGCGGGCTTATGGCTATCGATCCATTGATGAGTTTGCAGACGACTTTCTTGCAGGCAAATGATGTCGATATCGGATGCATCAAGCCATTCGATGAGACCTTTGCTTGCCGCGGCACGTAAACCGTTGGCATTCAGTGAAACGATGCGGATTAAACCTGTTTCCTTTGCTATCATTGCGCTATCCTCAAACTTTTAATGATACGGCTCAATTAAAACGATTTGCCTAAACCTTATATGCCGAATATGTAGACTCTTTGGGAGAAGATCATCATGTCACAGCAACCTTCACCGCAAAAATTTAGCGTACATGGACTGATTGAGCTTGCTCTTTCGCGTGGCGTACTTAAATTTGGAGAGTTTACCCTAAAGTCTGGTCGTGTGAGTCCTTACTTTTTTAATGCAGGCTTACTCAATGATGGCGAAGCACTGTCCTTGTTGGCCAGTGGCTACGCGCAAAAAATGATGGCAAGCGAAGATGTGGGCGTCTTATTTGGTCCAGCCTATAAAGGCATTCCTCTTGTCGCTGCAACCGCCAGTGCGCTGTGGCATGAGCATGGGGTGAATGTGCCTTGGGGCTTTAATCGTAAAGAAGTCAAAGATCACGGGGAAGGTGGCTTGTTGGTCGGTGCGCCGGTTGCGGGTCAACGCGTGTGGATTGTGGATGATGTGATCACCGCAGGAACGGCTATACGCGAAGTAATGAATGTCTTAACGAAAGCGGGTGCTAAAGTGACTGGGGTTTTGGTTGCATTGGATCGTCAAGAGCGTGGACAAGGTGAGCTATCAGCCATTCAAGAAATTGAACAGCAATATAATATCCCTGTTCAAGCCCTACTGACCATGACCGATCTCATGAACTATTTGAAGAAAGAAAATCGTTTGGACGATCTTGCGCGCATGCAAAATTATCGTGCGGAATTTGGTATCCAGAGCAAGTCGGTTGATTCTTTGCAACGTGGCTTGTTTGATGAGGCAGCGTTTTAAGTCAACATCCTCGTCTGCTCATGAGTCTATTTCTTCAGTCCCTCTTTGATTAAAGAGGGACGCCTACTTTTATAAAACTATGTCAATCAAAGGCTGCACCACTATGCGCGTTCTTGTTGTGATGGATCCCATTGAAAAAATTAACATCAAAAAAGATACCACTTTAGCGATGCTGTGGGCGGCCAAGCGCCGTGGACATACGTTGGGCTATGTGTTGCAAAGTGACTTATTTATCAATAACGGTAAAGCTTTTGGTTTGGTAAAGCCGCTGGATGTCTTCGAGGGTACGAAAGATTTCTTTAAACTGGGTGAAACTGTAAAAGAGTCTCTCGCCAGTTATGACGTGATTCTGATGCGCAAAGATCCGCCGTTTGACATGAACTTTGTCTATACCACTTATATTCTAGAGCAGGCTGAGCGTGAAGGGGCGTGGGTGGTGAATCGCCCGCAAAGTCTGCGTGACTGCAATGAAAAACTATTTGCAACCCAGTTTCCAGACTTGATGGTGCCTACTCTGGTGACTTCGCAGCAATCCCTGATTCGTGAGTTTTTGGCAGAGCATGGCGATATTATCGTGAAGCCTTTGGATGGTATGGGTGGTTCGGGGATTTTTCGTTTGCAAACCGGCGTACCGAATGTCGGTTCAACTCTGGAAATGCTGACCAATCTGGGGCAATTCCCGATTATGGCGCAAAAATATATCCCCGAAATTGTTGATGGGGATAAGCGCATTTTGCTGATTAATGGCGAACCAGTGCCGTATTGCCTAGCCCGTATTCCGCAAAATGGTGAGGTGCGCGGTAATCTCGCTGCTGGTGGTCGCGGTGAAGCGCGACCTCTGACTGAAAAAGATCGTACGATCGCAGCGAAAGTCGGTCCTGTACTGCGTGAGAAAGGATTGGTTTTTGTTGGTTTGGATGTGATTGGTGAGTATGTCACGGAGATCAATGTCACCAGCCCAACCTGTGTCCGTGAGATTGATGCCGCTTATGGGACGTCGATCGCGGATGATTTGTTTAAGGTGCTGGAAGCGGGGCGATAAGGATTGGAAATTTTGTGTTGGGTAAGGATGTGGGGGGGGGCTTGTCGCCTCATAAATTACCCTAATTTCAATGTTAGAGTACCTTATGGAAAGTGTTGTCAATCTTCTGTCTGAAACCGAGATTTCACAGGAAATTTTGAAAAATAATGCACATAATATCAAAGTAAGCATTGATTTAGATAATAAAGACGTCTATTTAGAATATTCCTCACGCCAAGCTTTATATGAGCTTGGCAAAACACTCATGGTTGAAGCTATCCAAGGATGTGGTCAATTGGAGCTATACCCATTAGGTTCGGAGGGAAGTTGGCTGATTGTTGAAGGTGTTCGTTTAACGGAAGATAGTTCACGAATCTTTGTCTTTTCTCCATCTCAGAGTCCTGCTGAGAAGTTGTAATTATTAAAGTTTTGATTGCTTCCCTATTTCCTTTAACTCTTCGGCGCAAAAATAATAATACACGCACCTAATATCGTAACTGTGCAGCCCGTTATATCCCAAACCGTTGGGCGTACCCCATCCACTACCCAAAGCCATAAGATGGCGACACCAATATAGATCCCTCCATACGCGGCATACACGCGACCTGCAGCAGCAGGGTGCAACGTCAGTAGCCATGCAAAGGCGGCTAATGCAAATGCAGCCGGAATCAATAACCAAGGGCTTTTGCCTTGCGTCAACCACAAATAAGGCAAATAGCAGCCAATGATTTCGACTACTGCAGTGATGGCGAAGAGAAATATTGCTTTAAGCTCGATCAAGAGAGCAACTCCATTATGTTTAAATGGTGATATCTCAAGAATAAGCTAAAAATGACTGTTGGGCTCTGTTAAAAATTCAATTTCTTCAGGGGTGGAGACGCGTCCTAGCACGGCATTGCGATGAGGATAACGTCCAAAACGGTCAATGATCGCTTTATGCTTATATTCAAACTCTAGGTTCCCTGCGATACCGAGAGCGGTATAAAGGCGCACCGCTTCGATATGAATAGTGCGTGATTCGCTATGCATAAACGGTAGGTATAAAAAGACCCGCTGTTCAGGAGTAAGCTGTTGATCAAGCCCTAGTGCAATCGCTTCTTGCGCAAGAACCAGTGCCATGGGGTCGGCGGCAAATTGACGCGGATCATCACGAAACAGATTTCTCGAGAACTGATCAATCACAATAATTTCAGCCAGCCGTCCTTGCGCGCCGACTTTACGCCAAGCAGACAGCTCGCAGGCAATGGCTTGCCTGTGAACGTCTTCAAATCGACGACGAATCGTCTCATCAAAGGCAAGATCCTTCGTAAACCACTGTTCGGGTGTGGACTCTGTAAACCAAAACGAAAGGATGTCTTGATAATTCATAATGGCTTCCATTGTTGCGGAGAGTTAATTGCCGAGGTGTGAAGGTCCATTAACCTAAAAAGTCACGTTTGCCCAAGGTCACACCTTGGTGACGGAGTAAGTCATACGCAGTTGTGGTGTGAAAAATAAAATTAGGCAGTACCCACTGCGTCAAATAGTTTTGACCTGTAAAATCAACGAGGAGGCCTGGGCCGAGAGGGATTTTTAACGCGCGGGTTTCTGCACCTTCAAAAGCACTCTCTGGAATGCTCTCTAAAAACGCAACGGTTTTGGCAATGCGTTCCTGCAGTTCCGGAATAGTGGCTTCAACATCTTCAAATACAGGTGCCTCAATGGCGGCTAAACGCGCTGCGCCTTTCTTGACGGTATCGGTTGCCATTTGAACTTGACGGGTCAGGGGGAACATATCCGGTGCGAAACGTGCATTCAATAAAGAGTTAGGGTCGATACTATTCTCTGCGGCATAGTTTGATGCTTTGCTAAGAATTTTGGATTGATTGTTAAGCAGGTGCTTTGCCATTGGAATCAAGGCACTATAAATGGTGAATGACATGATTGAGCTTCCGTTTTCATTGTAATTAAGAGGTAAACTTGCCGCAGCAATTTAGCATTATCAATGCGGTTTTTTTAGGTGATTTCTGTATAAACGTATCTCGTGATCACTCATAGACTTTCCTTGTAGGGTCTGCCCAATCATCCAGTTTAAGTGCGAAGGGTGATGTATTTAAGAAACTGTTTAATTTCTGAGCACTAGAAACAGATCAACACACATTAAACGCAGAGTTGTTTTACAGTACCGTGACGTTGCTTTATCGTCAGATAACGCCGATTACGACACAAACGCTTCAAACATGACCATGGTTGCGAGTATCATGCGCGGTCGTGGGCGAATGAGAAGAGATTCGCTCTACATTGTCCGTATAGGCGTGATCGATACCCTGTCGGTATTAAACATTCAAAGCATCCACTTTAGGCAAATTTTGTGTCCTCAAATTCAGCAAAACCTCAAAAAGTCCAAAAAAGAATTGCCAATGTCATGATCATGGCAGCAGGTACTGGCGGACATATATTTCCGGCACTGGCTGTGGCTGAGCGATTGCGTGCGCAAGGTGTGGCAGTACATTGGCTGGCAACACCATCGGGTATGGAGCACCGGTTGGTGGCGCCTTCGGGGATTCCTTTGTATCCCATTGATATTCAGGGTTTACGTGGAAATGGCCTGAAACGTTTGATCGCAGCACCATTGAAAATCTTAAAGGCAACCATCGCGGCCATGCGTCTTATGAAGGCTCTAAATATTGACGTGGTAGTCGGCTTTGGTGGTTATGTTGCAGGTCCAGGTGGCTTGGCTGCACGCTTGTTGGGTATCAAACTGGTAATCCATGAACAGAATGCGATTGCGGGCATGACCAATCGTCAATTGGCAAAGATTGCGACCACAGTTTTACAGGCCTTTCCCAAAGCATTTGCGCCCGCTGCCAAAGTCCGTACAACGGGTAATCCTGTGCGGACGGATATCTTGCATGTCGCAGAACCTGCGCAACGCTTTTTAGATCGTAGCGGTCCAATTGAGATTTTAGTGATAGGCGGCTCTCTAGGCGCACAAGCACTGAATGAACGCGTACCGAAAGCTTTAGCGTTATTGGCGTCGCCAGGGCAGCCGATTCACGTCCGTCATCAATGTGGTCAAAAGCAAGTCGATGAAACCACTGCACGCTATGATAGCCTTGCATTGAAACCGTATCTGACATTCGAAGTGGTGCCATTTATTGATAATATGGCGTACGCTTATGCACAATCGGATTTAATTATTTGCCGCGCGGGTGCCTTGACCGTATCTGAAGTTGCTGCGGCGGGCTTACCTGCTGTGTTTGTCCCGTTGCCGCAAGCAGTCGATGATCATCAGACGGCCAATGCGCGTTATTTAAGTGATTCAGGGGCGGCGTTACTTTGTCCACAGGCGACATTAACACCTGAACATTTGGCAGAACAATTGCGCCCACTGCTGAATCGCGCGACACTGCTAAACATGGCTGAGAAGTCACGATTACAAGCACAGCCGTGTGCGACGTCGGCTGTCGTTGATGCGGTGGTTGAAATTTAATTTGGATGAGTGTTTTTAATCATCTTCGTTCATTTATTTAAAGAATATAAAACATGGAGTTGGGTATGCCAGCGTCACAACAGTCATCCGTAAGTGCTTCATCCCTTGCATCCCAAGCTCAGGCTAAAGTGAGTCGTTTGATCGAGATCCCAGAAATGCGTCGTATCGGACGAATCCACTTTGTGGGGATTGGTGGTGCGGGAATGTGTGGTATTGCTGAGGTGCTGAAGAATCAAGGGTATGACGTTTCAGGCTCAGATCTAAAAATCGGTGAAACCACTCAGCGCTTAGAGGAAATGGGTGTAAAAGTCTTCTACGGTCACGATGCTGCGCATGTTGAGGGTGCGAACGTACTGGTTGTTTCAACCGCGATTGATCATGAAAATCCTGAGATTCAAGCCGCGATCGAGAAGCATATTCCTTTGGTGCGCCGTGCAGAAATGTTGGGGGAGCTCATGCGCTATCGTCATGGTATTGCCGTGGCAGGAACCCATGGCAAAACTACGACCACAAGTCTGCTCACCATGATGCTTGCCGAAGAAGGTTTGGATCCAACGTTTGTGATCGGCGGTATGCTGAACAGTTTAGGCAAAAATGCACAGTTGGGTGCCAGTCGTTATCTGGTTGCGGAAGCCGATGAAAGCGATGCGTCATTCCTTTTTCTGCAACCTATGGCGGCGATTATTACCAATATCGACGCGGACCATATGGAAACCTATGGCGGCAGTTTTGAAAAACTGAAAGATACCTTTATTCAGTTCCTGCACAATCTGCCGTTTTATGGATTGGCTGTCCTGTGTGGTGATGATCAGAATATTCGTGAGCTATTGCCACGTGTAGGCCGCCCGTTTATTACCTATGGTTTTAATGAAGGCAATGATATCCGCGCAGTAGATGTTGTTCAGCTTGGGATGAAAACTCAGTTCACGGTACTGCGGCGGGATCGTGAGCCATTGACACTGACGACTAATCAACCCGGTTTGCATAATGTCTTAAATGCATTGGCGGCGATTGGTATTGCCACTGATGAAGGCGTGAGTGATGCTGCGATTGGTCGTGCGCTGGCGAGTTTTGCTGGTGTGGGTCGTCGTTTCCAAATTCAAGGCGAGTTTGCGCATCAAGACGGTCATGTGATTCTGGTTGATGATTATGGACATCACCCTAAAGAAGTGGAAGTCACAATCAAGGCCGCACGTCAAAGTCATCCGAATCAACGTTTGGTAATGCTATTTCAACCGCATCGTTTTACGCGAACACGGGATTGTTTTGAGGATTTTGTTGAGGTCTTATCGCATGTCGATGTGTTGTTGTTGATGGAAGTCTATCCAGCTGGTGAGAAGCCGATTGTGGGGGCAGACAGCCGTAGTTTGGCACGTAGTATCCGCGCCCGTGGTCAGGTCGAGCCGATTTTGGTGGATCCCGTGGATGAGCAATTACCGCAGGTCCTGCAAGGATTACTACGTGCAGGCGATTTGTTATTAACCCAAGGCGCGGGAAATGTAGGTGCAGTGTCTAACGATTTGGCACAGCATGGTTTGTATCTACAGGTAGAATCACCAAAATGATGCATTCTATAAAAAACATACATGAAAAACGTCATGATCAGATGTTTAGCATGATAAATTGCGCGGTTAGACACACTTTTGATTGAAAGTTGATTTTCTCAAGAGTGCGGTGGAAAATTTGATCAATGTCATTGTGGTTTTATGGGTATTGCGCGCAGAAGAGCAATCAGGCTGTTTTGATCGACCGTTTGGGCATATAGATTTAGCATGGGTTTAAAAAGCATGGAACAGTTTGGCAAAGTTGCGGTGTTGTTTGGTGGAAATTCCGGAGAGCGTGAAGTCTCTTTGAAAAGTGGTCAAGCCGTTCTCGATGCATTATTGACGAAAGGTGTGCAGGCTGAAGCATTTGATCCATCACATCGGGCACTCAGTGACCTCACGGAATATTCCCGTGCTTTTATCGTGTTGCATGGTCGTGGCGGTGAAGATGGCCAGATCCAAGGGTTGCTGGAGTGGATGAATATCCCGTATACGGGCTCTGGTGTACTGGCATCTGCACTGGGTATGGATAAAGTTCGCACCAAGCAACTGTGGAAAGGGATCGATCTTCCTACGGCGCCATATCGTTTACTGGATGAAAATACTGATTTTAATGCGGTGGTTGCCGAGCTCGGTCTACCGCTGATTGTCAAACCGGTTCATGAAGGCTCAAGCGTAGGCATGAGCAAAGTTGAGACCCTAGAGCAACTGGAGCCAGCCTATCAAGCGGCAAGCAGTCATGATGCGGTGGTGATGGCGGAAGCGTGGATTACGGGTAGTGAATTTACCGTTGCGATGCTGAATGGCAAAGCACTGCCAGTGATTCGTCTCCAGCCACCCGCAGATGTTGCTTTTTATGACTATCAAGCCAAATACATTCGTAATGACACGCAATACGGGATTCCATCCGGTTTAAGTAATGCAGAAGAACAAGAACTGCAATCACTGGCATTACGTGCTTTTAATGCTGTGGGTGCGACTGGCTGGGGTCGTGTCGATGCTATGCAAGATGAGCAAGGGCGGTTTTGGCTACTGGAAGTCAATACGGTTCCTGGTATGACCGACCACTCGCTGGTGCCGATGGCGGCAAAAGCAGTAGGGTATTCTTTTGCTGATCTGTGTGTAGAGATTCTGCGTCAGACTGTCAATCAGGCTGAACAGGGTGTAGATGCTGCGCCAGCTTCTAAGCCTACTGCTGCGCATGCCGGTTGAGATAAAATACGATATGGCTCAGTTACCTGCCTCTCTACGCTCAGAACCTCAAGTCCAAGTCAAAGCTGGTAATCAGACGATGGCTGGTAAGCTATCAGGTCTAGGAAGCTGGTTGTTGGTTGTAGCGGCATTGGTCCTGTGCGGTATGGGCGTGTGGGGACTGGCACATCGTTTGCTGCATGCGCCTGTAGCAGAGGTGATGGTGACTGGTGATATCAGTAGTGCTGAGCAGAATATTTTACAGCGCGGTATTCAACCTCTGATTCATGAAAATTATTTTACAGCAGATTTAACCAAGATTCGCGATGCGGTGCTGGATCAATCTTGGGTTGAAAGTGTTACTGTGACGCGGCATTGGCCCGACGGTTTGCTGGTGCGGGTGATTCCTAGACAGCCGATCGCGCGTTGGGGGAGTGGTCGTTTGTTGAGCGGTCGTGGTATGGTTTTTACGGAAGCAGTGCGTCAGGATCACAATGATTTACCTCTGCTTCACGGTCCGATCAGCCAATCTGTGGCGATGATGCAGCAGTATCAACAAATTGATCAATGGTTTACCCCTTTGGGGCTGCGTCTAAAAGAGTTGTACCTGACGGATCGGATGACTTGGTTTATGTCTTTTGATTCAGGGCTGCGTGTTATTGTTGATCAAGAACAGACTAACCTAAAATTACAGCGTTTAAGTGATTTAGGTCAGGGTGATGAAAAATTACGTGGGCTTTGGCCGCGGATTGCCGCCGTTGATTTGCGTTATCGTAATGGAATGGCGATTCAGTGGAAGGATGTTGCCGTGAATCAACGCCCAGTGATGAGTACTGCAAATGCTGCTACCACACTCGCGACGCCATCCGCACCGACATTTGGGGCGCTGAATACCGTGGTTCAACCTTAGGTGGCTAATCCCTCCAAGAATCACTGATGAATTGAGAGAGTGGCCTATGTGCCACTTAAAATATGAATTTTGACGATGTTTTTGTGAACAAGTAGGCTGTGATAATGAGTGAAACTGAAACCATCCCGACGATAGTGGCTATTGATGTCGGCACGCATAAAGTTGCGGTACTCATTGGCCGGGTTCATGCTGCTGATCATATTGAAATTATTGGGCTTGGTCATGCCAGTAATCGCGGCATGAATAAGGGCATGATTAGCAATATGGATAAGGTCGTCGCTTCGATCAAAGAAGCGGTTGCACTAGCTGAAGACATGGCAGATTGCCGTGTCCACAGTGCTTGGGTTGCGATTCCAAGTCCAGAGTTGCAAAGCTTCAATGCGTCCGGTCGCACGCCTGTTGCCAATGGCACGATTACCACAGCAGAAATCGTTCGCACGCTGGAGATGGCGAAAAGTAGCCATTTGATGCCAACGCATTATCTGATTAATTCGGTACCACTCGGCGTATCGATTGATGATAGTGATGAGTGGGCTGAGTATCCGATCAATATGGCTGCAAACGCGATCACAGGTCATTATCATTTGATGATGCTGCCAAACAACACCATGCAAAATTTGGATAAAGCACTCAAGTCCGCCAATATTGGTGTTGAGCGTATGATTATCTCTAATCTTGCCACAGCAGAATCGACATTGTTGCGTGATGAAAAAGATTATGGGGTGTGTTTGATTGATATTGGTGCGAGTATTACCGCAGTATCGGTTTATCTTGAAAACCGCCTGATTTTAAGCCATACCATTCAACGGGGTGGCGAAAATGTGACGCGTGATATCGCTTCGGTACTCCAGACTTCGACGGAACAAGCTGAGACGTTGAAAGTCCGTTATGGGGGTGTTAATCGTGATCTGATTCGTCCTGATCAAATGATTCAGGTTGCTGGTGTCGGTAGTAATCCGGGCATTACCCTGAGCCGTATGGATCTGGCGGATATCATTATCGCGCGCTACGAAGAGATTTTTGAAGAAATCAGGCGCTTACTGGTTGATACGGGTGCCTTTGGCGTATTGCGTCATGGTGTCGTATTGTCGGGCGCCGCTTGTCAGATCGAAGGCATCGTCAGTTTAGCGCGGCAATCATTGGGTGTCCCCGTTCATTTGGGTAATCATCCTGCCAGTGTCGAAATTCGCGATGATCGTAAGCCATTGCTACATCGACCTATTTTTGCAACGGCAAGCGGTTTGCTCCTCTATAGCCAAAGCGAAAACCAGCGCTGGAGCGAAGAAACTGATCGTGATGCAGGACGAGATGGCCAGATTGTGAACCGCTTGATGGTAACACCATGGAAGCGGACAGTGGATTGGTTACGTTCAATTTTTTGATGTCGTTTGAGGGGAGGGCATTTTGCACTTACCCGAGAAATTTCCAATAGTTTAAAGTTTTTATGAGTCATTTGGGTTGTTCTGGAGTTGATGGTTGTGCTGTCTTTGAGATGACTTGTCAGACAGCGTGTGCACGAAAACACAGAACTTAAACGTATTATCACACAGCATGAGGCAATGACTTGACTTAGAATGATTTAGAATAGATCAAAATCAACATAAGTCATTGCCGTACTATTTATTTTGGAGACATAACGCCATGTCAGCTTATACATTGGTGCAAGATGAAACATCTGACAATAACGGACTGGCGCGATTTACAGCGATCGGTATTGGCGGTGGCGGTGGCAACTCAATCGAACATATGGTTCGTTCAGGCATTAAAGGCGTTGCATTTGCATGTGCGAATACTGATCGCCAAGCCTTAGATCGTATGTCTGCACCAAACCGTATCCAATTGGGCCTACAAACCAGCCGTGGTCTGGGTGCTGGTGCTGACCCTCAAGTGGGTCGTCTTGCCGCACAAGAAGAACATGAGCGTATCCGTGAAACCTTACAAGGATCGGACATGGTCTTTATCACTGCCGGTATGGGCGGTGGTACAGGTACTGGTGCTGCACCAGTTGTTGCTGAGATTGCCAAAGAAATGGGCATTTTGACCGTCGCTGTGGTCACAACACCGTTTCAGTTTGAAGGCAAACGTCGTTTGGCATCAGCCCAACAAGGTATTGAAGATCTCTCCCAATACGTAGACTCACTGATTACTATTCCCAATGACAAATTGATGAGTGTTTACCGCAATCTTTCTGTCGTTGATGCATTCAAACGTGCCGATGATGTGGTTTTGAATGCGGTACGCGGTATTTCTGATTTGATTATCAATCCAGGTATGATCAATATCGACTTTGCGGATATTCGTGCGGCGATGACTGCACGTGGTCATGCCATGATGGGTATCGGTACTGCAAAAGGCGATGACCGTGCGCGCATTGCGACCGAAATGGCGATTCGTAGTCCATTGTTGGATAACGTTCTGCTTGAAGGTGCACAAGGGCTATTGGTCAACATCACTGCAGCGGATGTGAAACTGGACGAGTTCCAAACCGTGGGTGAAGTGATTGCTCAAATAGCAGACGAAGATGCCAATATTTTCGTGGGTATGGTTGTGGATCCAGATGCAGGTGAAGAGCTGCGTATTACCGTGATTGCAACGGGCTTGAGCCGTGATGACCGTACTGCACCACGTCGTCCAGTTCCTACACGTAAAGACCAAGTGTCTTTGCCTTTGGATGATGCTGATGCACCTGCAATTGATCGTCGTCATGCTGGACTATCTGAACCGCTTTCGGCTGCGACTGAAGCAGCACCTGCTGCGGCCTCACCGATTCGTATTCAAGATTTCTTGAAAAACCAGCAAAAACGTTAATAGCTTCTGGTTATCAGCTATAATTTGGCGTTTTGTACAATTGACAATCCATAAAAAGCCATCATTCAAGATGGCTTTTTTTATTAAAAAATTTTAATGAAAGTGGTGATTAATAGAGACATTTAGCTAATAAGTGTGATTCATTTGGCATTATGCTGGATAACATTTCTTTTTTTGTCTAATGAGAATGACTCTTGTGTTGGCAGGTGAGTCAATCAATGTTAGCATGGCGCAATACTGTAATATTTTGAAATAAAATGCTGAACTCCCCTAGCCCGCAAGGCCTCAGGCAACGTACGCTTAAGCAAACCATTCGTGCGACTGGTATTGGGCTGCATAGCGGTAAAAAAGTCTATCTCACTTTACATCCTCATGTTGCTGACGGCGGCATTGTTTTTCGCCGTGTGGACTTGAGTCCTCCGATTGAGATTCCCGCGCAGGCACTACTGGTCAATGAAACGACTATGTCGTCTAATTTAGAGCATGATGGTGCCCGGATCGGTACAGTTGAGCATTTGATGAGTGCTTTGGCCGGGCTTGGCATTGATAATCTCATGATCGATGTATCCGCGGCTGAAGTGCCGATCATGGATGGTAGTGCAGGGCCTTTTGTCTTCTTGATTCAGACGGCTGGCATTGTTGAACAAGATGCGCTGAAAAAATTCGTAAAAATTATTAAACCTGTTGAAGTTCTCGTCGAAGATAAACGCGCAGCGTTTATCCCGTATAACGGCTTTCGCATGTGCTTCACTATCGATTTCGATCATCCTGCCTTTGATGAAGAGCATCAATCTGCTGAACTGGATTTTTCAACAACATCGTATGTTGAAGAGCTCAGTCATGCGCGTACTTTTGGCTTCTTGCGGGACATCGAGTATCTACAAGCCAACAATCTGGCTTTGGGTGGTAGCTTAGATAATGCCATCGTGGTTGATGATCATGGCATTGTTAATGAAGACGGGCTGCGCTTTGCAGATGAGTTTGTGCGTCACAAAATGTTGGATGCGATCGGTGATTTGTATCTACTGGGCTATAGCATCATTGGTCAGTTTGACGGTTATAAATCAGGTCATGCGCTCAATAATCAGTTGCTCAGAGCCTTACTTGAACAGCCTACAAGCTATGAAATTGTGACATTTAGTGACAGAAATGACTGCCCAATTCATTATATTGCGGCCGATTAATTCATAAAAATGTTTAAAAACAACAGCAGTTATATTTTTTGAGTAAAAAGCAGGCAATGTTACAATGTAACGTTTACGTACCCACTCATCGCCGTTCTCTTGCTAAACGTCTTAAGGTATCGCTAATATCCGTGTCTTGAAACGCTGAAGCAGCATCATCCAGTATTTGTTTGACCTCAGGACTGAGAGCAGGCAAGCGTCCATGACTAATCGTCTTGGGCTTAGGCTGGACTTCAATCACAATTTTCAAATGACGAACGGCGGCAAATTCCGGATGCTGCTGTAATGATTTGATGACTTGATGCTGTAAATACTTCAATTGACTGCCCGCGGTATGATGTTCTGTTGCAATGCACAAAACATCGCCATCCAGCGCTGCAACTTGCCAGCTCACGCGTGGTGCGCCCTCTTGCTGAGGAAGCACTTCGGTAAGTATTGGCAAAATCAATTGAGTTAATGTCTTTAGGTACTCAATATGAGTCTGAAGGTTTTTTAAATTGCTTTGTGAATAGGAATTTTCGGCAGTCCTGTATGATTTTTTTTGGAAGGGCTGAGCGGGAAGTTTCATGTGGATCACTACTCTTTTGAGTTGTTGTGCACGGGTTGATTGAACACTAAGCATGCAACGCGTGTTGCATCATGTTTCAGTCGCTGTGAAGTGGCATTGATCTTGCTACCTTAACGAACCAGTGCTTTTTCAGCAACACTTTTGCAGTATTGGTTGTAAAGAGTGACAAAAAATGTCCTTTACAACCCAAACATGACCGATACGCAAGACTTAAAAATGAGGTTGTTATGCAATTAAAGATGTTTCGCGTGCAGCGAGCTTTGTTTGCGATATCTACAGTAGTTTTAGGTAGTGTTAGTTTTAATTCTTTGAGCTTCGCTGCAACGCAAGATGCATCTTTAACGATGAATCCTGTGGTTTCCTTTTCTGCTACAAGTGCTGCTTCTGCAGCAGATGCGCCGATTGCGCAACTTTGGCAACAGCAGTCTGCATTGACTGCGTCATTAGAATCATCGGGCTTGATCGCCCGTGATCATGACGAAGATCATGATCACCACACCAACCAAGATGGTATAGGCGGTGATTACGATCCTGATTATGTGACACCTTCTCGCTCTGACCGTATCTCAGATACGATCAATCAAGTGGTCGAACAGGTTCAACGTCGTGAGTCAGGTCTACAAAGCCTGAATCAGTCGATGATGACTTCACCTGAGTCAAAGGTTCAACTGCGAGACATTCTGGCCGTAGAGCCTGTTGCTAATGCACGTGTGACCTCACCTTACGGTTATCGCACCATGGGTGGCCGTGAGTTCCATCCAGGCGTGGATCTTGCGGTTCCTTACGGTACCCCAATCTATGCAACGGGTACGGGTGTAGTTGTGTATTCCGGCTGGAAAAATGGCTATGGCAACTTTATTGAAATCGATCATGGCAATGGTTATGTGACCCGTTACGGTCATTCATCGCGCCTCTTGGTATCGGTTGGTGATCAAATCAAGAAAGACCAAGAAATTGCTCTTGTCGGCTGTACCGGTCGTTGCACGGGTCCGCATCTGCATTATGAAGTCTTGCTTGATGGCAAACGTCAGAATCCAGCGACTTATTTGGCATTGGCGCCTCGTCGCGAAGAGTAATGGATTGCATAAGCGCACTCAGTGAGCGTGATAAAAAGAGCCATTTGAATCATCAAATGGCTCTTTTTTCATGAAGCCTATATCATAGTCGTGTCGGGTGCGTGATAGTCATTCAGATAGGGTGTATTGTTCAGTGCAGTCTTTGCCTGTGATTTTAAAAAGTTGAAAAATTATGTCAGAACCTCGGTTAGAGCCATCGCCACAACCGTCTATAGTGTCTCCAGTACTGCGGGAGCGTTTTTGGCAGAATTACACCCTCACTGAGCTCACCCCCGATGAGTGGGAGGCACTATGCGATGGTTGTGGCCTATGCTGTCTCGTTAAGCTTGAAGATGAAGATACAGGTGAAGTCGTCTATACCAAAGCGGCCTGCCAACTCCTCGATACCAAGACTGCACGCTGTACGGATTACCCCAACCGTCAAAGCAAAGTTCCTGATTGTCTACAGCTGACTCCAGAGCGTGTTCCACAGCTCAATTGGCTACCACCGAGCTGTGCTTATCGTAGGCTGGATGAAGGAAAATCACTCCCGAAGTGGCATCCGCTGATCACAGGCAATGCCAATAGCGTGCGTCAAGCGAGGAAGTCGGCTGCGGGGCGCTGTATCTCCGAGACTTTGATTAATCCCGAAGATATCGAAGAGTATGTGATTCGCTGGGTACGTTAATTGAGCTGTTTTTTACGCTTTGGTGAGACGTACATCCGAGATGATGGTGCCATTTTGTAAGCACCAGTCTTCATGCTCTTCATGACGTGGCTCGTGAATCGCAGCTTCAGCCCATGCTTTCAGAGAGGGAAGATCCAGTAGTCGCTGGCTATATGCCATCGCTGCCGGGCTTAGTTCTAAACCATAGGTTGAAATGCGAAACGCCACGGGTGTGAAGAAGGCATCCACTGCTGTAAATTCATTACCTGCCAAGAATGGTCCGCCAAAACGGCTTAAGCCCTCATTCCAGAGTTCATCAATCCGCGCAATGTCTTTGGCCAAAGGGGTGGGAATATCCTTGAGCTGGATGCGTACACTGCAATTCATCGAGCAAATGTCGCGTAATGGACTAAACCCAGAATGCATTTCAGCCGATGCCGAACGTGCCCATGCACGCGCTTTTGCACCTGTGGGCCATACCTTTGGGTAGTGCTCTGCCAGGTATTCTGCAATCGCCAGAGAATCCCATACGGCGAAGTCGTTATCGACGATTAAGCAAGGCACTTTACCGCTGGGCGAGAATTTACGAAAAATTTCCCAGTTATCATCAGTAAACAATTCATTGCGTTCTTCAAAAGGAATACCGAATTCAGTCATCAGTGCCCAAGGTCGTAGCGACCAAGAAGAGTAGTTCTTATTGGCGATATACAATTGGTACACAGCGGTTCTCCTGATGAGTGATGTGAAATAAAGCAGAGAACGATGCCGGAATCGTCAAGTATTCCAGTACACGTTTGTAGAAATCGAAATGAAGCGGGGGTTTATTCGCCGCGGATATAGCGCTGTAATTGCTCAATCAGATTTTTTTGATCTTCAATCACGCCTTTGACCAAGTCACCAATCGAGATCAGACCCAAAAGTTTGTCATTTTCCAATACGGGTAGATGACGTAAGCGATTCTCAGTCATCAGAATCATGCATTGCTCATTGGTGTGTTTAGGGGTTACCGTGATGACATCCGCACTCATAATTTCTGAGACGGTGGTGGCGTATGAAGAGCGCTCCATCAGCGCCACTTTTCGAGCGTAATCGCGCTCACTCACAATACCAACAACCTTGTCACCTTCAGCGACGATCAAAGCACCGATCCCTTTCTCTGCCATCAAGGTAATGGCTTCAAGCACCGTGGCTTTCGGGGTAATGGTATAGATGGCTTGATTGGGTTTGTCATTGAGAATATGGGCAACGGTTTTCATAGCTATTTCCATTAAGTGATGGACTAATTTGGCTTTATTTGAAGTACTTCCTGACTACGTGCCGAGTCGCTGTGACCATAAGATGATGGACCAAACGCTCATATCAATTTATAGCATAAATTAATGAATGTGAAAGGGCTTTGTGCGGAACAATATACAAGATTGCATCAAGTGATTCTCAGATTAAAGAATTCGTCTGAATATGAAATAAGTTGATACTCAACAACCATTTGATTAATGCTTTGACCTCTTTACTCGATGCTTTCTCAGTATACTGAGTCGCTATACTGAGCTGTTGGATCAAATGGTGGATGGTGCAAGCGGTTTCACTCTGGATCAGCTCAATTAAATACGCCCAGAGGGGATGCAGACTAAAAACACGCATTTGAAAGTCCTGATTACGAAAGATCAGTAAGCAGGTCGGTGCGATTTCGGGTCTGGCTTGAGCATTGTCCTGCGACCAAGTATGTACAGGATACTGGTAGGCCAATACCCAACAGGTTGTTTTTAGGGTGATCGGAACGTCTTTGTTCAGCGTTTTAAATTTTAAAGGATTGGGCTCGGGTATGATCTTTGACCCCAGCGCATCGTCCAGCCATAAGGTCTCTGCCATATCCACATAGAGCGCCATCCATTCATAGTGCAACAGCTCTCTTAACCATAGGTAGCGTTGGTGAGTTTGCTGGATGAGGGTGCTGGCTCTTTGGTGTTCAGCACCTTCAACGTCCTTGTTTTCAAGTTCCTCTTGCGGCTCTTGATCGAGAAACTCTCTAAAATGCAGTGAAATATCATAATAATAAGGCGAGTCGCATTGACCATATTTAAAGAAACTGTCGATGAGCATGTCCCATGCCTCACTGGGGAGCATGGCTTGTGCGATGGGATACGTATGTTCGATGAAGCTACGAACATTATTGAAAAT
Source organism: Aquirhabdus sp. (assembly GCF_046462495.1). Lineage (NCBI taxonomy): Bacteria > Pseudomonadati > Pseudomonadota > Gammaproteobacteria > Moraxellales > Moraxellaceae > Aquirhabdus > Aquirhabdus sp. The sequence goes on along the minus strand of NZ_JBKGVE010000007.1, from coordinate 224,417 downwards.
CAGATCACGATAGGTCTGCATGCGCCGGGACTCAATCTGATCAGGAATGGGCGCCGTGTGTGGATGGCGAATCCAGTGGGTGAATGCCCGTTGATGCTGCTGAAAATCTGCGATTTGATGATCAAGCGCGGGCATAGTTCTGCTCATCCGATGAGTTCACGAATTCGGGTTTTTGCTTTGTTTGAATCTGCTGGATGTGATCGACTTCAGCCAGTAATGTATCCAGTGCAGGCACATTAAAATCCCGCTCCAGCAGTGTTGGGCGAAGGCCAATCGTCTCATAAGTAAATTGCAGTAACTGCCAGACAGGTGCAATGACATCATCACCATGTGTATCGATCAATAGCGTTGGATCTTCTCCATCATGCCCTGCAATATGCAAATAGCGCACACGTTCGGCAGGTATAGCTTGGATAAAGGCATGGGCGTTTGAGCCATGATTGATACTATTCACATAGACATTATTCACATCAAGCAACACCTCACAATCCGCACGCGTGATGACCTCTGTCACGAACTCAGCTTCAGACATTTCAGCGTTAGGCATCGCATAGGTCGATACATTTTCTAAAATCAAACGGCGACCCAGAATCTCTTGCGCTTGAATCACGCGATCCGCAACGTATTTGGCTGCATCCAAAGTCATCGGTATCGGCATCAGATCGTAGAGGTAAGAGCCGTCATTGGTATAGCTTAAATGCTCAGAGTAAACATCAATCTGATGCGTATCCAAAAAATCTCGCACTTGCTTTAAGAATTCAATATTTAAAGGACTGATGCCGCCAATCGACAGCGACAGTCCATGACAAGCAAAAGGATAACGCTCTGTGAATGCGCGTAAATCACGCGCGTAGCGCCCACCCATACCGATCCAGTTCTCTGGTGCGATCTCATAGAAGTCAGGCTTGTTGAGAACTTCATTGGAGATCAGTTGAGCATACAGCGCAGACATAAAGTCGCGGCGTAAGCCCAGCCCTGCACCAGAGAGGGCAGGATGGGAAGCGGGGCGTATGGTCACGTTAAGTTGTCCTGATAGATGGCGGTATGATTATTTTTCAACAACCATGCCGTGTGCCATTTTTTTGCCTTTATCCGCGCCGCATTTTGCTTCGCCACATTTGCCTTCTTTCATCCCACCATGTTCTGCTTTATGGACGTAAGACTCAACGACCATACCGTCTTTCATTTTTTTGCCTTTATCCGCGCCGCATTTTGCTTCACCACATTTACCTTCTTTCATCCCGCCCATTGCGGCTTTATGGATACCACATTTACCTTCTTGGGCTTTCTTGTTTGCACCACAGTTTGCGTCTTTTGCCATAGACATGGCAGGTGCTGAGGCCGCAGGCATTTCAGCAGCATGAGCAACACCCGTTAATGACATAGCGAGCATTGCTGCAATTGGGGTCAGAGTTTGTAGTTTGTTTGACATGAGCATAATCCTCGAAAAATCCTTGATTGGAGAGTGACGCGCACTGTCATAGTGTGCGTTCAGAGAATAGACGAAGCTCATCTGGTTTTGTTACATCGATTTCAAAAAAAAATATAAATAAATTTATTTTTCAGTTTTGTTGTAATGAAACGGCGTCTGGTGTGTCTATGGATTACTTTCCATTGATGCGTTGAGTAACCACCATGAGCACCTTCATTAAAAATTCCGTTTCGACCCTTGATGCTTTATTAGATCGCTTAGGGCAGATCATTCAGCCTGTAGATGGTCTACCCGCGTTGGCATTGAGACTTTATCTGGTTCCGGTATTCTGGACGGCGGGCATGAATAAGCTGGCAGCCTTCTCCGATACCATTGCGTGGTTTGGTGCCGATGGCTTAGGGCTGCCGTTCCCAACGCTCATGGCAAGCTTGGCGACAGGTACAGAGCTATCAGGTGCGGTACTGCTGGCACTGGGTCTATTTACACGGTGGATTAGCATGCCGCTGATTGTAACGATGCTGGTTGCAATCTTCACAGTGCATTTACCGAATGGCTGGCAGGCGATAGCCGATCAGACAGCACCGTTTGCCAATATGCGAGTGATGGAAGCGGGTGATAAGATTCAGGCCGCTAGAGAAATTCTAAAAGAACACGGCAACTACGACTGGCTCACTTCAAGTGGTAATTTTGCGATTATTAATAATGGCGTTGAGTTTGCCGTGACATACTTGGTAATGCTATTGGCGCTGATCAAGATGGGCGGTGGGCGCTTTGTGAGTGTAGATTATTGGGTGAGAAGGGTGGTGAAACGCTGGGTTGGGTGATTTATTTCTCCTTCTTATTTTTGAGAGGGAGAAATAAATATCTGATTGCTTTAAAAATTTATGCCGCATGCTTATCAAATAAGGCCTTAATAAAAAAAGAATATTCTTTGTCAGGTTCGCTTTCTTTTTTTAACTCATCTAGAATTAAACATTTTAAGCTTGAGTTCGCTGTACGATGGCAAGCATTAAGTGCCTTTTGAATATCAATTATCTTATTCATTCTTTTTTCTAGTAAATCTGGCCTATTCAATTCTATTATTCGAATAGTTATATCTGCTCTCTCACAACCATCTTTTTCAAATATGAATGATCCAAAGGCGAAGAAGAAATCCGATGGATCTTCTTTATATGGATCAATAAATGGTAAGTGATCGTAAAAGTGATTCAATTTTGCATTGTTGCATTTAGGGCATGCATAGCCCAGATTATCCCAAACAAATTCTAATTCTGGAAACTTATCAATAGCCTTAGGTTTAATATGCTCAACATGTGCAAAATCAATATGAGATATTTTACTTTCACAGTACATGCATTTGTCGTTACTTGCATCTTTTAGGGCCTGTTTGTTCGTTGGGTGCTTATAGTTATTGTTAATTAAAGCCACAGGGTGAGGACATGGAGGTCTATTGAGCTTAATCATTAGTTTTCTCCATAATACTTTGAAGAGTAAAAGGAATCATTCTCTCAAGCCCAGCTTCGCTTAGCTCTTGTCTCAGAGATAAAAGGTCATTTTTTTGAAGAGACATGCTGCTATATTTGTTAATTATTATATTCAATTTTTCTTCTACCCATATTGGCATAGTAAATGATACTCCAAGTATCTCATCCAATATTTCTGTTGCAGTTCGCGCCTCACCTAATAAATCTAATTTTCTTGATTGAATTTTTTTATCGTCATTATAAGTTAACGCATACACGCTAGAGTTTTTGACCGAACCTACAATAAGAGGGCTATGCGAAGAGACAATAAATCTAGCACTTGGGAAGGCATCTAATAAATCTTGTAATATTGTTCTTTGCATAGTTGGGTGCAGATGATTTTCAACTTCATCAATAATAACTGTAAAGTATGAGTTTTCTTTGGAAGCAAACATATATATTTGCCATGCAATATCTATAAGAGCACTTATCCCACCAGAAGCTGTTTCTAGTAAAAACTCATCTGAACCATTGTTACAAACAAAGACTATTTCCATATTTCTAATTTCAAGTTCTTTAAAGCCAAGAGTTTTTGGTAGAATTTTTTTTAGAATGGCTTGAAAACCTTCATAGTACTGAATTTGTTCATTATCTTGGTACATTATAACTTTATTGTTATTTCGGACTCCGTAACCATTGATAGCCCAGCCTATAAGAGTATTTTTCATTAAAAAACTTGTAGAGTTAGCCGAACCACCAAAGTACCTGTCCCTATTAGTATTTGATACCTCTTCAAAAGCGGTCATCTTATTTTTTTTATAGTAGGTATATTTCCAATAGGCTGATATCTGAATATTGGTCGATGAGAAGGGATATAAAAACAACTGATATGTTGTTGGCTTTGAATATTAAGATGATACTGTGCTGAATTAGAGTCTGAGATTGTAAGATCACAACTTTGATTGTTTGAATAAGTGATTTTTCCTATAACTGACTCAGTGCTCTTATCAATGCCATTAAAAAGTCGAGAAACAAACTTTATTATACCTGTATTTTTTTCTTGTATCGGTGTCGATAGTGAGAAATGATTCCATCCAAAATGCTTTGCAAATATATTTAATATAGTAGTTTTACCACTGCCATTTGATCCCGTCAAAATGGTAAGTCGGTCATGAATGTCTAAATCAATTTTTTCAAATTGTTGCCAATGCCGTAATTCTAATTTTTTAAAAAACATAATATTTTCCTAAATGTCTTTAATATAGTGCATAGAATAATATATATATCAATATAATACGTCACTCAGACAACCCCTTCACCCACTCCTCAATCTGCGCATCATCAGGCTCAGGAAATTGATGCTGAGGAAGCGTGTCGTGCAGTAAATGCATTTGCTGCATAAAGCGCTGACAATTACGACAAATACTTAAGTGCAGACGAAAGCGTACGCGCTCGGAGAGATTCATCTCGCCAGCCAGATAGTCGCTTGCTCGGTAACCGATGTCTTTACACTTAAACATATTTCTCCTCAATAACGGGCTTAACAATCACCCGTCGCTTCGTAATGTGACACCATCGCATGGATGGTCACGCGTGCACGGTGGAGCAGCACGCGTAGATTAGACGCAGAAATCTCCAAATTGTTACACACTTCATCACTGGTTAGGCCCATCAAATCCGTCAACGTCATCACCATGCGTTGCCCACTGGGCAAATTCTCCATGTGACGTTCTAAACACTCCTTGAGCACATGCGCTTCAAGGAGTTTATCCGGCGAGTCATCTGTCCATGTTTCCCATGGTGTTACCCAGTGATCGCTCGCATCAAAGGCATGTTGCAACGGATCTTGTGTGTCGCTTAATCCTTCTAAAGAGACTTCTCGACGTGTCTGGCGAATGTAGGTATAGGCTTTATTGACAGTAATCCGCACCAGCCATGTTTTCAAACTCGAACGATGCTCAAAATTCGGTAGTGCCGAAAGCGCTGAAATCCAGGCTTCCTGCACGATGTCATCCACTGCATGCGAACAAATTGCACGTGCTGCAGCAATCATCGCGCCGCCATGCAGCTTCATCAGCTCACGTAGTGCTTTTTGGTCACCCGCATTAATGCGTTTGGCAATGTGTATTTCATCGTCGTACATAGATGAGCCGTGTTTAAAGACATGGGGGTGAGTTGCTGAGACTCAAACTTTCTAATCAAAGCATGATGACTTGTGTGTCTTTAGATTAGCAAACTGTCTGTCAGATTGCTGCATGACTTGAGGTTTTTTATTTGGACTCATCTTTTAAGGCATCAATTTATTTTGCAAAATGATCGATCTAAGATCAAAAGCTGTTCTACACGAAACCTGTTAAAATCCGCGCAATGCTTTCTACTGATTTTGTCTAATGTCTGATCCTCGTCCTAAAATTGCTCGCCGTGCAGTCAGCGGTGTTTTCTTACTGAATAAACCTCAAGGCCATAGCTCAAACGGCATCCTGCAAAAGGTGCGTTGGTTATATCGTGCGCAAAAAGCAGGGCATACGGGTGCACTAGATCCTTTGGCGACTGGCTTACTGCCGATTTGTTTAGGCGAGGCGACCAAATTTTCCCACTATCTGCTGGATTCGGATAAAACCTATCAGACGATCGTCAAGCTTGGTGCGACAACGACGACAGGTGATGAAGAAGGCGAGATCGTTCAAGAGTTTGCGATACCGCCTTTAAATGATGCGCTGATTGAAAGTGTGCTTGCGCAATTTCGCGGTCCGATCATGCAAGTGCCGCCGATGTATTCGGCATTAAAAAAAGATGGTCGCCCACTGTATGAACTGGCTCGTCAAGGGATTGAGATTGATCGCCCTGCACGTCCTGTCACTATTTTTAATCTTGAGCTGAACGCCTTTGATGCAACGACACTGACCTTGACGGTGAAATGTAGCAAAGGGACGTATATCCGCACTCTGGCAGAAGATATTGGCGCGGCGTTGGGCTGTGGTGGACATGTGGCCAAGCTACATCGCATACAGACCGCATCCTTTGTGCTGGATGAGCACAATACCATCGAGTATTTAGAATCACTGGATGAGACTGCGCGGGATGCCTTGTTGCTTCCTACCTATGCGGCAGTGGAGTATCTACCGCGTATTGATCTCAGTCTGGATGAAGCGATTTTCTTTAGCCGTGGACAAGCCATCAATGCCGGAAATGTGCCACAAGGTGAAACACTTGCCTTTGAAAATGGACGCTTTCTGGGACTTGGAATTGTGGATAAATTCAGAACTTTGCATCCAAAACGGGTGGTGAACTAACCCTCTTTCGTGATGCTCGTTTGAATCGATATCAGTTGAAATTAAAATAGTCTGAGTGCATGCATGAAAAGACAGTCAGTCGCCATCATCGGCGCAGGGACAGCGGGTTTGGCGACGGCAATTGTGCTGGCGAAACAAGGGCATGACGTCACAATCTTTGAACAAGCCGTCGTCATGGAAAACGTTGGAGCTGGGCTGTTACTTCAGCCTTCAGGCATGGCTGTTTTTCAGCATTTAGGTGCTTTAGAGCATGCCTTGGATTTAGGTGCACCTGTGGATGCGCTGCAAGGCTGGTCGAAGACACGACTATTGGTTAATAGTCGCTATGCCGAGGCGGCAGCCGAGTGGACTGGTCTGGGAATGCATCGTGCTGCACTCTGTGCGGTCCTGATGCAACAGCTTAAAGCACTTGATATTCCAATCCATATGGCAACTGAAGTCACTGCTGTGGTTGATCATCAGGATCAGATGCAGGTTGATACACTAACGCAAGACGTCAACGCTTCTTTGAAGTTTGATATGGTTTTGGTTGCCAATGGTGCGCGCAGTCAGTTACGCCCAGAAGTTTGGACACGGTTGGATCAGCCCTATCCATGGGGTGCCGTGTGGGCGATAGTGCCCGAGACGACCACGCTGGATTATCGAATTTTGCATCAGTTCTATCACGGCGCCTCACGCATGATGGGACTTTTACCGACGGGATCGGTACCAAACAGCGGGCAGCGTTTAACCAGTATTTTTTGGAGTTTGCCGAGTGCACAGATCGATCCTTGGATTAACGCATCGCAAGATGAATTCCAAAAATGGCAAGATGAAGTCAGTCAGATTTGGCCTGCCGCAGGTGCTTGGATTAAAGACAGCATCCAAAGTAGCCGGCAGTTTATGGCTGCACGCTATCGTGATGTGGTGATGTCACGCTACGGGCAGAATCGCTTAGGCGTGATTGGCGATGCGGCGCATGCCATGAGTCCGCAGCTTGGACAAGGCGCAAATATGGCGTTACTCGATGCTTGGGCCATAGGTCAGGCATTTGCAAAATCAACAAATTATGCCGAAGTCTGGTCGCAGTATCATCAACTGCGTCAGCCATCGATCCAATTTTATCAGTCGATGAGTCGCTTATTGACCCCTTTTTACCAGTCTCATTCGATATCGTATGGGGTAATGCGGGATGTTGCTTTTACATGGATGTATCGTTTGCCATGGTTACGTAAGCAAATGGCGGCGACAATTTCGGGTGTAAAAATAGGACCACTACGAGAGATTGATTTAGAGTCTATCCGTCGTAGCCATCCTGTTTAATGATGCAAGACCCGCTTAGTGTGGGAGCTTCTTGCTGGGCGTCCTGATCTTTGCGGTCAGCAAGCCATCTTCCCCAAAGAGTTTTTCCTGCCATGTCGCAAGCAGCGCATCGGTATCGTGGTGGCTGGGGTGGAAGTTGGGCTTAAACCAGTCCAAATATTGAGGGATGAGACTAGAGAGCACGCCTTTACGACCGAAAATATAATTGAAGCCTTTTAGATTCTGACGCACTTTGAATAGCTGACCATCTTTTGCCAGCAAACGGGCTTGGAACCAGAAAATCACCGCAAAGAAAACGATGGTTGTCGGAATCATAAAACTGGCTCGTAACAGGTAGCCGCCGCCAACAGCTTCATAGACATCAAAGGCCACCGTTTTATGTTCGTTCTCTTCGACCGAATGCCAGAGGTAAAGGTTACGGATCTCCGGCGAGAAAGTATTGATCACCTCTTCATCTTTGAGAAGCATTTCTGTGAACACCGCGGTGTAATGCTCTAAACAAGCTGTTGCCGCAAGATGGACGATCGGCGGCGTAAAGCGTTTGACCTGGCGTAAAAGAAAGCCAACATCACGATCCAGCTTGTCGACTTGAAAGCCCTGAACGGTCGCAGCGTCATTGAAAGCTTTATGTGCCAAAGAGTGCAACGCCTCCTGACCGATGAATCCTGAGATTTGCGCTTTGAGGACGGGATCAGTAATCTGATTGCGGTAGTGGCGTACCGCTTCGACAAAGAAGAACTCGCCTTCCGGAAATAACGAAGATAATGCGGTCACGAATGTGGTTTTAAACGGATTGCCATCAACATAATAGCGCGGTACTCTGTCTGCAGAGAAGTCAAAATCGATTCTTCTTGGTGGGATTTTTGCCTGCACACCTGCCGCCGGTTTTGCTTTAGTTGGTTCTATCGAGGTAATCGCGCTCATGGAAGTTCTTCCTTTAGTGAACAATCGTACACCCATATTATGTGACGGCTATCGCACGTGTTATAGTTCTTCATACGACATTTTTCTGTCAGTTCACGACAAGTAACTTTGCTATGAGTATATCGACACCTTTACCAACGGCATCACCTACCGTACTCGGGGTTTATCTCGGACTGCTGGTTGATGTGGTTGCGCGTTGGGATATTTCCGCAGAAGAGTTGCTAGACGGGAGTGGTATCAAACCTGAGCAACTGCATGATGTGTTCTGGTACGTTGACTTTAAGACTTTCTCTGAGCTTTTTAAGCGTGCAGTGATTCTGACCAATGAACCTGGACTGGGTTTTCACATTGGCAAACAAATGAAAGTGTCCTGCCATGGGTTGATCGGATTTGCGGCGATGATCGCGAAAGATGTGCGTGAAGCACTTGAAATTGCACAGCAATTTATAAATTTACAATCCTCAGCATATAGTCTGCGTCTCGAAGTTGAAGGGGATCTTGCTTATTATTATGTCAATGAAGTTTATCCTGATTATTCATTGGGTGAGGTCGGCACCATAGCCATCCTGCTTGGTTTTGTGATGATGGGTGAGGCCATTACGGGACATCATTTAGAGGGCTCCGGTGATGTCATGTTTAAATGCCCTGATTATTTTGATCGCTTCCAGCAATTGCTTCCCGGGACGATTCGTTTTGATCAACCTTATACGCGAATCGTATTTCCAGCAGCATACCTTGAACTTCCTCTCATCATGGCTGACCCACTGACCGCACGTTTGGCGCGTGAGCAGTGTAAACGTGAGCTGAACGCTTTAATGAAAGACACCAGCTTTAGTCGTCTGGTGAGTGAACTGGTTTATGATGAGGCGCTAGGCTTTTGTACGATTGAAGAGGTTGCCGATAAGCTGCATCTCTCGACAAGAACTCTTCAGCGCCAGCTTGCACAGGAGAATCAGAGTTTTAGTACCTTGATTGACGAGCTTCGTCAGCGTAAGGCAACGGCAATGGTGAAGAAACGCGAGTTTAGTTTAGAGTTGATTGCTGAAAAGTTAGGTTATACCGACACCACCAATTTTATTCGTGCGTTTAAGCGCTGGACAGGCAAAACACCGAAAAAATATTTAGACTAAAACGACAATCCTTTCATACACATCACCCGTATGAAAGGATTATACTGATCATGCCTACTTGGGAGTCTCTACAGTCGATGTCCCCGTCATAAACACATCAAAATTGCGCTCTTGATAGATAGGTTTCAGGGTTCCCAAGGCTTCAACTTTCTCGTCCTTCGGTACCAGAATCATCATTTGTTCGTTGTTTTTGATCCGAGCATCCAGATCACTTTCATTCCAGAGCAGGTGGCTTTGCTGAGGTTCAAAGCGCAGACCATCTTTGATTTGGGCCGCGCCATTATCACCTTTGACTGAAGGCCAATCTTCAACCCATTGGATTTGGCGCTTTTGGTTTAATACAAATGGGATGTCATAGTAGTAATTATGATAGAACACGAGCGGCATATTGGGTTTCAAATCAACTTGGAAGGCGATCTGATCGGCACTGGATTTATGGTCTAACCATTTCACAAGGAATGTGACGCTGGTACACAGCAGCAGTGCTGAAATTAATCCCACTTGAAAGGCTTTAATTTGGTTGCGGTGAAAGAGATAACCCGTCAGTACAATGGCAACAGTCAACACGGTTGCAAGAATCAGTAGTCCGGTTGACTCGCTGGGGGTCAATTGACTGGCCGTTTTGGGGATATAAGGCAGTGCAAACAACGCCGCAGCAATCAGAGTCAGGAATCCTAAATTTATCCAATCACTCCAGACTTTACGATAAGCCCCATCAACACTAAATGCTTTATGCAAGACACAGGCTAGGTAAATGGCCAGTGGCGGTGTTGCGGGCAAGATATAACCGGCCAATTTCGACGGTGGAATCGAGAAGAAGACAATGACAGAAACTGCCCACCAGACCAGTAATAAAAATACAGGCTTATTCAGCAGTGCTGCGGCAGGCTTCCATGTGTAGCGTTTGCCAATTAATAGTAGCCAAGGCAGGAAGCTGATGATCAAGCACACAATATAAAATGGCCATGGCTGTTTATTATTAAACTGGCCAGATGAGAAACGATCAAATTGTTGTTCAATAAAGAAATAATGCAGAAAGTTTGGATATTTTTGCTGAGCGAAATACAGCCACGGAGAAATGATCGCGAGAAACAGTAATATGCCCAGTGGATGCAGCAGTGCAGGAATACGGCGCCAATTTCCCGTCACGATCAGCCAAGGCAGTAAAATCATGCCCGGAATCAGCACGCCAATTAGGCCTTTGGAGAGTAGCGCTAAAGCGGCTGCCACATAGCCCAGATATAAACTTTTGCGCTCACGTGTCAATGTGAAATCGGCGAAGGCAAAGACCGTCAAGGAGATCCAAGCCGCCACCAAGAGGTCATGGTTAATATACTGGCTACTGCCGTAGACCAACACGCTACTGGCCAGTACAAGCACACTGGTTCTTGCCAGAGTTTGACGGTTTTTGACTTCTGCATGGCGCGAGATAAACCAGAATACGCCGGTCAGCATCACCATTGCAGCAAAAACAGGCACGAGGCGCATGACCCAGACATGGACGCCAAAGATTTCCATTAGCCCCCCGCCCAGCCAATGTAGCAGCGGAGGCTTATGGAAGAAAGGAACCCCGTCAATGCGTGGGGTGAGCCAATCCCCTGATTCAATCATCCAGCGAGTAATATCAGCATAGCGTCCTTCATCAGGGACGCTCAATTGCCGAATACTGGCGGCGATACCTAGCCAAAGTGCAATAAGGGCTAGAAAGACTTTATTGGAGCGAATCGTAAACATAGCTTATCTCGGGGCTCTTTTATTAGAGTCTGTTGTGTCAAATGCAAACTGCCGACTTAAAATAAAGGTCATCGCGGCAGTTAAAATAATAATAAACGGTAGACCAATATCGATCGAAATGGACGTAAAGCGTAGCATCAGCAGTAGCAAGGTTTCATTAAATATAAAGCCAATCACCGCAACCAAAATAAAACGGGGCAACGTCTGCTGGTGAGAGATATCCCCAGCGTCAAAGCTAAAATAACGATGACCAAAATAGCTGACCCAAAATGCAGTTACAAAGGCAACTAAATTAGCCCAGCCCGCCGCAATGCCATGATTGGTGAGCACAATAGCAATTGCATAATGCGTCAGTGCCGCCAAAACGCCAATGACGCCAAAGCGTGCCAGTTGCCAGAACGTTTGGCGATTAATCATGGCCAGAGCCATGCGCAGAGACATCCGATTTTGGAATTTCTAAGTTACGTGGGGCAATGTTGTGTTCCTTGTCGTATTGGCGCGCGACGATGTATTTGGGACGACCCTTTGTTTCGTTATAGATGCGCGCGATATATTCACCCAATACGCCAATAAACAGCAGTTGAATTCCGCCCAGCAACATCATGCCTGCGGCAAGGGTTGCCCATCCGGGTTGCTGTACGCCATCCACCAAGGTTTCGCCAGTGATATAGATGCCATAAGCGAGTGCCAACAGTGCAATTGCTGCACCGAGGAAGACGCAAATACGCAAGGGCAAATCCGAAAATGCGGTTAACCCGGTTAAAGCAAGACTGGTGAGGCGCTGCCAATTAAAATTGGATTCGCCTTTGAGGCGCGGGGCTTCGGTAAAGTGCACACCAATGCTGTGAAAGCCGACCCAGGCGTAGAGTCCTTTCATATAGCGGGTCCGCTCCGGCAGGTTGCGTAGTGCAAGGACGACTTGCTTGTCCATCAAGCGAAAGTCACCGGCATCGGCGGGGATATCAATGGATGAGCTTTTATTGAGTAACCAGTAGAAGTTTCGCGTAAGCCATTGCTTTAGATTACTTTCAGTATTACGGTCACGAATGCCGTAGACCATATCATAGCCGCTCCGCCATAAATCCAGCATAGTCTTAATTGCGCTGATCGGATGCTGGAAGTCAGCATCAATCAAGAGGGCAATATCGCCATTCACATGGTCTAAACCAGCGGTGATTGCAGCTTCTTTGCCAAAATTACGGGACAGAGCCAGAACCTTAAGCGGGTAATGGGCAAGCAGAGGTTGCAGCGATGCGATGGTATTATCTTTACTGCCATCGTCGATGACGATCATTTCATAAGAAACGCCGAGTTCACTCAAATTTTTGGCCAAGGCCGGGATGAATAACGGAATATTTTCCGCTTCGTTATACGCAGGAATCACACAAGAGATAAAAGGATGTTCGCGTGACATTTAAAGCGCTCCTGAGGGCGTTGCTGCAAGTGTAATATGACGATCAATACAGTCTTTGAGAAATTGATCAGAACTCAGGTACTGGTATTCGCGGACGCGGGCTGCCGCGATACTGTCGCTAAGATCGGATGCATCGACTGCAGGGTGGCACATAATCAGTAAACTGGGATCGATCCGAGATTTTCGTGTAGGTATCTGAATCGGCTTTGTGCTGTTGGCGTGGTCTAACCAAAATTGTGCCAGTGTTGAGTAGGGCGTGGTTTCTGAAAAATCATAGATTCCCGCAAATTTCTGGTTTTGTGGGATGCTTACGGTTTCACTCAGTCGTGTTAATGCTTGCGCGCCCAAGAACTGTAGCATCTTACTTTTAAACCAAAAACGTGGGGTGATCACCGCGTCACTCAGGCTCCTGATCCAGCCTGTAAAATTTTGCGCAACGAGGAAGTTCATCAATACATCACGAATCACGGGGAACTGATGGACATGCTGATGCCCATCAACAAAGTCCGGAGCGCGTCCCATGATATCGATAAAGCGTTGCCACTGATAGATCAGCGTCTGTTCAACTTGGGATCTGGATAGGGTCCGAAGCCAAGCTTTTTGCATCAATTGTCCCAGTGGCAGGAATAGCATTCCATCACTAAAATCATGCGTCAGATTGAAATGTAACCCGATCTGCGCTTGTGGTTTACTGAGCTGAAGTTCACGGAGTGTGGTGCCGTGGATAGACCAATCCGGTGCTTGGGTCATGCAGGAGGTGGCTTGAAGGCGGTCATGGGTAATGAGATTGACAATGGCCTGACTAATCGGCGTATTCAACGCATAATCATCTGCACAAAAGACAATGTTCGCCATAAGTCAGCCACTACTGGTTAATTCAGCACATTGTGAAGATTAACATAATCATTTCACAGCCTTTTCGTCTTCATTGGGAAATTAAAACCTGATTTGAGTGATTTAAAGCATGAAGACTCAATTCTGGCTTTACATTAGCATGTGAGACTTAGCTTAGACATATGGTGGGCGTGATTGGACAATTTGGCAATCCGGTTAAGCACCCACCATGCGGAATTCAAAGCGTAGTCCACCTTGATTTGGTAGATTATGCAACGTCACTTGTCCGCCATAGCGCTGGGCTATTTCCTGAATAATCGTGAGCCCCAAACCGCTTCCTGTGTCGCTTTGACCGAGCGCGCGATAAAAAGGATCAAAGACGCGAGATAAGTCTGATTCAGGAATTCCTGAGCCACTATCCGTAACCTCAATCACGGCCAATGCCTCTTCGCTATAGATACGGATATCGACTTGTCCACCTTCGGGGGTATAACGTATCGCATTACTGATGGCATTCCTAAGGATGGTCTGCACGTCTTGTAATGCCGCATGGACTGCAACGTCATCTTGCTGTACCACGCCAAGATCGATATTTTTTTGCAGTGCGAGTGGCATGAGATCACCAAGCACCTCATGTAAGCAGGCAATCAGCGAGACATACTCAATATTGCCCGTATAGCCACTATGTTGTTTGGCGAGACTCAAAAGCTGCTCAAGGAGATGCTGGGAGCGATTCAGACCTTGCCTAAGCTGACGGACGCGTTCGATGCCTTCAGGGGTGAGCGCGGTGTGTTCAAGGTTTTCTGTTTGCAACGTGAGTGCGGTAATCGGTGTCCGTAACTCATGCGCTGCGTCAGCAATAAAACGGCGCTGGTGATTGAGACTGTGAGAAAGCCTTCGCAATAGTTTATTGATTGAAAAAACAAAAGGTAGAATTTCTCGCGGAATTTTCTGATTGTGAAGTGGTAAGGGAACACCATCTTTCTGCTGATCGGTATGCAGCGCCAATGCCGTTATGGGTTTAAACGCTTGGCGAATAACCAGTGTGATGACCAGCAGCAATACTGGAAACAAGACGACCAGCGGAATCATCATGCGTAGGCTGGTATAGCGTGCCAGCTCATCGCGTAACGCCGTCCGTTGACCGACGAGGAATTGCTGTCCCGTGGGTAGCGTGCGAACAAAAACACGCCAGTCCTCTCCCTGACTTTGCAGAGTGGATAAGCCGTCTGCTAAGTACTTAGGCGCTTGTATCCAGTGGGCTTGGATGGGCTGCCCATCCACAACTAAAGGCTGAATAATGATTTTTGCTTCTTGAAGTTCAGACTCTTTATGCTTTTTCTTTTTTAAAGAGAGATCGGTTTGAAGCGGTTCGTCCGTGGGATGAGTTTGGGGAGGGAGTTGCCCATGAGTAGTCATGATCGGGAAAATAAGCGCTTGTCGATCTGCTGCAAGTTGTGCGATCAACTCTAAATTGTGATCCTGCATATTCAGCGCTTCTTTGCGGGTGGCATGGTACTCCCCGAAAGCGGCTAATAAGCCAATGATCAAAATCAGGCTAAAGAACCACCAGACCAGATAATCGCGCAATGAACGATACTTTTTTAAATCCTGTTCTGGTGTTAAGCGTGGTGCAGAGGTTGTCATGCGTGTTTCTCCACCATCCAGCCGACACCGCGCACATTGGTAATGGATTTAGGCCCTAGTTTTTTGCGAACATTGTGAATCACAAATTCTATGGCATTACTTTCTACTTCTTCTCCCCAGCCGTAGACCGAGGTTTCCAGATCGCTGCGAGAGAGAATGGTTCCTTTGCGGGATAGCAATGCATGTAATAAAGCGTATTCTCGCCCCGAAAGTCTAGCTGTCTGCGGCGGGTTAGTTGCGTCACAATAAGATGCCTCATGATTGGCAGGATTTAAGGTCAATTTGCCATTACTGAGCAGGGGTTGTGCCGAGCCACTTTGACGTCGGGTAACGGCTCGAATCCGTGCTAACAGCTCAGGGACTTCAAAAGGTTTGACGACGTAATCATCCGCACCCAAGTCCAGACCTTGAATGCGCGATTGCACATCATCTCGTGCTGTCATGATAATGACAGGTGTTTCACCACTATTCGCGCGCCAATTTTTAAGCAAAGTTAGCCCATCTTGTAAGGGCAGGCCTAAGTCGAGCAGGATCATCTGATAGGTTTCGCTGCGTAGTGCGGCATGGGCTAACTGACCATCCATCACATGATCGACGGCATAGCTCGCGTCGCGCAGTGCAACGAGGAGCGCATCTGCAATCATGATGTCGTCTTCAACCAGTAATATTCTCATGACATCGCTAATCCAGCATTCTGCTTAAGCCGTTTATACTTCTCTCTATAGGAAAGATGTCGTTTCAGGCGATCATCTTGAGACTGCATCATTCCTTGGTCAACTTTTCAGTATACTGTGAAGGATGGTTCAGCACAGCCAAAAAAAGTTGTGTTATGGTTTTAGCACTTCAAAATATTCCCTTTTTGATTCCAATGAGCAATCGCTATGAGTGGCACGCACGACCATTATCATGAATTTAACACCCAAAACGAAGGTCGTCTGTGGTGGGTGCTATCGATTACCTGCATTTTTCTCATTGCGGAAGTAGTCGGTGGGATCTGGACCCATAGCTTGGCGCTGTTATCCGATGCTGCTCATGTTTCAACTGATGCGGCAGCGATTGCTATTGCCATTGCGGCGATTCGAGTCGGACGTCGCCCAGCTGATGATCAGCGGACCTATGGCTATTATCGTTTTGAAATTCTCGGCGTGGTTTTGAATGCACTGCTCCTTTTTGCAGTCGCCATTTATATTTTATATGAAGCATATTTACGCTTATCAAACCCACCAGAGTTGCATTCGACGGGGATGATTTTTATAGCGCTGGGCGGTCTGATCGCCAATCTCGTCTGTATGAAGATTCTAACTGCGGGTAATGACGGTAGCCTTAATATGAAGGCGGCTTACCTAGAAGTCTTGGCTGATATGGTGGGGTCGACGGGTGTGATTGTTGGCGCAGTGATTATTTATTTCACCCAGTGGGCTTGGGTCGACTCTGTGGTGGCGATTGCGATTGGATTATGGGTACTGCCCCGTACATGGGTACTGATGAAGCAAAGCGTGCAAATCCTGCTTGAAAGTGTCCCTGAGCATCTGGATATAAAAGCGATCCGGGATGCCTTGACAGCGATTGATGGTGTCGAGAGTGTGCATGATCTGCATGTCTGGTCGCTGACAGCCGATAAAGTCTCTTTGACCATTCATCTGGTTTGTCCTGAGCGCTCTACCCAAGAGGTCCTTGAGGATGCGATGGATTTGCTGGCCAAGCGCTTCTCCATTTTCCATGTCGCGATTCAATGTGAAGAGCATCCGTGTGCGATGAGTCGACCAGAAACGGAGCATTATCAGGAACACGAAGTTTCTGTCTATGATTTCTCGCACCACGAGTCTAAACCTGAGCCGCATCATCACCAGCATTAAGAAACAGATTCTTGCAGCATAATAAAACCGCCCTGGATTGAGGGCGGTTTTATTTTAGAGGATTGAGAACTTAAGAGCGATTAATGGGCTTTCCCTTGCTCCGCACCTACACCCGTAATGGAGCGAACGAACTGGGCATCAAAGGCTTCTTGCTCAAGTTTGGCTTGTGCACTCTTGTCCGTGATCGAAAAGAACCAGCAACAGAAGAAGGACAACACAATCGAAAATAGAGCAGGATTCTGGTAAGGAATCGGTGCCGTGGTACCGAAGTGGAATGTTTCAACATAGACGGCTTTGGTCAGGCAGATCAATAAGACCGAAGACAACATGCCGATGACACCACCTGCAATTGCCCCCCGTGTGGTGAGTCCGCGCCAGAACATGGACAGCAGTAGTACGGGGAAGTTGGCAGATGCTGCGACAGCAAAGGCAAGACCGACCATGAAGGCGACGTTTTGTTTCTCAAAAACAATCCCCAAGATCATGGCAAAGATAGCCAGAGCTACGGTTGCATATTTGGAGACGCGCATCTCGTCTTTTTCAGTTGAGCGACCATGGGCAATCACATTGGCATAGAGATCATGCGATACCGCAGAGGCACCAGACAGGGTCAATCCAGCGACAACGGCCAGAATCGTGGCAAAAGCAACGGCTGAAATAAAGCCCAAGAACAGATTACCACCCAGCGCATGCGCCAAATGAACTGCAGCCATATTTCCGCCACCAAGCAGCTCTAACTTACCGGTTACAGCCATTTTAGCCAGATCAAGGTACGCAGGATTTTGAGCAATAAACAGAATGGCACCAAAGCCGATGATGAAAGTCAAAATATAAAAATAACCGATAAAACCTGTCGCAACAAAAACGGATTTACGCGCTTCTTTCGCACTACTGACGGTGAAAAAGCGCATCAGGATATGCGGTAATCCTGCGGTACCAAACATCAGTGCCATGCCGAGAGAGATCGCATCAATCGGACTGCTAAATAGTGTGCCGGGTCCCATGATTTTGTTACCGTCAGTATGATTGACCGTACCAAAGACGGTAATGGCTTCTGCAAACATCCGATCTAAGCTAAAGTTAAAGTGGTAGAGCACCATGAATGCCATGAACGTCGCGCCGCCCAGCAACATTGCCGCTTTGATGATCTGTACCCATGTGGTGGCGAGCATGCCGCCAAATAGGACGTAAACCATCATTAATATCCCGACTACGATCACCGCGATTGAGTAGTCCAGACCAAATAACAATTTAATGAGCTGGCCTGCTCCGACCATCTGAGCAATCAGATAGAAAGCGACAACCACCAGCGTATTAATCGCAGCCATAGTGCGGATTGGCGAACGTTTTAAGCGGAATGACGCCACATCCGCAAAGGTATATTTACCCAGATTGCGCAAACGCTCTGCGACCAAAAATAACAACAGTGGCCAACCGACTAAAAAGCCAATCGAGTACATGAGTCCATCATAGCCTTTGGTAAAGACCATCGCCGATATGCCTAAAAACGATGCTGCAGACATGTAGTCTCCCGCAATCGCAAGGCCGTTTTTAAAGCCCGTAATACTCCCCCCTGCTGTATAAAAGTCGGAAGTGGTTCGATTTTTGGTGGCTGCCCATTTGGTGATGTACAGTGTCAAAGCGACAAAGACCACGAACATGATAATCGCAGTCCAGTTGGTCGCCTGCTGAACCGTTTGACCCAGATCAGGAGAAGCAACGGCTAGACCAGAATAGGCCAGCGTTGTTGCAATAGCCAATTGAGTTGATTTCATTTTTTGATCTCCTCCAGCACTTCCTGAGTCAGACGATCAAATTCACCATTGGCACGCCAGACATAGATTCCGCAGAGTACAAAAGCACTCACAATCACACTGATCCCTAGCGGAATACCAATCGTTGTTGCCCCCCCATCCAAAGACTGATGAACGAATGCTGGGTGATAGGACACCAGATAGATGTAGCCAAAGTAGATAAACAACATGATGATGGTGAGTGACCAGCTTAAGCGGGACTTTTTCTGAACCAACTGCTGGAATTTCGGGTTTTGGATAATGTTTTTGACGCGATCGATTTCCATGATGCGTTACTCCTTGATGCGATTTTTTAAGTTCAAAAAATGATGATGTTTGGTCATTTATCAATTTTTGAGCATTCATTGTTTTATAAGCGCAATCCCTTCCGAGTTCGATTACGCAGGATTTTGTACACGATCACATTAGCAGGCATTGGATTAAATTGAACTTCGACTTTAGTCGAGTAAGACAGCGTTCATACGCTATTGGCGCTGAAGTTGCGATATAGTGTTTCTGCGAAGAAATTGAATAAGATGTGGATGCAGGAAAGCATTCAAAAAGCTAAAAAGAAGCAAGGATAAGGTCATCATGAATGGTTGGTTGGTCTTTGGCGTATTGGTGCTATATGTCGTGCTGTTGTTTGCCTGTGCATTTTTGGGTGAACGAAAAAACAGCTGGCTGAGTCCGCGCGGGCGGATGTGGCTCTTTAGCCTGACCCTAGGTGTGTATTGCACGTCATGGACCTACTATGGCGCAGTTGGCGCGGCCGTACGCGATGGTATGAGTTTTTTGCCCATCTATTTAGGGCCTCTGCTCTTCTTATGGCTAGGGCGAGATATCTGGCAGCGTCTGGTTCAGATTCGCAATCGCCAATCGATCACCTCCATTGCAGACTTTATTGCGGCACGTTATGGCAAGTCACCAAAACTGGCTGCTTTGGTGACGATCTGTGCCGTCATCTGGATATTGCCTTATATTGCGTTGCAATTGCGTGCTGTTGCACTCAGTGTGGATGTGTTGATGTCCGACCAAGCCAGTAGTGGGGTGACCTCGAATGGTGTTTTGGTGCTTACTGGTTTGCTGGCGGGGCTGGCTATGCTCTTTGGGACACGGCACTTGAACAGCAGCGAACAACACAATGGTTTGATGTTAGCAGTTGCATTGGAGTCGATGGTGAAATTGATCGCACTCTTGGCAGTAGCGATCTTTGCCGTCATGCATATCGAATCACCATACTCCATCTCAGAAGAGTTAAGCCAGCGTGTGAGCCGTTTGCATGCGGACGGTTTGCCCGCTGGATTTTGGACCCAGACCTTGCTCGCCAGTCTTGCGATGATCTGCTTGCCGCGGCAGTTTCACGTGGGTGTGGTGGAGTGTCGCGATGTCACGTATGTGCGCGGAGCACGCCGCTGGTTTGCAATTTATCTCTTCCTGACTGTACTTGCCATTGTTCCGATTGCGCTTTGGGCATTGAACATGCCGATCAGCGTGTTGCCTAATCCTGATACTGCGGTGTTGATGCTGCCCTTGCTCAAAGGCGAGACGGGACTTGCCCTATTGGCTTTTTTGGGTGGATTTTCGGCGGCAACTGGCATGCTGCTCGTTGCGACAGTGACCTTATCCATTATGCTCAGTAATGAGTTGATTTTACCTTTGCTCTGGCGGTTTAGACTGGTTCAGCATGACGGTGCGCAGTTTGAAAAAGTGATGCGCATCGTGCGGCGCTTATGCATGCTGAGTGTGATGTTACTGGGTTTTATGGCGTATCGATTATTTGCAGAGTCTACGCAACTGTCGGCCATTGGTTTGCTGGCTTTTGCCGGAGTTGCCCAGTTTTCTCCTGCACTTATTGGCGGTTTGTATTGGCGAGGCGGCAGCAAAGCGGGAGTGATTGCAGGTTTATGTGCCGGTTTTATGTTGTGGGCTTATACGCTGTTGTTTCCTGCGCTCGTATCGACATTGCATGGTCACTTATCTATGGGTATTCAAACCGCACTGCTCAATTGGCAGCATCATGGTTTATTCGGTTTAGATTTATTGCGGCCTCAAGCATTGTTCGGGCTACAGGTCGGTGATTCGCTGACTCATGGCGTGATTTGGTCTTTGGGTGCCAATATCGGATTATTCATTTGGGTCTCACGTCGATTTCGCCCAACCGTCAGTGAGCAAATGCAAGCTGCCCCTTTTTTACAGCCGGATGAACTGGATACATCTGCCAGTAAATTTTCAGATGAAATCTCACTATCGGAGAATGTTATTTCTGGGGCGGTTGCACGTCAGACTTTTACCGTGGGTGATTTGGCCGCGTTAGCTGAACGGATCAGTGGTGCTTCCGTGACGCAAAAAGCCTTCGCCAAATTTGCCTCAAGTTTACGAGAGCCATTAAATTTACAAATGCGAGCTGATAGCCGGTGGTGGCAGTTCACTGAGCAGTTGTTGGCGGGGGCGATAGGCGCTGCCTCGGCTCGTACATTGCTGACGACGGCCTTACGCGACAACGGACTGGGTTTGGCGCAGGTTGCAGGGCTGCTGGATCAGGCTTCACAGTGGCAGCGTTTTAATCAGCAACTCCTCTTGACTATGATGGATCATTTGACGCATGGCGTCAGTGTGGTCGATAGCCAGATGTGTTTGGTGGCTTGGAATCGCCGCTATCTGGAACTCTTTAACTATCCCAGTGGTCTGGTCTATGTCGGCTGTCCAGTCGCAGATCTTATACGTTATAACGCTGAGCGCGGTGAATGTGGCGAAGGGTCCGTTGAGTCCCATATTCAAAAACGTTTGAATTGGCTGCGTGCGGGTAATGCGCATGTCTTTGAGCGAGTGCGTGCTAATGGTCAAGTGATTGAAATGCGGGGGCAGCCGATTACGGGTGGCGGTTTTGTGACGACTTTTGCCGATATTACGCAGTTTCGTCAGACCGAGGCGGTATTGGAGGGGCGTGTTTTAGAGCGAACCGAGCAGCTTGAATCGGCGCTGTATGAGCAAAAAATTGCGCGAATACAAGCCGATAAAGCCAATATTTCTAAAAGCCGATTTGTCGCTGCGGCCAGTCATGATTTATTGCAACCGATGCATGCTGCACGTTTGTTTTCGGGCGTGCTGGAGCAAAGCGATCTTAATGAGCTGGATCGGCAGACCTTGCAGCAACTTGATCGTGCGCTACACGGCGCTGAGAGCATTTTGTCTGCTTTACTGGAGATCGCAAGGCTGGATAGCGACATGTTGCAGCCCAATATCACGGCTATTGATCTTTCGGCATTACTGACTGATCTGGAGGGGCAGTTCGCCCCAATCGCTATGCAGCGTGGCTTAAAACTGCATGTCCATCCGACACGACTCTGGGTCAGCAGTGATCCACAGTGGTTGCGTCGAATGGTTCAAAATCTGGTCAGTAATGCCCTACGTTATAGCGCATCAGGTCGAGTGGTAGTTGGCGTTTTAGGCCATTCCCAGAGTGGTTTCCTACGACTTGGCGTATGGGATACTGGACCGGGTATCGACATCGCGCAACAAAAACAAATCTTTCACGAGTTTCAGCGCGGTAAAAGTGTATCGCCGTGGGGAGAGCAGGGTTTAGGTCTAGGGCTTGCGATTGTGGAACGAATGGCAACGCGTTTAGGGCATCCGCTTAATCTTTATTCTACTTTAGGTAAGGGCTCATGCTTTATGCTGACTTTAGCGATAGCCCAGCCTGTGCAACAGCGATCGATACCGACACTTGTGGGTTCTGGGGTGTTGCAGGGTCTGCGCGTGCTTTGTGTCGATAATGATGTGGCGATTTTGGATGCGATGCAGACGTTGTTAACACGCTGGGGGTGTGATGTCTGGACCGCAACACAGCCGAATCAAGCCATTGAACTTGCCAAGCAGGCTCAGCAACAGGCGAAACCAATTCAAGTCTGGCTGGTGGATCAGCATCTGGATGCGTATTGTGAGGGGCTGGATTTGATTCGCATGTATGCGCAAGACAGCAAGTCTGCACTCATCACCGCGGATAGTGATCCTGACTTGCCAGAGCGTACCCATGCTCAAGGTGCTGTTTTATTAAAGAAGCCCCTTAAGCCTGCCGCATTAAGGGCATTCCTCATGTCTGTAAAGGTGACTTAATCCGAGATCCCGCTAAAGCTTTGCAGGCTCAAGGTTGAGGGCGCCTAAAGCCAGTACCGCTTGTGTACGATTTTGGACTTCCATTTTTCGAAAAATTGCAGTCACATGTGCCTTAATGGTTGCTTCTGAAACATTCAAGGTATAGGCAATCTGTTTATTGAGTAATCCTTCTGCCAGCATCATGAGAACGCGAAACTGCTGGGGGGTGAGGGATTGCAGTCGGGTGGCCAGATCGGCTTCATGACTGGCACGTGGGTCTGAGTGATTCGAAACATGTTGATTGAGTTGTGGATCTGGCAGCCATGTTTCACCCGCCAACACAGCCTGTATCGCATCATTGATATGCTGAGGCGGTGCTGATTTTGGGATATAAGCCAGCGCACCATGTGCTAATGCCCGCTGCATGATTGAGCTTTCTTCATGAGCAGAAACCACAATGACAGGCAGAGCAGGATAGGCTGCGCGCAAGTGCACCAATGCCGAGAATCCAGAGGCATCCGGCAAGTTGAGATCAAGCAGCACCAAGTCAGGCTCAGGCTGTTGATCCAAGATCTCATGCAGCCCTGCTACCGATGCTGTTTCGTGTAATTGTGCTTCAGGCAATGCTTGTCTGACCGCTTGGGTCAGTGCACTACGAAAAAGCGGATGGTCATCAACGATGAGTATGTTCATCTGCATGAGAGTAGACTGCCGCGATTAAATTGTCCACGACTGATGGGTCGGCCAAGGTAGAAATATCTCCCAGAGAATCAAGCTCTCCAGCCGCAAGCTTGCGCAGAATGCGGCGCATGATTTTGCCTGAGCGTGTTTTCGGTAGTGCCGGTGCCCAATAAATAGCGTCAGGCGTGGCAATCGGACCAATTTCACGCCGTACCCAATCGCGCAGCTCACGGCGTAAGGTATCGCTATAGGCTACATCTGCCTGCAGGGTCACAAAAGCGCAAATACCTTGTCCTTTGATTTCATGTGGCATGCCAACGACGGCTGATTCAGCGACGCTACTGTGTGAAACCAATGCACTTTCAATCTCTGCCGTGCCTAAGCGATGACCTGAAACATTCAACACGTCATCCACGCGACCGGTAATCCAATAGTAGCCATCCGCATCGCGTTTGGCGCCGTCACCCGTAAAGTAACTATTGGGATAGACTGAAAAATAAGTTTCGATAAAGCGCTGATGATCCCCGTAAATGGTACGCATCTGTCCAGGCCAACTACCTTGAATCACCAGATTACCCTCACAGGCACCTTCTAAGGTCTGACCTTCTGCATCCACAATGGCGGGCTGTACGCCATACAGGGGTTTACTGGCCGATCCGGGCTTGAGCGCTGTTGCGCCTGCAATGGGGGAGATCAAAATACCCCCCGTCTCTGTTTGCCACCAGGTATCGACAATGGGGCAGCGTGACTCACCCACCACTTTGTAATACCAACCCCACGCTTCAGGGTTGATGGGTTCACCGACTGAGCCAAGCAAGCGTAAGCTACTGCGGTCGCTTTGGCGGACAAAATCATCACCTTCACGCATCATTGCGCGTATTGCTGTCGGTGCCGTATAGAGGATCGTGACATTATGCTTATCCACGATCTGACCGACACGTGCCCACGTCGGGTGCTGTGGAACGCCCTCAAACATCAGGGTTGTGGTGCCATTCGATAAGGCGCCATAGAGTAAATAACTATGGCCGGTGATCCAGCCTAAATCTGCTGTACACCAATACACGTCGTCAGGACGCAGATCAAAAACTTCGCGGAATGTACTGGTGGCGTAGACCAGATAGCCGCCTGTGGTATGCAACACGCCTTTGGGTTTTCCCGTTGAGCCTGAGGTATATAAGATGAATAAGGGGGCTTCTGCATTCATGGCGACGGGATGGCAGACATCATAGGCGTTGGCAATGAGTTCGTGATACCACAAGTCGCGGGAGTTCCAGAGGATGTCACCCCCCGTACGGCGCACCACGATCACATGTTCTACACTGCTTGTACCTTCAATCATTAGCGCAGCATCAACATTGGCTTTTAAGGGCACCGCCTTGCCGCCGCGTATGCCCTCATCGGCGGTGATCACAATTTTAGGGCGACAGTCATCGAGGCGACCTGCAAGTGCTTCAGGAGAGAACCCACCAAACACCACCGAGTGCACCGCACCAATGCGCGTACAAGCCAGCATGGCGATAGCGGTTTCTGGAATCATCGGCATGTAGAGCGTGACGCGATCACCAATCTTGACACCCTGATTCTTCAAAACATTGGCAAAGCGGCAGACTTCGGCATGGAGCTCGCGATATGAAATGATCTTATGCTCGGCGGGATGATCACCTTCCCAGATAATGGCGGGTTTATCAGGGTGTGTGATGAGATGTCGATCGAGACAATTTGCTGAAACATTCAGCTGTCCATCGGCAAACCACTCGATTTTGAAATTACTGGGATCATAAGAGACATCTTTTACGATACTAAACGGTTTAATCCAATCCACACAGCCCGCTTCATCACGCCAAAATTGATCATTATTTTCAATGGATTGTTGATATCGACTTTGATATTCAACACTTGATGTGCGTGCGTTGGCTGCAAATGCGGCTGGAACGGGGTAAAGAAGCTCGGTGGTAGACGTTGGTATCGTCGTCCCAGTGGACGAATGGGTCTGTTCAGTATGTGAAATCGCAGTAGAGGATGGTGTGTTCAGCATCATATATTCCTTCCATGTGAATGACCGTACTTATCGCGAAAAGCGTCATATTGCCGATCAGTTGGTGATGTTCTGTCTTTATTGTGTGCTTCATACAGTGCTGATGAAATCATGCTTTAGTCGTAGAGGGCGTTCTTTTTAGTCAGATAACAGGCTAAAACTTATGATTAATATGATGATGAGTTGCTTTGGGGGAGTTAAAAAAAGCGCATACAAAGGCATCTAAAGATTGTTTGTATGCGCTGGGTGGCTTTTGCTGATGGAATTTCTAACTGGTGAGTAAACCTTCAAAGTAGCTATCGGATAAGCGCTCATTGATCGTGCTGACACCCCATTTCACAATGACTAAAAATTTATGTTTTGTTGAGGTTCACGCTGTTGTTTATTCTGGTGATCGCGCCATATCTGGTGGCAGAGGTACCAAAAAAGGATAACAACGCTGGTATTCAAAATCGCTGCGATATAAACGCCATGGGTGATGCACATGGTTGCATTGATGGGTGCCCATACCCATAACGACAGGATGAGTCGTCGGTAAGTTCGCATGCAAGGTTGTTCGGCAAAATAATCAACACAAATGCGACAGAGTACTCCCCAACTGGCCACAGTAGGGCCGAGGATGCAAATCCAAAAGAGCGTCTGTGCTGAATCGGTGATGGGCGTGTTGCCATATAATATCTTGAACAGCAAAGGATGCAGATCAGGAATCCATAATACGATTGCGAGGCACAAACCGCCAAAGACATGCAAGTTGGCTATCCAGCGCAAGCCGATTAAAGCGCGTGTTATAGGCATGGGGTGTTGTTCTATCGTCATGATGGCTTTGCTTGATCCTACCCTGTCAGAGACGTTTTCTAATCGTACTCTTTTACGCGTCTATATGCTCATTCCGACAATGTAAAACCAAGCGTCATCAGCCTCTAGTAATTCCCTGTAGTTTTCGCTATAATCCGCCACCTGCTGTAGTGATGCACGGCAGACACTCATATTATTCATGCATCTCGGAGATTAATCATGGCATTAACTAATGCTGATCGCGCTGATATCATTGCAAAATTTGCTCGTGCAGAAAATGACACAGGTTCGCCAGAAGTACAAGTTGCGTTGTTGTCTGCAACCATTAATGACTTACAAGGCCACTTCAAAGCACACAAGCATGACCATCATAGTCGTCGTGGTTTGATTCGTATGGTTAACCAACGTCGTAAATTGCTGGATTACCTCAAAGGTAAAGATGGCGAGCGTTATCAAGCGCTTATCGGTACTTTGGGTCTGCGTCGCTAAGATTGCGATTGTTTAGCCAAAAAGTGGCAGACTTTATAGATCGATAAAAGAGAAGGGAGCATATGCTCCCTTTTTTGCTGTTTGAGCTTTGCAAAAGATACAGAAAAATAATCTCTTCGCTCGGCTGCGGTTTGAGATTCATCGGTAACGAAGATGCCGTGGAATAGTTGTTGAGTTCATGCGGTTAAGTGTGGTTTGATCTTGCGGCATACTTTTTATGTATAAATAAAGTCATGCACAGGATTTAGAGCAAATGTCATTCAAAACATTTGCTAAAAAATTGGTTTACATGTGGAGAGGCTTCTAACTGCGATTGTTTGGTGTTGATCTTAAGAGGGTTTTAGACCTGAAGGTTTATCCGTAAGAATGGACTTTTATAGAATCATAACAATGAAAACAATCGCCGTTAGGGGCTTCCATATGCATTGGTATTTACGAAATTTAATGTTTTAAAAAAGGAATAATCATGTCGATGTTTAATATCGTCCGCAAAGAAGTTCAATTTGGACGTCATCAGTTAGTGCTTGAAACCGGTCGTATTGCTCGTCAAGCGAACTCTGTATTGGTCACTCTGGGTGGTGTTACTGTCCTTGTAGCGGTTGTAGCGGCGAAAAAAGCAAAACCCGGTCAAGACTTCTTTGCACTGACTGTGAACTATCAAGAAAAACAATATGCAGCGGGTCGTATTCCCGGTGGTTATGGTAAGCGCGAAGGTCGTGCCAGTGAAAGTGAAACGCTGATCAGCCGTTTGATCGATCGTCCAATTCGCCCGTTGTTTCCAGAAGGTTATTTCAACGAAGTGCAAGTGACAGCAACGGTCGTCTCTTCAGATAAAACGATGGAAGCCGATATTGCTGCCATGATTGGTACCAGTGCTGCGATGTCTATTGCAGGCGTACCGTTCAATGGTCCAATTGCGGGTGCACGTGTCGCATTCATCGATGGCGATTACATCTTGAATCCATCGACTGAAGAACTGAGCCGCAGTGATTTGGATCTGGTTGTGGCTGGAACGGACAAAGCAGTACTGATGGTTGAATCAGAAGCGAAAGAGTTATCAGAAGATCAAATGCTCGGTGCAGTCTTGTTTGGTCATGACGAAATGCAAGTGGTGATTGAGGCGATCAAACAATTTGCTGCCGAAGTGGGTAATCCTGCAAGCACTTGGACACCTGCTGTTCAAAACGACGAATTAAAAGCACGTTTGGCGACCCGCTTTGCGGAAGAAATCAGCGTTGCGTACACTGAGACCGAAAAAGCATTACGTTATGAAAAATTAGATGCGATCAAACAAGCGGCATTGGCTGAGTTTGCCCCCGAAGGCAGCGATGTTGATCCAGCTGAGTTGCAAAACTACTTCGAAGATCTGAAATACCGCACTGTTCGTGACAATATTTTGTCGGGCAAACCACGTATTGATGGCCGTGATACTAAGACCGTTCGTGCGCTTGATATCCAAGTTGGCGTGCTTCCCCGTGCACATGGTTCGTCTTTGTTTACCCGTGGTGAAACACAGGCACTGGTCACCGCAACACTGGGTAATACCCGCGATGCGCTGATGGTTGACTCATTGGCAGGTACACGCAATGATCCATTCATGCTGCATTACAATTTCCCTGCATACTCTGTGGGTGAGACTGGTCGTGAATCAGGTCCAAAGCGCCGTGAAATTGGTCATGGCCGTTTGGCGCGTCGTGGTGTATACCCAGTATTACCAGCAGCAGACCGTTTCCCGTACGTGATCCGTGTTGTGTCTGATATTACTGAATCAAACGGTTCGTCATCAATGGCTTCTGTTTGTGGTGCAAGCTTGGCGTTGATGGATGCGGGCGTGCCATTGAAAGCACCAGTTGCGGGTATCGCGATGGGTTTGGTGAAAGAAGGCGATCGTTTCGCGGTTCTTTCTGACATCCTTGGTGATGAAGATCATTTGGGTGATATGGACTTTAAAGTTGCCGGTTCTGCAAATGGCATCACCGCACTGCAAATGGACATCAAGATTGAAGGGATTACCGAAGAAATCATGGAGTTGGCACTCAGTCAAGCGTACCAAGGTCGTATTCATATCCTGAATGGCATGAATCAAGTGTTGGCGCGTAGCCGCACTGAAATCAACATGCATGCGCCAACCTATGCCGTGATTCAGGTTAACCCAGACAAGATTCGTGACATTATCGGTAAAGGCGGTGCAACGATTCGCGCCCTGACCGAAGAAACCAAAGCGACCATCGATATCGAAGATAACGGCACGGTTCGTGTATTTGGCGAAAGCAAAGCGGCCACTCAAGCGGCCATTGCCAAGATCCAAGCGATTACTGCTGAAATCGAACCCGGCACCATTTACGAAGGCACCGTTGTGCGTATCGTTGAGTTTGGTGCGTTTGTGAACTTGCTGCCAGGCACAGATGGCCTACTGCACATTTCACAGATATCAAATGAGCGTATCGCGAACGTTGCAGACGTTTTGCAAGAAGGTCAGAAGATCCGTGTTCAAGTGCAGGACGTTGACCAGCGCGGTCGTATCAAGCTATCGATGAAAGACCTTGCTGCAGTTGTCTGATCTTTAAAGACTTCGCTTTAAAGATTCAGTGTGTTGATCTATCGAGATCAATATCATTGATATGATCGATATCTTGATCAAATGCTTGCTATGAAAAAACCCACTCATCGTCGAGTGGGTTTTTTATAGGTGAAAGAATTCGTCAGCGTTATTCCATAAAAATGCAGCAATGGGCGAGACAAAGTCATTCATTTGTGAAATGTGGCCCCTTTTTCGCTGATTTTGGCTTTTAACTGCGCAGGCTTCGTGCTATCGTCGCACGGTGTAGGGATACAGCCAGAAAAGGAATGAAAAAATGTTCAATAGCAAGTCAAATACAAATACATCCAATCACAATACCAATCAAGTGCTTCATCAATCTGTTCAACCACGTTCAATGAAAGGCCTTATTGCAAAAAGTATGGTTGTTGCCATGACTGCTGCAATGACGTTGGCTGGTTGTTCTCAAGTTTATAAAACAGGTGCAAATGTCGCGCTACATTTTGCCGAAGGTAATATTGTTCCCCCCATCATTGCACTCGACGATACCAATATGGTTTGTGTCTCGGGGACATCGCTTCAGCCTGCGATTTTAGCAACAGCAGCTATGGGTGCAGATGCCACTAAACTTGCGGTATTGCTGTATGCCGGTTCTGCACTCTGTGCTGAAGATACCGCGCTAGAGCATGAACTTGCTTATCTACGTGCATCACGTGCAGGGAAAGTCGAAGAAGCAGAAGATGCACGTATTGCGCAGAAACGCTGGTCAGCGATTGCTTCCCGTCGTCAGTATGCGGCTTATCAAATGTTCCAAGAGAAGTGGGAACGTGATTACCACATCAAATTGGGCGAGCAATGTCCAACAATGCGTACTGATCTAGACAAAACCATTTATCTACTGGGTATGGTTTCGGGTTTAGAGGCCGTTGTGAACGACATCAGCTCACAAGGTGCGGTCAATGTGCCTAAAGATATTGCGGCTGTTGTTGAACGCGGTATGAAGTGTTTAGACAATGAACAGTTCTGGGGCACACCAATGGCTGTTCGTGCGGCGATTTGGGTCTTGCTACCGGGTGCCGGAGAAGGAAAACCTGATCCATTCCAAACCATGAAAGACTCAACCCGTTTGGGTGAGCGTAAAGGGGTGCGTCTATCGCATGCGGTTTATGCATTAGCGGCTCAAGCAACGGGTAAAGATGAACTCATTCGTGATGCGCTGCGTACATACGGTCACTCAGTCGATCAAAACATGCCAGTCAATCCGAAATATAAATTGTTCGATGCGATGGGTGGACATTTGGTTCAAGGCATTGCGGATCGTTACTGGACCGATAAAACTGGTAAGCGTGCCCCTGAAGATGGTATGACCAAGTTCTGGGATGAAAGCTCTGTCGATACCAGCGTTAAAGTTGATGATCTGCTGAACTAAGTCTGGCGTGATGTTTATTCACGTGGTCTTAAGCCTGTAATAAAGCAAAACCGCCGTCCGTGGCGGTTTTGTACTATTTGATTCCAATACAAAGCTTTAAGGTCATAGCATTTTTAAGAAAAGTGATCTATGGTTTGCCCAGATTTGATAAGCGGGATTGAGCAGTCAGTTCGCTGCGAAGAACTTGGTTTTTTAGCGTAGTTTTGATGAAAATGGAGTGTGTGATGAGGTTGCGTGGTTATCTAGAAGTCAGCAAACAGGGAATGATTGCTCAGGCGCAGAAGTATGCAAAATCACAAGGTGTGGTTTCTCTACTCGGTTTAATGTTGTTTATGGGGAGTGCTGGTAGCGTGGTCGCTGCGTTACCATCGCATGATGTAAACAAAAACCTTATAACCATTGCACCTTCAGCATCATCAAAAGCCCAACCGATCGTACGTAGTTCTACGGAGCTGGTCAAAAGACGCCTATGTGTTTGGGATATCATGGGTCAAAACGGTGAAATCTACGCCAAGCTGAAAGATTACCAAGTCAAAGCAGCGACATTGGGCGTGGATTTTGATTTGAAAGGCTATGTCGATGAGCGTGTCGCCAGTGAGGACTTCCGCGTTCGTTATTGCGATGCGGCTGTGGTGACCGGACTTCGGGTCCGCCCTTTTAATTCATTTACCGGTTCTATCGAAGCGGTTGGAGCGATTCCCAGTTACGATCACATGCGGACTTTAATTTCAGTCCTTAGTAATCCTGCGGCCGCACAATATATGACGACCACTATGGATGGTCAGACTTATGAAGTTGCGGGGATTATGCCTTTTGGTGCGGCCTATGGGTTTGTGAATGATCGCAAAATTGATAGTCCTGAGCGTTTGCCGGGCAAAAAGATTGCGATCTTTGATTATGATAAAGCGGAAGCGAAGTTAGTACGCAATCTCGGCGCCCAATCTGATCCTTCCGATGTCACAAACTTTGCAGGTAAATTTAATAACGGCAAAGTCGATATCGTGATTTCCCCAGCAACAGCTTATCGTCCACTTGAACTCTATCGTGGTTTGGGGAAAACAGGCGGTATTGTTGATTATGTTTTGGCGCAAGTTAGCTTGCAGTTAATGATTCATCCTGACCGTTTCCCTGAAGGCTTTGGACAGGCGTCGCGAACCTATCTGGCCTCGCAATACGATGCTTACTTTAAGACTGTTCAAGGTTATGAGAGTGAAGTGGACCCTGCCTACTGGGTTCGCATTACTGCGGATAGCCGTAAGCGTTATCAAGATATGGCGCGTACATCGCGCATTGATTTGATCAAAGATGGGATCTACGATAAGCGCATGATGAATTTGCTGAAAAAAATTCGTTGTCAGAAAGAGCCATCATTGGCTGAGTGTAGTGAAGGTGCTGAATAGGTTAAAGCTGGTATGGGAGAATCCGCGTTATAGACTGCGAATGGTGGTCTATGGCGCAGCACTCTTCATGACCTGTTGTCAGTTATTTTTTTCGCAATTGGTTTACATCTCCTCTTTGTTGCATGCAGAACCCTGGCGATTGTGGACGGGGCACTGGGTGCATTTGGGCGCATGGCATTGGGGGTTAAATGTTATTGCCCTTGTTTTACTCCCAGAGATTTTCTTTCAAGCATCTTCAAGAGTTTTCCTTTTTCTCTGGTTTGCATTACCGATTTTAATCAGTCTGCTATTTTCCTTCTTCATGCCCACCTTGTCTTTGTATGCGGGGCTTTCTGGAGTTTTGCACGGTC
The DNA here is from genome assembly GCF_046462495.1 of Aquirhabdus sp. Taxonomy (NCBI): domain Bacteria; kingdom Pseudomonadati; phylum Pseudomonadota; class Gammaproteobacteria; order Moraxellales; family Moraxellaceae; genus Aquirhabdus; species Aquirhabdus sp. The sequence continues at coordinate 191,785 of NZ_JBKGVE010000007.1, read as the reverse complement.
TTTATTTGGTCATGGCGCTGAATGCGATCTCCTCAAAAAATGCCAACGAGCGCTTCATGGGATGGATCGTAGTGTTCGGGGTTTGCTTAAAAGTCGGTTGTGAGCTTTACTCCGGAAATAGTCAAACGGCAAAACTTATTGGTGCACCGGTAATCCTTCAGGCACATCAGTATGGTGTGGGGCTAGGATTTATACTGTGGTTATTCATTCTGGTATGGGGAAGAATGCGTCATAGTTTACCTTAAACGATGTTTAGAGGAGAGGGAGTACAGAATTGGTTTTGATAAGTGGTTCTCATTAAAATAAGGCAAAATTAGACTAAAGTCGTATGGTTTTGTGATTTTATTGGCTTTTTAGAATGAAAATATGGATTAAAAGCCATATAAATTAAATTTTAGATCAGGCATTATATGCAACATGGACGAATGATGTCTAAAGCATTTCATGATCTTTAAATGATTTGCCTTGAGTATTAAAGCTTCATGGAGGCGTAACGGACTAAACGCATATTCTTTGTTTTTTGAATAGCACTGCCAGTAATGAGGATGTGTGACGATCTATTGGTCGGCTATGGAAAAATGCTAGGACGCGTTTTGACGTTATTAAAGTCAAAAATCAAAAAAAGACAAGTAGGGTACTATGGAACATACAAACGCTGATGGGCGAATGGGTCCGTTAAATCGGACATGGATGGAGTGGTTAACGACCCTTCCAGTTTTCTGTTTACTTATATTGACACTACTAATCGGTACAGGGGAAATGATCCATGGGCAGTTACTGCGCATGGGTGAACGTATGTTTGGAGATCCTGCTGCGGGGATCCAATATTCTTACCTTCGTGCAGATCCTGCAAAACCTGATTGTGATAAAGATGCCAATATTGATGCCCTCGTGCAAAAAGAAATGGCAGCACCTGCCACGGATGATGGCTTGGGCGGATTGTTCAATGATGCCAAGAATCCAGAGCAAATTAAGCAATCATTGCTGGCAGCTCAATCATTGTGTCAAGAGAAATACACTTTCTATGAAAATGTATCTAAGCATGTGACTACCCCAGTACGCGCCTATCGTACTTTTGAAGAAGCATTCTTTTATATTTTCCACTTCGGTACACAATATCGCTCATTGATTCTGATTTTGATGATCGCTTTTGCTGCATTGTCCACCACACTGAATCGTCATCATCTGACGTTGCGCCCGCCACAAAGCGTGATCGATTATCGCGTTTATTTTGCGGCGACCATTATCGGTAATGCGATTGGTATGGCATCGTCCATCTTCTTCCTGATCGGGCAGCGTGCCTCAGGAATCGCGATGGATCCGGTGAACATGGTAATCAGTATTACTTGGTTGATCCTGTTTACGGGTTTGACCATCATCAGTATTGTTCAAGCCTTTAATATTCCTAAGAGTGCGACCCCAGGTGGTAGCTTCATCATGGCTTATTTGTCAATTCCGCTCTATGCGGTGATGGCAGTGGTCGCTGGTCTCGTATTCTTCTTACAGCAGTATTACAGTGGTTTGCTCATCTACATGGGTCAGCTTTCTGATTACTCTGCATTGTTCCTGAGTTTGACGCTATTTATCTGGATCGGGATGTTGCTTAGACAGACTCGCCTGATTGACATGTTGCTCGACATTTTCCGTCCATGGGGATTGTCACCAGAGGTCTTGACCTGGATTATCATGCTCTTTGCCGCACTCGGAACGGCGTATACCGGAGCATCGGGTATTTTCATTCTGGCCGCGGGTTCGATTATTTATTACGAAGTCGCCAATGCGGGTGCGCGTAAGCAATATGCGCTTGCTGCAACGGCCATGTCGGGTTCACTCGGTGTGGTTCTGCGTCCGTGTCTGTTGATCATTTTGATCACCGCTATGAATAAAGAAGTGACATCTGATCAGCTCTATGGTCATGGTCTCTGGGTTTTTGCAATGACCTCAACGATTTTCCTGATTGTCTCTCTGCTGGTACGTGAGAAAGGTGGTCCGAAATATCGCTTAGTCCCTGCAAAAGTCGCATTCCCTGCGTCAGCACGTGCATTGGTTCCAGTTGCCCCTTATGTTGTGATCATGATGCTGGTTGTCATGTTCTACCGCTATGTACTGGATACCAAACTGGATGAATATACTGCAGCGATGATTCTGCCGTATGTGATGCTCGCTATTGTGTTCTTCGACAAAATCCGTCGTGAGCCTGCTCCAGCACACCCAGTGCCAGCGCCAACAGCAGGCGGACAAATTCCACCAGCACCTGTAGAACGCCGTAGTGCGGAATCAGAAGCGGAATGGGGTAACCGTCGCAGTGGTAAAGATCGTCGTGTTGGTTTTGAACAAGCGATTCGTACTGCAACCAATGAGACGATTAGTCATATCGGCGCGTTGCTGCTCCTCATGTCATTGTCAATGAGCTTGGCAGGGGTTGTAGAGCGTACGGGTCTGATGCATATGCTGCCTCATCACTTCCCGAACATCTGGGTTGCCATGACCTTCTTGGTTCTGGTCAAAGTGTTTATCGGTATGGTGATGGAGCCTATGGGAGCGATGCTTTTGGTTTCAACGACCTTGGCACCGATTGCGTATGCGAATGGCATTGATCCTGTGCACTTCTGGATGATGGTGTTGACTGCACTTGAACTGGGTTACTTATTGCCTCCTGTGGCGCTCAATCAGTTGTTGACGCGTCAGGTAGTCGGTGAGGAAGTCATGAATGCAGCCGATGCAGAAGTTCGACATAAGAGCTTCTACTATCGCTACGAGCGCTGGTTGCTACCGGTGATGGTGATTTCAATCAGCTTGATCATCGTTGCTTATGTGCCGTTGATTCTCTACGGTAAATAACAGCGCAGATTGAACGTGCAAAAAAGCACCGCTACTTGCGGTGCTTTTTTTTATGCGATGAGTTTGTTAGTTGGTAGGCTACAAAAAGCGGGATCACAATCATGCCGATGGCATATCGCTAAGAATAATCATTGACCTACTTGAGGTTCAGAGTCGTAAATATCTGACACAAGTGTCGCAGGTTTGATAATCAGCGCCATACTTGCGCTGATCCTCCTTAAGCTTTATCCAGAGCGCTTAGTTTGGGAGACCGTGGCATACAAAGTACTAAAGCGACTAAAATCAGAATCATGCCGAATATGCTCATCTGGTCTGGATACTCATGCCAAATCAGCGCAGCAAAGATCCCAGCAAAGATGATCGCCAGATAGTTGGCTGGGCCAATCTTGCCTGCAGGAGCATAGCTATAGGCTTTGGATAAGCATAGCTGGCTGGTCGTGGCAAGCAAACCAGCACCCATCAGCAGTGCCAGTTCTTGCAGAGTGTATGCACGCCAATGCCAAAACATCGGAAGGCTAGAGAACAATGTCCCGATTAAGCAGAAGTAAAACACGATTCGGGTCACGGGCTCGGTTGCTGTTAGAGCACGTACCGTCACAAAGGCCATCGCTGCCAGAAAGCTCGAAATAATGCCAATGATGGATAAAACGTTGAAAAACCCTTGCTCGGGTTTAGCCACCAAGATCACCCCGACCAGTCCAACCAATGCGGCAAGCCACATGAGGGATGTCATGCGTTCTTTGAGAAATAGCCATGCGACCAGTGGAATAAAGATCGGCGATGAATAGGTAAATACCATGGCATTACTAAGTTTGAGATGAGCAATGGCATAGAAAAATCCATACATCGCGATCAAGCCCACAAAAGCACGCCAGCTGTGCATCCACAGTTTTTCTGTTTTCAGAAAAGTCGGACCTTTCATCAGTATAAAAGGCAATAACAGCAAGAGCCCTGTGAAATTACGAAAGAAGACAATCGTCGCATTATCGACAGAGTGTGAAGCGAGTCGGATTAACACACCCATCAGTGCAAAGAGTGCAGCCGAGAGTGTCAACAAGGCGAGGCCGCGGCTAATATGAGTAGTATTCGTAGGAGGATTGGATTTCAAAGCAATGGAGGCATGGCAGCAAAATAGGGCGCTAGTCTAACAGAGCGTGATGGATGGGGTGCATTTTTGTCATTGATGACCGGATAGAACGCACTTTTTACAATGCGTTCAGGAGTGGATCAAAGCGGGTTTTTCTCAAGTTCTTTGATTTGTTGTTCTTTCAGAGCAAGAATTTTATTGGAGGTTTCAAGCTGTTTGGCAAGTTGAGCCTTACGTTCGTTGAGTCGACTATTTTCATCGTGGAGACGATCCAATTCTTCTGCAGCGGTTGCTTTATCCGTCGGTAGGGGGGCACTGGCAACATTAACTGCTGGAACCGGTGTACTGGCAATTACCGCACTTGCGGCAGAGGCGACCGTGGTATCTTGTACAGATACGGGCTGGACTGTAGCTGGAGTGCTTGGTTTTGCCGCTACAACCGAAGATTTATTTGACCCTAAGAGTAGCCATGCCCCCAGTATCAGCGCAATAACAGCCACAACCAATGCAATCATCAGTGTTGGTCGAGCAAGTACGCGTTCTACAAGTGACATATTCGTGTATCCATACTAAGTAATAAGTGACAATTGCGGTCACATTGATTCTAGCGTATCGAACGCAGCTGTACCACATTCACTTGTTCTGATTCTGAATTATCTTTGTGAACTGCATCAAAGAATCCTTTAGAAACCACAGTTTTTGGTCGTCGCTCAGTATGTCCGCATTCTACACACTCGATCCATTCATCATCAGGCGCAATAAAAATCATGACTTTGTCTTGGGCTTGGCAAGCGCTACAGCGTGCTCCTGCGATAAAGCGTTTCTTGATCCGTCCGTCTGTACTCATGTTGTTTGCTCAACTGAAGGTATTGTGGTGATCGACCAGCCGTTATGACGCAGCAGCGCATCGATGGATGCATCACGACCACGGAAGTTTCTAAAGGTTTCTAAAGCGGTTTTACTACCCCCTGCCGCAAGCACATGTTGGCGGAAAGCTTGCCCAGTTTCGACATTAAAGATACCTTCCTGTTCAAAACGATCAAAGGCATCGGAGGCGAGCACTTCTGCCCATTTGTAGGAGTAATATCCAGCTGCATAACCACCGGCGAAGATATGGCTAAAGCCATGTTGGAAACGGTTATAGGCAGGAGGTGGTAATACGGAAAATTGCTGACGTAAACTGTTCAATACCGCCTGAACCTGATGAATATCTGGCGCGGGGCTCTGATGATGAATATCCAAATCAAACAGTGAAAACTCGATTTGACGCAGTGCCTGCATACCACTTTGGAAATGACGTGCTGCCAGCATGGCATCTAACAGTTCAGTCGGGAGTCGCTCGCTGGTTTCGTGATGTTGGCTAACGAGCGCTAATGCATCGGGTTCCCATGTCCAGAATTCGAGGAATTGGCTCGGGAGTTCAACCGCATCCCACGCCACACCGTTAATGCCTGAAACTGAGATTACATCGACTTCGGTGAGCATGTGATGCAGACCATGCCCAAATTCGTGAAAGAGCGTGACCAACTCATCGTGGCTGAGCAATGCGGGCTTGCCATCAACAGGCGGTGTGAAGTTGCCGACCATAAAGGCCACTGGCAACTGTAAGCCCTGACTGGTTTGCATGCGAGGACGGAAGCCACTCATCCAGGCGCCACCACGCTTGCCCGTTCGGGCATAGATGTCAAAATAGAAACCCGCAATGACCTGACCCTGCTCAGAGATTTCATAATATTGCACGCCATCAGCCCAAACGGGTGCGCTGCGCTGTTCCATCTCAATGCCATACAGTCGTTTGGCGACTTGGAATAAACCGCTGATCGCGACATGAGCAGGGAAATAAGGCTTGAGTGTTTCCTGAGAGAGATTGTATTTACGTTGTTTAACTTTCTCAGCCAAGTAAGCGGTATCCCAAGGCTGGATATCAGTGAGTCCAATGCGTGCGCCTTCCGCGCGGAGCTCCGCCAGATCATCATGGGCTGCTGCTTGTGCTTTAGTGGCGATATCCACCAAGAATTCACGTACCGTGGCAACATCTGGAGCCATCTTACTGGCTAGTGAAAGCTCGGCATAGCTGGTAAAGCCAAGCAATTGTGCCATTTCTAAGCGTAATGCCAAGATTTCTTCAATAATCGCGCTGTTATCTTGTGCTTTGGCATCAGCTACCTCTGCAAGTTCAGAGGCGCGCGTGGTGTAGGCGCGATAGAGTTCCGCGCGTAAGGCGCGATCATCGGCATAGGTGGATATGGCGATAAAAACGGGTGCATCTAACGTGGCCAAAGCTTCGATGGAGGGATCATCTGTCGCTTTTTGTTTTGCCATCTGCTGCACTAACGCAACAGCGGACTCAGGTAAGCCTGCAAGCTCTGCTTTGGACAGCGGGCGTTGGTACGCTTGAGTCGCATCGAGTAAATGATCTGAAAATTGTGAGGAGAGCTGAGACAAGCGCTCAGTTATCGCCGCATAGCGGCTCTTGGCTTCGCCTTCGAGTGCAACGCCTGACAGTTTAAAGTCTCGCAAGGCCAGACGAATCGCTTCCTGTCTTGCAGGCGCAAGCGTCGCAAAATCGGCTTGCTGCTGAACTGTGAGATACGCTTGATAAAGGGCTTTATTCTGGCCCTGTTCGGTGTAATAGCGTGATAGCTCAGGCAGCAATGCGTTATAGGTTTCGCGTAATTCTGGTGTATTACAGGTCGCATTCAGATTGGAGAGTACGCTCCAAACCTGATGTAGACGGTTTTCAAACGCTTCTAATTGATGGATAAAGTCGAGTTCACCGCCACTTTGAATATGGTTCGCTTGATTCAGTAGGCCAAAAGCTTCAACTAATAAGGCTTCAATATCCGATTTCATGCCTGCATTGGTGAGTGTCGGGAAATCAGGGAGCGGAAGACGTGCTGGAAGGAGTGGGGTCTGGATGGTCGCGTTCATGATGATGTGATGTACTTTAATAATGTCGGATTCAGGTTTATTAATACGGCTTGGGGAGAGATGTTTCAAGGCGTTTTTGTATAGACATTGGTGATTTTCTACAGAGAAGGAGTGCTTTTGTATAGGTGCTTATAGCAAAGTAAAAGAATAGCAGCGGGATACCGTGGGGCATCCCGCTGCTATGCATGGGCGCTAAAGATTAAGAAGATTTCTTCTTTTTAGCTTTAGGTGCGTCTTCTTTTTTACCTGAAGACTTCTTACCCGATTTTTTCTCTGCTTTGCCACCCTTGTCGGATTTATCAGCAGATTTTTTGGATGTGTCCTTAGCAGAATCTTTTTTCGATTTGGCTTTAGCGGCTGATTTATCTTCACCCTTTTCAGCTTTTTTCGACTTCTCTGATTTGGTTTTGCTGGCCGTTACATCGCGCTGATCATCGGCAGATGCTTTCGTCGTTTGGATGGTATCGACCACAGGCGCTGCAATGCTGACTTGAGTTTCAGTCTGCACCGCAGGTGTGGTTTTAATCACATCGGCTTGAGGAGCAACAACCAGATTCACATCGGCTGCCTTTGATCCGACAGTTTGATTGCCCTGATTTGTATTTTGTGCAGGTGTTTTACGGCGGCTTGGACGCGGTGTGGTCAGTTTATTGGCCACAGTCGGTACTGCTTGGACCGGTGTTGCTGGCTTCACCGCTGGCGTTGCTACTTGAGCTGCTGGTTTTCTCCGTGAGTTACGTCCAGTACGGGGCGCATTGGTCGATGCACCCTCTACAGCGGTTTGCACCGCAACAGGTGCGTTTGGCTTACTGGTTGCAGGCTGATTTGCTGGTGCACGTTTGACGGGTGCTTTGGTTGCAGGTGCCTTAGCTGCAGGTGTATTGGCGGTATTCGCGCGTGGCGCTTTTTCGCGAACGGCTTTGCCACCACTGGAGAGTTGTTTCACGAGCTGGAAGTCGATTTTGCGTTCTTCAAGGTTGGCACCCGCCACTTGAATTTCGACTTTATCACCCAGTGCAAACTTCTGACCGTGGGTTTTGCCATTCATACTTTGGCTTGCGACATTGTATTCATAGAAATCATTACCCAGATTGCGCACATGCACGAGGCCTTCTACATAGAGATCGCTGAGCGTCACGAAGAAACCAAATTCAGTGACAGCAGTAATGACACCCGTGAAGCGATCACCGATATGCTGCTGCATATACTGGGTTTTAAGCCAGCTCATGACACTGCGTGCGGCATCATCTGCTCGGCGTTCGGTTCGAGAGAACTGCTCGCCTGCCGCAATCAGTTGATTGCCTTCCAAGACAGGAGGCTTGCCTTGCAGGTGGTTTTTAATCGCACGATGCAATAGCAGATCTGGGTAGCGACGAATTGGCGAGGTGAAGTGGGTGTACGCTTCATAGGCCAAGCCAAAATGACCTAGATTTTCTGGGGCATAGACCGCTTGCATCATCGAACGCAGCAGCACGGTATGGATACTTGCCGCATCAATACGATCTTTGGTCGCTTCGATAATCTTCTGGTAATCGGATTGGATCGGTTTCTCTGGGAAGCTTAAGCCCAGTAGCTTGACGTAATCACGGACCTTTTGCACGCGATTGGTTTCTGGTGGCTCGTGGTTACGATACAGCACTGGAATCAGGTTCTTCAGTGCGAAGGCTGCTGCACAGGTATTCGCGAGCAACATACATTCTTCAATCAAGCGGTGCGCATCATTACGCGTGCGTGGCTTGATTGACGCAATCCCACCTTTGTCATCAAAGGTCATGTAGGTTTCAGTGGTTTCAAATTCCATCGCACCGCGTTTAGCACGCACATCCAGCATGACGTGGAACAATTGATTTAAGGTTTCAATTGATTTATGCACGGCTGGGATGTTGGGAATGGCATCGGCTTTACCCGCCAAATGATCAGCCACTTGGTTGTAGGTCAAACGGGCCTGGGAGTGCATGACGGATTCATAGAATTCGTAGCTCATCACTTTGCCTGCACGTGATAAATTAATATCGCAGACCATACACAGACGATCGACTTCAGGTTTCAGTGAGCATAAGCCATTGGATAAGGCTTCAGGCAACATCGGCACCACGTAGTTGGGGAAGTAAACCGACGTACCGCGAGATTGTGCTTCGTCATCCAGTGCCATACCGAGTTTGACGTAGTGACTGACATCGGCAATCGCGACGATCAGGCGGAAACCACCGCCAGTACGCTTCTCTGCATAAACGGCATCATCAAAGTCACGGGCATCTTCACCGTCAATGGTGACCAGAGGCAATTCACGTAAATCTTTGCGACCTGCACGATCTTTGGCAGAGGGCTCTTTGTATTTGTTGGTTTCCGCTAAAACCGCTTTGTTAAATACATGCGGTAAATCAAAGTCGATCAGCGTCGTCGGAATGATGAGCTGGGTGTCGACTTTATTAGAGAAGGCTTCGACCACATGACCATTGGCGTATTCTTCGCGAGTCGGCCAATCATCGATTTCAATCTGTGCGGCATCGCCCACGCTTAATTGCGCGGCTTGGACTTGATCGGGCTCAAGCGCAATCGGTTGGTGTGCATTGGGGTGTGAAGGCTGGATATAAAATTGCCCTTCAACCATTTGCAGATGACCAATGACTTGGGTTTGCTGACGTGTTTTGACTTCAACAATGCGGCCCAGTGGGCGGCCACGACGATCTGTGCCGGTCGCGCGAGCACTGACTGTATCGCCATTGAACACTAAACGCATTTCGCGTTCAGTAAGGAATAAATCAGGGTGGTCGGCGAGCACCACAAAACCAAAACCGTTGGTATGGGATTGAACTTTACCGATAAATAGATCGTCTTCACTGATCAGGCGATAGCGCTGTGGGTTGTGTCCCACCGTGGTCAATTGACTGTCACGTACCATGGCGGATAAGCGTCTGCTGACGGCTTCGATCGCATCGGGTTCGTGCAAGTTAAAGAGGGTAACGAATTCTGCGTGGCTTAAAGGCTGTGGATTTTGCCCTAAGATATTGAGAATGAGAGTGCGGCTTGGGATGGGTGATTCATAACGTTCAGCTTCACTGAGCGCATCAGGGTCATTCCAAGTCATAGCGGGGTCTTTTGTATTTTTCATGGCGACGAGTTTAACACAGCTTTTATGACAATACGGAAAATGCAAGCAGGGCTATGGATGATTTTGCGTAAGATTTTGGTTCAAAACGTTGCACGAATTTGGAGATATCTCCACATTTTCTGGATGTTTTTAGGTCGAACGGCAGAAATTTTTCAAATTTGTGAAAATTAATAGGCTGGCGGCTTAGATAAGGCTTGACGGTTTTTGTCGAAATCTATAGCATTGCCGACCTACGCGGATGTGGCGGAATTGGTAGACGCACCAGTTTCAGGTATTGGCGAGTAAAATCGTGGAGGTTCAAGTCCTCTCATCCGCACCAAATTGAAATCCTCTGTGTTTATCGCAGATTTGAAAAGCCCTATAGCTAACGTTATAGGGCTTTTTTTATTGTCTTGATGATGGTCTTGATCGTATTTTGTACTATTTGGTAGCTTTAGATTTAAATTGAAAAAATTACAAATTTTTCATGGGCTTTCGCTTGCGATTCTAGCCTGACATCATACAATCGGTAGTAGAGCATGCGTCTTAAAGACACCTTCTTGATCGGTCAAATGGATTGACCGTCAAAAGGAGGCTGTGGTGCTCTAAAACATTTTTTTCGAATATGGAAAGGAAATCCCATGAAAAACTCAGCATTACCTTCCGCATTAAACTGCGCTTTTATTTGCTCCCTCAGTGCTGCAACTTTACTCCCTATACATGCCCAAGCATCAGATGGTTTGATCAGCTTTGAAGGGCAGGTTACGACGCGCACGTGTACGATCAATGGCAACGGCGCAGGTAAAGACTTTACCGTTACGCTGCCTACGGTATCAGCACAAGCGTTGCCAAACGCATCGGCTTGGGCAGGGCGGACCGCTTTTAATATCGCCTTAAGTGGCTGTGCACCGGCGACGGGGAGTGTCGCGACTTATTTTGAGCCCGGTGTGTCGACAGACCTTGCGACGGGTTATTTGAAGAATGATCCGGGCGCAGCTCAGGCATCCAATGTGCAACTGCAATTGTTGAATGATGACACCACAGGGCTGCAATTGAATCAGGCTAAAAACGGTGTGAATGGATTGAAAGCGGTTGCTTTAAATACGGGCGCGGCCACCATGAATTACTATGTGCAATATACGGCAGTGGGCGGCCCTGCTACCGAAGGCAAGGTCAGCAGCCGAACCAACTACACGATTGTTTATAACTAAAGAAATGAGGAATAGAAGCGTTAACGGTATTCATGCGTTAACGCCCATATTTGACTTCAAAACCGTCATAATGTTATGACGGTTTATCTTCTTCAGCAGCGGGTTCCACCACTACGGTATTTTGACTCGCAATCACTTGCTGCTGTTCATGCTCATGGGTGAGCCACTCACGCCAAACCGCAAGCAACATGGCGAGGATCACCGGACCGATAAAGAGTCCGATCATCCCGAAAGTCGCAAGCCCCCCCAGCACGCCAAACAACACGACCAAGAAGGGGATTGCAGTGGCGCTGGAAATAACCATCGGGCGCAAAATATTATCGATGATAAAAATCACTGCACCTGCCCAAACGGCTAACGCCACTGCGGCAATCGGGTGCCCCGTAATCGCAAGCCAAGCAATCGCAAGCCCCCAAGCCAATGGGGATGCGAAAGGAATCATCGCGACAATAGCGGTGATGACGGCCAAGAGTAATGCTCCTGGCATGCCCGCAACCGCATAGCCGATCCCTGCCAGCAGACCTTGAGCTGCTGCGGTGAGGACGATGCCGTAGACAACCGCACGCGTTGTGACCGCAATAGCCGATAGGTAATGATCACCACGCACACCAACAATACGCTCCAATGCCGCACGAATCTGCACCATGATGCGCACACCATCTTTATAAAAGAAGAACATGGTGATCAAGCAGAAACCGACAGAAGCAATATGTTCGGCCACATTGCCGACTAAGCGCGCACCTTTGCCGACCTGATCTTGAAGCATGCTACGCAGTTGGGTGATGAATTGGCTGGGATCATCATTCAATTGATCGACCATATCTTGTAAATCGCTACCGACCCAAGGTAGATTGGCGAGTGCTGTAGGCAGTACCAGCTGACCAGCATTCAGTTGATCATGTAACTGGTGGTACCACGTCACGGCTTGATGTTCGGTGACCAGAAAAGCGATACCGATGGGTACGCCGACCAGCGTCATGAGTCCCGCAGTGACAATACCTGCCGCATGACTTTCACGCCCTGAGAATTTATGCAGTGTCCATTGATACAACGGCCACGTGATATAGACCAAGATGGCAGCCCAAGCGATGGGTGAGATAAAAATCCGTACAATCTCGAAACTAAAGAACACCAGAATTCCGAGCAGGATGGGCAACAACATACGCTGAATGGAAAGCGTAGAAATCAGAGCTGGGCGAGACATAGTTTTTAGATGCCGTAACTTGGAGTTGTGTCCAGTGTACGAGGTGATTTCTGTCGGGGCAATCGCTAGCTGTTTTATTCTGTTGGAAAAACGCAAGAAAGTGGTGCTATATTACGCCACCGATGAATAAAATACTGATTCATGGGTAATAAATTAAAAAGTTCTTAGTGATAGGAACGATATTGGGACTTAAAGAATGAGTCCAGATTTTAAAAATGGAGAACAATAATATGATGCATCGTATATCGCACCAATGGCCAACCTGTTTTTTGATGGCAGTGATTTTAATAAGTGTGGGGGGATGTAGTAAGAAAAAAGCGGATCCAGCCATGGAGACACCTGAAACACAAACCGCTTCTTTAAGCGCCGCAGAGAAATTTATCAAGCAACAAGAAGAAGATAAACACTCTGCTGACTACTATAAAGTTGATAATAAAGAACGCGTTGTCGTTGAAGATAGTATTATTGACGATGTGAACGCGAATATAGGTGATGTGAAAGCCAATGCTGAAAAGGCGCGAATCACTGCGCTGAAGGATAACGAAGCCTCCGGAAGAAAATACCAACAAACACAACAGGCTGACAAGTCACACTGATAAAACTGGTGGTTTCCTGACCTGTCATCAAGATTAATGATAATTAGTCTTGTGATTATGCTTTTGTTTTTGTAATATACCCGCCTCGTGGTGAGGTGGCCGAGTGGCTTAAGGTACTCCCCTGCTAAGGGAGAGTAGGTTAACCCCTACCGAGGGTTCGAATCCCTCCCTCACCGCCATTATATTTGTGTCAGTGGTATTTTTGATTTTTCTAAAATGTTCAGTATCGATAAGATGTTGAAATAAAAAATCAAAAAAGATGCAAATAGTGTTGACGTAGCGTTAGTATTTCAATAGAATACGCCACCTCGACGCACTGCAGATAGAAATGCAGAAACGTTGAAAAAATGTGAACGACTTCAATCGTCTACATATTGCGCTGGTAGCTCAGCTGGATAGAGCATCAGGCTACGAACTTGAGGGTCGGGGGTTCGACTCCCTCCCAGCGCACCATATTGAATCGCAAAAAGCCTGCATTATGCAGGCTTTTTTGTGTCTGTCATTTAGGTTTCAGACATAAAAAATCCCCCGAAAATTAGATTTTCGGGGGATTTGGGAGAGAGCAGCTTTCTATAGGTTTCTAGGAAGTGGTAGGTGGTGGCTCTTTCTTAACTCTAAACCAGGCTGCGTAGAGCGCAGGCAAGAAGAGTAGCGTCAGTGCGGTTGCGACAATCAATCCACCCATGATGGCCACCGCCATCGGTCCAAAGAACACGCTGCGTGACAGCGGGATCATCGCTAGTACCGCGGCAAGTGCGGTGAGCACGATCGGACGCAGGCGTCGTACCGTGGCTTCAATAATCGCATCCCACGGCTTGTGACCTGCACGGATATCCTGCTCAATCTGATCAATCAGAATCAGCGAGTTACGCATGATCATGCCTGATAGGGCAATCGTCCCCAGCATCGCCACAAAACCAAAGGGCTTTTGGAAAAGCAGCAGGAAGAGCGTCACGCCAATCAAACCCAGCGGCGCGGTCAGGAAAACGATGATACTGCGTGAGACGCTGCGTAGTTGCAACATCAGCAAGGTGATCACCACCACCAAGAAGAGTGGCATACCGGCATTGACCGAGTTCTGTCCGCGTGCGGAGTCCTCCACCGTACCGCCGATGTTTAACTGATAGCCACTGGGGAGCTTGGCGCGGATGCTATCCAGCGTCGGGGAGATTTGATTGACGAGGCTAACGGGCTGGGTATTGTCATAAATATCTGCACGCACTGTGACCGTGGGTAGGCGGTTACGGCGCCAGATAATCCCTTCTTCAAAACCGTATTCAATGGTCGAGATCTGCGAGAGCGGTACGGTGCCACCGTTGTCAGAAGGCACGGCCAGACTAGAGAGCATGCCGACTTCACGACGATCTAACGCTGCACCGCGTAGTTGGATATCGATCAATGATTTATTTTCACGATATTGGCTGACAGTTGCGCCGGTGAGTGCGCTTTGTAGGAAGTTAGCCAGTTCTTGACTGTTTACCCCCAACTGACGCGCACGTGCTTGATCAACGGTTAAGTAGGTTGATTTACTCGGCTCTTCCCAATCCAGATGGACATTCACCACATGCGGATTTTCCTGCACCTTGGCGGCGACTTGGCGGGCGAGAGCGCGGACGTTCTGGATATCTTCACCGGAAACACGGAATTGAACCGGATAACCCACGGGCGGACCATTTTCAAGACGTGAAACACGGGTGCGAACATCGGGGAAGTCCTTATCGAGGGTCTGGATCAACCATGCACGCAGTTCTTCACGATCTTTCAAGGTCTTCGCCAGAATCACGAATTGGGCAAAGCTTGCCTGTGGCAATTGTTGATCCAAAGGCAAATAGAAGCGCGGAGAACCTGTGCCCACATAGCTGACATAGTTATCAATACCTTTACGTGTTTTAAGCAAGGCTTCCAGTTGTTTGGCTTTGGCTTCTGTGGCGGTCAGCGAAGCGCCTTCCGTCAGCTTCATATCGACCATGAGCTCAAGGCGACTGGAGTCGGGGAAGAACTGCTGCGGAACGAAGCCAAATAGAACGATAGAACCCACAAATGCTGCAATCGTAATGGCAATGACGGTTTTGCGGAAGTTCAAGCACCACTGCACCAGTGTGCGAAAGCGCTGATAGAACTTGCTGGCATAAGGATCATGCGCCTCGTGGTCAAGATTTGGATTTGCTGTGGTCTCGACAGGCGGGGCTGGACTGGGCTCAGGGTCTTTGCCAAAGTATTTCTCTTTTAAACTACCGACTTTAGATAGGCTTTTTTGCTGATTCTTTTTGGCTTGATTCTTCTTGGTGTAGTCGGGCAGCAGTATGTCACCCAGATAAGGCACGAAGATCACCGCAGCAAGCCAAGAAACCAGTAGGGCAATGGTCACCACTTCAAAGATGGAGCGCGTATATTCCCCTGTACTGGATTGAGCGGTTGCGATCGGGAGGAAGCCTGCAGCAGTAATCAATGTCCCAGTCAGCATCGGAAATGCGGTTGAGGTCCACGCAAAGCTGGCGGCTTTAAGACGGCTAAAGCCTTGCTCCATCTTGATCGACATCATCTCCACGGCAATGATCGCGTCATCAACGAGCAGTCCGAGCGCCAAAACCAGCGCGCCTAAAGAAATCTTATGCAAACCAATATCAAAGAAATGCATCGCCGCAAAGGTCATCGCCAAGACCAGCGGAATGGTTAGGGCAACAACCGCTCCCGTGCGAAAACCCAAGGAGAAGAAGCTGACGAGGAGCACGATAATGACTGCCTCAGCCAAGGCATGGACAAACTCGCTGACACCAGATTTTACGGCGGCGGGTTGGTCGGAGACCTTGCTCAACTGCATCCCGACAGGTAGCGTCTGTTGTAAGGAGGCAAAGGTGGTTTGCAGATTTTTGCCCAAAGCCAAGATGTCGCCACCCGGTTTCATTGATACTTCGATACCCAGTGCATCCTCCCCCATAAAGCGCATACGCGGCTGCGCAGGGTCGCTAAAACCGCGATGGACATCGGCAACCGTGCCCAGCGTAAAGGTCTTGCCTGCAATGATGATCGGGAAGTTACGAATCTCTTCCACCGATTTAAAGCGTCCACTGACCCGCAGTTGAATACGATCAGTCGGGGTTTCAAAGAAGCCCGCAGGCGCGATGGCATTTTGCGCTTGCAGGGCCTCTTGTACGGCTTGTAGGGGCAAGCCTAGGCTTGCGATCTTGGTGTTTGATACCTCAATCCAGATTTTTTCATTCTGTAGACCGACCAGATCGACTTTGGCAACGTCAGGAACATTCTCCAATTGCAATTGGATACGATCGGCATAGTCTTTCAGCACTGCATAATCGTAGCCTTTACCCGTTAAGGCATAGATGTTGCCGTAGGTATCGCCGAATTCATCATTAAAATAAGGCCCTTGGATGCCCACAGGTAAAGTCTGTTGGATATCACCAATCTTCTTACGCACCTGATACCAGAGGTTGGGAATTTCGGAGGAGTGCATCGAATCCCGTGCAACAAAGGTCACCATCGACTCGCCGGGACGAGAGTAGGAGACGATCTTTTCGTAGTTACCGGTCTCCATCAGTTTCTTTTCGATGGGATCGGTGACCAGTTTGGAGACTTCCTCGGCATTGGCACCTGGCCAGTAGGTCTGAACCACCATGACTTTAAAGGTAAACGGCGGGTCTTCACTCTGACCGAGTTTGGTATAGGAGATGGCACCGATAATGCCGAGTAGCACCATGAAGTACAGCACGAGCTGGCGGTTTTTGAGTGCCCAAGCAGAAAGATTAAAGTTCATGGCATTAACCCTGTTTGCTGTTTGGGGCCGTTGCGACCACAGGTGTACTTTGTGTTCCAGTCGTCGCGGTTACAGGGCGGTTTTGTCGATCTACGGGTTGAATCTTCTGTCCATCATGCAGGAGTTGAACACCGGCAACCACCACCCAGTCGCTGGGATTTAATCCAGACAGCACCGGAACGATGTCGCGATCATAAGCGCCCGTTTTAATAAAGGTGCGCTTGATGGCAGAGGTGGAAGGGTTCAGGACCCAGACATAGGCAGCGCCTTGCTCTGCGGTCACTGCCGAAAGTGGAATAGATAGGGCGCTCGCGGTTTTAGGATCTGCCGCATACACGCGTGCGCTCTGTCCGATATCGACTGATGGATTGGGCTGGTCAAAGGCGATGCGTGCCGCAAAGGTATGGGATTGATCCGCTGCGGGCGACAATTCGCGTACGTGGGCAGGGAAGCGAGCATCCGGTTGCGACCAGACGGTGACGGTCACGTGCTGTCCAATATGAAAGCGCGGCAAGTCCTGCTCAGGCAGCCCGATCACCACTTCGCGGTCGCCCTGTGCAGCTAAGGTATAGATGGCTTGACCTGCAGTCACCACCTGCCCGGCTTCGACTTGGCGCTGTACGATCACGCCATTTTCAGGTGCGCGCAACGTATTGTAGTTGGCTTGATTGGAGGCGACATCGAATTGTGATTTGGCTTGCTGTAGTGCGGATGTTGCTGACTTATATTGGTTCTCAACCTGATCGTACTGCGAGCGGCTGATGGCGTTCGGTGCAAGGAGCTGCTTGTAGCGATCCAGCTCTGACTTGGCGACGCGTTCAGCGGATTCTGCACTGGCAAGCTGTGCGGCTGCGGCGGTGCGTTGTAATTGTGCGTCTTGTGGATCCAATTCAGCAAGGATCTGTCCTGTCTTCACGGTATTGCCGACATCCACCATGCGTTTAATCACCTTGCCGCCCACACGGAAAGAGAGCTGAGGCTGTACGCGTGCGGTCACATCCCCTGCATAGCTATTGAGCAGTAGGCCTGCGGAGATCGGCTGAGTGACCATGGCAGGACGCGGCTGTGGTTTGGCAGGTTCCTGCTTGCTACAGGCACTGAGCACTGCGATAGAGAGCAAGAGGATGGGGCGGTTGATTTGCTGAGAAATCATGGGATGTATCCTTTAAGACAGAAGATCTTGTGTTTGTTGTTTCATCTTTGAATACGACTTTGATCGCGACGATGTCATCGATATCCTTGATATAAAAGCCATGCTCAAAAAGTCGTCAGCGTGGTGAATTATTGCTATACTATGCAGTATATTAATATTAGTAAACCCTCTGGTTCAATATTTGGTGAAAAAAGTTCAATACTTCTTTGATCCTTATATAAGCCGAGGATCGAAGATGGTTTGAAAACACTATGAGCGCAGAACTCCCTCTTAAATCTCCA
This sequence comes from Aquirhabdus sp., assembly GCF_046462495.1. Taxonomy (NCBI): domain Bacteria; kingdom Pseudomonadati; phylum Pseudomonadota; class Gammaproteobacteria; order Moraxellales; family Moraxellaceae; genus Aquirhabdus; species Aquirhabdus sp. The sequence continues at coordinate 173,621 of NZ_JBKGVE010000007.1, read as the reverse complement.
GCTCCAGCCAGCCCCGGCCGCCCAAAGGACATGGTCAAGCGCGCTGCTATTTTGCAGGCCGCCAAGGATCTGTTTTTAAGTTTAGGGTTTGAAGGCAGTAGTATGGATGCCATTGCAGCAGAGGCAGGCGTGTCTAAGCTGACGGTTTATAGCCACTTTAATGACAAAGAATCGTTATTTGCCGCCGCGATCGAAGCTCACTGTGAACATCAGTTGCCTTCGGTTTTATTTGATCTGCCGGAAGAGTTGCCCGTCTCTAGAGCGCTGTATGAAATCGCGCGTCGTTTTCAAGGCATGCTACAGACGCAAGAAGCGATTGAGCTGAATCGGTTAATGGTGGCGCAGGCTAAGCAAAATCCGCAGTTGACTCGGCTTTTTTACAATGCGGGCCCACAGCATACCCAAGATGAAATGAAGCGCTTATTGCAGCAAGCCCATGATCAAGGCAAGCTGGACATTCCCAATCCAGTTTTTGCATCCGAGCACTTTTTGTCTGCTTTTGGCGGGAGTTGCAAGCAATTGCTTCGTAATTTTGGCCTGGAGTCTCAATCTGATGCTAATGAAGACGAAGAATATGCCCGCGAAATCGTCAAACGCTTCTTGCGCGCGTATCGCCTTGGATAAACATGCCCAGTCGCGACTGACTTAATTCAGCTTCCATAGCGCACGCCAGAGTCTTTCCAGTAACCCTCGCGGAGAGGGCTGGAGTTGTGATTCTGATGAGACGCCATAATTGCGATAGCTGTCACTACGCGCACTACGTGTATCCCGCCCTGCAAAATCCCCGCGCCGCGTTGCCATCATGGTCGAGAGCGGCATGTTGACGCGCTTTTGTTTGATCTCATTGGAGAGCTGTGGAAACAGATCCAAGCCGATCTTGGCATTCAACTCAGCAAGCGTCAGCACTTGCACCTGCCCCGATGAATCATTGGGCGAGAAGTACACTCCAACGGCTTGGCGTTTCGGGAAGTACACCGCTTTATAGATATCCGACGGCACAATCACATTGCCGATCTTTTGCAGGCTATTGCCCAAGAACGCCGCCCCCGTGATGACATAAGCTTCGTCTTCTTGTTTGACCAATTCTCGGGTGGCTTCTTCAAGCAGCCGCCATGGATTTTGGTTGTTATAGCTATTTTGCGGCACAATATTGGCCAGCGAGAAGCTATTAAACTGTTGCGCGCGCGTGCCCATGTCGCCATTGGGAGACATATGACCACGATCAAAGCCACTACCTTTATAGTCAGAGAGTGTTGACCGCTCTGTATAGTCAATGCGGGTTTCTTCGTGGAAGTTATTCATGCGACTGAGTGCTTGTGCACGTTCGATGCGGTCGCGGGTCAGGTATTCGGCGGACCAGAGCGGGGTACGGGTAATCCCCGAATACATCACGGTAAAACCATCAAAGCACAATTCCTGCGTGCTTTGCGACAGGTTAGGATTGTTAAAGTCTGGCGCCTCACCCTTAAAATAGTTCTGACTGCACAGCGGATCATCGGCCTCTGTAGCTTCTTCATCCGCCGTAGGTTCAGTCGTTGCCGTGGCAGTCGCTTGCGATGCGGAGCTGGTCGCAGTGTCAGTTTTGCTATAGCCCGGTGCATAAGCCGTGGCGATTTCTGCATGGAGCGTGCTGCACGGTATGGCGAAGATCAACAGTACGGCAGGGAGGGATCGGTAAACAGTGAACATGGACACTCGTGTTAATCGGTTAAACATTAAGAAACTAGACATATAAGCAAAAGCTTAAAGACAAAAGCTCAAATCGAAGCTCAAAAATAAAGACAAAGCCGAGGTTTCAACTTTGTCTTCGTTTAGAGGCAGGACATTCAGCGGAATATCCTGCCACATCGCAATCCTAAATCTCGATCTGACTGCCCATCTCGACCACGCGATTGGTCGGGATCTGGAAGAAGTCACTGACCGCACTGGTATTGCGTGACATCGAGATAAACAGCTTCTCACGCCATGGCGCCATGCCATCGCCTACGGTATGCAGGATACGCTCGCGCGAGACAAAGAAGCTGATCATCATCATATCAAACGGCAAGCCCAACTCTTTTAAACCCAACTCTACTGCATCGGGCACATTCGGTTGTTCTTTGAAGCCATAGCGCGCAATGATCCGCGAGAAGCGCTCATTGATCCGCTCAACCGTGACCCGCTTCGCCTCATCGATGTAAGGTACATCTTCGGTCTGCACCGTCATCAGGATATTGGTTTCATGCAGGATCTTGTTGTGCTTCAGGTTGTGCAATAGCGCATGCGGCACAATGGCTTGGCTGGCAGTCATAAAGACAGCCGTACCTGTCACGGTATGTGCAGTGGTACTGACGCTATTGATAAACAGATCCAGTGGCAGGGTATCTTTTTGCAGCTTGGCAAACAGTAACTGACGACCGCGTTTCCACGTCATCATGATGGTGAAGGCAATCGAACCAATCAGCAGCGGGAACCAGCCGCCCGCGATGATCTTCATCGATGTTGCGCCAAAGAACACCAAGTCTAGAGTCAGGAAGGGCAGCACGATGAGCAGGACTTTTGGGGCTTTCCAGCGCCACAGGTTGTACATCACAAAACCGACCAGCAAGGTATCGCAGAGCATGGTCATGGTGACTGCCAGACCGTAGGCTGAGGCCAGATTCGAGCTGGATTTAAACATCACCACCAGCACGAGGATGGCGATCAGCAGCAGCCAGTTTAAAAAAGGAATATAGATCTGACCAATCTCAGACTCTGAGGTATGCATGACCGTAAAGCGGGGCAGATAGCCCAATTGCATCGCCTGACGCGCAATCGAGAACACGCCAGAGATCACTGCTTGAGACGCAATCACTGTTGCAATCGTCGCAAGCACGATCATCGGCAGCAGAGCCATCTCAGGGATCAGCTTATAAAACGGATTGGCAATCGCCGCAGGATCACGCAGCAGCAGTGCGCCTTGACCTGCATAGTTCAGTAGCAAACTGGGCAGCACCACAACAAACCACGCCATCTGGATTGGCTTACGCCCAAAGTGACCCATATCGGCATAGAGCGCTTCACCACCGGTGATGGTCAGCACGACCGCACTCATGGTAATAAAGGAAGCGATTGGATGACTGACCACAAAGATCACCGCCCAGTGCGGGCTTGCCATCTGTAGAATCGAAGGATTTTGAATGATGCTCATGATCCCGAGCACACCCAAGGAGACAAACCACAGCAGGGTAATCGGACCAAAGAAACGACCGACCGAGCCTGTGCCCTTGCGCTGAATCATAAACAAGCCGATCAGCACCGCGATGGTAATCGGGATCACGAAGGGGGTGAAGACGGGCGTCATGATCGACAAGCCTTCAACCGCTGAGAGTACGGACACCGCAGGGGTGATGATGCCATCCCCAAAGAACAACGCCGCGCCAAAGAGACCAATCGCGATCAATCCGGCGCGGGTCTTGGCGCCGATGCGTTTGCTTCTGAGGCTTAGCGCCAGCAGCGCCATGATTCCGCCTTCGCCGTTGTTGTCCGCATGCATGATGACCATGACATATTTGATGGATACCACGATCATCAGTGACCAGAAGATCAGGGACAATACGCCCAAAACATTGGCATGGTTGAGCGCGATACCGTGAGATACGTGGAAGCATTCTTTTAATGCATAAAGAGGGCTGGTTCCGATATCGCCAAACACGATACCCAATGCTGCGAGAGTCAACGCGGACATTGCTGGGCGCTGTTGCATAGCCTGCATAGGTCTAAATCCAATCTGTACTGTAGCGCACATGGTAACATTGAATGAATGACAGTCGCAGTGCAGGGTTTCAAAAAATATGATTGGCTTTCAATCGGTTTTTCGTTAGACTACCGCCCCTTGGTGAGGTGTCCGAGTGGCTGAAGGAGCACGCCTGGAAAGTGTGTATGCGCTAATACCGTATCGAGGGTTCGAATCCCTCTCTCACCGCCAAATGTAAGTCCTATATGATCCGATATAGTCTGAAAACCCCAGTAACCGCAAGGTTCTGGGGTTTTTTATGTCCGATGATGTCCAGTCTGATGTCGCCGAATCCGAGCTATTGTGTTGGTAGATTTGTTGGTATATAACGGTGTTTGAAGAAATACCAACATACCAACACTGCGAAGGCAAATAGCCATGCTTACAGATGCATTTTTAAGAAAAGTCGAGTTGCCACCCCTAGGTCAGAAGGCTCCCGTCAAACATTCTGATGGGAAAGGGCTGCAACTCCATGTGTTTGCTAATGGTGGTAAGTATTGGCGTATGGCGTATCGGTTTGAAGGTAAGCAGAAAACATATAGCATAGGCATTTACCCCGAGGTGACTCTTAAGGAAGCGCGGCTGAAGTGTGATGAGGCTCGCAAGCTAATACAGCAGGGCATAGATCCAACGGCCTCAAAGCATGAAGCCAAAAATGTAGACAGTGGCAAGTCGACATTTAGAACACTCGCGCTAGCTTGGATGGATGATCGTCGAGATGTAATCAAGCCAGTGACTATGACTCGCGATTTGTCCACGTTCGAAAAAGATCTGTTCCCTGAAATAGGTGATATGCCGATTGATACTATCAAGGGCAAAGATGTTCTTGCTGCGGCAAAGAAAATTGAAGCTCGTGGTGCCCTGGAGATGGCCAAGCGTAGCATTCCATTAGCAGGGGCAATTTTTCGTTATGCAATTAGGCAAGGTTTGATAGAGAACGATCCCACGCCGCATTTAGCTGAAGCGCTCAAATCGCGTAAAGTGAAGCACATGGCGAGGATTGATGCGAAAGATCTTCCAAAACTCCTTGCAGATATTAATAGCTATACAGGAGATGTACTTGTTGTAGCTGCTTTAAACTTGATGTGCCTAACTTTTGTTCGAACCGTAGAAATGCGGTTTATGGAATGGACAGAGGTTGATTTTGAAAAGAAAGAGTGGCGCATCCCCGCAGAGAAAATGAAGATGCAGGCTCAGCATATCGTGCCATTATCAACCCAAGCGATTGCAGTATTGAAGAGCTTGGTGCCACTAACGGGTAAGCGCCAGTACGTATTTTTTAATCAAAGCTCTTATAAACCGTTAAGCGAAAATGCTGTGCTGAGTGCTCTATGGCGTATGGGCTATAAGGGGCGTATGACGGGACATGGCTTCAGGGGGCTGGCCTCTACAACTTTGCATGAGCAAGGCTACATGCACGATGCCATTGAGATTCAATTGGCGCATACGGTAGGCAGCGCTGTATCTTCAGCATACAACCATGCACAGCATTTAGATTACCGACGTAAGATGATGCAAGAATGGGCAGAGTATTTGGATTCACTAAGAACCTAAAATTTCAAGCAATACAGACGATACGTACAGCCGAAACCAATACAGCACCTACTCAACAAAATACAGAAGCCTCGCAAGCATCTGCAACTGTGAATAATTCACCATCTAATCTATCCGCATCATTTAACTGCGAGTTTGCTCGAACGAGTGTTGAGCACATCATTTGTAATGATCTACAGCTTATTGCTGCTGATTCTAAATTAAATAGCGAGTATGCCGCACTTAAAAAAACTGATGATCTCAAACATGAGCAAAGAGGCTGGCTGCATGCTCGCAATCAGTGTACGAATACTGAATGTATTCGCCAGCTATATAAGACAAGGACTGACGAGTTATCAGGACGACTTTCCGGAGAGCAGTCTCAGTAATTGAGGCTTTTGCTTAGATTAGAAAAGTAAATTTTTTCAGATATATAACATATAGATGGAGCCAATACTCCTCTTCTACTTTTTTCTAGAAACTAGAGAAGCTTGCCAATGGCAGGCTTTTTTTATATCCATTTTCTTTACCTTCAGGAGTAACTCAACATGCCCATCATCTGTCCAAGATGTCATTCAGCCCGCGTTGAAACCAAAGACTATGCCCGTAAAACAGGCGGTGCTATTGGTACTGCTGCTGGTGCAGCCAGTGCAATGGGCGGTGCAGAAATCGGTGCCGCCGTTGGTTTCATCGGAGGTCCAATCGGTAGCCTTGCCGGCGCAATTCTTGGTGGTCTAGTCGGGGGTCTAACAGGCTATGCCACGGGTGCAGCACTCGGTGAAGTCATCGATGACAAGATTCTCAATAACTACCACTGTATCGACTGCGGCTATAACTTTAGCAGTGAGCATCATTAACAAGCTTCACCGTACCGTTTCAAACGCGATCTTTTCTGTTTAACCCCAAATCCGCATGGTCTAAATCCCAACTGACAGGGTTCAGTGGCTTTGCTGTGCGCGCTATTTATCAAATCATTTAAGGAAATACATCATGGCACATCTTATCGAAACAATGGCTTTTACAGGCTCAACCCCTTGGCATGGCCTCGGTAATCAGCTCTCACCGCATCAACCTTTAGAGGTCTGGGCAGAGCAAGCAGGCATGGACTGGTCGATCTTGGAATCACCAGTTCGCTACATGACTGAAGCCAGTGGTACATCAGGATCTATTCATGCCTTTATGGATAACAAGGTCTTATTCCGTTCTGATACCCATGTACCACTGTCCGTCGTCAGTCAGCGTTACCAAGTCGTACAACCCCGTGCGATCTTAGAATTTTACCGTGATTGGACCGAACAATCTGGCTTTGAACTCGAAACTGCGGGAGTTCTTAAAGGTGGTCGCAAGATCTGGGCACTGGCTAAAACAGGTCAATCCACAGCATTGAAAGGCAAAGACGTGACTAATGGCTATGTCTTACTGGCAACCGCTTGTGATGGCACACTCGCTACTACCGCTCAATTCACCAGTATCCGCGTCGTCTGCAACAATACTTTAGCAGTTGCACTGGCTGGTGGAGCGCAAGCTGTCAAAGTCCCCCACAGTACCAGCTTCGATCCAGATGCTGTCAAACGGCAACTCGGGATTACTGTCTCTTCATGGGATGATTTCATGTATCGCATGAAAGGCTTGAGTGAGCGTAAAGTCAAATCGGTAGAAGCGGAACTTTACTTCCTCCGCGTCTTTAGCGATCAAAACCTTAACTCTAAATCTCTGGGTCAGGCCAATGAGCGTGCCATGTCTAAAGCCTTAGAGCTCTACCAAGGTCGGGGTAAAGGTGCTGATCTGGATTCAGCCAAAGGAACAGCCTTCGGGTTACTCAATGCGGTCACGGAATACATCGATTTTGAGCGCCGTGCACGCAGCACTGATCATCGTCTCGATTCTGCATGGTTTGGGCAGGGTGCGCTGATTAAGCAGAAAGCTTTAGAGCAGGCTGTGTTGATGGCGGCATGACGGCTGATTCAATTCGAGGAGGTCGTCATGGTTATTATTGAAACACCACAAAAAGGCTCCTCTCTACCCGTTGCTGTTGCGGCGGTCTGGGGAGCTTTTCTGTATGAAGGCATATTTGCTATCCAATCTGATCCTAAGACGTTCGATACAGTCCTGACACATTGGAATCAGGGTTGTCTGGAGCTAGTCATGGCTGCTTGTAGCTATTTGCCACTGGTTTGGGATGAAGTCGCGAATATCTGGGATCATGTCGATACGGACTTTGCAGGCGTCTTTGAGTATGAGGTGATTGTGGCATTCGGGATATGGCTACAACATGCCGTGCTACATACAGGACATCTACCAGATCAGGCGTGTGCACAGGCCCATATCAGTTATTTGCTTCAGAAATTTTTTAAGCCTTAATATCTAAACCTGCAATCACTTTTACCCCAGCTACACATTCACAGCTCAGCTACAGCGTTTTAATCCACCCCATTTTAAATTCAACACGGCATAGAGGCTCGTTACCGATCTGGTAAAGAGCCTCTATGCGTTTAAGGAGATTTTTATGAATACCGCTATTTCTTCAGTCTCAGCTATTACCACGGCCAAGCCTGTTATAGCCAAACGAGGCCGTACAGCTACTCCATCCAATACACCACCTGATGATTCAAACTCTTCACGTAGGGTACATGGTGCATTGCGTTTAGTCTCAACCAAAGCCCTTAGCCGTGACGAATGGCTGGAAGCTCGTAAACAAGGGATCGGTAGCAGTGATGCCGCTGCTGCGGTGGGTCTTAATCCCTACCAATCCCAGCTTGAGCTATGGATGATTAAAACAGGTCGTGATGACAACTTGCCAAAGATTGATCCCGATGATGAAACCTCACCGATGTACTGGGGCCATATCTTAGAGCCGATTGTGGCGCAGCACTACACCAAACGCACCGGCCACAAGGTACGGCGCATCAACTCTGTCCTTCAGCACACCGATCCAGACAAAAGCTGGATGCTGGCCAATCTAGACTATTCGATAGTCGGTAATGATGAGGTGCAGATTCTGGAGTGCAAGACGGCAGGTGAATTTGGTAGTCGTTTGTGGCGGGATGGCGTGCCGGACTATGTGCAGTGTCAGGTACAGCATCAACTGGCAGTCACAGGCAAGAAAGCAGCAGATGTCTGTGTGCTGATCTGTGGTCAGGAGATCCGGGTCTATCGTATTGAACGCGATGATGAGCTGATTGATCGTCTCATCGAGCTAGAGCGTAAGTTCTGGCAGTACGTGATAACTGATACGGAGCCACCGGCTGATGGGTCTGATTCGGCTGGGCAAGCGCTACGGGCTTTGTATCCCTACGACTCAGGCAACTCTCTGGATCTCACCGATGATCCAGCCATGACGACGGCATTCGTTGGCATGGTGAAGATGCGTGCCGAAATCGAGTCACGTCAGCTGGTTGAATCTGAGCTCAAGCAAACGATTCAACAGTGCATGGGTGAGGCCAGTAAAGCTATCTTTCGATCTGGGAGTGTGACGTGGAAGCGCAGTAAGTCAGGGAGCCGTCGCTTTCTAGTCAATGCAGCATCGGCAGCAAGTAATTCATCAACTCAAACCATTCAATCTGAACCTCAGGAGCAGCATCATGATTAAAGGTCTCGCAATCACACCGCCGATTCTGGGGCGAATAAGTATCGGTCGAGTAGTGGTCAAGGATGGTAAACGTCTACCTGAAAAGGACGACCAATTTACCATTACCTCACAGGTACAAACCAGAGACGGATGGGTCAACCATCCGCTTGATGAGCTACTTCGTAAGGACTCACCCAATGGCAAGATCCGCTCAATCCCTGTCAGGATGCTGTTTAACGATCCTGATCTGAATCTGCGTGCGGAATACAGTATGTTTGATCGGCAGAATGGGCGACCGCTCTGCGTTGGCAATGGAGAGACATGCCGTCGTTATACCGATAACGGCGTTGAAACCTTGCCTTGCCCATCGCCAGATCATTGCCCTCTAGCCAAGAACAACATGTGCAAACCATATGGCAGGCTCAATGTGAAGATTGGCGATGACGATGAGATGGGGACATTCATCTTTAGAACCACGGGGTATAACAGCATTCGTAGCCTTGCTGCGAGGCTGAGTTATTACCAAGCGGTGTCGGGTGACTTGCTCTCATGCTTGCCACTCCAGCTTAGGCTTCGTGGCAAGAGCACTACGCAGAGTCATCGGTCGGCGATCTATTATGTCGATCTGACCATCCGAGACGGCATTTCGATTGAGCAGGCCATTACGGATGCCATTCAGCTCAATGCCCATCGTAAAGCCTGTGGTTATGATCAACAGGCTTTAGAGAATGCTGCTCGGCTTGGTTTTGGCAATGCGGCATATGAGTTTAGTGAGGATGAGATTCCTGAAGTGTTGGAGGAGTTCTACTCGACGGAAGAGAATGGGGAAATCCAACGTGTTCAGACTAATACTGCACCTCCACCAATCACTGGTGAAAAATCAAGTCTAAAGCAGAAGTTGGATCAAAAATCCTTAAGCTCATCAAATCAGGCAGCTTAACAAGCCGCATCTGTCTCCCAGTGAGATGGATGTGGTTTTTCATTTTAAATCTATTTGAATTTTTATTTTTCTACATTCATCATTGCACAAAAGTCATCATATTCATTTTAAGTAATTAAATAAGAAATGATTTTTTTGTCTTCAGCAGTGACTAGGCAAGGCCAACTCCTTACTCTTGCCTCTCGAAATAGATGTGCTAAGATAACCATATCAAGCCGCGTCATGCTGAACCTTCTGCCGGGTTAAACGACGTTCTTTGCATTTTATATCCGATCTCGCCTTTTCTTTGGCGGTCGATGTGTAATCGGCAGACATCGACTTAGCAAAAAGGAAATAGGCATGTCTAAATCTACCATCTTCATTTCTAAGGTTGCATTCCGCAATCTAAAAAAGTCGGCGAAGAGCCACTTAAGTGACGTTTCTTCATCTCACCTGAGCGAAGGAATTGCAGCCGCTCTGGGGTTCAAGACCTATGCAGCACTTCGAGCAAAGTTTGCTGGAAATGCTACTGCAGAGGTTAATAAACCCGATAATACTCAACTGATCGAATGCTTAGTACGATTTGGCTATTCAATACCAGATGATCTGATTATTTTACCTGCCTTTGACGAGTCCTATTCGCCATTTCGTAACTACCCACTTCGCAAGTTTCGTGGTGTACGTTGGAAAGCATGGCGCAACCTCATGGTATCAGCAATCAACGCGGGCTTAGAGCAAAGACTCTTTGGTTTATCGCCAGAAGAGAATTGGTGGCCAAGAGGAGAAAGCGCACATTATCAATATCAATTCTTATTTGATAGCAACATCCCAGCAATAGCCAGTGTTATGGCATCCAGCGGGGGTGCATTAACCTTCCATGTGCTTCTTGCTCCACGTAATAACGAGGTTAATGCTTCTGAATGCTATGGAACAACTTATGGGATGGCTTTTGCGCACGGTTGGCTGGAGCGAACAGTGGGCGCGTGGATCATGGACGGAGGCGAAGGCTTTTCATGCAAACGTGTTATACAGGCACGGGTAGCTCAAGCAGTAATTGAGCCTGCAGGTTTTTCGGACCAAGGAAGCTTCATTTTGTAGTCCATAAACGTACTAAGACATATAGCTCCCTCTTTCACCTTTAAAGGTGAAAGAGGGAGCTAATGCAATCATCGTCTAGGATTATAGTAGCTATTTACCAGAGTAGATTTTTACTTAAACCTGCTGACTTCGGCGATAAAGCTCAGCAACCCATGGTGAGTGATTTTTACTTTGATAGACTAAACACAGTTCTTTTCTAGGGCGGGTCACCCCTACATAGAAGAGACGCCTCGCCTCACGAAGAGAACGATCACTTTTTTGGTCACGCCAATTTGGCAGATCACCATCGTTGATTCCAAACAAAATGACCGCATCAAATTCACGGCCTTTAGAGCTATGGAGCGTGGTCAATGTAACTCGACCACTACCTTCAATTCGGCCAGAAAAAATGTTAAGTGGCATGTCAAGCTCTTTCGATGGATCTGTCCGCTCAATTAACTTCAAACAAACGTCCCATTCAGGATCAGTATTGCGAGTAATTTTTTGCCACGACAAGACCAACTCTTGATAAAATCGTAATAGCCAAGCATTAGTCGTCTCTCCAGCATCAATACTGCTTTGTAAGAAACTTATTAGCTGAAGCGTCAACATCTGCTCTTCTGATTCGCTGAAGTGCCTGCCAAATACAATGCTAAGTGCCTGATTAAGTAACCGCATGAACGGCGGCTCTGCACTTTTCCACCCACCCGTTACCCAGATAGCACATGCCTCGATAAATCGAGCGAATCGAGAACTGCGTTTCACCAAGGCATTGGTGTCATTACGCTGAAATGCAATACTTCTGAGTTCGAGAGCGTTTGCGACCTTATCTCCGAGCCAAGCAGCACGATAGAGAATTGCGATCTCCTCAGGTGGAATGCCTCTATTTATCAAACTTGGCAAGACAGTGTCTGCGATATATTGAGCCTGTAAGTCATGATCGCCGTTGATTGGCCTGAAAGTTAGCTCCCCATCAGGCGCGTCATCAACGCCGCGATAGTCTCGCTCCTCACCAAGTGCGCCTAAAGATGCTCGAATAATCTTCGCACCAGAGCGATAGTTAAAACGCAGTTGAATTGTCCGTACATCTGGTCGTTGAGTGAGACTTTGTAGCAACTCAGGATTTGCTCCTGTAAAACCGTAGATAGATTGATCGGCATCACCTACCGCAAACAATCGAATATTCCCTTCGAAGCAAAGCAACAATACCAAATCATGAAGTGCATGTCCCAAGTCTTGATACTCATCGACAAATAGGATTGGGAAACGGGCACATAAAGCTTCTCGAATCCAAGAATGATCTTTGATCATTCGGAAGGCAATCAGTGGCATATCATCGAAGTCAATCAATCCTCTTCGGTGTAGCTCCTCTTCATACGCTTCTATGAATTCAGCGAGCTCAAGGTTCCGTCCTTTCCACGATGAGAGGCTACGATCAACTTCACTACGACGCTTTTCCTCGGCAAACCCCCACTGTTTATGCGGATCACCTCCATCGTTATAGAGCCTGTTATAGACCGCCTCCACTACATCCTTTCTCTCATCATAAGTTGCGACTCGAAAATCATTAGGAAGAAGCCCAGGAATACATCGAGCATAGGGCATGATTACTTGAGTCAGAGCAAAACTGTGAACAGTCCCAATAAAATTACGGTCACTGCCCATCACACCGAATTTCGCCAAACGTGTTTCAAGCTCTATCGCGCACTCATTATTATAGGTGATACACGCAATTCCTTGGGGATCTATGACTTCGTCCATAAGCACGCGTGCAATTGCAGTTGTTAAGGTTTTGGTCTTTCCACTGCCGGGACCAGCAAGCACTACACAATGTCCACTTTCGTGAACTGCATCAAATTGTTCTTGATTACGCTTGAGATCTTCTAGCGCCTGTAACATTGCAGTACGATTAAACATGAGACACTACATACTGAATAGCGGAGGCTATGTAGGCTGGCGGTTCTAATCCCGAGATTTTTTTCTTGAGTTTGGCACTTAAGCGCCCCTTTCCAATATCTGCAACCATTGCCAATAGTTGTGTACTATTTACTGGATTACCTGCACGCCATGCTTTAATTCTTGCCGTGCGCTTTGGGCCAAATCCTTGTTCATCCAGAATATCAAGTAAAGTGTCAAGTAAATCAGGAGTGTCAGCTATTGCAACCTCAAAAGTTTGATCATTCAAAAAAATGCCTCTACGCGCCCAAGCTTTGCTGAAAGCAAGAAAGTTTGCTGTATCACACCATTTCCGGCCTTTTGTTTTCAAAACGGGGGCAGATTTACATACTGCACATAAGGCGTCCCATATTCCAATTGTCCGTGCTTTTCCAAGTGGAGGCTTGGTTCCATCCAAAGGATCCCAGTCTGTAATAACCGCAAAAGGCAAACCTAAGCTACCAGCAAGTTTCACATATGGAGTAAAATTGACTCCAGCAACATTGCACACTGTAATTCCAATTTCGTCTAAATTATGGCCTAGAGCATCTGCGAATCCCGGCACTAAAGCCTCTTCAGCATCTCCTTCGACAAAAATGACACCTCGTGCGAAAAGTAATTCTGATCGAGTAGCTGTTAGATAACGCTCTATATCATCAAGTTCATCGGGTGAAACAGGTAGTTTTGCAAGAGAGTAGGCTTGTGTCCTGCCTTTTACTGTTCTTAGATTCACGATTGAACGTAGTGGTGCAATCGCCGCAAGGGTAGGCGAATGGCTAGTGACTATTAACGCTTGTTCTGGATCAGAATCTAGAAAGAGTTTGTCGAAAACAGCTCTTTGGAGTTGAGGATGGAGATGGGCCTCGGGTTCCTCAATGCAGAGCAAAGAATAGTTACGCTCATTCTTAGACCTTCGCCATGCAAACTCTGCGAGCTTCAAAGCAATTAGTGCAACGTTCGCAGAGCCTAAACTAGCCTCACTGATACTGCGCTTTCCGCCATCAATGAACATTCCGATTGATCGAAATAAACGTAACGGATCAGTAGGGGCAAAACGCAATCTTGCGTCGATATCTTGAGCACTCCCTGCCAGGTCAAGAATCCCCTCTCGCAGAGAGTCTTCTAATGCTTTTACTGATGGGAAGCCTTCTACTTTTTTAGTTGCGGATTCAAGATCAGCGGCGACCTTTTCTAATTCAGTCCGATCTACTAACGCAATTGCGTCCTCTATTAATGGTCGTAATGGTGAGTTGCGCCAAGATGCAAGTTGACCTTCTGCATCACGTAAAGCATCCAACATGTCTAGTGCAATTCTACGACGTACCCGATTGGATACGTTGCGAGTTTCATCCCCACCACCAAAGATCAAGAACTCGCAATCTTCACCTGTCCGAGGCGCACCAGCAACTTCTACTTTTTTGCGAAAAACATAACTTAGCCTCGCAACCGTAGAATCTTCAGCAGTACGATAGTCAGTCAATAACGCTACTAAAGCTGGGTCGCTACCGAAGTCGGCAAAATCGAGATGGACTTCAATTTGTGGGCTTTGTGACAAATCACAACCATCCCAAAAGTCAGAGAGCTTTAACTGGCGTGCGGAATCTGAAAGAGTTTGGTCAAGCACGAGTCGAATAGCGAAAAGTAAATTACTTTTCCCAACACGGTTCTCCCCCAAAAGAACCATGTTGCCTGCCAGAGGAATATCAACCGCTTCAAAATTTCGGAAATTAAGAATTTTCAAATTTGCAAGATGCATTTTTATTCCTTCGTTATATCCGATTTCTTCTTTATAAATAATGTAAAAATTTGAGCAATAAGTTATTTATCGCCGAGATCAATCTTCATGCTGAAATCGTTTTCGACAGTTTCAATAATCAGATTGTAGGTCTCGATGATTTTTTGCAAAGTAGCTCTACGCCCTGAAGCGTTAAATCGACCGAGTTCGATCACATTGGAAGCCAAAAACTGCTCGAACTCAAGAATATCTACGCGACCATCATAGGTGCCATTTCTCGAATCTTCAAGCAACGCTTCCAATACCAAAGCTCCTTTTGATGAAGTGATCACAACTGGCTTACAGCCGCTGTTCAGATTCTCAATACATTTACCTAACAAAGCTTCACTTGGCATGCCTGTAACATGGAATACCATGTCTTCGTAGTCGAAATCACCGTTACGATTCGATCCAGCATCATTCTGATTAGAATGGTGATGAGTTATATGTCCTTCACCTAATAGCACTTCCAACTTCGCGCCAACCATATGCTGCATCAGGGTTCCCACGAACTTAGTACCCGTCCCTTCTTTCTGTCGGGCTTGTGCTTGCTGTAGCAAATGCCGAATGGCTCTACGCGTTCCCCATAGCGGGTCAACACTTAAAACATACGGTTTTCGTTCAAAATATTCACGAGCTTTTTCAACCCAAAAACGCTCGCACGCTCCAAGATCCACCTCGACGTATGATGCCTGATACTGATTAAGTAGGTCGATATAGTCGAGCATAAGCTGCATACTGCCACGGCTTGTTCTACCACCTTCACTAGCCAATGTTCGCGTTATCTCATATTCTTTAAGAATCTTCTGCGTTGCAGGACCACCCAACCCCTTTACTTGCCCCTGCTTGTTGGTCTTCCAATCGTCGCTGTTCAGTGGCCATACTAAGGTGCCAGCTTTCTGCAAATCAAAGGCCTGTCGATTGATCACAAGTAGAGCAGCAATAGGCCCCTTATTGCCATTGGCTGATTTATCCGTGGCGAAAGCCTCTAAGGTTGCTATAAGCGCAGATATAGGTTGATTCATTATGCAGCTGTCTTCCGAATAGATTCCATGCCGCCCGACCCAGCCAGAATAGGTTCAAAAATAAATTTGGCAAGATGCCGTACTACTGGAACCACCACGCCGTCCCCAGCAACGTGATAAGCATCATTGTAGTTGCTCGGAAGCTTGTAGGTATCGGGCAACCCCATCAAACGAGCAGCTTCACGTGGAGAGAGCAAACGTGAACGAATACTATCACCTTCTACGACTATAATGCTTTGGCGGCTTGAGCCACCTGCTGGTGTTCGTAAACAACCAGCAATATCATCAAATCGAACCTCGGCGCGTTGCGCCTTATCCCCGTTTTCATCTAAGCGAGTGCGCTTGTAAAGCCCTCCAACTGTGCGCTTACCAGTCTTCTGAGCCATATGGATTTTATGAAGATTAGTCGGAGTCATCATAGCCAGCAGACGCTCGGTCTTCTCTGCACCATCCCACTTCACACCTTCCGGATGATCGTCAATCAGATCAGCGAACTTCGTTGTCCTCTCCTGTGGCTGCGGCATATTCCACCACACCCATGATTGCTGAACTTTCTTCGACAATCCTCCATATGCAGCAATCATGCGATCTGGGTGCCACGGATCAATTGGCTTTGAGGATAATAAATCTTTAGGCAACACCACGTCAGGCCGTACACCTACAATAAAAACACGAGGACGCGATTGTGGTACAAAAAGACGAGCATCTATCACCATCGCTCCGAAGCGATAGCCGGCATCTGAAAATACGGTTCCAATCGCTGCAAAATCTTTGCCTTTATTGGAAGTCATTACACCATAGACGTTTTCAAGTACTATAACCTTCGGTGCACGACCTTCGCTTATCAAATCACGCATCAGTCGCCAAAATGGCCAGAATGTCCCCGAACGAGTTTGATCCTTGTCTTTCTCATGACCGATACCCTTATAAACACCAGCCAACGACAGATCTTGGCAAGGGAATGAGGCCCATACTAGATCCGCCTGATCAGAAAGATGTGTACTACTAATTTTATTAATATCTTCTACCAATAGATCCAAGCCATTATCCCAATTGTCACGGTAGACACGGCCTTTCATCGGATTGAAGTCATTGGCAAACAGACAATCCCATTCCGCACCCAACCCAGCACGAGCCATGCCTCCGCCAGCAAAGAACTCATAGAAACGACGACCAACGCGACCAGAATGCACTGGGTTAGTATGAGCAAGCTCAGTCTCTCGTAGAATTTTTTCGTCAATAGCCTGAGCAATCCATGTACTCATGGGAATCTTGCCACCGTCCAAATGGCATAGGTGATCAATAGCTTCGTATTGCGCATTCGTGAGACGAAGACTAGTGCGGCGTTCTGTAGGGGTGCTCATAAAGTATCCTGCAATCGGCGCCAAATTTTGGCTCCCTTATGCAAGTATACCGAAGAAGCGAATCCTGTCAATCGAGATGTGTAAGATTTATCTAACGATCTCGCTTTATGCATCACATACTTGGCACACGAGACGAACCCATGTAGCGTCCAGTCTGGCGACTCTAATCTCCATGTTCGCTTTGTTATATACGAATGTGTTGCTATCCCTTTTGCGAATAGTCGTTTACAGACTCACGCATCCTTTCTAAAAAACTTAGTCGTTGCTCATCGCTCAAGAGAGCAAAGTTTTTAATCAGATCTGCCATCTCATCTGAATCAGCATAGAAGTACGCTAACGGCAAGTTCAATGCTTGCGCAAGCCGTTCTGCCGTGTTGGGCTCTACGGCATGGATTCCGTGTTCATAGCGACTAATCCGGGTATTAGCAGCCGACTCATCCAATCCAATTGCAACTCCCAAAGCTTCTTGCGTGAGCTTCCGAGCAAGTCGTGCCTCCTTTAACCGCCTACTAAAGATCGTTTTTGCATCATTTGTCATTCGAAAATTAATCACGAAATTAAAATACGAATTTCGTATAAAAACTCTTGGCTAGTCATACGAATATCGTATATATTCGAAAAACGTATATTTCCGCCGCTTCGCAGGACTCATCAAAAGAGCTTTAAAGAATCTGAACGCTACTACTGTGTTTTCAGTTGCGCATGGTCGTGTGTTTGAGGTGGGCTGCTTAGAACTTAGGATGAAAGGTGAGATAGACAGTTAATTTAGTTGAGATTTATTTAATTAAAGGTACAGGGAGATGAAAGAGTACAAGATATATGTCAATAGCTCAGGCGTTGTAAAAGCTGTCAAACAAGGATGGTGTTGGCTCGGCTTCTTTTTCAGCGTCTTCTGGGCACTTGAGAACAAGATGTGGCTGTCAGTGCCGCTCAATCCGCCAAACATATAAAAGGGAATTCGTATGCTATTTCAACTAAATAAAGCGTCCATTTGTGGGGTGTTATTATCTATTTGCAGCGTACATGCGCTTGCCGATGATTCAGATTCTCAAGGGACATCAATAGGAAATGCCGTGGGATCGCTCTTAGGAAATCTCATCCATCAAGCCATTACACCATCTAGCACAAATTCAGCATCTTCAACTCAAGCCTTAGCGCAATCAATCCCAGCTCCAGCTAATACTACTGTACCGATGACTGCCGAAGATCAAGGCTATTTCGCAAAAGGTCTATGGCATGACCCGAGTACAGGATTGATCTGGAGTTTATGCCGTGTGGGAGAAAACTGGAATGGCAAGAGCTGCGTAGGGACACCAAAGCAATTTGATTGGCCGCATGCCATGCTTGCCGCAAAAGATGAAAGGCTCGGAGGATACAATGATTGGCGAGTCCCTACATTGCGAGAGTATGGAGGAATCCTAAGTTGTCTTAATGGAATTGATAGCATGAGCTATGGAAATCAATACTACGAATTAGTGAATGACACCCAAAGTTTAATTATTCATAACTGCAACTACGATCAGGATCAAGAAATACCTTCTCATATGCTTCCTGACAACTTCAGTTATGAAACTACCAATGGAGGCGGCTTTAATGAGTGGTCATCTTCTTATACTTTAAATTTAAATGGACTTAAGACCCAATATTTTCCTAAAGCCTATCGCCAAGATAGTGATTCGCCGACATCTCTTTTAAAAATTCGACTGGTTCGGGGCGGGGCTACAGGAAACACTTATCCGCAGGTTTTGCAATTCGCAAATTATGTATTAAAGCTTCCTGAACTGAGAGCCAAAGCAGCCCAAACCCAGCAAGAAAATCTAGCACGTCGCACAGCCCTTTTCCGCCAAAACGTCAGGGAAGGGGATCGAGCCGCTCAAGGATTAGTCATTGAGATCAAAGGCAATCTGGTCAAGCTTCAAACCTATAAAAATGTGTGCACCATGATGAGTCATTCATCTAGCCCCTTTTGTATTTCCTTCCGTACTGAAGTGGCTAATGAAGAATGGATCAATCGCAATCAGTTGACCCTCCCATGATCCCAAATCATTTCAAATCCACATTACCTAGGTGAACGAGATTTTGAACAATCTCATTTATTTCATAGATGCTTATTTTAGGAACTTTATCATGCAATACAAATTCAATGCCGTCACACTCGCAATTCTGGTGATCTCTCTTTCAGCCTGTGGTCATAAAGACGACGCCAGCAACTCAGCCAAAGAGTCAGCCAGTTCATCAGCATCAGCTACGCCTTCAGCTTCCGTGCCACTTGCTACAGATGCCGCTGATCTGACCGTAGATCACAAAGGAAATGTCGTCGCGTCCGCGCCAACCCAGACTACTGTTGCGGCAACGCTAGCACCGATTGAAGCTCTACCATTCGTTGGAACCAGAGAGTACAACTTTGATGGCGGAGCGCAGACTGTTCAACACATCACCATTAAAAGTGATGGGACTGTCATCATCAAAGAAATTCACAGCGATTTTGGTCAGAATTCAAAGTTTGTCACTTCATTCAAAGGCAAATTTACCAATCCGATTCAACTGAAAGATGGCTCTGGGACTGGCCTTTCATTTAAAGATGGCAAGGTATTCAGACTGGTGAACGGACAACCTGATACATCCTGTAGCGATGCTCAGTCTGGAAAAGACAATATTTCATGCTCATCAGAGCTCGACAATGTGAACTAACGCTGTCCTTTGAGCTTTATGAAAAATAATGGAGGCAAATTTGCCTCCATTATTTTTTGTCTTTATTTTTTGATAAATTTGCTTCTCAATCGAAATTTGAGCGCTCCTCACTAATTTCTTCATGTTCGATTCTTCTGTCAAGGTACTCAATTTCTGACTCAATCCAGAGTGTTACTTCAGATTGGAAGCCCATCGTTAACCATTGACGAAAATTTTCGCGTTTACCCCGGAGGTATAGACTTGTCGGACCTTGCCATCCTCCAGAATGGAATCTAGCCGAAACCCCACTTTGAACACCTTTGTATTGACCAAAGCGGCATAATATGTCTCGGGTCAGTTGTCCGCCTTCTTCGTCACTAAGCGTTTTGGGGACATAATGAGCAATAAGTCTTGCTCGTTCTTCAGGATCAATTTCAATCCATTGCAAAATCTCATCAATTGGTAAAAGGGCTAAAATGGGTGTGACCTTTCTATTTTGAAAAACAGACAAGCCACCACCCATCCAATTAAGTAAGTGATAACTTGATTCTGTCAATGGGCTATCGAGGTGTTCTTTGATAATTTGCCAAGCATTTGAGGGATTCGTGAGTACAAGTTCCTTGGCTAGTGGATCAACGTATGAATCGTAGGTTAGACGATACGATTTTTCCATTTTGGTTAGTAATGCACTAAACAATGGCATTGTGTATCCATGATTCCATCGGATAAGCTTTTCGCAGACTTCTTTCCAGCGATAGCCTTCTATTCCATCCTGACTGGTTTCTCCTATGGTTGATTGCGATACACTCTTGAAAACAAAGTCAGAGGTGAATGGTGCATCACTATCGAAAGGAATCGCGGCTAATAGATCGATAATAAGTGATAGTGAATTTTGATCATCTCTTGTATCAAATATTTGGAGTAAGCGATTTATTTGAGCCGAAGGAATTTCTGCGTAAGCTTTACCAAAGCTTAGTCGCCTGAAAGGCCAACCGTCAACCCACTGCTTTTCTAATGCAGATATACAAAGATCAAATAACACGGGATCGTAGCTAGACCCTAGTGTAATACTAGCGCCTAGCCAAGCGGATTCTTTTTCTTCAAGAAGTTCAGTTAGCGTGCGGGTATACAGATCCGGCCTAGTTGTTTTGACCGTACTAAGATAGGCATGTAAGCACCCCTGATGCTTTGTTTCTAACGCTATGTGGATGAGAGTGGGTAGCAGCTTATGATTGGCATCATAACGTCCTAGTTGCTCTGAGAAATACCAGAATGCTTGAGTGTATTTATCAAAGTTCGGCGTAATGAGATGCTGTATTTCAGTGAATTTTTCAGGATGACCTCCTATGCGTTTAGCAAATGCATCTACAAGATGTTTAGCTCGATTTTTAGGTTTATTACTGCCTTCTCTGAAGTGTTCGTCCCATTCGGCATATTCCACATCGATAACATATCTTTGAAAGCGAGTAGCTAAGCTTTTCTGAGTGTTATATCTCTCTAAAGCTTTTAGTCGGTCTGATGTTCCTTTTAAGTGATCCTCATCCATGTACTCTTGCCGGAACCAAAAAAAATGATTCAATTTACTGGCTGACGTATTGCTGTCATTCATAAGAGTTTGAAGTACATCGAATGCCAAATCTGTGCATGGAGGAATATCTATTTGTCTTTCAACAGCATTGAGTAAGGCTTCGCAGACTTGCGGTCTAAGGTGTTCTGGCCAGCTCTGTGTCTCATTGACTAATGTATTGAAGTATAGAAAACAGGCGTTCCATAAGTCGTTATAAGTTTCAGGCATCCATAACTTGGCTCGATCTTTTAAGCCCTGATATTCAGGACCAACTATACGACTGCCAAATCCACGAGCATCAAGTGCTGATTCCATGGCTTTGAGTCCCAGTATCCTTAAAGCATCAGAACTTGAATTGAGAAGTTCAAGCATCGCAGGCAGTCTATTTTCTGGTGTAGATTCTGTAGCCGCCCATTCAGGCCCGATTTTAAATAATGCGAATAGAGTACCTGTGGCATTATTCGAGAATTTAGAGTTCTCGTTAATGGCCAAGCGTACTAGTAACCGAATTGCTCTAACTGTAAAGGGTGTCCAAACCGCGATTTTTTCTAAAGTCCATACGATATTTTGGCGATGTTCTTGAAATGCCAGTAGATCTGCATCTGACCAAGTGCCAATCGTAGCCTCAAGGAGCCTCATTACTCCAGATGGATTGGCTTCAGCCAAGATTGAGAGAAAGCGCGATCCTTTGGCAGAAGTTAGAAAGGAAGAGTCAGCATAAACACCTGCTGGATTGATGATGTCTTCAATAACATGTCGCGCCGTGTCATCGGCATATTTAAACATGTTCATAAACCAGACCTGTAGAGACTCAGGCATTTCTTTGAACGTTGTTGCGAAATCAAAATTACGTCCGTAATTTTTCCAGAATTGTAGCCATAGGTACAAATGCAGGGCTCTGGGGACAAAGAAGAGTGTATGCCTGCCCTGTAAAACCCTACGTGCTCTGAGATCTTGTACAATTTCCTGAAAGCGCGCCCATCCGATTGTGGAGTCTACACTTTCAATCATTTCCGCAATATAGATTGCTTCATCATGCACAGGGAATTCAAAACCGAATCGATTGAAAAGTGCTAAATGTTGTGTGACACAATCAATTTGACGTGTTGATATCCTATCAGCGAGTCCATAGCCATGGACAAATCTTGACCAAAGAGGAACTGTTGATGGTGGTTTGAGAAGATCATCTGGGTTGGCGCGGAGATTTTCAGCGACTGCTTGAGCAACCCGAGGAGACCCATCACAAATAGTAGTCCATCGATCCAGAGCTCGAGACTCACCAATACAATTGACCAAAATCTGTTTTATTGCCTCATCTGTAAGTCGAGGAGCTTGAATACGTTCTATTTCTTCATCTCGTGTTTCATCATGACCATGATCTAGTGAGATGATCCTTAGAAAGCCACAACGTCTTTTTAAATTATTCCAAATCTCCGAGAGCTCATATTCTGGGAGTTCATCAATGACTAGCACAAGTGGTTTGTCATAAGTGGTTTTTAAGAGCCTACGGAAGATTGCTGTTTTAGCAAAGTCTAATCCATGTGCAATATATAAAACGTAGGGCGCAATATTAGGATCTTTTAGTGCTTCTAAGACGAGACGCGTTTTACCGATGCCAGGTTCACCTAAAATTCGGATATGTTTACTTTCGCCGAGGATAACTCCTTCACGGATATGTTGGATCAGTGCTAGCTGCTCTTCTGAAGGAGCAAATGGATTGTTCATGTGGGCATCTTGCTGCCACTCCTCAAGTACCCATGCTTCTTCCACTGGATCAGGGGTGACCATTGATACGATACCAGGATAGCGCTCAATGAACTCCGCGAGTTGGCTGGCTCCAATGACATCTATTAGATCGCTATAGTTCAGATGCCCTTTTGATTCCAGAGTGTTCTTAATATGTTCCTTAGCATCATTCCTTTGTTCAGGTGTTAAGTCATGACCTGAACATACAACGATATAGCGTCCACGTCGTTCAGCAAGGCGAGCGACCTCGGGATATAAGTTATCGGCTGAATTAAGCAACTCTCCTTTAATTGAGCTACTTGTCCATGGCTTAAAAGATGTGCCCGATTTAATTTGGATGCCAGACAATCCCGAAGGAAAGAGGCAGTCTGTAGGAACAACATGCCCTGAATCGGTACAGATTTCTGCGTCAATTCCACCATCAGCAACAGTTAGTCTGTTTGAAATGGTTAAGCAGGATGGCCTGACCTTCGCGTATCTACATTCTGAGCGTAGTACAGCGCGTATTACATGGACTAATTGCTCAGAGGTGAGTTGAGTGACTGAAGTAATAGGGACTGCAAATAAACCACTCATGAGGCGGCTCGAATTATGGGATAGCTGATAAGTGTAGTTCAAAAAACATTAGAAATTAAGTATAACGATGCGCTTGGTTAATCGACTGTGCTCTCTGATGAAAAAGTAATCCGCAAAGATTTTCAAACTTCAGAAAACAATTCATCTGCATCGATACGGGTGATGTCTCATGGATTATCCAATAAGCCTCCGTCAGCAGCGCTCTGAAAAACTGATGTATATTCGCCAAAGGACTTATTACCGTTCACTACATCCTGTAGCGATACCCAGTCTGGAAATGACAACATTCCATGTTCGTCTGAGTTAGATTCAATCAACTGATCTTCAATAAAAGTTGGTAAATCAATTAAGTGAATCAAAAATAGAGAGAGGCTAATGCTTCTCTCTATTTTTTTGCCGTAAACGACTAAAAAGGCTCTGACCACCCTATCACGACTTTATCAATGTTACCTAAAAAACCATCAGGGCATCGGCTGTTCCCGTTTGCTAGTGAAGAAGGTGCGGAGTAGAGATCATCGTCGCAATCGTCTTCCTCAGGCTCAATCTCTGCGGGTTTACTAGAGATCATGTCGTCTTCTGGCGGTTCATCATTCGCAAAATGTGCCAATTGGATCTTATCGTAGTCTGATAAGTCACCGTGCACTAAGACACTTCCATATTCATCACACATGGCGATTATCCTTTCGTAGAGCGGCGATACATCCAGAACCAAATACGCGTGATTGAATAGGCTGAACTCGTAAGTGTTGGTCCTGCTTGGTCGGATCAGTCAAATACGTGGTGGTATTGATGCCATTCTGCACTTCTAGCGGTCGATCCCTGTGGATCATGCCAATACCCAATTTATTACGCTGTCTAAAGTATTCCTTGTGCTTAGGCGTATTACAGTTAAAGTAGCGACCATGACCTGTCACCTGTTCCCATAACTCACCAATGTCTTTCCCTATGGCCCAGTCATATTGCCGCCGATCTCCGCGAAAATAGAACGCTGCATGGATATGAAAGCCTCCCGTATCATTGCCCTGTTCAACCGCCCAAGCATGAGCCACCAAGTGATTAAAAACAGGATGGTATTCTTTCCTCCTAAAGAAGGATGATCGGTGTTCTAACACATCATCGATGGTAATAAACCCATAGAACTCCGGCTTATAACTCAGATCCACCCTGATCAAAAGCACTCTAGCGTAGTGGTCATGAATATGGCTGGCAAAATTACGCAGGCTTCTTTGATTCTCCCGAACCTGATAATGTCTGCGCTTCACCGCCTCATCGAACTGTTTACTACGGGAGTATTCAGCAATTTTTCTGACCAGCCCAATGATGTGATCCATAGTTACTTGATATAAGCCACGGGTCATAAGTCCTTGACCTTCCGGCCATAATCCAATATCACGGCATGCTTGCCAGAAAACGTTCAGATGGGGTGAGTACTGATAATGCGGACTGAACTGTGTAAAGTATCTGTTTAAAGAGTTTTTCAGGCGAATAAAGAACATTCCATCAAAATACGCGCTTTCCGTGAAACCGCTCCTAGACAGAGCAATGGGCTTAAACGTTGCCTTGATGTCATTGACCAGTTTTTCAATTTCTAATGTAATCTGGCCTTGACCAACTAAATAAACAGGCTCAGGTGATCGATCTAACGTATTGTGCATTTCAGGGCTCCTTGGATGTGGTAATACACATACAAGAGGTGATCTGATATTTTTTTACACAAAAAGCAGAAGACTGACCTTACTGAGCACTCACATGCACCATGTTCCACAGGTGCCATCATCGTACTTGAATTACAATCCCTTCGTAAAACAGCCAAAACTAGACGTCATTCAGCATTGCTTTGCATAGGGCGTGACTTAGACCATCTTTAAAAGATTCGGATTTTTTAATCTCAATATTCAACGTAAACCCTTGAGGGGTTTACTGATAGGGTTAAGAGGGTGAACAAAGAGCAGAGGCAATAAATTAATATACCTGCGAATGAGGGAAAGCCTAGAACCGTTTTTCGCTGGGCCAGCCAGACTCTTCAAGTGATTATGACTGTAAACACGATAGAAATAGGGGTGATGCAGGTCTTGTAGGGTTAGCCGAATTCACAACAGAGAGGGCATATTTTTTAACCACCTTTAAATGCATCACTCTAGGAATAGCACAAGCTGTCCTCAGAGGTGTAGGGCAGTGCTATCGCGTGTAAATTTTTACAGCACTCGGAATGATATGCGGAGTAACCCGCGTACAATTTCGAGATCAATGAAAATGACCACGCATCAAGAGATCAAGCCAAAACCATCGGCCCAATCAGTGCAACCTCCCTACAAAATCCTTCGCCTGAAACAAGTGCTAGAATGCACTGGTTTATCCAGATCAACCGTCTACGATTTACTGGACAAGAACTCTCCACGCCACGATCCGAGCTTTCCAAGAAGTATCCATTTGACTCAATCTTCAATCGGTTGGCTCGAAAGCGAGATGCAGACATGGATCGAGTCGAGGATAACCAAGAGTCGGCGTTGAATTGGTGCAATCCTCACGTATCCATGCTGCGTGACCGACTGCCTAGATGTAATTTATACTTTTGGTTTGAAAGAAGCCAAAGCGCTCAAAGGTCTGTCTTTCACCCACAGGCCATTGAGCATTGCCCGTTTTTTCCTTGCTACGAACATCTAGATCAAAATGCCTAGTGCTATCTAATACAGGTTTTATAAAAACGCAGGATGATAGGCTGGGTGCACAGGACGTATGATTTAGACGAAACGCAATCATAAACCTTTTATGTTGATCCTTCATGCTCATGCTTAAATCAAAAGGAACAATGCGATACTGTCCATCTTGCAAAAGATTAGTTGAGATTGAGTAATTATCCGCTGTAACAAGCACCATCGCCTTGCCAATCAAAGCAAGTTCAAACGCGTTCCGATACAACAGCAAACATAAGGCATTTATTTTTTGCTCCTCAATCTGATGTTCAAATGTTGTATTGTCAGGGTCAAAATCATGTTTTAGAAACAGATCCTGCTTGATCTTCTCTAGGATCGTCGGCTGGATTTTATCCTCAAGGTCAATATCCAAGTCTATACCCGCCCAATGCTGGCTAAGCAGCACTGACGCGTAGTGATAAACCTTGAACTCCAGGGTTTTGGCAAAAACTAGCGGTTTTGGGCTTTGCAAGAACATGCCGAGGTCGAAATCTTTAAAAAAAGCGAGCCATCCCCAAGACTCATCAGATTTTATACCAACCAGTATGCGTCTGGCGTTTTCACGGATATTGCCCTGAAAGTTACCGCCAAATATGCGTTTCGCACTAAAAGCCTGTTTGGCATTTTCATAAGACTGCTTTAACTCATTCAATTTATCTAATTCTTCTTTCCTAATTTTAGCCAAAGACTCTTCATCAACTTCGATCTTCCATAGCAAGGCGCTGTCATTCTGTTCGACGATCTGCACCCTCTGCGATTGATTTGGCTTGTTATGATCAACAATCATTTTGCCGCCAAAAGTCGTGTTGTAACGATCAGTCATGGCGCTATTGAAAGACACCAGCGTACATGGCGTATGATCTGCCGATGGATAGAAATCGTAAACATTCAGATAAAAATCACCAGAAAAGTTTTTTAAGATATTCGACTCCATCATCCCCGCAACGCGCACCATCAAATATCCAAGCTTAGATATATTTTCCAATTGTGCCTTTAATCCATCCTTCCCCATCCCAGTCAGCTTTAATAGTCTGGACGTGCCCATATTGCTGATCACGCCCAACTCATCGGCCTGCGCATAGAGCACGGCCAATAGTACACGTGTAGAATAAAGAAGTTCTTTTTGTGGATGATTGTTATCACGCGTTCGCTTGGGTTGTATCAATATAGGCTGGATCCATGACCCCCACAAATAAAGCTCCCAAGCGCTCAAGTTTCTTTGATTTTTAAAATGCTCATGGCTTTCTGAGAAAGCAAACCCCTCAAGTGACTTGCCTGCATGATCCTCAACTAAAGGCTCAATTCGTCTTCTTTCTAGGTAGCCTAGCTCCAACAGTTCATTTCTTGATTTCCTGATTTGAGACACGGTCAGGCCCATACCCTTCACCAGCTTGTTAGCTGAACCCTCGACTGGTTCAAGACCATACATCAACAATACACGGAGCAGTAAGTACTTCTCAGCAACAGTCAGCTTTTCATCTTCTAGGCGTATCACAATATAGCAATACTTAATAATATTTGATTGCATCGCTTGCTCAGTCCTTGTACTGTAGATGAGTGCCTACCTTAGTCGATTAGACTCCTAGAAGCAACGCCAGATGCGAAAAACATACTATGAAAAGCAAGCTTTAAGCTTCGTGATTCACTTGTGAGTATCAAAACACTTGTGATTTTTTCACTTGTGATTTAAGTTAAATAATAATGATTGCTTGTGATTTTTTCACTTGTGTCTTTATAAAAGACATTGTGATCACTTGTGATCAATTGAATTTTGATGTACCTTCTCTTGATCAGGAGATGTCGATCCATTTCATCATGTAGGAGGGGAAGAGTGAGCAGAGATAACTGGTTCGCATGGTTTAAGCCCAGAAGCATTGAGGATCAACTGTGGATTGAACGGTATTTGCTGAAACAAAAAGTGCCATTGGCTGATAGGAGCATGTTTCCTAATAACCAAGCATGGCTAATGCGTTTGGATCAGCAAATTCAGAGTGACATTGATGCGAATGTGGATCGTATCTATTTTTATGAAACTCTAATGAAAAAGACAAAGGCGGCATGGAGTCAGAAAAAGCTACGTACCAAGAATGGCAGAAAAGCTTATAATTTTATTATGAGCAATGAGATTGAAGCGAAGCTGAAGCAGCTCAACCCAAAAGGAACGATTAGCCAATCTCTGGAAGAGCTTATATTAAACACTAGCAACATAGAAAGCGTTATAAAAAAAGAGTATGAAGAAAAATTCAGTCGTTTAAAAAAAGTAACAAATTACGAAGTTGAACAACTGAGGGTAAAAAACCAAAGAGAACAATTAAAGAATAGTGAACTGCTGTTAAAATATAACAAAGTAAAAGAAATAAATACAAATCTTGAATCCACACTAAAGGAAATATTTTACATTCATGCAAAATATCTGGAGATTTTCAAAATAAATGATAATGATCCAGAGACCGAGTTGACTCCTGCTCAAGATAGAAAGGCGCGCACTTATGGCAAAAGCCTGTTCATGGGGCTTATGAAGCTTTTAGAAAAAGAGCCACTATACGAAGACCCCCTAGCTCACCTAAGAAAAATTCTTGTGCTTGCAAATGATAGCGGGCTTTAATGTTCAATCCTCCATGCCCAACATGCGTTTCTGACTTTCCCGTATTTTGGCGGCAATTTTAGATGCAGTGCTGTTGTAGTAGGTGTTGAACAGGATTTTTTAGGTCACGATCCTCAGATGCTTTGGTTAAAATGGATAAGGTTTGTGTGAAATGTGCTCATACTCCACAAACTCCCCCTTGTTTCCTATTGTGAATGCCTGACTGAAGAATTGGTTTATATTAGCGCGAAGCATTATCTCAGTCATTTAATCATTTCATTCTTATGCACAGACCATCGAACTCGGTAGCGAGCTTTCTATACTAGCTGAAAATCCATGCGTTGTAGCCAGCTATTGATTGAATGCCCTTGGTAGCGAAAAACAGAATTTTTACAAAAATTATTTTTCAATATTATCAGTAGTTTAAGGAAATGTGGTATGTTGGTATTTTTGTTGGTACAACCAAAACACAAACTAAAAATAAATTATATAAATCAATGTTTTGAATGATTGGATCGCTTCCCTCTCTCGCCAAAAAATGTAAGACCTATATGATCCGGATATAGTTAAAAAAACCCAGTAACCGAAAGGTGCTGGGTTTTTTGTTGTCCGTTCAAAACGAATGAATGTGAAGCCGCAGTCCCATCCGGCCTCACAGTAAAGTAACTTCCTATAGAAAACATATGAGCCAAATTCTGCTGTCATAAACGAGTTTTCATCGCGTCACATATAATGGTGAAGTACTAGATTCTTTGCGTATACAAGGAATAGACTGCTTGCTTCACAGCAATATCTAGACATTGGTTTATAGTAAACAGATTTATTTTTCTGCGTCAGTTTCTCTTAATCTCGACCAACTCCATATATACAGCCTTTTCATTTCGAGGTCTGCTAAACAAACCATGACGTAATAATATCTACCACCCTCTCCAAATTATTTTCATTAGAGGTATCTAAAATATAAATCTTTGAGCGTACAGGAATGAATGGTATCTTTAAAAGATTATTTTAAAACATATGTTTATTCAAAAAAGATTAGGGGGGGACAATGTTGGCAATTGCACAGTTCTTACAATCATTTTGGATCATTCCCGGTTTCGTTATTTTGCTCATCATTGGTTTGACTTATCGATTCTGGTCAAGGTACCGAAACACAGCAAAACGATTGAGTGGTCAATTGACGCAATCTATCGAAGTGTTGAACACAATCAAAGAAACGTGTGATAACAGTCAGGCGAAGTTGAAGTTAAGACATCTCTTTGCATCAACGGAGTTCAACCATGTATGGGGTATGTATGAAAGTACTTTGCATGATGAAGTTGAAACGATTGAGGGTGAGGAACGGGTTGTAAGATCACGTGCAACAACAAGTAGTGCAAACCTTTTTAGCCAGACATTGCTTATCGATACCCCTTTGCATATCGAGTTCTTTAAGCATTTGCCCGGTTTGATGACGGGTATAGGTATTATCGGCACTTTCTTTGGTTTATTGATTGGTTTGTTTCAGTTTGATCCGGATGGTGACCCGAGTCATATTCAAAGTAGCTTAAAGATTCTATTGCACGCAGTTGGTGAGGCTTTTGTTGCATCCGGCTTTGCTATTTTTATGGCTATGGTCGTCACCACAATCGAAAAACGTTGGTTAAGAACTTGTTATTCGCAACTTGAGAATTTATGTGCGGAAATAGATGGTTTGTTTGAGGCGGACGAAGTGGGTGAGAAAAGACTTGCTCAGTTGGTGAAATACGCTGGTGATAGCGTGGATCAAGCCAAGATACTGAAAGATAGCTTGGTTGATGAGCTCAAAGTTATGATGACCAATTTGGTTGAGGCTAACCAGCAAAGTCAAATGGCTTTTGCATCACAGTTGTCTCAGTCCTATGAAAAATCAGGTGATGATATTGCATCCAAGATTAGTAACTCGATTAAAGACGCTTTCCATGAACCATTAAGCAAAATTGCCAATAGCGTGCAGCAAGTGAGTGGAGATCAGAGCTCTTCTGTTCAAAATTTGATTACCGATGTTCTGACCATGTTCATGCAAAAGCTTGAGACTACATTTGGTAATCAAATGAAAGGTCTTGGTGACATGATGGCTCAGTCTGTGTCTGCGATGCGTGATATGCAGCTTGGTTTTACTAAGTTGATTGATGATATGCAACATACCAGTGAGGCATCATCAAATGCTTTAGAAGGAAAAATGGTCGAGATTCTAGACGCTATTAAAGCCAAGCAAGAAGAAATGGCCAGCTCCATCAGCTCTATGGTAGAGGAGATGAAAAAAAGTTCGCAAGAAGTTAGTCAAACCAGTGTGAATGCATCACAACTGATTAATGAAGGTGTTGCCCGTACGTTGAGTGACATTACGGGTCATATGAAAACGGAAATTCTGGATAACTTATCGTCTCAAATGTCTCAAGTATTGGAAGCCAGTGCTCTGGCAAGTCAAAGCTTTAAAGAAAACATTAATAAATTATCTGATGTGTCCACAAGTAGCATCAAAGGCATGAATGATGGTGCTGAGAAAATGACTACTGCTGCTGATAGGTTTACAAATGCTGGTATGTCCTTGAGCAATTCCTTTACTCAAATGGAAGGTATTTCTGGTGCGCTAACAATGGCTGGAACACAGCTCAATACATTGTTATCTGATTATCAACAGTCCCGTAAGAGTGTCGATACCGCAATACAAGCCCTAGAAGCTGTTGTTGCTAATGCAAAACAGGAAGCTGGCATGAGTAGTCAAATGCTAAATGACATGAAGCAGATGACTAATGCCCTAGAAGGTGTCCGAAACGATATGGATGGCTATTTAAGCAAAGTAAATGATGTACTTAGCAATAGTTTTAAAGGCTTCACAGATGGAGTGGGTACTAGTCTGAACAATACATTAGAGGCTTATGAAACAGCTCTCAGCAGGGCGACAACCAGCATTGCTGGCGTAACGGATGGCTTTAGAAACCTAGTTGATGATATGGAAGGTCTGGTTTCCAAACGCTCTTGATAAGGTGTTAAATCATGTTGAATAACCGGTATCAAAGAATACCTCATCAAAAAGATGAAGGAGAAAAGCCTTTCTGGATTTCCTTTGCTGATTTAATGACAGCACTCATGACTCTATTCCTTGTTGTTATGGCGGTCTCATTGATGGTTGTGACTAAGCGTATTAATGAAGCAACCAATGCTGAAAACTCGAGGAAGAAAGATATCCTGCAAATATGTGAGGATATAAAACATAACTCAGCATTAAAGAATCAAGTGATTGAAGTTGATTGTAAGGATAACCGTATTAGCTTCGGTGAAGCTGGGCGTTTTGGTCATAATGACTATAGGTTAAGTCCGGCAGGAAATCAGGCTTTGAATACGCTGGTACCAATTGTGTTGAGTGCGGCTAATAGCAAAGAAGGCCAGAAATGGTTTAAGCAAATTGTGATCGAGGGCTTTACGGATACTGATGGTTCATATTTGTATAACTTGGACTTGAGCTTAAGACGCTCAGAATGGGTGATGTGTGTTTTATTGGATCCGTTGTTTTCTAGTTCAAAGTTGACTGAGGATCAAAAGAATCAGGTTAAGCAGTTATTCTTGGCTGGTGGTGTGGCTTTTAATGGTGCCAAAGATAGTAAGGATGCATCAAGACGTGTTGAGTTGAAGTTACAGTTCTATGGCTTAAAAGAAAAAGAGAATATGAGTCAGCAACCTCATTTTGTGTCGGCTCCATTAGAGTCATGCCAATTGACGAGGTAGTGCAATGAGTATTTTATCTTTAGATCGGGCCTTAAAAGATCAATTACTCCTTGTAATCGAGAGTAATCCTATTGTTTTACATCAGCCAAACAAATTGAATAGAAGTGTTGATCAATTGCTTAGAAAATACGATATAAGCGGAGATGGACGACCTAATCAAGATTTACTTCTTGAAGCAATACAAAAAATAGGACGACTACCGCTTATCGACTTATCCTTAAAAGATTGGCGAAATATTGCTTGGGGACTAAGTGTTCAGTTTCCTCAGAGAAAAAAACTCATTCTTCATACGGATGGAGGCACAGTTCTTAAATATATTGATGAAAATAAAAAGGATCTGATAGCTACAGGCTCTATATATTTTCCCTTGCTGTATAGCTATTTTGCACTGACAAAACTTGAGGTTGAGGAAGCTGCAGAAAATTGGTTGGTATTAAGAGGTATTCTGACTTCTACCAAAGATAATGTGATGCAGAGAGCGAGGCGTCCAAGAGATTGGATAGGGACTTTAAGTAAATATCCAGAGTTGCTAAGGGAAAAACCAACACTGCAGCTTGCAAAGGAAAGTGTTTCTTCAGGAAACGATAGCCTTGTTAAAGAGCTTACAAATCAGTTGAGGGTTCCTAGTAATGGTTGGTTTTGGGATCAATTCATTCGTGAGATTGTCTCAGTTATTTGTGATATGTCTGATCCAGAGTTTAAACAAAGGATTGATAGCTTAGTTGGTCTTATGATTGAACATCCATCTCATAAAACTGAAATCCTCGCAAAAACGATGAATCGTTACGCTACATCAAAATATCGGGGTGAGGTTCATGAGACACTTCAGAAAATTTCATTAGATTTCTGGAAGGCTCCGCAGTTTTCTGAGAATAGGGGGTGGCAGAATGTTGAATCTAAGACCAAGGAAATGGTCATGGAGTGGTTTGTTCGGGCCGATTTAGAGGCATTCTTTATGACATTCACAGACAATGCAGATAAACGGCGATTCAACTACTGGATGAGATTCATTAAGCAGATCTCTTACTCTCAGCTTTTTTTTGGGCGCGATTCAATCCGAACTACTCATCCAGCTAGGAAGAAATTTCTAGATGAAAATAGTGAGCGTTATGCTCAAATTCGTGGAGGTCAATCAACATTAAATGCTTTCATGATCAAGATAGGTTCTATTTATATTGTTGAATTTTCAGAAACAGGGAATGCTTGTTATTTTTATAGTGGAATGCCTGCACGTGTTGGTAGAGTTACAGAGCGGGGTGATTTAAGTAATAAGGCTTCAGGGTACTTTAAGGAAGCCTTGAGTCATAGTGGTTCGTGGGAGGGAAAATTCGATAATTATCTTAAAAAACCCTTAGGCATTTCACCTGACCAAACAAACAGAACATATTAAAAGGATTTTAAAATTGGCACTTTCATTTTGGAAACGTTTTAAATCTAAAGTTCAGTCTGTAGAAGCCGTAAGTGTTGCGGCAGCTCGTCCTTTTGAGTGCAATGAGGATGGAGTGCTGTATCCATATTTTTCTATACCTCAATCTGATGCGGACTATTATTGGAAGGATCTTGAGCAAGAGTGTATAGCGTATCCAACTGAAAGCCATTATGTTTTGCCGTGGAGTGAGCTTTATAAATTACTTAAAGATGAGGAACATGCAGCTGTCATTAATCTTCTCCAAATCCCTGCCAAAACCTCTTTAAGGCCAGTCATTAATAGTAAGGGTGCACTATCAGATTCATCATTTGGAATTAGCCTAAACGGTTGGAAAGATGAAACTGGTTCGGTTAAAAGTAATGCTGAAGTAGAGCGAGTTGGCGCTGTTATCGCTCTAAATGGACAAAAGTACTTATTGCCTGAAGCATCATTTGAACTGACTAAGCAAATAAAAAAAATGGCGCGGTTAGAAAATGACAAAACCCGTCAAGATAATGAGCGATATTGGGGAAAGATACGCAAACTAGCCAATGAAGCTCAAGCACACATGGATTCTTTTTTAAGTAAAACCATTGTGCTGCATCCAGAAGCATTACAATTAAAAATGCGTCAGGTTCACCTTGCAAATGATTCATTAATTGAGATTCAGCCAGTCTTTGAAGGTGCTCCAAATAATTGGCTGGAATCATTTGATCAGTATAACGAAGTTCAGTCGAGATACAGTGTCAATCTTCCTGATGGCGCGGTTGTCCATGTATTGATTGAGGATGAGGTCAAACAGGTTTTAAGTGAAATAAAAAGCATGCCTGCGAGACGTGTAGCTGGTGAACGTGCCCAGAAATTCATTGAGAATCCATTTGCTCAATTAGGCGATTCTGCAGCAAAAGTGATAGATGCTTCAGATTTTGAGAAGTCAAAATCTGAAGCAGGCATCTTTAAATATGATTTAACGATTGATAGTCATTATGACGAGGCCGGGTATTTTCAATCTGCGGATTTGAAGTTGGATCCTTGCACAGAACAAGATGAAGCTACCTTAGAACTGGCTCTTAATGATTCTAATCATGCTAGTTATTTCATTGAGAATTTCAATACAGCTAAGAAAGACGAGGAAAATCAGTTTTATTGGAATGGATATCCAATCATTTTATCGCCTAAATCTATTCAGCAATTAGAGCGATTACGCTCAGATTTGGCTGCAATCATCGGCAGAAATGGTCAAGAACTCTTACAGGGTATATTCAATATATCAGCATACTCTGATCGTGTTATTGGGGTTGGAGAGCCTCCAGCAGGAAGTGTTTCCAATAAAAGTAGTGGCGAGGCTTGGCTGCCAACACCACAATCAGAGCATTTCTTTGATGAAATAAAACCGCATATTACAAGTTCAACTTTAGAATATATCCAGATAGCGATTGAGGTGGCTTCGAAGGCTGAGTCATCAGAGGTTATTTTGCCATATATTGATCATCCAGTATCAATGCCTACGGCTCTGGATGTTGAGTACAGGGTTAAAGAGTTCTTGCAGAAAAGACAGCCCATAGAAAAAGAGCCATCTGATAAACCTAATGACAAACCCGCGATATTATTGGTTAAAAGTAATATTGATGATGAGGAGTATATCCATAACCGCGGTGTGCTACTAAATCTAGATATATTGGCTTCGCCAACATTACCAAGCAGTTTTAGGTCGCAAGAGTTTCAGCTAAAGCCTCATCAACATTATGGCATTGCTTGGCTTCAGCATTTATTTAGTTTAGCCCCAGAGCAAGTAAATGGCTGTTTGCTGGCCGATGACATGGGCTTAGGAAAGACCATTCAATTGTTATGTTTTATTGGTCAATATTTGGAGGCGAATAAAGATAATAGAAAGCCAGTATTGATTGTTGCTCCAGTATCGTTGTTAGAAAACTGGCAAGCTGAAGCTAATAAGTTCTTTAGTTCAAAATTTGGAAAAATCTTGAGTTTGTACGGAGAGCAGTTGAAGCAACGGAAAATGCGAGATGTACCGGTAAACTCAAAAGGTATTAAAAATCTGTTAATACAAGATTGGCGTGGTGAGGCTGACATTGTCCTGACTACCTATGAAACATTACGTGATCTCCAATTCTCTTTAGGTAAAGAGCACTGGAGCATGATGATTTGTGATGAAGCACAAAAGATTAAAACACCAAGTGCATTGGTAACTAGAGCAGCATTAGCCATGAATGCAGACTTTAAGATTGCATGCACAGGCACGCCAGTTGAAAATTCGCTTACTGATTTATGGTGTTTATTTGATTTCATCCAGAGTGGTTTATTGGGTTCATTAAAAGAGTTCAATAGAATTTATAAGCGTCCAATCGAAGATGATGAGGATGATGAAATTCGTGAGAAATTGAAGCTATTAATTGAACCTCAAACTTTAAGGCGTATGAAGTCTGATGTTGCTGCTCTGCCGCCTAAAACAGAAAGAGAAGATTGTAAGCAGATTCCGCTTTCCAGATTGCAACGTGATTTATACAGCGGTCTAATGGCGAGCTACAGTAATAAGCCTGCTAGTGAGCGAGGGACTGCAATGCTTAGTGCACTGCACAAGTTGAGAATGATTTGTGCTCATCCACTACAGATAGACCCCAGACAACCTCGGGAAGAGTCTCCAAAAGTGGAATGGCTGCTCAAAGGTCTTAAAGATATCCAACAAAGACAAGAAAAAGTCATTATTTTTACAGAGCTTAGAGATATTCAAATATTCTTAAGAAGATTGATTCAAGAGTTCTTTGGGTTGCCAGTAGATACGGTGAATGGTGATACTGCTAGTACAAGTCAAAGCGGGGTCACGAGGCAGAAGATTATTGATCACTTCCAAGCAAAGCCTGGATTCAATGTCATTATTATGTCTCCCGTAGCTGTTGGCTTTGGGGTAAATGTTCAGAAAGCAAATCATGTGATTCATTACACTCGTTGCTGGAATCCGGCGAAAGAGGATCAGGCAACGGATCGCGCTTATCGAATTGGGCAAGAGAAGGAAGTATTTGTGTATTACCCATCAGTATTTTCAACAGATATTGAAACCTTCGAGGTGAAGCTTGATCGCTTATTGAATGGTAAGCGTAAGCTGGCCAAAGACATGCTAAGTCCTGGGAGTGGAGTTTCTGATAAGGAGCTCGCGGCAGGATTATTAGGGTCTGTTGAAGAAATTGAAGGCGGGCATAATTATGTTACTGAATGGGAGAGTATCAGTCAGTCTTTAAGAGAAAGTTATTCATGGACATGCCAAGAATGTAATGTCAGATTGTCTCAACGCAATTTAAAACAATATCTTCATGTGCATCATATTAATCATATTAAAGATGATAATGAGCCAAGTAACTTGAAAGTATTGTGTGTCAGGTGTCATGCTGAACAATCTGGACATGATCATATGAAGGGTCAGAAAGACTACACTAATTTTGTCAATATGAATCTTCGATGATAGTCGGATTTGAAGAAACACCTCTATTAATTTTCTTCATTAATACTATCTAGACGTTATAGATTCTTAATCTTGGGCGATAAGGAGATATATTCTAAATTTTAAATGGGGGAGTGGGCTATTAAGTAAAAACTTAAATTTTATCGTGAGTGCGATTTTTATAAGATGTAGTTCTAGTTTTTATTTCAATAATGGTGATCTCTTTAAATAATATGTTCTAAGTTGCGTTAGCGTGATGTTTGGCGATGCAACAATAGAGCAGTTATTCTCTTATTCATTTGTGAATACATGAACAGAATTTAATAATTCACCCAGCTCTCCCTTCATCCGCGCACGCGTATCATTGCTCACTACACCCTGTGATGCGCTGCTATGTCCCGTCAGAAAGATAAACCTTTAGCCTTCAATCATTTTTCCCTGGTCCGCACCTGCGGATTACTCATCTGCGCAAGCGTCACCTTGACTGCGTGTAGTGTCGGTCCGACCTATGTGCGCCCAAGCACACCACAGCCCAGCGCATGGTTAACCGAGCAGGGTAGAGCAACCGCGCAGGACACCAATCGGCAGTGGTGGCAGCGCTTTGGCTCACCAGAATTAAATAGCCTGATTGAGAAGGCCACCCATAAAAATGATGACCTCGCCGCCGCCATGGCTCGGGTCGAGCAAGCGGATGCGACAGCACGGATCGCAGGTGCAAGCCTACTGCCCCAAGTAGACCTTGGTGCCACCGCAACCCATGCCCGCTCAGAAGCCTCCAGTGGCGGTATGCAAACCCACTCCCAATATAGCCCGCTACTCTCCGCCAGTTACGAGGTCGACTTCTGGGGCAAGAATCGCGCTGCACGCGAAGCCGCCGTTGCCGCTGCCAAAGCCAGTCGCTATGACCGAGCGACCGTAGAGCTTGCCGTCATGACCAGTGTAGTCAGTGACTACTTCCAAGCCTTAGCACTGCGCGACCGCATCAACATCGCTGAAAACAACTTGAGTAATGCCCAAACCACCCTAAAAGGTCTGCAAACCCAGCAAAGCGTCGGCATCATCACCGCGCTGGATACCGCACAGCAAGAAACAGCCGTGGCGACCCTCTATGCCTCGATCCCCCCGCTGAAACAACAACTGCGTCAACTG
Organism: Aquirhabdus sp.; assembly: GCF_046462495.1. Taxonomy (NCBI): domain Bacteria; kingdom Pseudomonadati; phylum Pseudomonadota; class Gammaproteobacteria; order Moraxellales; family Moraxellaceae; genus Aquirhabdus; species Aquirhabdus sp. Next base: position 135,078 of record NZ_JBKGVE010000007.1, on the reverse strand, counting down.
TGTGATGCATTGGCGATCCTGACGGGACAACTGCCCGAGGCTGTTGATATCCCCAGCGGTAGTCTAGCAGGGCTGACCACACCCGTGATCGAAGCAGGCTTGCCCTCTGAGTTACTGGCGCGCCGCCCCGATGTCGCCGAGGCGGAAGCGCAATTGATCGCTGCCAATGCCAATATCAAAGTGGCGCGTGCCGCGTATTTCCCCAGTATCAGCCTGACCGCGAATGGCGGCTTTGTTAGCAATACGCTGTCCACGGCACTGAGTCCTGCCAATCGGGTCTTTAGCCTTGCGGCAGGTCTGACGCAGCCGATCTTTGCAGGCGGGGCGATCAGCGGGCAATACGACTATAGCAAGGCGCGCTATGCCGAGTTACTGGCGGACTACCACAAGACCGTGATCAGCGCCTATGCCAATGTCGAGGACGCACTGGTCGCCGTACAGCAAACCGCTGAGCAGCAAAGCCGACAGCAGGCCGCTTTTGATAAGGCACAACATGCCTATAGCCTTGCCAATGCCCAACTGCATGCGGGTACGGTCAATATCCTCACCGTGCTGAGTACCCAGCAAGCCGTATTCAGTAGCGATGATCAACTGGCCCAAGTCAAACTCGCCCATCTGCAAGCCCTGCTGTCACTGTATAACGCCCTTGGTGGCGGCTGGCAGCAAGAAGAACCACAACATTCACCAACCAGCACCTCATCTGCGATCGCGCAAGCCCGTTTAGGAAATACCCATGACTAATCCCACGCCCAACCCGACTCCAGCGCCAGCCGCAACACCGCAAACCCCAGTTCAGCCTGAGCGTAAAAAGACCCGCGTAATCCTGATCGGGGCAACCGTGGTGGTGATCGGTGGACTGGTCTGGTATGGCAGCAGTTCGCATGACAAAGCCGCCAAGCCTGATACGGGTAAGCCCAAAGCCGTGACGGTCGAAACCACTCGCGTCACACGTATGGACATGCCGCAGTATCTGGAAGGGCTGGGGACGGTACAGGCGTTCAACACTGTCACGGTGAATACGCGGGTGGATGGACAATTGCAAAAGATTGGCTTTACCGAAGGACAAACCGTGAATCGCGGCGATGTCTTGGCGCAGATTGATCCCAGGCCCAATCAAGCGGCGTTGCTACTGGCACAGGCCAATAAAGCCAAAGATGAAGCCCAGCTTGCCAATGCCAAACGCGATCTGGCGCGCTACCAAGTGCTAGAACCCCAGCAGCTCACCAGTAAACAAACACTGGACGCCCAGCGTGCCACGGTTGCCCAGCTTGCTGCACAGGTACAAGCGGATCAGGCCGCAGTGGATAATGCCAAAACCCAACTCGACTACACCACCATCACTTCACCGATTACGGGTCGCACCGGGATTCGCTTGGTCGATGTCGGCAATATGGTGCATAGCACCGATACCACAGGCATCGTGGTCGTGACCCAGATGCAGCCCATCTCGCTGATCTTTACCCTGCCTGAAGAGGCTCTGAGCCAAGTCAATCAGGCGCTGGAGAAGGGCAAAGTGCCCGTCGCTGCACTGGCGCGGGATGGCAGCAAGATACTGGATCAAGGCACGCTGGCACTGGTGGATAACCAGATCAACCAAACCTCGGGCACCATCAAACTCAAAGCAACCTTTGCCAATAACCATCTCCAGCTCTGGCCGGGACAGTTCATCAATGCCCGTTTGCTGCTGCAAGTCCATCAGCAAGCTTTGACGATTCCCGATAGCGCCGCACAGCGTGGCCCGAATGGCATGTTTACCTATGTGTTGAAACCGGACTCGACGGTCGAGGCAAGACCGATCAAAGTCGGTATTGATACCAGTAAAGTCATGGTGGTGGAGAGTGGTCTTGCTGAGGGTGAGCAAGTCGTGACCAATAACCAATACCGCCTACAACCGGGCAGTAGCGTCAAGGTTAAAGATAAAGATGCCCAAAAAGATAAGGCATCACACGCCAAAGATGACGCATCAGCGTATAAGGCAGGTGCGGCATCATGAATATTTCCGCACCGTTTATTCACCGCCCGATTGCCACGTCACTGTTGATGGCGGGCATCTTTTTGATTGGTCTGGTGGCGTATCCCATGCTGCCAGTTGCGCCGCTGCCGCAGGTGGATTTTCCGACCATTTTGGTGTCGACCAAGCTATCGGGTGCCAGCCCTGAGACCATGGCGTCGTCGGTGGCTCAGCCGCTAGAGACCCAGTTTGCCCAGATCCCCGGGGTCAGTCAGATGACCTCGACCAGTGTGCTGGGCTCGACCCAGATCACGCTACAGTTTGATCTCAATCGCAATATCGATGCTGCCGCACAGGATGTCCAGTCGGCGATCACTGCTGCGGGTGGTCAACTGCCGAAGAACCTGCCTTCGCCGCCGTCTTACCGCAAGGTCAATCCTGCCGATGCGCCGATCCTGACCTATAGCGCGCACTCCGATGTCTTGCCCCTCACCGAAGTCGATGACTATGCCGAGACTGTAGTGGCACAGCGCTTATCGCAGATTGCGGGCGTTGCGCAGGTGTCGATTGGTGGTCAGCAGAAGCCCGCGATTCGCGTTCAAGTTGATCCCGCTAAGCTGGCTGCGACAGGTCTACAGCTTGAAGATGTCGCCAATATCATCACCACAGCGAGTGTCAACGGACCCAAGGGATCGATCAGCGGCACCAAACATAGCTTTGCCATCTATAACAACGATCAATTGCAGAAAGCCGCGCCGTGGAATGACGTGATCATCGCCTATAAAAATGGCGCGCCGATTCGGGTACGTGATATCGGTATCGCGGTGGATGGTGCAGAAAACACTCAGCTCGCAGCATGGCAAAACGGCAAGCCCGGCATCATTCTGCAAGTGTTTAAACAGCCCGGCTTTAACATTTTGGACACCGTCGCCAATATTGAAAAAGTGCTGCCAGACGTGATGGCAGCGGCGCCTGCGTCGTTCAAGATGGACAAGATCATTGACCGAACGACCACCATCAAGGCGTCGGTGGATGATGTGCAGTTCACCTTGATCCTGACCATTTTCCTCGTGGTGATGGTTATTTTTCTGTTCTTACGCACCTTTTGGGCGACCATCATTCCCGGCATTACGGTGCCTTTAGCATTGATGGGTACGGCGGCGTTGATGTATGCAGTGGGCTATAGCCTCGATAACCTGTCACTGATGGGCTTGACCATCGCGGTGGGTTTTGTGGTGGATGATGCCATCGTGATGCTGGAAAACATCTATCGCCATATCGAAGAGGGCATGACGCCTAAGGAAGCCGCGCTGAAAGGCTCGCAAGAGATTGGCTTTACCATTTTGACCATCAGTATTTCGCTGATTGCGGTGTTTATTCCGCTGCTGTTGATGAGCGGGATTATTGGGCGGTTGTTCCGTGAGTTTGCAATTACTGTGACCATGACCATTGCGGTATCGGCGCTGGTGTCGCTGACACTGTCACCGATGATGTGCGCGCTGTTTTTGCGTGATGAACGCCATGCCCAGCACGGTAAGGTCTATATGTTTATCGAGGGGCTATTTGATAAATTGCTTGCTGGTTATACCCGTGCCTTAGATAAAGTGCTACGCCATCAAGGCCTGACCATGATTGTCTTTATCCTCACCATCGTCAGTACCGGATTCTTATACGTTGCGATCCCTAAAGGATTTTTTCCACAGCAGGATACCGGCATCATTGCGGGATTGTCTGATGCAGCCCAGGATATCTCCTTTGATGAAATGGTGCGTGTTCAGCACCGCCTGACCGATGTGATTGCCAAAGATCCCGACATTGCAGGGTGGGCGGCTTCGGTTGGGGGGTCACGACCGCTGAATAATGGTCAGATCAATATCGGTCTCAAGCCGCGCGATGAGCGTACGGCATCGGCTGATGAGATCATTACCAGACTACGCAAAGAACTGGCAAAAGTGCCGGGTGCGACGTTGTATTTACAAGCATCGCAGGACTTGAATGTCGGTGGGCGGCTGTCACGCACGCAGTATCAGTACACGATTCAGGATGCGGATCTGGATGAGCTGGATGAGTGGGCACCTAAGTTGCTCACGGCATTGAAGGCATTGCCCCAATTGCGCGATGTCGCCTCTGACCAGCAGACCAACAGTACCATGCTGTCACTGGTCATTGATCGGGATCAGGCGGCACGCTTTGGCATTCAGCCATCGTTGATTGACCAGACCTTATATGATGCCTTTGGTCAGCGTCAAGTCGGGCAGTACTTTACCCAGCTCAACAGCTACCACGTGATTCTGGAGGTGACACCCACCCTGCAAGCTGATCCGAATACCTTGAACAAACTGTATATCACCTCACCGCTGACCGGTGAGCAAGTGCCGCTATCGACCTTTGCGCATTTTGATACCCAGCATGTCGCTTTCCTTTCTGTGAATCACCAAGGGCAGTTCCCCGCCGTGACGCTGTCGTTTAACCTTGCGCCGAACATTGCGCTGAGTCAGGCGGTGGATGCGATTAACAATACTGCGAGCAAGATCGGCATGCCGAGTTCCGTATCGGGCACCTTTCAAGGCACCGCACAAGCCTTTCAATCTTCGCTCAAGAGTCAGCCGTATTTGATTTTGGCGGCATTGGTTGTGGTGTATCTGATTTTGGGTGTGCTCTATGAGAGTTATGTCCATCCGCTGACCATTCTCTCGACCTTGCCTTCGGCCGGTGCAGGGGCGCTGTTGATGCTGATGTTGTTTCACTTTGAGCTGTCGGTGATTGCCTTGATCGGGATTATCCTGCTGATCGGGATCGTCAAGAAGAACGGTATCATGATGGTGGATTTTGCGATTCAGGCCGAGCGGGAGCAGCATCTGTCGCCTGAGGCGTCAATCCGTCAGGCGTGTTTATTGCGCTTCCGCCCGATCATGATGACCACCATGGCAGCGCTACTGGCGGCATTGCCGCTGATGCTTGGACATGGTACGGGTTCGGAGCTGCGCCAACCGCTGGGCTATACCATGGTCGGTGGCTTGCTGCTTAGTCAAGCGTTGACCTTGTTTACCACACCGGTCGTGTATTTGTACTTGGATCGTTTTAGTCTACGCTTGGCGCGTCGCCGTGAGGCGCGTAAGGCACGTCGGGAGCAGGCGGCGCTGGTACAGAAGTCATAGGTTTTTTGACAATATTCGTCGCAGCCCCTAGGCTGTCCGTGGTCTGGCATGACTTTATTTTGGGGAAAGGTTGATCATGAAAGTATTGCTGGTCGAGGACAATGAGCGCGTCGCCATGTTTATCGTAAAAGGCCTGCAGGAAGCAGGGCATACGGTGGATCATGCCGATAATGGTCGTGATGGTATCTTTCTCGCCGCCAGTAGCGCGTTTGATGTGATCATCATGGATCGCATGCTGCCGGATAATGTGGATGGACTGGCGATCATTGAAACCCTGCGCAGTGCTGGCGTGCGTACGCCGATCCTGATCTTGAGTGCCTTGTCTGATGTGGATGAGCGGATCAAAGGTTTACAGAGCGGTGGCGACGACTACCTGACCAAGCCTTTTGCCTTTGGCGAATTGTTGGCGCGTTTGGATGCCTTGGCGCGTCGTACCCAGAGTAACCCGAAGGCCACGTCTTTGGATGTCGGGGATCTGCATATGGATCTGCTGTCGCGCAAGGTCACGCGCGGGCAGCGCAATATCCTGCTCCAGCCGCGGGAATTTAAACTGCTGGAATACCTCATGCGTCATGCGGGACAAGTGGTGACGCGTACCATGATGATTGAAAATGTCTGGGAATATCACTTTGACCCGCAGACCAATGTGATCGATGTTCATATCAGTAAGCTGCGTCAGCGGATTGACAGTGACTTTGAGCGACCGTTGCTGCGCACGGTACGCAATGCAGGCTATATGCTGACGGCCCATGACGAATAGGCGCACAATGTTATGACAATCACGCTATGAAACTCATCCGTTCTTCCGCCTTCTTTCTGGCTGTCGGCTATGTCTTTTTGGGCATTCTTGCGCTGGGGATGTTTGCTACGCCCCTGTGGTATGCATGGCGAGTGACCATCAACGATGGGCGTGCGGAACTCTTGCAAGCCGATACCCAGCGCTTTAATGCCGTGTTTCAGCGTGATGGCGCGATGCAATTGATCAACTTCATTAATGCGCGGGTCGGCATGCAGATTCCCGGTGAACGCATTCTGATCTTGGCCGATAGCGACAAGCACTTACTGGCAGGCAACATGCCTGCATGGCCGCAAAATGTCTCCGATAAACCCGGTATCTATACTATCTCGATGAATCTGGGCGGTACTCCCGCGCAAGTCGTGGTGGTGCGCTCTTACTTGCCCAATGGTTATAACTTATTGGTCGGGCGTGACCTGTCGCGCTTTGCACCGCTTGAAACCCGATTCTGGTATGGATTGTCTGGTGCGATCTTAATCCTGATCATCGACGGCATGTTGGGCGGGTTACTGATTCGCCGTGCGTTGATGTTTCGTATTCAAGGCATTGATCAGACAGTGTCTGCCATCGTGCAAGGCGACCTTGGTCACAGGCTGGTGACCAAATCCAGTGGTGATGAGTTGGATACCTTGAGCATTACCATCAATCAATTGCTGGATCAGATCGAGCAGCTCATTCATGGGATTCGCAATGTCTCCAATACCATCGCCCATGATCTGCGGACTCCTCTGGCCGAGCTACGCTCGCGATTGGAAGTGCTTGCACTGACCCAGCCGACACCTGAAGAAACCTTTGCCGAGATTGATGCAGCGGTGAGTGATGTGGATCGGGTCATCCGTATTTTTAATGCGCTGCTACGGCTTGCCGAGATTGATGCCGGGCTGCGTCGTTCAGGCTTTGTATTGGTTGATGCGGTCAAGATCGTCACCGATGCGGTGGATTTTTATCTGCCTGTGACCGAGTTGAATGATATCGAACTTATTTTTCACCATAACGGCGGTGCACCAGTGCTTGGCGACCCCGTGTTGCTGGCGCAAGCGGTGAGCAATCTGATGGACAATGCCCTTAAATACGTGGGTAGTCATGGCATGATCACCGTCGAAGTGTCGAGTCTGAGTGGGGAGACGGTGCAAATCAGTATCGCGGATAATGGTCCGGGCATCCCCGATGCCGAAAAACCGAAAGTCACCGAGCGTTTTTTTCGAGGTCGCGCCAGTAACGATATGCCCGGTGTGGGGCTGGGGCTGACGCTCGTCGATGCTGTGGCAAGACTACACGGGGGACGATTGGAACTCGAAGATAATCATCCTGGACTGAAGGCGCGACTCGTGATCGGCTGAGTCATTCCCGCTAAAGATGGTGTCGATAGACCGAAAATTTTGTCCAAATGGATGCTAGGCATCCATTTTTGTAATAAGCTTCCAAGTTATTCTGAAGATACAGGTTGAACAGTCATGCTGCGTTGGTTCGAAAGCCGCGTTGATCCCTATCCTGAGCAACCTCTCAAAGCGCTACCCAAGACCTTCTTTGCCTTTGTCTGGCAGAGCACTCAAGGTTTGCGAACGCTGATGTTTAGTATGGCTATCCTCACCTCGATCATTGGTGTCTTTGAAGCACTGCTCTTTGCCATGATGGGCAAGATGGTTGATTGGCTGAGTCACGTTGAACCCGCACAGCTCTGGGCAAAAGAAACCCATCATCTGCTGATCTTGGCAGCTATTATTCTGGGTAGTGTGTTTTTGATCGCGCTGCAATCGATGATCAAGCAGCAGGCACTGCTGGGTAACTTCCCGATGCGTCTGCGCTGGAATTTCCACCGCTTGATGCTGAGTCAAAGTATCAGTTTCTTTAGTGATGACTTTGCCGGACGGATTGCGACCAAAGTCATGCAGACCTCGCTGGCGGTGCGTGATTTCTGGATGGTGATGGCGGATATTTTTGCCTTTATTATCGTTTACTTTGTCACGTTGACCGTGGTGATGGGCTCGTTTGATCTGTGGATGCTGGCGCCGTTTTTGATTTGGCTTGCGGCGTATATCGCTAGTCTGTTCTATTTCATTCCGCGTTTAGGTCGTATCGCCAAGCAGCAAGCTGATGCACGTTCGATCATGGTGGGCCGAGTGACTGATGCCTATACCAACATTCAGACCGTCAAGCTGTTTTCCCATGCGGGTCGTGAGGCGGGTTTTGCCAAAGATGCGATGCAAGGGTTTCTGACGACGGTCCATGGCCAAATGCGCCTTGCGACCGGATTTGAGATCATCAATCATGCTCTGAATATGCTATTGATTGTCTCTACCGCTGGCGTTGCGCTGTGGTTGTGGACACAAAGTTTACTCGGTATTGGCGCGGTTGCGGCAGCAACGGCGATGGCGCTGCGTTTAAATGGTATGGCGCACTGGATCATGTGGGAGATGTCATCGCTGTTTGAAAACATCGGGACGGTGCAGGATGGCATTACCACCTTGACCAAACCGCATCTGATTCAGGATGTGCCAGACGCCAAACCGCTTAACGTACAGCATAGTCAGATTCAATTTGATCATGTGACCTTTGGTTATCATGCCGATCAGCAGATTCTGGATAATTTATCCCTGACGATTCATGCGGGTGAAAAGGTCGGGCTGGTCGGGCGTTCGGGTGCGGGCAAATCAACCCTGATCAATCTACTGCTGCATTTTTATCAGCCGCAGGCGGGGCGTATCCTGATAGATGGACAAGACATCCGCTTGGTGACGCAAGAGAGCCTGCGTGCTCAAATCGGCATGGTGACGCAAGATACGTCGCTTCTACATCGTTCGGTACGAGACAATATCCTTTATGGTCGTCCTGATGCGACAGAAGCGGATATGGTCGCTGCGGCAGAGCAGGCTGAGGCCGACGAGTTTATTGCTGATCTGACCGATCCCCGTGGACGTACGGGTTATGATGCCCATGTCGGTGAGCGCGGTGTCAAGCTCTCCGGTGGTCAGCGTCAGAGAATTGCGATTGCGCGGGTTATGCTGAAAGATGCCCCGATCCTGCTCTTGGATGAAGCGACCAGTGCGCTGGACTCTGAGGTGGAAGCGGCAATTCAGCATAGCTTGTATCAATTGATGCGCGGTAAAACCGTGATTGCGATTGCGCATCGGTTGTCCACCATCATGGCGATGGATCGATTGATCGTCATGGATCAAGGCAAGGTGGTGGAGCAGGGTACCCATCAAGAGCTATTGGCTCAAAATGGCCTATATGCGCGACTTTGGGAGCACCAAAGTGGCGGCTTCTTGCTGGATGAAGGCGAAGAAGAAATTGGCGTTCAACCAGAGCGGGTCTAATGCTGGACTCACTTTTAAAGTGCCCTCTCGAAGAAAAAGGATAGTCAGACTATCCTTTTTTATTGCTCTTCTTTATCAGAATGACCTTTTAGCAGATAGCCTGTAGAGCTTTTCTTAAGGGCGAGCTTAACCCTACGACGCCATGTTCCAGCGTGCCAGATACGTATCAATAATTTCAATCAGTCGCTTGTGATCAAAGCTGGGGTCATGACCGGCATGGACGATCTGAACCGGAAGCGCTTTGAGCTGGCGTAAGGAGTCGGCATAGACGTTTAAATCCATCCCCGGCCCTTCATACACCAGTGGACCATCGTAAATCAGGTCACCCGTATAGAGCGTGCCCGTAGCCGCCTCCCACAGGCAGATGCTGCCGGGGGAGTGTCCGGGCAGATGCAATACCTGTAGGGTTCTGTCCCCCAGATCAATGATGTCTTGATCTGCAACGAGTCGCGTTGGTGCGGCCCCGTGTAGCCTGTAGTCGTGCGGGTTATATCCCACATGAGGCAAGGCATCAAGCAGCAAGTCCTCAAAAGGCGGATACCCAGCAGCGACAAACAGTTCGCATAGTAGCGGGGGAATATCCGCGCAGACCAAAGTGACCACGCCCGATGGATGAGCCATCTGATGCGCTTCTGCTGCGTGCACCCAGCGGTGTTCAAACTCATGGATCGCACCGATATGATCGATATGGGTATGGGTGGCTAGCGCGATGATTTCTTTATGAGGGTCAAAAAGGTCTGGAAAGCTGGTACGCAGGGGCACGATGCCCATACCACTATCAATTAGGAGATCCCTGTCGCTGCCTTTGATATGCCAAAAATTGGCTTGCTCTAAAGGGTGGACATGCGGTTCCCAAAAACGAGTCACGCCATGGGCTAGATCGAGACGTTGGTACCATGTCTTTGCGACAGGCAGGGTCTTTTGAAAATCGGAAATTATTACTGACGTGATCATATTTTTTCTCATCCCTTCGATGATGCCAATGATATTAAGCAAATGACCAGTTCCTTCATGGGATGACGGAACTGGTCCAAAAGACTATTTATTTGGCGTTCACCAATGAACTATCGAGATAAGGGTCGATATTTTGTGATTTTGCATAGACTGAATTGCTGACGTTAAAGGCATCTGCCACTTTGCATGAGCCATACAGTGAGTCAAAACCATCTCCTTTGACATAGGCCTTACGGTTGTCGCTGAGATTGAGCAGATGGGTTCCTTTGAGCAGTGGTAAAAAGGTCTCTGGTTTGATTCCGGCTCTAGCCGCCATGATCTTTACGGCATCAGGCTGTGTTTTAGGGTCATTGATATAACTGACGACCCGATCCCAGACCTTCACCACTTTGATCCAGTCCGCTCGACGTGCAGCCAGACTGGCGGGACTCACTGCGATACCGTCATAGATCAGACCGGGAGCGTTGGCTGAGGTATAGATCGGGCGTGCTCCTGCTACGCCTTTTATCGCTTGACCTGCCACGGGTTGCCAGAGTGCAACGGCTGAGATGTCTGGTGAAGCCAAGATTTGAGGCAGCTCGTTGGTTTTGGCGTTGACCAGAACCACATCCGATTCACGCATGCCTGATTTTTTCAGTGCATCCAGCAACATCAAGTGATCAACCAGCCCCTTTTCTACTGCAATTTTTTTGCCCTTAAGGTCTTTTAGACTTTTGAAGCCCGATTTTGCGACAATCATGTCATTGCCGCTGGAGTAATCGGTGAGCATGATCATGATGCTTTTTGCGCCAGAAGCCCCAGTGACAAGCAGGTCACCATTGGTGGTACCTACGGCATCCAGCTTACCCACAGCAAAGGCATCAAGAGATGCGGAGTAATCAAACCACATGAAGTTGACATCCACCCCTGCTTGTTTAAACCAGCCTTTATCGATGGCAACTTGCCAAGCGATTGCACCGGGCCAATCGTTATAAGCAATTTTTAACGGCGGTGCCGCTTGCACGGCTAATGAACAGATCAGTGCCACCATCGGTAAGATGGTGCGTTTGAAGAAGGACGTGAGGAGTGCTTTTGGTGCGCGGTCGGACGTAACAGTAGTCGATGACATAAGTTGCTCCACGGAAGAGGGGATAGATAAAAAGAGAGGGGCGACGAAATACATTCGCGACCTCCCGGGCTTTTATCCCTCCGTGAAGCCTTAGGGTCTATCAATCATAGGATAGGCCATAAGACCGAGTGGCTCTCGGACCAGTCACTTGCAGTACGCAAGCCGGAACCCTAGCCTCTCTTAAAGATGCAGTAGACGCACCTCTCGAACAATATATAGGCAAAAACGATGCCATGAACGGCATTTTGTGGCTATAAACGCATTACTTCTTTTTCTTCTTTTTTTTCTTGTCCTCAATCAATTGATCGAGTTGTAGTTCATTCCAGTGTTTACGGCTTTTTTTCTTCTTGGCATCGTCTTTATCTTTGATCTGATCATCATCTGACTTACTTTTATCTTTACCCATTTTCATCACCTGCGGAGTCTATAAAAGAGATTGAAATAAAGCGGTGCGATTATAGCAAAAGGTTTATGACAAAACGCACCAAAAGGCTTTCAATACGTTATCCTAAAATAGCAGATGAAAATGTTTGTCTATAGTTAAATACTTCATATGATGATGAAGTTATCTTGGTTTGTTGTGGCGCTGATTTCACTTAATATCCTCTTCGATGATTCGCGACTATGTCTATAGTCGGTCATCCCCAATTCATGATAAGAAAACTTATAAAGATTTAGAAAACATAAACCGCCTTAGATGGCGGTTTTTATTTTTAAGCGACTAATTTTAAGTGGCTATCTAAAAAATAGCAGAAATGATTACTGTCTCTTTATTGAGAAACGATGTTTTTTTATACCATTCTTACACCCTTGTGCTTAAAATTTAATGCATGAATCATTCAATACCTTAAAAAAGAGACGGATCATGAAGGGCATATTGCTGAGTCTCATGATACTGCTGATAGGAAGCCCGCAGGCATGGGCAGACGGCTGCGAGTCGGCGACAACGCGCTCAAGTACACAAAGCTGCACCCTTGCGCAAAGTGATACAGAGGTCAATGATGCCTATATGCATCTGGTTGAAGTGCTGGGTAAGCAGTTTAAATTAGATCAGATTAAGGCGCTGTATCAGGCGCAGGATGCTTGGCGACTTTACCGCGATAAGTCCTGTCAGTATCTGGATGCGGATTTTTCCCATGCTGAAGCGACTCAAAATGATTGCCTTATCCGCTTGAATGATGAGCGTATCAAACAGCTGATGCAGTACACGACTCAAGCGCTTGTACATTAGGATGTGCAATTGGGAGAGTGTCTTTTCTCGATTTCTTTTGAGTATATGCTGTAGATACCAAATGGCTTGACTCAACATACTAGACATGATAGTTTTTTAACCATTGCCGAGTGATGTTGTAACGAACATTTTTGATCGTTTTAGTCCATTTTTCCAAAGGGGTGGGCTGTTTTTATTGTTGTTTTAGAAAGTTTATTGTGTTTAATGTATTGAAGTCGAAGTATAGAAAGCTTAATTCTCACGAGTTAAGCTTTTTTTATGCTTTGGCTAAGGACTAAATATTTAAAAAAGGGCGTTTTTAAAGCGTCTTTTTATGAGAGTAAGACGTGTCTTTTGAGGGCGAAGGAGTGGTTGAGCCAGTCCAGTTCGCGATAGGAATAGCCTTGCCATATGGCCTTACTGCCCAGTTCGACAATAAAGACTTTGTCGTCTGGATAGAGGAACGGCTTGATCAGTTCAAGGATGTGATCTGGATGATGACGCGTATTGATGACCCACGCCGACTCCGAGAATTTGTGCCAGAAGGTTCCAGTGACTTTTTCGAAGCGGTCTAAAAGAAAATCCATGTTCTCGCCTGATTCAATTTCATAGTTAATCAAGATCGATTGCATTGTTAAAACCTAAAAAATAAAGCAAATATACGGTGCATATAATGCCAACCACATCACATATTTGCAAATACTCGTCAGTCATCTACATAGCCGTTTTAATATTATTGAAATATTAAAGAGTTATAGTAGACCTTGAAGGGATGTACCTCTACAAGAAAGGATGCTTTGATAGCCCAAATCTCATTTATGAGTTCTGGGCTTTTTTAATGCGTGAAGTTTGTGCTTGTCGATGTTATTCACTGAGATGAATATTTAAAATAAAAAGCCTTCAATCATTGAAGGCTTTTTTGAGGAAGATTGTTTTCTACCCTTTAAGCAGGGAGGCCTTAACCATCTAAATTTTCAAGACGGATACGCACGACAGGGGCTTCGATTGCACTTAATGCTTCGATATCACGAATCGCTGTATTCATGGTGGCCTCAAGTACAGGCTGTGTCAGAATAATCACAGGTACATTACCTTTCGCTTGAACTGATTTTTGTAGAATCGCATCAATGTTAATGCCAGCACGACTCAAGATGCCTGTAACATCTGCCAGCACACCCGGATGATCCTGTGCGGTAAGGCGCAGGTAATAGGCGGTGGTCATCTGATCCGCATTCAGGATTGGGGTGTTATGCAAGGCGTCTGGTTGGAATGCCAAGTGAGGAACACGGCCTGTGCCTTCATTGCCAAAATTACGTACCAAGTCGACAACATCCGCAACAATGGCCGATGCAGTCGGTCCTGCTCCTGCGCCTGAACCGTAGTACAGGGTAGAGCCGACGGCATTAGACTGTACGAGAACCGCATTTTTTACACCATTGACGTTGGCGATTAAGCGATTTTCAGGAATCAGGGTTGGATGTACACGCAGTTCAATGCCTGCGTTAGTACGCTTGGCAATCCCCAGATGCTTGATGCGATAACCGAGTTCTTCAGCATAGGTCACATCTTCTGCGGTGAGTTTGGTAATGCCTTCGGTATAGACTTTTTCGAATTGCAGCGGGATACCAAATGCCAGTGATGCCAATAGGGTCAGCTTGTGTGCGGCATCGATGCCTTCAACATCAAAAGTCGGATCAGCTTCGGCGTAACCGAGCGCTTGTGCTTCTGTCAACACATCTTCAAAAGCACGGCCTTTTTCACGCATTTCAGTCAGAATGAAGTTGCCCGTGCCATTGATGATGCCCGCCAGCCATTCAATGCGGTTTGCAGACAGTCCTTCGCGCAGGACTTTAATGATGGGAATCCCGCCTGCAACTGCGGCTTCAAAGGCCACATAGACACCCGCAGCTTCAGCGGCTTGGAAAATTTCATTGCCGTATTCGGCTAATAAAGCTTTGTTAGCAGTCACGACATGTTTGCCATGTTTGATGGCAGTCATCACCACATCATGGGCGAGGGTGGTGCCACCGATCACTTCGACAACAATATCGACATCATCTTGCTTGGCGATATCCAGCAGATCATCGCTGAGTTTGATGCCCTCTAAGCTTAAATCTGGACGTGGGCGGCGGCTGCCAACGTGAGTAATTTGAATCTCATGACCTGTACGCCGCGCAATTTCTGCTGCATTGTCCTGTAGTAAGCGCACTGCGCCACCACCTACGGTTCCTAGACCCAAAATTGCCAGTTTGACTGGTTTCACAAGCAGATGCCTCGCGTACAGATTTTAAAGGCGCTTATCATAGCCAAAAGTGGTTATTTTCTCTAGTCCAATCCCGCGCTTTCCCGCCGCTTTGTCAAAGTTTTCACAAAGCGTAGGAAGTCAGAAGAGGTGTATTTTTTGCAAAAATCGCTTATTTGGCGATTTTCAGTGCTTTGGCCAGGTCATCAGCAGGGATGTAACCTCCCAGATAATCACCATCAACGGTATAGAGTGCAGGAGTGCCATTGACACCGATCTTCATACCGATTTGACGTTGAGCCATGACGGGGTCTGCACAGGCTGGGGCTTGTACTGGGAGACCATGCTTGGCGGTTGTGATCGCTGATTTACGGTCTTCACTACACCACACGGCTTTATTGACGGCGACATCAGCGGGTGATCTTGGCCAAGCCAGATAGCGGACTTCAATGCCTTTGGCATTGATTTGATCCATTTCTGCATGCAATTTACGGCAATAACCGCAATCGACATCGGTAAAGGCATAGACCACGGCTTTGGGTTTACCTTTTGGAGAGAAGATGATCATGTCTTTATCGGCAACAGTAGCCAGTAAACGCTTGGCTTCAGTGGCATTGAGCGCGTCAGAGACATTGGTGACAGTACCTTTGCCCAGTTTCACCACATTGCCCTGCAATAAGAACAGTCCATCGCCGCTGATAAAGACCGGCGGGACATCATCAAATGTGACCCAATAGATATTGGGTAATTCGGTGCTGGTGATGGCATTGATATGCGCAGGAATTTCTGCAGTTTTGAGGTGTTCAATAATCGCCTTACGCACTGATTCAGGAGCGTTCCCTGTAATTTCAGCGCTTTGTTGTGTCGCTGCGGCGACAGGAGCCGGCGCTTTTTTATCTGCCGCTTCCGGTGCAGCTTTGCTACAACCGCTGATCGCTAAGAGGAGTGTGGTCGCAATAGGGAGTAGCATTTTCATACGAAAAAATCCTTAGTTTTAAACGGTCTTGAGATGTTCAATTTTGATTAGGCAATATCATAGCAAACCCAAGCACGGAATCATTGTAGTGCGCTTGTGAGAACGCGATTAAGAATGATATTTTCGATCATTGCACTATCCACGTGGATGAAAGGTGCCATGCAGTTCTTGTAGGCGTGCACGCGCGACATGGGTATAGATCTGTGTTGTGGATAAATCGCTGTGTCCCAAGAGCATTTGCACTACGCGTAAGTCTGCACCATGATTAAGCAAATGCGTTGCAAAAGCATGACGTAAGGTATGCGGTGAGAGTTCGCTTTGAATATTCGCAATTTTGGCGTAGTTTTTAATCGAATACCAAAAATTCTGCCGAGTCATAAAGCCACCGCGGACGGTGACGAAGAGCGCATCAGTGACTAAGCCATGCGTCAGTTCTGGACGTGCGCTATGCAAGTAACGTGACAGCCAATCTACGGCAATTTCACCAAGAGGCACGAGTCGCTCTTTGCTGCCTTTACCCTTGACTCGGATGATGCCAGATTTTAAGTTGATGCCATTTAAGGTGAGCCCCGTGAGCTCAGAGACCCGCAGGCCACAGGCATAGAGCACTTCAAGCATCGCTTTGTCACGCAGACCAATCGCGGTGTTTATATTAGGGGCTTCCAGTAAGGCTTCCACATGCTGTTCAGAGAGGTCTTTGGGGAGTGGGCGACCTAAGGCTGGTGTCTTTTGGTTGGCGGTGGGATTGTCTTCACGCGTGCCTAGTGCCAGTTGGAGCTTAAAAAACTGCTTAAAGGCAGACAGGCTGCGGGCGATGGAGCGTGGACTACGTTCGGCGCGCGTGAGGGTCAACAGATAATCATTCACGTGTTGTGCGGACCATGTTGGCAACGGCGTGTCATCAAACAGTTGGGCTTGTTTTAAATCGCTTAAATAGGCATTACGGGTATGCGGGCTAACGGCCTGAGCCACCAGATTATCGCGAAAGACTTGTAAGTAGGGTGCGTCATCAGGAATCGTCACTGGAGTGGGTAAGCGCGGTTTACGGGCAGGGCGCGAAGTCATGTCAGCAGAATCTGTTTTGATGGGTCGTGATGGAGTGTATTGTATAACACGAAAGTCAGCACAATGATTACAGAACCTGATTCAAGGCTTTGCCTGCCTTGAATCGACGTCAATGTGCTGTTATTTGCGATTAATGACAGCCTGAGCTTTTGGAAGGTGGGGTTTTCCATTGGACTGCTTGTTCCTGAGAAGTCGCTGGATTCGATGCGCAGGAACTACAGTTGCTACAGCCGCTGCCACAACCGCCACCACTATTCAGGACCGGTGCAAGCCATTTGCTGAGTTTAGGATAACCATGCATTTGAGCCATTTGCGCTAAACGCTGTTGCTGACGGTGCACCACATTGGGCAGCATCCGCCGCAGCATAAAAAACACACTCCAACCTAGCAAAGCGGCAATAATGCCGGTTTGCACGAGTTCACTCATGATCGAATTCATAGTAGTGCCTCCGCAACATGGTAGGTTATGAGGGATGCGCCATAGGCTAGGCTAAACAAATACAGCGCCATAATCCCGACGTATTTCCAGGAGCCTGTTTCGCGGCGTACGGTTGCCATAGTCGCAAGGCACTGCGGGGCAAAGATAAACCAAGCCAACAACGACAGTGCGGTGGGCAGTGACCACTGAGCTGCAATTAGACTACCCAATTGATGACTGACAGCGTCCTCATTCCCCGATAGCGCGTAAACCGTACCGAGCGCTGCAACCACAACTTCCCGTGCAGCCAATCCCGGAATCAGTGCAATACAGATTTCCCAGGTAAAACCAATCGGCGCAAAGATGGGTGCAATCACATGACCAATCTGACCGGCAAAGCTGTAGTCGATGGGTGGCAAGGTTGCTCCAGCAGGTGGCTGTGGGAAATAAGCCAAAAACCACAAAATCACGATCAGCGATAAGATGATGCCACCGACCCGCTTGATAAAAATTGTTGCGCGTTCATAAAGGCCTATGCCGACACTGCGCCAGCTGGGTAAACGATAGCTGGGGAGCTCCATGAGTAGGGCATGATCGCTTTGGTCACGGCGAAAGCGCTTCATCACCAGAGCGACCAACAGCGCGCTGATGATGCCCCCAAAATACAGGGCAAATAGCACTAAACCTTGCAGATTAAACAGTCCCCACACCGTCTTGACGGGAATAAAAGCACTGATCAACAGGGCGTAAACCGGTAGCCGTGCTGAGCAAGTCATGAGCGGTGCAACCATGATGGTGGTCAGCCGGTCGCGTGGATCACTGATGCTGCGTGTCGCCATGATGCCTGGAATCGCGCAGGCAAAACTGGAGAGCAACGGAATAAAAGCGCGACCAGTCAGGCCTGCACCAAACATTAATCGATCCAGCAAAAATGCGGCGCGCGGTAGATAACCTGACTCTTCAAGCATCAAGATAAAGAAGAACAAAATCAGAATCTGCGGTAGGAAAGTTAAAACCGTACCTAACCCGGCAAATATGCCATCTTTGAGTAAACTTTTTAGCATGCCGTCAGCAAGGAATGACGTCGTCCAATCACTGAGCGCTGTAACGGTGTAGCCAATGCCATCCATAAAGGGGGCGGCCCATGTAAATACGGCCTGAAAGACAAAGAACATCAGTGTTGCAAGGATCGCAAGGCCAAATACGGGGTGCAGCAGAACAGCATCTAATGCATCATCGCGCTGATCGGTGGTCCGTGGCATGACGACGGTTTCTGCAAGTAGTGCACGCACTTGAGCATGAATATCGATTTGCTCGGCATCTTCTGTAATGTGGGGTGCGCGAGGAGTCTGATTTTCAAAAGCCTTCAGCAGATCAGCTGCACCATGACGTTTGACCGCAACGGTTTCAATGACCGGAACCCCGAGTGTATGAGACAGTTTAGCGACGTCAATTTGAATACCACGACGTCTGGCGTCATCCATCATATTGAGGGCGAGTACCATCGGGCGACCGAGGCGACGGATTTCCAAAGCAAAGCGCAGATGTAGTCTTAAGTTGGTTGCATCGACTACACAGACCAGTAAGTCGGGGAGTGCTTCACCAGCAAGCTCACCTAAGCAAACTGCACGCGTCACGGCTTCATCAGGGCTCGTCGCATCCAGACTATACGCACCAGGTAAATCCAAAATACGCACGTGGCGACCTGATGCTAAAGTCAGAAAGCCTTCTTTACGCTCAACGGTGACGCCAGCGTAATTAGCCACTTTTTGGCGTGCGCCCGTAAGCTGGTTAAACAAGGAGGTCTTACCGCAATTGGGATTTCCCACTAATGCAATATGTTGGATGGCATTGATCATCTGATCAGCATTCATCGCTGCAGCGGTCATTCAGTGATCTCCTCGACGAGGACACGGGCTGCTTCGCTCCGCCTCAGTGCAAAACGCGTAAAACCAATCTGAACCAACAAGGGATCTCCGCCAAAGGGTGCGGTCGTAATCAACCGAACCCGCTCACCCGGCACAAATCCGAGCTCTTTAAGACGATGTGAAATCATATCTATCGGTGCATTTATGACTGTAGTTACCTTTGTTGCTTCACTCGGGACAGCTTGGGTCTCTTCGACAGATGTGATTGTGGCAGTCGTATTTTTGGATAAGTCGGAAAGGCGCACAGCAACAGATAACCTAGGTATAAATGAGAATTATTCCTAGTTTCAACCTTTGACAGAATTCTGTCAAACGCTATTTATATCTGAGCGTATTTTTTATGTGAGAAGTCTGTGATGTAGGTGATCAAAACAACTATTATATCTATGGAGTGTAATATTGGTTGACGCAACTTAATATAGCGCCGATTTTATCGAGGCATTCCTGATATTCCGCATCCACTTGCGACGCGACAGTGATTCCTCCGCCCGCCCAAGCGACCAGCTCATCATGATTTTTTTGTAGCGTGCGAATCAGAATGTTGAACTGACCTGAGCCATCATGATTTAGATAGCCAAACGATCCACAGTACGCACCTCGTGGTCTTGCTTCAAGTTCAGCAATAATCTCCATGGCGCGTTTTTTTGGCGCACCCGTGATGGACCCACCAGGGAGCGCATCGATAAGAACATCCAGTGGTGATATCCCAACGTCTAACTGCGCCCGCACTTCACTGACTAAATGATGAACCTGTGCAAAACTTTCGATCTCAAAGAGTACGGGGACCTTGACTGACCCAACGATGGCATGACGGCTCAAATCATTGCGTAATAAATCAACGATCATCAGGTTCTCACTTTGATCCTTCTCTGAATCAAAGAGCTTATTTTTATTCTCTATATCCGTGTGTAGGTCTGCAGAACGTGGAAAAGTCCCTTTGATGGGACGGGTAATCACTGTGTTGCCTTCTTGGCCCGTATGCCCTGTAAAGGCTAAAAAAAGTTCTGGCGAGCAGCTTAATAATTCATGTGCACCAACGCGCATATAGCCTGCATAAGGCGCTTGTGTGAGTTGTAGCAGATCATCCAGAGTATCTAGCAGATTTCCAGAGACTTTAGCTATAAAAGGCTGCGTCAAATTGACTTGGTAGCAATCGCCCGCATGCAAGTAAGACTGGATCTGATCAAATGCATCGCAGTACTGCGTTTTAGACCATATCGGCCGGAACGATTTTAACACACGGAAGTTTGACGCAGCGATCGAATCATCGGTTTGATCAGAGGCACTATCACCAGAGGCACTCAGAATGTTGGTCAATCTGAAATGAATACGTCGATATAAATCAGACAGCGCCTGATCATCAGGACCATATAGCACCCAGTCGTTTTTTTCTTTTTTGAGAAAAATATCATAATCACCCATCGCCGCGATGAGTTGTTGCGGTGTAGTTGAGCTCGAAGTAGGGTGATTGTGTGGGCTTCCTGCCAAGTCATATCCGATAAAGCCTGCTAAGCCGCCTTGAAAGGTTCTTTGATTAATGACTTCTAGATATTCGGTACTAAAGGTTTGCTCATGGGCAGGGTGCACGGTGTGTAATTGTGAAAAAAAATCAGACGTCGAGGACTCGTGATCTGGATTTAACTCAGCTAAAGCGGAACGCTTGAACAGCGTTGTTTTGTGTGAAGCTGGAGTGGCATGCGCAGTCAGCAGCCATTTTGGACAAAAAGCGATGATCTCTTGCTCAGATGGCAGTGTGGCTGAGTCGTCAAATTCAGTTACTGCAAATCGATGAAAATAGACCAGACCCATGGACCAATCCGTCGGAGTTCCGTCGAAAAAAAAGGGTTCAGAAAGTCGCTTCAAAATAGAAGAAGTTTTGACTGACGTTGCTTGTAGTCTTTGGATTACGTTAGATGGAGAAACTGTCATTTTTGTGTCTTTTGGAAAATCGAAGAGCGAAAATTAATAAATATAATATATTGAAAAATATAGTAAAAAAACCTGAAAACCGTTTATTCTGAAACTCAGCCGCCTGTCGGGAGGATTACAAAAAGCACAAAAAACACTTGCGACAAACACACACTTCATTGTACTTTGATCCCTGTTAGACATGCTATTAAAAACGCAATGCAAGGACGCGAAGTTTAGTTTGATAACTAAAGTTGAGTCTGATGCGATACAGGCAAAAGTCAACTATCAATAAATGCTCTGGGAGAGTAAGCAATGAAATTATTTACACAACTCGCACTCGTTACTGCAATCGCTACTAGCGGCAGTGCATTCGCTATGCAAACGATGAATGATTCTGATCTCAGTGCAACCACTGGTCAAGACGGTATCACGATTCTGATTGCTCCGCCAAAACTGACAGGCGCACAGCAAACATCATTGGGCGTGACTCAAACCAATGGTATTTTGATCGGTGCAGCTGTGTTGCATGATAAAGACGGTATTGTTGACGCGACCAATACAACTGGTACTTCTGGTGGTGCGATCATCATCGGTGATGCAAAACAAGCTAACGCAGCAAACACTGCTGGTACTCAATTGGGTATCTTCGGTAGCACACCAATCAGCGTTGTTCTTGATGCTTCTGGCGGCGGCGCAGCTGGTTCTGTATCAGGTACTTCACCAGTGTTGAACGTTAAACTAGGCTTGCCATCTGATCTGCTGATCCGTACTGGTGACATTTCTGTAGACGGTTCTAACCGTGGTGCGATTGCTGTTGGTGCTGCAGGCGCTACTGCTGCTAACGCTGCTGTTGGTGGTACTACTGGTAATGCGGTTAAAGTATTGAACAGCATGGACATCGCTTTGGGCGGCGCGACAATGAACATCCAGTTGGGTCACACCCCACAAGGTGCATTCATCAATGCAGCGGGTACCATCACTGGTGGTTTGTCAATCGCGAACCTGTCTGTACATGATGCAACCTATGATGGCGTATCATTGGGCGGTGATTTGGGTGTAAGCCGTTTGACAGTAACTGATACTGGCTCTGCTAACCTGACTCTGAATGCTGGCATCACTGTGACTAAAGATGTGGGCACATTGTGGGGCGGCGCAGCATCAGCGGGTGGTTTGGTAATCACTACTGCGGGTAATGCAAGCGACATCATGCTGCAAAACGTTACTTTGGGTTCAGCGAACTCAACTCTGGGCGACCTGCAATTGATCAATGTTCAATCTGCTGGTACTCATATTGCGATCCAAGGTCACTAATTTAATTTAGTGCTTTGAAAGCAATAAAAACTAAGGCGGCTTTGTGCTGCCTTAGTTTTTTTATATTTGTAATGGGTGAATAAAGACTTAAAGAAAAGAGAGCCGATATTGAGCGTTAAAGTTTGATGTAAGTGAATGTATTGCGGTAGGGTAGTGAAAGAATTGTAAAATATATGTGGTCGAAGATATTGTTGTAGATGTTTAGGTTACTAGTATGTTGAATGTATTGGTAATAAAAAATGAACCACTTGTCGGGCGGATTACAAAAAGTATAAGAAAAACTTGCGATCAACGCCTGCTTCGTTGTATCTTTGCTGAAGAAAGTTGTGCTATGGAAATGCAGTATCAAAGGGGTTGTAAGTGATCCGATGTACTGACATTGGATTATTGGGATCGTTTTAAAAAAAATTATTAATTATTAGTGTTCTAGGAGAACATAGATGAAATTATTTACTCAACTCGCACTGGTTAGCGCGATTGCATCAACAAGTAGTGCATTTGCGATGCAAAGCATGGATGACGCGGCGCTGAGTAACGCGACTGGTCAAGATGGGATTACTATCCTTATTTCCTTGCCAAGTAATACTCTAAAAATTGATCAAATTGCAGTATTTGATGGCGATGGTACTACGGGCGCCCTTGAGTCTGGTGCCATTGTATTGGGTAAAACTGCAAATGGTGCGGGAATTGCTGCAGGTACTGCACCAACCCTGGGTACAGGTTTCAGTATTGCGGCTAGCGGTCCTATCGGCGTAGTGATTGATTCTAGCGGTGGCGGTGCTTCAGGTGCAACGACGGGTGCAGCACCTATATTGAATATTGCAGTTAAACTGCCTGCGACATTGAACGTAACTACTGGTGATATTGGTGTGGCGGGTGCTCAAGGTGCTGCGGGTGCATATAAAGTGGATGCGAATACAACAACTGGTAAAGGTGTTGTGAAAATCCTGAACAGCATGACCATTGGTCTAGGTGGTGCAAGCTTGAATATCCAGTTGGGTACACCAACTGCGGCTCAGGGTGCAATGATCGCAGCTAATGCGACGCTTACTAACGGTTTGAGCATTGCGAACATTGGTTTGATCGATGGGAGCACGAACTATACTGGTACTCTTGGTATAGGTAATCTGACTTTGACAGGTGGTGGTGCGGCGAGTGCAAGCGATCTGAAACTTATTGCGAATATTGACTTCGGTACAGCTGCAAATTTGACTACCCAAGGGATCACCAATGCTGACGGTACTGCTGTCACTGCTGGTGGTATGGTGATTGGTTTGGGTAATGCAACTGCCGGATCTGCCAAATACAATGCTTACATGCAAGGTGTAACCTTGGGTGACGCAGCATCAACATTGGGTGATGTGCGTGTTACTGGTTTGGACTTGACTGGTGCTAAAGTTGTTATTCAAGGGCACTAATTCTTAGTCCTTTGACCTAAAGATGTAATTACTAAGGCGGCGATGAGCTGCCTTAGTTCTATCTAGTGTTTGGTAATTTAAATAATAATTTTATGTAAAATTCAAGATGTAAATGGATTTAATTGTGTACTAGGGAGTATGGGTATGAGAGGTCTATGTAGTACTTTTATTGCGCCAAGCCTGTTATTGGGTTCGGTGTTGCTCCCTGTATCTGTGTGGTCGATGGATACGCTGACTGATGGTCAACTGGATGCCACAACTGGACAAAGCGGTCTTTCTGTTTTAATTATTCCTAATTCTGTTTCAAATATCCCAACCATTCCGATTGAGAGTGTGACTTTGGGTGACTCTGACGGCATTCCTGCCAGTAGTCTGGCGGGCTATGGTAGTGCTGCATCCTTGCGTACCGACTTAACCAAAGTGCAGTTTTTTGGTTCAGCAAGTACCGTGGTAGATAGCGTGGGTAACACCATCAACACTGGTGCACTGAATACCTATTCCATGGGTTTGACTATGGATGTATCTGGTGGTGGCGCGGCGGGTGCTGGTATTGGTGCGAATCCGACTTTATCTGCCAATCTAAGTTTGGCTCAGGTCAGGACGATTGGTGTTTTCTTTAATACCAATATTAACGGTGCGGGAAATTTGCTTGGTCTTGTACCTAAGGGTGCAAATCTTGCTGGCGCGCTGTCCGTTAATGATCCGACGATTACTCCGATTCTGTCCGTAGGTACTTATGCATATTCGGGTACTGCGGCAACGCCTATTTCTACAGTTTCAACATCTCCGCAACGGATGAATATCAATTTCGCCAGTGATGTAAGTATTGGTCTGAAGTTGGGTGCATTTGGATCCGGACCCATGATTGCCTTTAATAATCTGAATATTGCATCCATTGATTTCAATGGTCAGGCATTGAATCTGGAAAGTCCGAATGCAGGCAGCACAAACTGTACAACAAATATTTGTTCTTCGCGCTTGAGTGTGACGCCGTCTATTACTGGCTTAAATCTGACGGGGGCAACAGTAGATTTGCTCACAACGAGTCAAATGCAAAGCGTATTTTCAACGGCGACCACGGGTGGGCTTTTACTTCAAGAAAGTGCTTTGACCGATGCCGGTATGGTCTTCTCTAGTATTACTGCAGGAACACCCGGCAATGTTTCAACCAATACGTCATTACCTGCGGGTACTGCCTTTGCGGCTGGCATGGGCAATGCGCCTATGGGGTCGTTTGGTGTTGTGGGTATGGGCGCCACCAACCTGAAAATTGGTGTGAGTGGTATGTAACATTACATAAAACTCTTGGTCAAATGTAAAAAAAGAGTGAACTCATTACAGAAAAACGGTATCTTCTTCAATTATACGGACGCGGATTCACATTTCTCGCTGGTGAAGCGCTTATTGTGGGTCTGATTTTATCAGGATGGTTCAGCAGTTACGCTGGCGAATAAAAGAAAATAGTTCATTATGCTGCTACTTCTCACGCTTGGTTCGGCGCTGATGTATAACTTCGCGGCCGACACATTTGATACCGCAGATATCCCTGGCGGTTCTGTTTACTACACCGAATTAACAGATTCGCGCTTAACCAATAATAGCAGCGCGCTGATGCATCAACGTCCTGTGGTTGTGAAGCCGCTGTCTTCAACACAGTTTCGCGGTATTGTGAAGCAGGCCTATGATTATAGCTGTGGATCGGCTGCACTCACGACGTTGCTGAATGGCTATATGGCGCAAACAAAAAATGAACGCGAGGTCATGGATGGCCTGCTGAAGTATGGTGAATATGATCGGATCATTCAGCGCCGTAGCTTTTCATTGCTGGACATGAAGCGTTATGTGAATGCGATTGGTTTCAACAGTAATGGATTTCGCGGGACTTTCCAGGATCTCGTTAG
This sequence comes from Aquirhabdus sp., assembly GCF_046462495.1. Classification (NCBI taxonomy): domain Bacteria; kingdom Pseudomonadati; phylum Pseudomonadota; class Gammaproteobacteria; order Moraxellales; family Moraxellaceae; genus Aquirhabdus; species Aquirhabdus sp. Next base: position 109,414 of record NZ_JBKGVE010000007.1, on the reverse strand, counting down.
TCTGGATAAACCTGCCATTGTTCCGATCGCCTATGCAGGTTTTAAACATTTTGTGGTATATAAAGCATTCAAAGACGGACATGTCTTTGTAGCAGATCCAGCTCTGGGTAATATCAGTTTTACTGCCGCACATTTTCAGGAAGTGTGGGATAACAGTATTATGTTTATCATTACGCCAGATGTCGGTCAGCCGACGAATAATCTATTGGCATTACAAGATGGGGATATGCGCGTTATTGATGACGCGTTGATCAATCAGTTTGCATTGGTTGATGTGAAATATCCTGAATTGGGTCGTGAGCAACAGCGTGATGCTGCAGCAACCATGCAACGCGTGATCGATAGTGATCCTAACTCACCAACGTATAATAAAGCGATTAATACTTCACTCAGGCTTTATTACAGTGGTCGATAGAGAACATTGATCTGATTGTGTCGCATGAAAAATAGGGTATTCAGGGAATTTTGACAAAAGTTGTGATTTTTGTTGATGAATAAATAATTAAGGGTGATGGCTGTTATGGATGAAAATATGCAAAAGAACGTATGGGCTAAGAATGTAAGTCGCACCACGATAGCTGCGAGTGTGATCGCGGTGATGAGTGGTATGGGAGCATATGCTGCAGACGCTGATCCATCCAAAGCCCCTGCTGCACCAGCCAGTGCCCCTGCACCGACAGCTCCAGCGAATTCTGACGCACCGGCGCCAGTTACTCCGGCTCCAGGTGTCCCAACTCCTGATGCCGCTGTTCCGACGGCGGGTGCGGTAGCTGTACCAGCCGTAGGCGCTGCTACTCCTGCACCTGTACAGCAGCCCACACCATCCATGGTTCCGACTGAAGCTTCTGCAAGTACGGCCAGCAGCGCCCTCAAACAAAAAGCGACTGATACCACGGTCGAAAAAAACTTAGATCAAACCTTTAAAGCGTCAGAGCGTCAATATTCCTTGTCTAAGGAAGGTTCTTATTCCCTGATTTATGACTTTGGCTATAGTTATTATGCCAATACCGCACTTGATCTGGCTTTGGATTCAAGTAGTTCCACCATTAACCGACTCCGTGTTGAGAACAACGCACAGCATGCGATTACCAATACGTTCACTTTTCAGTACGGTTTATTGAATAACGTTACTCTAACCGCAGGCCTGCCTTTTGTGGCCAAAGTGAATCCGCCCAATGACACCAGTACCGTTGGATTAGGTGATGTTAACGTCGGTGCGCGCTGGCAGCCTTTCCCATCAGGCACAACCCCTTTACCGATTACACTGTTTGGAACTGTGACGGCGCCCACAGGGGATAGCCCATACAAGATTAATCCGCAGACCGATTTGTCGACGGGCAGTGGCTATTATTCGTTTGGCGGTGGTGTCAGTACCAGTAAATTTATTGATCCGATTGTGTTATTTGGAACCTTATCTGGAAATTATGGGTTAAATGTCGGTGGCTTGAATCAAGCGATTGGTAACCGAGTTTTAAAATCCTTTACACCAGGCTATACCACGGGGATTGGTTTTGGTTTTGCGTACTCATTGAACTACGACGTTTCCCTGACCATTTCCTATCAACAAAGTTTCACATTTGGTAGTGAATACAAGTTTACGAACGGTGATGTGTCCAGATCTTCTGTAGCCAGCGCGGCAACGTTGAACTCCTCACTGGGTATTCGCGTGTCTCCAAAAACGATCGTAAACGTCTCTTTAGGTTTTGGTTTAACCCCAGATTCACCCAATGTTTTGCTTGGCCTATCGCTCCCACTTGATTTCTTAGGCATTGGTCGTCAAGTGAAGTAAGGAGGCAAGCATGAATTTGCAGTCACTGATAAAGCGTGATCCTGATGGTGTTGGCTCTACGAGAATGGACTCAATTGAGAATAGTCGTTTTGGTCTGAAGAAAAGGACTGAGCAAACAAAAAAAATGAGCTTTAACATGGATTTTTCTAGCAGTAAAGCAATGAGTCTTAAAGCGGTACCGGCATTGCTATTGCTAGTCGCCAATCAGTTTGCGCATGCTGAGCTTGCTCAAAACTTATCGGTTGATATCCGTTCTCTGTCTTTGGGTAACGCGGTGACCGCAGATCCACCGGGTATCAGTGCGATTCACTTTAACCCTGCAGGTTTGTCCCATATTCAGGGTTTACAAACTGATGTTCAAGGTTTAATGCTCAATCTGGATATTAAACGTGAATTTAGTGCACCGCCGGGATTCAACGTGTTTGGTTATTCAGACGACCCTGTCGTCTGTGACGTGCCTAAAACACAAGTGAACAGCAATGGATTGTGTCCGAACTTTAAGACCAGTTCTAGCAAAGTAAATGGTGTTTCGCTCTATGTTCCCATCTTAGATAAGTTTGTGAATTGGCCAGCCGGTCTGCCCGTGACCATTCCTTTTGCTGCGATTGCGTATCGCGCGCCAGGCTCAAAGATTACTTATGCTGATGCGTTCTACGCACCTCTTGCGGTGGGCTTCAATCAAAAAGATGGTGATCCGGGTAATTTTATGGGTCAGCAGGTTGCATTGGAGCGGATTACTTATCTTTCCCCATCTGCGTCCTATCAAATCAGCGACAATCTATCGGTGGGTGCTTCCGTTGGTTTTAACTATGCCGCAGTGGCTCTAAAAACAGATTTACGCTTTCCCAATGAGTTATTTGGTGTGCTGCGCTTAGTTGATGAGAATATCTGTGCGCCATTTAAACAGAATGGCAGTATTGTCACCGATCTGTTGTTGTTCGGACTGTGTAATGCGAAAGATACACTGGGTCCCTTTAAAAAAGTGGCAACGATGGAAGTTGCCATGCAGCAAACGCTATCACCCAGCTATAACTTAGGTTTACTTTGGGAACCGAGCAATGATTTTGCGTTCGGTATGGTCTACCAAAGCGGCGCGACCGAAAAGCTCAAAGGTCATTATAAGGTGACCATCGATCCAGGCGCACCAGAACTGATTGCAGCTCTGAATTCTTCCGTAACGGGGCAGGTTCTATCCGCACTGCTGGGTTTTCCTGGTGCCATTCCAACCACATCCGAAGGAATTGCGTCAATGACGCAAGAGTACCCAGCGCACTTTCAAGCGGGTATCAAATATAAAGTTTTCCCAGACCTACAAGTTAACTTTGACATTGGCTGGACCGATTATGCCGCGTGGCAGGGCTTGCCGATTGTATTTGACCGTCCTCTCGCGGTACTGCAATTTGCAAAATTACTGGCACCTGGCGTGACTGCTGACTCACTGACCGTACCACTGAATTACCAAAGTCCATGGAATTATGGAATTGGTATTGAGTATAGTATGACCGACCGTTTGAAATTACGGGCAGGATATGAGCCCCGGACCAGTGCTATTCCAGACAACCAACGCAGTACGCTGGTTCCTGTGAATGGTGCACAACTGTTTGGTTTAGGTTTGGGCTATCGATTTGATAAAGATACCGATATTGATTTAACTGCTGCGTTTATCCGCAGTAAAGATAGTATTCCTGCCAACACCAGTAATCTGTCAAACAGTACCGCTATTGATAACTTGATTTTGAATCCTTATGCAGGTTTGGATGTGAAAACCAATACCAAAATTGCGATCCTCGGGATTGCTTATCGTACACGTTGGTGATGTGATGAGTTTATTGCGGTACTGTAGTCGTCTCTTCCTATGTGTGTCTGGGATCGTATTGCAGTATGCGGCACTTGATGCGGCTTTCATGGGTCAGGCTTATGCGGACGACGCAGAATCCAAGTTTTATACCGTGATTGATTCGGATGGTCATATGCGGACTATTCAGCGCGATACGGATCAAGCCCCTATCTCTGCTACGCCTGCACCGAGTAAAGCGGTGACACCAGAATCACCAACGTTGACGTTGAATGGTGAAAAGTACGTTGATAGCGATTACCTAGAGAAACGTGAATTTAATTTGGAGGGTAAATCCAGATTTTATCCGATTCCCGATGGTCAGGGTGGGACTGAAGTCATTGAACGTGTGCCTGGCGCCATTCAGAAGCCCCAACCACAACCCAAGATTCAAGCCAATAAACCGCCAGTCTTGGTGACGTTGTCTTCAAAATATCAGCGTGTCCCTGCCTCAGAAATTACACCGCTCATTAATAAGACCTGTCTGCCTATTTCAGAACTGCAGCAATCAAAATTGCTCCGTGATCAATTGCTTATTCTGTGGCCGCGTTCTGATAAGCCTGCGGTGAATCATAAGGCGAGCTTGAATTATGAGTTGGTTGAGTTTCGATCAGCCATAAAAGACATATCGCTACAATCTTTTGCACCTCTGAGCCAGCAATCTGCTTACTATTGGCCTTTGCCTATTTTTTTAGATGAACGAGGCTGTGTACTGGAAGGCGTCAATGGCTTTTACCAAAAGAAACTCCCTGCTACATTGCTGCAACCTTCGATTTTAATCGGAACTTTACATGTGCCGGATCATACGCGTTATCTGATGCTGACACCGCTTGTTGAGGCGATTGATTTACCGGGGACCACATTATCCCCAGTCGGACAAGTGCGGTTACTGCCCCTGCGATAATGAATCGGTGTATGCCGTTTTAATTCGTAATTTATATGATTGATGAGATGAGGTTAATGAAAATGGACTTAAATAAACCGATAAATGCAGGAAAGTCTCAATCGATGGGACGTGTTGCATTGCCAGCGTTGTCGATCATGGCCTTGGCCGGTGCTTTGAGTGCGTGTGGGGGAGGGAGTAATAACTTAGCAGATCCTACTGTCTCACCAACTACAGGCATCGTTGCTTGTACCGATACGACCAAGTGTATTACGACACAGTTTATTGTTGATTCTCCTGTTGCAGGACTCAATTATACTTGCGGAACATACAACAATATCACGGATGCCACAGGCACCGTCTCTTGCGAAAATAACTCGAATATCACATTCTTTTTACAATCCACCGATGCTAAGCGTAAAGTAACCTTGGGCACCTATACCCTGAAAAAAGGTGTTGCCACACTGATTCGTATCACCCCCAATGATCTCGTTCCACCGTCAACACTTGCGATAGGTACCATTACTGCAGGTGCAGTTAATATTACCCAATTGCTTGAGACGCTCAGAAGTCCGAACTACTCCTATAATCCCACTGAGCCGACGAGTCGTTTAGTGCTTGATAGCACGGTTAAAGATGCCATGAATGCGCTCACTAAAGATATCGCTGCAACCGATATGTCAAATGGCGCGTTTATCGATACCTTTCAGCCGATCCTGAATCAATTGGGTCGTACGTTGATTTCGAAAGACGACGCGACTGCGCGCTTAAATCAAGGTTTGCAAGTTTTACAAGCGGGTTCGTATTATTCCTCCCCTGGGCTCATTTTGAGTGGACTGCTGGGTGGAGCCGACGTGGCAACGCAGGCTACAGGTGTTGCAACCAATGATAAGGCATTGCTGGGCCTGTATAACGTGATTGATCGCAGTGGGTTCCTGATTGGTCAGGGTGCTGAATGGAATGGTGATACCACACCAAGAGATAGTACAGGAGCACCAACTTCAGCGACCGCAACGGCTTATACCTTGCTCACCAATGGATCAGGCTTTACGCGGCTCTCTTTAAACAATAGCTCGGTAAGCGCTCCTTCATTCTTAAATCCAGTCAATAATTTTGTGAACAGTAACTACGTCTGGAAGCCTGAGGCAGTTACGCTGAATACCAACGGGTTCTGGCAGCCGCAGGCAAGTATGGATCCGAATAATTTATTAGGTATTGCGACCTTTACGAATGGTCGTTTAATCGGTGGGACGTATATTGTCGGGAGCAATACGTTGTGGCAAAACGTGACTCAGCCTTCACCAGCAGCCACAGCACCTGTTAACGAGATTGCGACTTGGCAGCAAGGAAGAAACTCAAATCCAAGTTACTACAATGGCACGATGACATTGACTAAATCAAGAAGCGTAGACAGCTTTTTAGACCCTGTGGTTTTCAAAACCGCATCGAATGTTGGTCCGGGAAATAAAGCGATTTTTCCATTGTATGCTACCTTGACGTTCCACTATACCAATTCCACCAATTGTACGGCGGGCTGTGTGCTTGGAACCCAAGGCATTGTGATTTTGGCAAATGGCAATATCATTACCGATATGAAACAGGATTGCAGCCCTGCAGATCCGACGACGCTCTTAAGTCCATCAGCTGATCCGACCAAACCCACTCAGCAAAAGCGTATTGGTCTAGTCGGTGCGGCATTCCAAGGCGTTTCAAACATCAACAACTTATATATCAGCCCAGTAATCATGCTCAGTGGTCATGAATTTGATCAACTAGATAGTAATGGTGTAGTCACAGGGACCTTAGATGGGATTCAAGTCGGTACATTAAGCACGATCATTTCCCAAGTGAATTCTGTCAAAGTGAATGTGGCGGGGATTTCGAGCCGCAATATCAATATCAGTGATAATACCAATGTCACGACAACAGACTCTCAAACGGGTGTCGTCACTGTGGTCAGTACTGGTGAGCAAAGTGTACTTCCTGCTGCATACACGAATTTTTATGATTCATGGAATTCGCTGAAGTCCACCCAAACGGCAACTGACAAGACTATTACTGCACGCAGTTCAGGTACGGTAACCATGGCGTTGACTCAGTGTTACGCACAACCTATAGGCAAGTAATATAGGCCTAAAAAAGAGACCTTTACGGTCTCTTTTTTGCATGATGCTGATTAGGATGTTTACTCAATGACGGTGTCATCACCTGAAATGGTTTCTAGATGAAAAGGCACTTGATCTTTGGCAAAGTCATAGGTCTTACGGTCATGGTAGTAATGCTTGAGCGTGCGGTAGATGCTGGGGAAAGCCAGATTGTCCCACGGGATATCGGCTTCATCAAATAATGCACACTCTAGGCTCTCTTCACCAGCACCGAAAGCCCCTTCTTCAAGCTGTCCTTTGAACAGCATATATACTTGCCCGATTCTAGGAATATTGTAGCTGCAATAGAGTTGATCGATGGCAACCTTACCCTCGGCTTCCTCCCAGGTTTCACGTGCGGCACCTTGTTCCATGGTTTCTTGCAGCTCCATGAAACCAGCAGGCAGTGTCCAGAGTCCGTAACGGGGTTCTATGGCGCGGCGGCAGAGCAGGACTTTGTCTTTCCACAGGGCAAGCGCACCGCAAATGATTTTGGGGTTCTCGTAGTGAATGAAACCACAATTGGGACAGACCTCACGGTAGTGTGAGTCACCTGCGGGAATGGCATTCTCTGTTGCATGACCACATTTCAAACAAAAAGACATAAAGCCTGTTCCTAAACCTAGCCCCAAAAACGGGCATTTCTAATCAACCCTGCATCACTGCATTTGGTTACTCTGGATGACCGTCAACAATATCAAACAACCATTCAAAATCCCAGAACTATTGTCTGCAAACCCAGCCGATAAACTGCGATAATGCAGATGGAATCAAGTCAGAATAACGAAAAACTGCTAGTTTGCGCTCAAGGATAAATTTAAGATTTAAATATGAAAAAATACTTAACTTTACCTAAATTTAGAAGTCATCGAACCATGCATTCTGAGCCTGCAGCGGCATCATCGTTATTGACTCGTCTGGAGTCACAGCTGCGTTTTGCCAAGCATCGTACCATGGCCGATGCCGCAGTGTTATTAGCAATGACGGATGAAGATGATCCGCAGATTTTGTTGTCTAAGCGAGCAGGGCATTTGAATCAGCATGCGGGAGAAGTTTCCTTTCCGGGTGGCAAGCGCGATCCGAGTGATACCAGCAATATCGCTGTGGCGCTGCGGGAGGCGTGGGAAGAGACTGCATTAGACCCGTTTTCAGTGCGTTTACTGGGGGAGCTCCCGACACAAAAGGCACGCAGTGGTTTGCGTGTGAAGCCAATCGTTGGTGTTATTCCGCGTGATGCGGTACTGGTGGCTCAGCCTGATGAAATTGAGAAACTATTCTTCGTGCGTCTGTCTTTTTTATTGAATGAAAAGCCTACTCAATACCGTGTACAAATGAAAGCTGGCGCATTTGTTGTCCCCAGTTTTCAGGTGGAGAATGAAGTGGTTTGGGGCTTAACAGGACGGATCTTGGTCGATCTGGTTCGTTATGGTCTCGGCAAAAAAATTGATTGGCCCATCTTTTATGTGAAATGACCGCTATTTCGGACATTGCTGATGAGTCTAGTCTTATCGTGCGCTAGCGGCAGTGCTGTTTATCGGATTCAAATGGAGTTGCGTGTATGTTGTATTGTTTTGAAGAGTATTGCCCCACGACTACGGTTGATTCTTTAGTAACACCATGGGAAGGGTGGGTCGCTGACAGTGCTGCGGTGATTGGGCAGGTACGATTAGGTCAGTCGGTCAGTGTCTGGTTTGGTGCGGTGATTCGTGGCGATAACGCGCTGATCGAGATTGGGGACTTTAGTAATATTCAAGAAAATTCAGTGCTGCATACTGATGCTGGAATTACCCTGAGCATTGGACAATACGTGACGGTTGGGCATCAAGTGACACTACACGGTTGCCAAATCGGTGACAATAGTTTGATCGGAATCAATGCCGTGATTCTGAATCATGCGGTGATTGGTAAAAACTGCATTATTGGCGCCAATGCCCTGATTCCAGAGCGCATGGTGATTCCGGATAACTCCATTGTGATGGGTTCTCCGGGTAAGATTGTGAAACCCGCAAGCGAAGCCGTTGAGGCGATGATTCGTATGAGCGCATTGCACTATGCGGAGCATTGCAAGCGTTTTAAGACAGGACTACGCATCCATACGTTTGCATAATGAACGCGTAGACAACGACATCGTTTAAGTGACATCCACGCGTTGACGAATCTTTGCTGCGATCATGGATGCAGCCGCCGTTCGAGTTTCTACACCGAGTTTGGTAAAGATGTGCTCAAGGTGCTTATTTACTGTACGTGGGCTGAGTTCGAGAATTTCTCCGATATCGCGATTGGTTTTGCCTAGAGTCACCCAATGAATGACTTCGGCTTCACGATGGGTGAGGCCACAGACCTGCATAATGAGGTCTGGCTTGGGTGTCGTATCTTTGGGGGCATCAATTTCTTTGAGTAAGATCAGCTGTGTTCCGTCGTTTGTCCCGCCGAGTTTACTCAAGATTAAACGTTGGTCTAGCCAGTTGAGGGTTAGAGATTCGAGCTCGGGGTGTTGAAGCCAATTGAAAATCTCTAGTGGCGGCTCATTATTCTGCCAACTCGCCGCCCAATCATAATGTGCAAGCAAATGCATGGCGGCATCGGTTTGCCAGCGTAATTTCCCGGTTTGCGATACAGCGAGGATTGCAACTTTCGCAGCATCGATGGCTTGTCGATTTTGACTGGCCAAGCGTGAATTTTTGATATGGGTTGCCAGCCTCGCAAGCACCTCGCTGGGCCTGATCGGCTTGGTGACATAATCCACCCCCCCTGCCTCAAAACCATTGACCACATACTCACTTTCCGTCAGACCTGTCATAAAAATGACCGGAATATATTGGGTCAGTGGGTTGGTCTTCAGCAAACGACAAGTTTCAAAGCCGTTTAAACCTGGCATCAGCGCATCCAGCAGGATTGCATCGGGGGTGAACTTGGCAACACGCTCAAGCGCGGTTTGACCATCGGTTGCAACCAATACGGTATAACCCGCTTGCTCGAGCATGGTATGCAAGAGCGAGAGGTTTTCTGGGGCATCATCGACAATTAACACCATGGCATTTTGCGGATTAGGTAGGGGGCTGATCATTCACGTTCCCCTGTTTTTAAGAGTCTAATCAATGCTGGAAATCGAAAGTGAATGGCACACTCACGCAGTAGACGGGTCAGGGGAAGTACCTCCGGCTGCTGTGCTTCAATGTGATCCAAGGTGTTGAGTAATCCTCGGACATAACCCATATGCGCAAGATCAACCAGTGATTGGTGATCATCCTGAGAGAGAACATGATTCAAAATATGTTTAATCTCCACATTGATATCTACTGGGCTCGGTAAGGGGTTATCACGCTGATGGATATGATCCTCAAAGAGGATACCCTCTTCTTGAGTAGAGTGGGCCTCGTGGATGATTTGATGAGCGTCTTCTGTAGCAGTTGAAGGGGAAATCCATTCGAGATCCAAAACCCGATGAATTTTATCAAGTAATTTAGTAAAATCGATGGGTTTAGCTAAGAAGTCGCTTTCCGCAATTCCGGCGGAATTTTCTTTGCCGCGTTCAAAGGCATTGGCAGACACGATTAAGATCGGTGCAAAGCTGAGATGGTTACGCCTTAGTAATTCACTGGTTTGCCAGCCATCCATCATCGGCATGTTGATGTCCATAATAATCAAAGCGGGCTGGAATTCTGCAACGAGACGTAAGCATTCGATCCCAGAAACAGCTTCTTGGACGATAAAGCCCAACTTGCTCAGCAACTTCGAGAGTAGCTCACGATCATTAGGTTCATTATCCACAACCAAGATGCGTAAGCGTTCACCGCGATAGCCTGAAATATCCGTCACATCTTCAAGTGGAATATGCTGAGGTAAACGCACCGCAGGTAGGAATAAACGCAACTGAAACGTACTGCCCACGTCTAAGGTGCTTGAAACCGTGAGCTCCCCGCCGAGTAAGTCCGTTAGGAGTTTTGAGATCGTTAATCCCAACCCAGTACCGCTAACCGATGGCGAGTTTGCTGAAATGCCTCCACCGCGTTCAAACGGGCTAAAGATCCGCTGTAAATCATGTTCAGGAATCCCGCAACCGGAATCCTGAATTTCGAAGATTGCAGTCACCGAGCGATAGTAGACGCGGAGGACGACCTCACCCTGTTGGGTAAATTTAATAGCATTGCCCAAGATGTTAATCAGGATTTGTTCAAGTCGTTTCTGGTCAACTCGGACAAAGATCGGCAGTTGTTCAGAGATATGGCTGATAAAGCGGATGCCTTTATCAGCAGCCTGTGGTTGAAACATGCTGATAATCTGTTGGATGAAAATCGGCAAGTTGATTTCGATCGTTTCGAGCTTCAGTTTACCACTTTCGATGCTGGCGAGATCCAGAAGGCCATCGACCAAAGAGACGAGGTGCGAACCACTACGCTTAATGATATCGAGTGATTTCTTGTTCTCATGAGACAAAGTGCTGTCTTGCATCAACAGTTGGGCATAGCCCAAGATACTGTTCAGCGGTGTACGAATCTCGTGGCTGATCCCCGTGATATAGCGACTTTTTGCCCGATTGGCGCTGTCGGCATTTTTGGTGGCGGCTTGGAGCTGGGTGTCTGTTTCTTGATGGGCACTGATTTCTTCCATCAACAGACTGGTTTGGCGATTGGATTCGGATTGAGCGACGCTACGACTTTCTTGGGTGAGGGTTAACCACCACGAGCCGACACAAATCAAGACAAACAACAGGGCAAAGATCTTGATAAATAAGAAGCGCAATTGCTCTTGGAGCACGATAGATGAGGATACCCCCGCAGACTGGATTTCTTGAATATAGAGTAAACCCAGCATCGCACCCATGATGAGCGAGAGCGTCACCACAACCAGAATATAGATTCCCAGTCGTGTATTGACTTTACTGGCAATCGAACGTGGTAAGAATCTACGCATCGCGCCTGAGAATTGAACGGCTAGTCGCGCGTCGGGTTTGCAGAGATCGTGGCAGCGCACATCCAGTGAGCAGCACAGTGAGCAAATCGGACCGCTATAGGCGGGGCAATGCGCCATATCTTCTGACTCATAGGTCTTTTCACAAATACAGCAACTGCTATTAGCGGTCAAGTGACTGGGGCGTTTTCGTGCAATGTAGTAGCGACCCTTCGTGAGCCATGCAATCAGCGGAGTGCAAAGCATAGCGCTACCTAAAGCGATAAAGGAGGCGAGAGCTTTAGTGGTTTCGCCAAAAACGCCGCAAAACGCCGTAATCGACAAAATCGAGGCAAATACCATCGAAATAACACCCACAGGGTTGACATCAAAAAGATACGCGCGGCGAAATTCGATGCCTTTGGGGCTTAATCCGAGCGGTTTATTGATCACCAGATCCGCGACCAGAGTACCGATCCAGGCAATGGGCAAATTGGCATAGAGGCCAAGGACTTGTTCAATTGCGCGAAATACCCCCATTTCCATGAGTAAAATGGCAATCAGCACGTTAAACACAAGCCACACCACGCGTCCCGGATGACTATGGGTGAGGCGAGAAAAGAAGTTTGACCAGGCGAGCGAGCCAGCATAAGCATTAGTCACATTGATTTTGATCTGAGAAATCACTACCAGTAATACGGTCACGGCGAGTGCGACTTGGGGATTGCTAAAAATAAAGGTATAGGCAATCCAATACATTTGCGCAGGCTCAGCGGCATGTTCAATCGGGGTGTGATATTGCAGCGCCAGATACATGAGTAGCACGCCGCCCAGCATCTTCAGCACACCCAAGAAGATCCAGCCGGGTCCTGCAAACATCATGGCAAAGTTCCAGCGCCATTTATTCTGCTTGGTCTTCTCGGGTAAGAAACGTAAATAGTCGGCTTGCTCGCCCACCTGTGCAATCAGTGCAAAGATCAGCGTCGATGCCGCACCAAAGGATAGGAGATTGAAGGCATTGTTTGCACGCGGGGTATGGTCACTGTTGAACCCCGTAAAAGAGGTGACCTCACTGATTAACGTCGGATGTTGAATCAACACAAATACAAAGGGTGTGATCATTAAAATCAACCACAACGGTAACGTCCAGACGTGCAAGCGGCTAATCATAGTGATGCCGCGCATCGCGATGGGCACAACGACCAAGGCGCTGACCAGATAGGCGATGGGCAAGGGCATATCAAAATACAGCTTGAGTGCCATGGCCATGATCGATGCTTCGATGGCAAATAAAATAAAGGTAAATGAGGCGTAGATCAGTGAGGTTAAGGTGGAACCCAGATAACCAAAACCTGCACCGCGCGTCAGCAAGTCCATGTCTATGGCATAGCGCGAGCAGTAATAGCTAATCGGTAAGCTGCTTAAGAAAATAATCAGTGACACCACCAAGATCGCACATACCGCATTGGTAAATCCATAGTTCAATGCAATTGTGCCGCCAATTGCCTCCAGTGCTAAGAAGGCCACCGCCCCATAAGCGGTGTTGGCAACCCGGGCAATTGACCACTTCCGCATACTGCGCGGTGTAAAGCGGAGCGCATAGTCCTCTAGAGTCTCATCAGCAACCCAAATATTGTAATCGCGCCTGATTTTAATAATGCGCTGCGGCGCGATGGGTTTCTTCTCTTTGGCTTGATGATTTAGTGCGTGATTCACAGTCATGGACAACCATCAGTGTTTATAGGGTTTATAAATATTACATTTTGCATCGTTTTACAGACTCTTTTAAGCCGTCTAATGATGAGGATTGCTACGTTTTACATGGTCGACGCACGATAAAAGCACAGATTGCCGACTCCCTCTACGCATGGCTATACGGTAAGTGACGTATAGCCCGATAGCATAATTACGCATAAGGTTATACCAAGCAGCAACAATATGCTCGGGTAACACTTAATCAAAGTACGCATTCAATCAAAGCAAGTATTCGGAGTGATCACAACATGATAAGTCGTCGTAATTTTATGCTGACCGCAGTCACCACCGCATTGGCATTAAGCACAAGCCTTGTTCAGGCTGCAGATACTATTAAAGTCGGGGTGTTACATTCATTATCTGGCACGATGGCGATTTCAGAAACCTCTCTGAAAAATACCGCACTCATGGCGATTGAAGAAATTAATGCCAAAGGCGGTTTGCTCGGTAAAAAATTAGAACCTGTCGTGGTTGATCCAGCCTCTAACTGGCCACTGTTCGCGGAAAAAACCCGCCAACTGCTCACCAAAGATAAAGTCGATGTCATTTTTGGTTGCTGGACTTCTGTATCGCGTAAATCAGTATTGCCTGTCGTTGAAGAGTTAAATGGCCTACTGTTCTACCCAGTGCAATATGAAGGCCAAGAACTATCTAAAAACATTTTCTATACTGGCGCTGCGCCAAACCAGCAAGCGATTCCAGCGGTAGAATACTTGATGAGTCCAAAAGGCGGCAGTGCAAAACGCTTCTTCTTACTCGGTACAGACTACGTCTATCCACGGACCACCAACAAGATTCTTCGTGCCTTCCTGAAATCAAAAGGCGTTGCTGATTCAGACATTATGGAAGTGTACACCCCATTTGGTTTTAGTGATTATCAAACCATCGTGGGCAATATCAAGAAATTTTCAGTCGGTAAGAAAACAGCCGTTATTTCAACAGTTAATGGTGACTCAAACGTACCGTTCTACAAAGAACTGGGTAACCAAGGTCTGAAATCAACCCAGGTTCCTGTCGTTGCATTCTCAGTCGGTGAAGAAGAACTACGTGGTATCGATACCAAGCCTTTGGTGGGTAACCTTGCTGCATGGAACTACTTCATGTCGGTGAAAAATCCAGTTAACACTGCGTTTATTGCCAAGTATCGCGCTTGGGCGGCTAAAAACAATGTGCCTAATGCGGACAAAGTCGTGACCAATGATCCGATGGAAGCGACCTATGTAGGGATCAACATGTGGGCACAAGCGGTGAAAAAAGCCGGTACCACCAATGTGGATAAAGTACGTGATGCTATGGCAGGCCAGTCTTTCGCAGCACCATCTGGCTATACCTTAACCATGGATGAGACTAATCATCATCTGCATAAGCCCGTCATGATTGGTGAAGTCCGTGCTGATGGTCAGTTTAATGTGGTCTACAAGACACCAACGACAATCAGAGCTGAGCCATGGAGTCCTTACGTTCCTAAATAAGTTAATGTTGAATAGAAGTTAACGAGTTTTTTGAGTTATGCGTTTTTGCCTGTGCAAGCCAGAGAGATTGACGCACTGACCTCTCTGGTTTTTTTTTGAAAGATTTTTGAATGCTCTACTGGTTGATGCGTGAAAAATCTTTGCGTTTGTATTTTATATCCTGATTGTCTGGAGCAGATTATGTTGCGTCCCATGCTCACCCTTTTGTTATCCATCAGCTGTCTATCGCCTGTCTTTGCCGATGACGTCACCACGTCTGTTGCGCCTGTAAGTACGGCTGCCGACGCTGTTGCAATCTCGCCGGTGTCGAAGTTTGTGTTGGCTGATTTTGATGGACAAATGGCACTGATTGAACATTGGCCTGATTCTCCTGCGTCATTGGAGAAGTTATTCACAGCGCTTGAAAATGATCAGCTCTATGCCGATGCCAAAGGTCATGCCTATTTGATGCAAAGTGATGGCACGTTTACAGACTATGTGACGGATCAAAAAGCCAATATTTCTGCAGACGCATTAACGGCGATCAGTTTGAATAATGCCATGCGGACTGCGATTGATGAACATCGTGCCAAAGCAGGGCTTATGGCGGCAGATGTGGCGACCAGACAAGCTGCGGCGACAACATTAGCGGCAGACCCGCTGAGTGTCGATGATGCGATTTTGACCGAGCGTCTTAAAGTCGAAAAAGCGCCGAGTGTCCTTGCGATCCTGACGCGCATTCAAGCGCAGAAAGATATGGCTTCAGGCGATGCCAAGCGCGAGCTTGCGGGTGCGGAGTCGTTGGCGAGTAGTAACGATCCAGAGATTCTTAATCTTGTTCAAGAGAAACTGGCTGATCCGAGCATTTCACCGACACTTAAGGCGGCGCTAATCAGTGCTGAGCACAAGATTGCGCTCAAAATCAAAGGCAGTGAGTGGGGTGGTTATTTATTTTCAGGGTTGAGCATGGCAAGTATTTTACTGCTCGCAGCACTGGGGCTTGCGATCACTTATGGTTTGCTGGGCGTCATCAATATGGCGCATGGTGAGCTGATCATGATTGGCGCCTATACCACCTACGTGATGCAGGGGTTATTCAACCATTATTTGCCGAGCATTGCCGATGGTTATCTATTTGCCGCCATTCCTGCTGCATTTCTGGTCAGTGCGGTCATTGGCATGATCATCGAGCGAATAGTGATTCGTCCTCTATACGGGCGTCAATTAGAGACTTTGCTTGCGACATTCGGAGTGAGTCTGATTCTAATGCAATTGGTGCGCATGATTTTTGGTGCGCAAAACGTCGAAGTCGCCAATGCGTCTTGGATGAGTGGCGGGGTCATCATATCCCCTTCACTCACCCTGCCTTATAGCCGGATTGCGATTATTGGTTTTACCCTTGCGGTATTGCTTGCTGTGAAGTGGTTGATTTCAGGGACACGTTTTGGATTGTTTGTCCGTGCAGTCACGCAGAACCGTCAAATGGCACGTGCAATCGGTGTTCGCTCAAGTCGTATCGACATGCTGGCTTTTGGTTTGGGTTCAGGACTTGCAGGCCTTGCAGGCTGTGCGTTATCGCAAATTGGCAATGTCGGTCCTGATCTTGGGCAGAACTATATTGTTGATGCTTTCTTAGTTGTGGTGGTGGGGGGAGTGGGCCAGTTGCTTGGGGCAATGCTGGCTGCATTTGGACTTGGTGTATCCGGCAAGTTCTTGGAAGTGATGATGGGTGCAGTGCTTGCCAAAATATTGTTATTAGGCTTGATTATTCTGTTTATTCAACGTCGTCCGCAAGGTTTGTTTGCGGTGAAAGGTCGATTCGTGGAGTAATAATGATGATCATTTCGAATGTTTTGAAGTTATTTGCGGGCAATAAATGGGGTGCGATGAGTATTGCAGTCAGCTTCCTGATTTTGCTGCTCTTACCTCTTTTGCATCTGTTGCCCAGTGATTCTGCTTTCTATCTGTCGGCTTACTGGATCACCTTGCTGGGCAAGATTATGTGCTTTGCACTGGTAGCTTTGGCCTTGGATTTAGTCTGGGGTTATGCGGGTATTTTGAGTCTGGGTCATGGTTTGTATTTTGCACTCGGGGGGTATTGCTTCGGGATGTATCTAATGCGTGAAGCATCGCCCGATGCTCTGCCACCGTTTATGGTCTTCCTCGACTGGAAAGCTTTACCTTGGTATTGGACGGGTTCTCAGCACTTGTGGTGGGCCAGTTTACTGGTGATTCTTGTTCCGGGTTTAGTTGCATTTGTTTTCGGCTACTTTGCATTTCGTTCAAAAATCAAAGGCGTTTATTTCTCGATCATTACCCAAGCCATGACCTTTGCGGCGACCTTACTGTTCTTTCGCAATGAGACCGGATTTGGCGGAAACAATGGCTTTACCGGATTCACCACGATCATGGGTTATTCGATTACTTCACCGACCACGCGTGTCGTGCTTTGTATGTTGACGGCCGTATCCTTGATGTTGTGTTTTGTCGGACTGCGCTATCTGATGTCGCTCCCCTTTGGGCGTGTGCTCGGTGCCGTTCGCGACAGTGAGAATCGTCTGCGCTTTCTGGGTTATCGCACCCAGTGGTACAAGCTCACCGCTTGGACATTGTCTGCGGTGATCGCTGGGATTGCGGGTGCGCTCTATGTGCCACAAGTCGGGATCATCAATCCCAGTGAGATGGGAGCATCTAATTCAATCGAGATGGCGGTTTGGGTCGCTATGGGTGGACGTGGCACCTTGATTGGGCCACTGCTGGGTGCTGGGATTGTGAATGCGGCAAAGAGCTATTTTACCGTGGCTTATCCAGAAGTCTGGTTATTGCTGCTGGGCGGCTTATTCATCGTGGTGACCTTGTTTCTGCCTTACGGCATCGTTGGGCTGTTTAAACAATTACAACACAGCAAGTTTTTTGCAAAGCGTGAGGGTAAATAAAGATGATGACTGCACAACATGCACTGCAACAGACCAGCATATCTTCCAGTACCAATGCTATATACGCGGAGCAAGACCTGCTGATTGGTGATGAGACGGGGATTAACTTTAAAACTGATGGCGTGGATATGCGCCATGGCGTGGCGCTTTACTTAGAAAAAGTAAATGTCGATTTTGATGGTTTCCGTGCATTAACCGATTTGTCGTTATATATCGATGAAGGAGAGCTACGCTGCATCATTGGTCCCAATGGTGCGGGAAAAACAACGTTGATGGATGTGATCACTGGAAAAACCCGTCCAACATCAGGCACTGCTTTCTTCGGACAGCATCATGATCTCTCCAAAATGAGTACTGAAGAAATTGCAGAGGCCGGGATTGGGCGTAAATTTCAGAAGCCGACGGTATTTGAGGCCTTTACGGTGTTAGAAAATTTACTGCTGGCTGCGCCAAAAGATAAAACGGTACGCAAAAGTCTGTTCAGTAAGTTATCAGGCGAAACACAGGCCAATATTGAAGCTTCGCTTGAGATGACGCGTCTTGGTGAGTTTCGCAATAAACAAGCCGGTCTACTGTCGCATGGACAGAAGCAATGGCTCGAGATCGGCATGCTGCTGATGCAAAAACCTCATCTGATTCTCTTGGATGAGCCCGTGGCAGGGATGACGGATTATGAAACTGAGCTCACGGCTGAACTGTGTCTGGAACTGAAGAAAAACCACACGTTGATCGTGGTTGAGCATGACATGAGCTTCATTGATCGCATCAGTGAGAAAGTCACGGTGCTTGCCGCAGGGCAAGTTTTGGCAGAAGGGACACTGGCGAGCGTACAAGCCAATAGTGATGTCATTGAAAAATATTTGGGTCGCTAACCCGTGTTTAGAAAATAGATAGAGGTCTCAATTATATGTTAGAAATAAAAGGCTTAAATCAATTCTATGGCGGTAGTCATATTCTGCGGGATGTGTCGATCACGGCCGAGATCGGCAAATGTACCGTGGTACTAGGCCGCAATGGTGTGGGGAAATCGACCCTGTTGAAATGCCTGATGGGGCAACTCCCGATCAAGAGTGGTGCCATCAGTTTGAATCAAAAGGAGATTCAAACACTGACTCCAGAGAATCGCGTCCGCGAAGGATTGGCCTATGTGCCGCAGGGCCGTGAGATTTTTTCGATGTTGACCGTCGAAGAAAATATTTTAATCGGGATGGCGCGGTTTTCCGCAAAGAAATCATCGAAAGTCCCCGAGTATTTGTACGAGCTGTTTCCGGTTTTATTGGAAATGAAGCATCGCCGCGGTGGGGATTTGTCTGGCGGGCAGCAACAGCAGTTGGCGATTGCACGTGCGCTTGCGGCTGAACCTAAAGTACTCATTCTGGATGAACCAACGGAAGGGATTCAGCCTTCCATCATTAAAGACATCGGACGTGTCATTCGTAAGTTGGCGGATCGTGGGGACATGGCGATTATTTTGGTCGAGCAGTTCTACGACTTTGCTGAGGAACTTGCGGATGCTTATATCGTGATGGCACGTGGTGAAGTGGTTGCCAGTGGGCCTGGTGCAGAGATGCAGGAAAAAAATATCCGTGCCATGGTTGCGATCTAATCGCTACGTTTGGAGACAGTCATCGTCTCAGAACATCGCGTTTACTTTGTATCCAGCGCACTGAGTTGCGCTGGATCATTCACATTGATAAACGCCTGTTTATCATGCCATTGAATGATAAACGCTTTCCTTGACTCTAACCAGTGATGGACCGCATGACTGGTTTTGAGTGCTTCATGGATGCCAGCGCGTTCACTTTTATGGACCAATAGACAGAGATTCTGGCGTCGTTCACCATCATGAGCCACCACAATTCGACTGGTGTTCGGATCGATTTTTTGATGAGCGCTCAGTGCTGCCCAAGCGTATTTTGCAAAGTGGGTCGGGTAATAAATCAAATCACAAGGCGTAATGATGACCCAATCATGGGTACAAACTTCAAGCGCTGCTAAAATGCCTGCAAGTGCGCCTGCGTAAGTCTCATGACTGGGTAAGTCATGGACAGTCTGACCGTACGCTGCATAAATGGCTTGGTTACGGTTACAGCTGATCACAACCTGATCGACATGGTCGGGAAGTGCTTCCTTGACCCATTGCACCAGTGGTTTGCCTTGATATTCAACCAGCCCTTTGTCGGCACCCCCCATGCGTCGTCCTTCACCGCCTGCGAGGATAATTGCGGACAGTGGCGGGAGCATTTGCTCCTGAAATTTGTCAGGAGATTTATGGGGTGAGGTGAGCAGAGTGGGCATAATTGGCTTAGAATCCTGTCTTTAATTTTTATCAGTGATATGCAGAAATGGGTAATCTCGCCATTTCTGCGTTTCTGATGTTCATTTATTATCGTGCAGTATTGAGCTAATGATATGCTAATCCTGACTTGCTCTAATAGCAATTGCCTCAATGATCCGCTGCACTGATTTCCTGCTGTTTTGAAGGATGACCATGTTACTTGCGTTAGAAACCGCCACAGATCAATGCTCAGTTGTTTTATATGATGCGGATGGTATACAGGCCGAGCGTTTGGACCTCCGTGCGCGTGAGCAGACACGTCTGATTTTACCTATGATCGATGAAATATTGACTGAAAAAGGGTTGAGTTTTAAAAACTTATCAGCAGTCGCTTTCAGTCGTGGACCAGGCTCATTTAGCGGTGTGCGGATCAATGCCGCAGTGACGCAGGCTTTAGCGTGGGCACATGATTTACCCGTGATTCCTGTTTCGACGTTGCAAGCCTTGGCGCAGCACGCTTATTTAAAATTAGGTTTGACCAAGGTCTTGGCGGTGATTGATGCGCGAATGAATGAAGTCTACGCCGCGTCCTATCAAGTGGATGAGCAGGGGATGATGCAACTGATCGGTGAGGAGCAACTAGCGGCTTATCATGTGGTGACCATTATAGATGGTGTGCAGGCCTTGGTAGGCAGTGGCAGTCTTTTGATCAATAGTGATGCGGTATCGAGTTTGCCACGTCATGTTGATTGCATCGCAACCGCAGAGGATATTGCGGTGCTGGGTTGGCAATTACTCAAACAGGGGGCGGCACTGCCTGCAGAACAGGCTCTCCCTGTCTATCTACGCGACGATGCGTGGAAAAAATTAGATCAGCAACGCAAGATGTAGTATTGAACTTAGGCGGAGCCTCTGGATGTTCAGAGGCTTATTCATCAGTTTTTAGAGTTAATCGCATGGATTTATTATTGTTGTTTCAAGCTTTCATCATGGGAATCGTTGAAGGTTTGACCGAGTTTTTGCCTGTATCCAGTACGGGGCATCTGATCGTAGTCGGTGAGCTACTGAACTTTTGGACTGCTGAAAAACGCGTGGTGTTTGAAATTGCGATTCAGTTGGGTGCGATTCTGGCCATCTGCTTTGAATATCGTGCAAAATTGATTCATGTCACCGCCGGATTGATCAGCCGCGATGCCAGCTCCATTCGTTTTACGCGCAATGTGTTAGTGGCGTTTTTGCCCGCCGCAATTATTGGTTTTATTGCGCACGACACGATCCAGAACTATTTGTTTAATCCACTTGTCGTCGCATTTATGTTGATTTTCGGCGGCTTTGTGATCTTGTGGGCTGAGCGTAGAACACACCAAGTATCTGCTGAAGAAGTTGATGACATGAGCTGGCAGCAAGCACTGAAAGTCGGCTTTGCCCAGTGCTTTGCTATGATTCCCGGCACCTCCCGTTCAGGGGCGACGATTATCGGTGGTTTGTTTTTTGGTTTGTCGCGGAAGACTGCGGCGGAGTTTTCATTCTTCTTAGCGATTCCGACCATGCTGGGCGCTACGGTATTATCCGTTGCCAAGCATCGCCATGAGTTTTTGTTGACCGACTTTCCCGTGATCGCTGTTGGGTTTGTCATGGCTTTTATCGTGGCGTTATTGGTAGTTAAGGCACTGGTGCGTTATGTGTCAAAGCATGATTTTACAATCTTTGCTTGGTATCGCATTGGTTTTGGGATATTGATCCTACTTACCTCTTGGTTCGGTTGGGTCAACTGGAATGCGTAACTTGCATGCTCATGCACATCGGTTCATCATCATTTGATGAACTTACGTCTGATCCATTTGCCTGATACCGCAAGGCAGGCTTCTGCAGCAAAGCAGTGGCTTGATGACTATATCGTTAATCACGCAGCTAATCATACTGCGACTCATCCGCGTGATTATCATTTCACGTTGACGTTGCATGAACAAGAGGTCACGCCGACTGCGCGTGAATTGCGTTTGCACCCAGAACTGGCATTGATCTGCGATCATGCCGGATTATGGCTGGCGGTCAATGGCATGAAAATGCAGCCGGATTGGGTGGGGGAGTTACCGCGTTTACAACGTGCTGGTGTGCGGAGTGAAGTGTTGGCGCGCGCATGTCTAGCTACAGAGTCGCCAAAAATCATGGATGCCACTGCGGGGCTTGGACATGATGGCTTACTCCTCGCATGGTGCGGAGCGACTGTGACGCTGGTCGAGCGCCACCCCATTCTTGCGTTATTACTCATCTCGGCGAAAGAGCAGGCGATGACACATGCGGATAAACGATTGCAGCAAGCTTTGTCACGCATAACGCTTGTTCATGCCAAGTCTGAAGAGTTATTGACTGAATCTATCCAGCTTTCAAAAGAAGATACTCAGTTTGATGTGATTTATCTCGATCCAATGTTTCCCAAAAGTGCAACGGAGAAAAAACAACCTCTTGTTAAAAAAGAAATGCAGATACTGCAGTATCTATTGCATTCATCTGATGACAGTGTGGTCGTGGATTGGGGGGATGCTCTGTTACCCCTAGCCCAGAAAGTGGCAAAACGGGTGATTGTAAAGCGACCTAAATTGGCCGAGCCATTGTCAGGTATTGAGCCAGACCATCGCTGGGTGGGGGATGCTTGTCGATTCGATGGTTATTTTCAGCCGCACGCCATAAATATCGAGTCCGCCTTGACGGATCAGGACGACGCTCAGTCATGACCGTCATTAAATCTACAGTAGATGATGCGATCTGGCAGGCCTTTGACCTTGCCGCACCAAGTTATGATCGTGTGAGCATTTTGCAACGTCAATCCGCGGAGTTTTTATTTCAGCTAATGATCACTGGCGATGCGTTTAAGTCCGAATCTGTATCTCAGTGGGCTGATGTAGGTACTGGTACGGGCGCATTGGCGAAGCGACTGGTCGAGCAACAACATCAGGTTTTTGCCATTGATCAATCCCCAGCCATGTTGGCCCAGTTGCAATCTCTTGCGGGGATTCAAACGATACAGGCCGATATGCGTGATTTGCCGCTTCTTGACCGTAGCGTGGATCATGTCGTGAGTCATTTCGCCTTGCACTGGCTTGAACCCAGTGTATTGCTTGAGTTGAGTCGGATCGTGAAAAGTAATGGCATGTTATGGCTGGCCCTACCTGTTTTGGGGTCTTTTGCAACCGTAAGCGCGCGCTATCCACAATTGCCGATTTTTGACTTTTTAGCGGTGGAAGCGTGGCTGCAACAAGTGCAGTCTCTGGATGTCGAGTTGGTTTCAATGACTCAGGAAGTGTGGTCGCAACCGTTTGCCAATTTGCAAGAGCTGCTTCATACGCTCAAACTGATGGGGGGGCATCGCTTGGGTCGGGTGCAAGAACCTGTACCTCCAGCGCAGTTTCGGGCATGGTTACGAGATCACAAACCCATCACATTGGAATATCAAGTACTCTATATGCAGCTTAGAAAACGATAGATCTGCTTCAATTGCATCAGTAAAAAAATCTGTTTTTTGTTCACCGTGTGATAAAGCGAGAATATGTGTGACTGATTCCGTAGTGCCCAGCCCTTCATCCAACTCTTCATCCAATCATCCTGCGCCTCTGAAACTCAGGCAGGTTTTCTTTATCACGGGAACGGATACCGAAGTCGGCAAGACGGTGGTTTCCTGTGTGCTTTTGGCGCGAGCAAAGCGATTAGGGTGGAGTGCCTTTGGGGTTAAGCCGATTACAGCGGGCTGTGCAATGGATAGCATGGGTAAGCTCATAAGCGAAGATGCGGAAAACATGCATTGCTATTCCAGCATAGACATTGATCCAATGCTCCGTGCACCCATCCGTTTACCTGATCCCATTTCACCTCATCTGGCTGCGGCAGCCGCAGGCCAAGCATTACGTGCAGATCGCGTTGTTGGACAGATTCGTGCTGCGCTATCGACACGAGCTGATCTGGTGATCGTGGAAGGGGCTGGGGGCTGGCGTGTACCGATCAATGCGAGAGAGACTTTGGCTGACATTGCCAAACAATTGCAAAAGCCAGTCATTTTGGTGATTCGTGTTCGCTTAGGCTGTCTGAATCATGCATTATTGACTGCGGAGGCGATCCAGCGTGATGGTTTGCCCTTGGCGGGCTGGGTGGTGACCATTTTAGACACCGATCAAGATGCCGATTATGTGACCGCACAGATCCAGTCCTTAAGAGAGCGATTGCGTGCCCCTTGTTTAGGTATTTTACCTTTCCAGGAGACGTTGGATATTGATGCGCTGGTGGATTTGATTCGTCTGCCGGGCGAGGAAATTGTGGTGGGCTAAAGTTG
Source organism: Aquirhabdus sp. (assembly GCF_046462495.1). NCBI lineage: Bacteria > Pseudomonadati > Pseudomonadota > Gammaproteobacteria > Moraxellales > Moraxellaceae > Aquirhabdus > Aquirhabdus sp. The sequence continues at coordinate 85,130 of NZ_JBKGVE010000007.1, read as the reverse complement.
GATTAATTGGTCAAATTGATTGTGCAGAAAATGGGCAGATTTACAAATATTTTGTATCAATTTATGTCATTTTCGGTCTTAATTTGTCACTCTAGCTTTTGCAATGTTTTTGGGAAAATATTCAAAAAAAGAGAACTAGTTAACATTTTTGTTGTTGAGCTGATATCATCCAGTTTTGTGATGTTATTCATGTATAACGTAAAGCGTTTTGAGAGTATCCAGCTGAAAATCCCATGATTGAATTGCCACCTTCTCGAAGTTTTTTTGCGGATTTGTTTGCAAATCAGAAAGCTGCATTATGGATGTTGCTGGGTTCGCGTCGTGCATTCCGTTATGTCACTCCGAGCGCAGTGCAACTGGTGTTTTTGGGGGTGTTGGCGATCCTTGCCAATACCCTGTTTAGCTGGCTTACCGCAAATGGTGCGGGTCATTTTAATGGTCAAGGACTAGTCAGTTATTTGCTCTGGCCATTTATTGCACTGATTGCAGGGATTTTTTTAGCCCAACGCAGCGGGCTTGGGCGTTTGATGTTGGTCCCTGTCATCTTATGGTTGGCCGCGGATATCTATATCGCGCTTATCCAGAGCTTATTACAATATTTAGGGTTGATTGATCGCCTCCCTGATTTCATCTTACCGTGGATGAACTCCTTATTCTTGGTGCTGTTTATTTGGCAGACCGTCTCACTCCTCTGGATTTTCGCAAGACAACAAAAATGGCCGTGGTGGGAACAAATCCTGATCCTCGCTGGAACGATTGTGACCTTGGCCATCTGGCAGCAAACCGTCAGCAGTCAGCCAATCTGGAAAGTTGAAGAGCAGATTCAACCCGTCATGCTGTCCGAAGATGCGCTCTATGCTCAGCCGCGCTTATTGGATAATGTCCTCAATCAACTGCAAAAAGGCATCTTTGGGGAAACGCACTGGTATTTTGTTGGTGTGGCAGGTGCGGGTTATCAGGACGTGTTTAAGACAGAAGTGGAGACGACACAGCGTCAGTTCGATACCCGTTTTGGGACGCTTGGACGCTCGGTAGGCTTGATCAACAATGCGAATACGCAAGGCACATTGCCCATCGCCAGCCGGACCAGCATTGCGCAAACGCTTGATCGTATTGGTCAGGATATGAATCCAGACAGCGATGTGCTGTTTTTATTTATGACCTCACATGGTAATCAAAATATTTTTGAATTGGCCAATGATCCTATAGGGATGAATTCAATTGATCCGCAGTGGCTGCGCGGTGCGCTGGATCATGCCAAAATTCGTTGGCGTGTATTGGTCATTTCTGCGTGTTATTCAGGAAGCTTTATTCCCGCTTTAGAATCGCCAGATACGATCGTTATTACTGCATCTGCGGCTGATCGCGCGTCGTTTGGTTGTCAGGCTGAAGCGGACTACACCTACTTTGGGCGTGCCTTCTTTGCAGAAGCGATGCGTACGCAGAATTCTTTGACGGATGCTTTTAAAGTTGCTCAAACCAGTATCCGCGCACGTGAAAAGCAGGATGACTTTCCCGCGTCTAACCCACAAATGCGGATAGGTAGTAATATCGCGGCTGTTTTACCGCAATTAGAGAGCCGCTTATTTCCGAGTGATTCTGCGGTGAACTTGCCTTCTACATTGTCGATTGCCCCTGCGATTGATTCTTCGATCAGCGGCGTTCCGATTCAAACACCGCATCGGAACAAGGTCATTTCTGATAAACATGTAGTATCGCCTTTCCCGAAACATTAGTTCATTTTCAAATTCATCTAGCGGAGTCTTATGATGAAAACACGTGCCGCGATTGCATGGTCAGCAGGTCAGCCACTCACCATTCACGAAGTTGATCTCGCACCGCCGCGTGCGGGTGAAGTCTTGGTTGAAATCAAAGCGACAGGGATTTGTCATACCGATTATTACACCCTATCCGGCGCAGATCCTGAAGGGCGCTTCCCGGCGATCCTTGGTCACGAGGGGGCGGGGGTTGTTCTTGAAGTGGGTGCTGGAGTGACTTCACTCAAACCCGGTGATCACGTGATTCCGCTTTACACCCCAGAATGTCGTCAATGCAAATTCTGCCTATCGCAAAAAACCAATCTCTGCCAAGCCATTCGCTCGACCCAAGGTCAAGGGCTGATGCCCGATGGCACTTCGCGTTTCTCGCTGGATGGTCAACCGATTCTGCATTACATGGGCACATCGACCTTTGCTAATCATATTGTCGTGCCTGAGATCGCTTTGGCCAAGATCCGTGAAGATGCGCCATTTGATAAAGTTTGCTATATAGGTTGTGGCGTTACTACAGGGGTAGGCGCAGTCTTGTTTACGGCCAAAGTGGAAGCGGGTGCTAACGTTGTGGTATTTGGATTGGGTGGCATCGGTTTGAATGTCATTCAGGGTGCCAAGATGGTGGGTGCTGGCAAGATTATCGGTATCGATACCAATCCTGCGCGTGAAGCAATGGCGCGTAAGTTTGGCATGACGCACTTCATCAATCCCAAAAATGTCGAAAACGTTGTCGATGCCATCATTCAATTGACTGATGGTGGCTCAGACTATTCGTTTGAATGTATTGGTAATACCACCACCATGCGCCAGTCTCTCGAGTCTTCGCACAAAGGTTGGGGACGTAGTATCATCATTGGGGTGGCTGAAGCGGGTGCAGAGATCAGCACTCGTCCATTCCAACTGGTGACGGGTCGTAAGTGGGAAGGATCGGCATTTGGCGGTGCACGTGGCCGTACCGATGTACCGAAGATTGTTGACTGGTATATGGATGGTAAGCTGAATATCGATGACTTGATCACCCATCATCTGCGTCTAGATCAGATCAATGAAGGTTTTGATTTGATGAAGCGAGGGGAGTCAATTCGGTCGGTGATTGTGTATTGATCGAGTCACGGTCATATTCGAATAATTGATAGGGTTTTCCATTGACTATGTATTCGCCTTGGTTTTTAAAGCCAAGGCGAACCAAAACTCTAATCGACTTGCGATTCAATTCTTCAACATAAGCAAATAATTGATGCATAGATGAGTGAGCTAAAACTGCAAGGGCCGCTTCAGTGGCGATTCCCTGACCTCTTTGGTGTGAAACTATTCTATAACCCAGCTCCATTTCTTGGGAACCATTTAATTCAAATGGCTCGATTCCACAATATCCCACGAGCTCACTCGATTCCGCCAAAATAATGGCTTGTTTTCCAAAGCCTTTTGACGTGAACGATATGATTTGATTAAATCGTTGATGAGCACCTTCGCTGCCGAATGCCCCTGAGTTTGAAAATGCCATAAACTCTTCATCCATGAGCAATTTGACTAGAGCATTTCTATCTGCTTTCTGAAATGGACGAATGATGAGTCTTTGAGTTTGAATCATGTTTTGCTTTACCGTTCCATCAGAATTTTTAGCATTCGCTGTGGATTGGATAGGAAATCTCGGGTGACTTGCACATGTTCAGTGTCTTCATATGCAATCTGTGAGATACCTTCTTTGCTGCATTGGTAGATACATGCGTCTGGATAGGCCATGAGGATGGGGGAGTGTGTGGCAATGATGAACTGAGCGTTATCCAAAATCAGGTCGTGCATGCGTGATAAAACAGCCAACTGTCTTTGCGGCGACAGCGCTGCTTCGGGTTCATCAAGGATGTATAAACCCTGCCCACTAAATCTGTTAGTCATGAGCGCGAGGAAAGACTCACCGTGAGATTGCTCGTGTAAAGAGCGCCCGCCATAAGAGTTAATAATAGGTGGGCCACCAGGTCCATCATCCAGTCTTTCGATTTCTGTCGCGACGTTGAAGAAACTTTCTGCCCTTAGAAAAAATCCATTGCGTGGACGAAGAACGCCCTTGGCAATCCGAAGATATTCATGGAGCTCAGAATGCGAACGTCGAGTGCCAAAGCTAAAATTCTTAGTACCGCCTTCGGGATTGAACCCTAGAGAGACTGCGATTGCTTCCAGCAGCGTCGATTTTCCAGAACCATTCTCACCGATGAAATAGGTCACCTTGGGATGGATGTTTAGGTGCTCAAAGGAACGGACCGCAGGGAGCGAAAAGGGATAGCGATCAAATGACTCGACTTTTTCTCGCTTTAGTGTGATTCGGCTGATGAACTGGGTTGAAATCATGAAGCTCTATCGAACTCATCTAGAAGAAGTCTTTAAGTATCTCGAAGCTATCAGCATGGATCTAGAGAGTCAATGCAGATGAGTCAGTCATACTGTTCGGGAACCAACCAGATCAGCACTAAAAAAGGATAACGCTGCGTAAATGCCCCCGCTCAGAAAATCTATCGTGATACAAAAGATCCCCGCGGTCAAAGTAAAAAACTTCCATTCGAATGGATTGGTTAATAGCTGGTAAATAAGCACAGCACTTAAAAAAACAAAAGTTCCTCCAAGGAGGGTAATCGCAAAGTGTATGCCATTGGGCATGAGGGTGATTCTTCAGACATATTATTCGACCAATAAATGAATGAGTCATTGACTGAGGGTAATCTATTTTGAAATGAATGCAATGTCCTTCGGCTGGCCACATTTTACATTGATGTTATTGCCTCGATTTTATATTTTCCTCGCAAAGCCGCACAATTTCAGCAATTCGTATGTCACGTGTTTCTACTCGTTTGGCTTGATTTAGCCAATACAGATAGTTTTTTCGATAGGACGGGCTGAAACGCTGATAATTCTCAAGCGCCATTGGATGAGCTGCGAAAGCTAACTCCAAATCTTTAGGGATGACTAGATTCTCAACATCGTCGAGTGATTCCCAAGAGCCATTTTGCTTTGCAAGTTCAATTTTCCGCAAGCCGCTTTCGTGCATCAAGTTCTGTTTAATGAGCTTTTCGATATAAGTTTTATTGAGTTTACTCCAGACGCTTTTGTCTTTTCTGGGTGCAAATAATTGAATGCGTCGTTCATCGTCTAATTTTTTGACCGTAGAATCAATCCACCCATAGCAAATAGCAACTTGTACCGCTTCTTCCCAACGCATGCTTTCAGTTTCGCTATCGACACGATAAAAGATCAAATGAATCCCTTTGGATGAGTGATGATTTTCATGCAACCAGTTACGCCATTCCTTGTCATTTTTGAAATAATACTGTTCTTTGGTCAGCGGCTTATTTGTTTGTTTTGAGTCTGAGGACATAAGATTCTGCCTAACTTAAAATTTTTTTTTGTTCTAGCAAGTTAACTATAAACTTCATTTCATTTTCAAAAAATATAACTCAAAATAGTAGAATAAAATGAATTTTGTTTTAGCTGAAGCGGTCTTTGCATAAATAAGTAATGCTAAAAATTATCCCAAACCCACTAAATTCTTTATGAGAAAATTCATGCAATTATTAAGTACCACCCACTGCTTCAACGGTGAACAACGCTTCTATCAGCATGATTCAAAAGAGATCGGCTTACCAATGAAATTTGGCATCTATTTACCGCCAAAGGCTTTGGTCGGTGAACGTTGCCTCGCATTGATCTATCTTGCAGGACTGACCTGTAATGAAGAAACTTTCCCAATTAAGGCCCATGCGCAGCAAATTGCCTCTGATTTGGGAGTGATTTTGATTTCTCCTGATACCAGTCCTCGCGGAGAGAGTGTTGCAACTGGAGACTATTGGGATATCGGTCAAGGGGCTGGCTTTTACTTAGACGCAATTGAGCAGCCTTGGGCTAAGCATTATCGGATGGAGTCCTACATCACCCGTGAGCTGTATACGCTGATTCAGGACAGTTTCCCCGTACAACGCCTTGGGCTGATGGGGCATTCTATGGGGGGCCATGGCGCGTTGACACTGGCACTCCGCCATCCAGACTTATTCCGCTCGGTCTCCGCCATTGCGCCGATAGCCGCACCGATTGATTGTCCATGGGGGATTAAGGCTTTTTCAACGTATTTGGGCACGGATCAATCGACATGGATTGAACACGATGCGACGCGTTTGGTGCGGGCTAAAGGCAAGCTGTTTAACAACATCCTGATTGATCAAGGCTTGGAGGATAAATTCCTAAATCAACTTAATCCTGATCTCTTTGAGGCAGCCTGTGCTCATGTTGGGCAGCCGCTGCAACTACGCCGTCATGCGCACTATGATCATGGTTATTATTTTATTCAAAGTGTGATGACTGATCATGTTGTTTTTCATGTTGAAGCCTTTGTCTAATTGGTCCAATTTCATTTCTATTTATATATTTTTACGACCACTTAGATTATTCTAAGTGTTGATTGGATTAGGGTATTATCACAAAAGTGGATGCCCTCCATGAGGTTTCAATGGGGTATTACTGTCCATAACTTTTTCCGAATATCTGAGTTCCAAGGGAATAAAGAAATATAAATAGGCAGTACTGTTACAGCAGATTAAACATCATTGATTTGCTCGTCTGTTCACTATGGAACGAATTTTGCGTTTTAAAAAATAGGATTTTAAAAATAGGATAGCAAGAAGGACAAAAATGGAAACTCTCCTTTCTCATGATTTATCGATGATGCAGCCATGACGACTTTGCCATTTCAGTCGAATGTCCCTACTCTGCCTACGGTTTCAAGCGAGCCTCAATCTGAAAGTGCACTGCCGGAATTGTTTGGGCAAAAGAGCCGTTTTCGTTTTTATGGCAAAGCGAGTGAATATTTCGGCATTTGGTTGGTCAATTGGCTGTTGACAATTATGACCTTAAGCTTGTATTCCCCTTGGGCTAAGGTGAGACGCCTACGTTATTTCTATACGCATACCGCACTTGAAGGGGCTCGTTTTGACTTCACGGGTCAAGCGCGTGCCATCTTTATTGGGCGGATTGCGGCTTTAGCCGTGTATTTCGGGGCGCATTCTGAAGGCGCCTTAAAGGGCTCTTGGTTACAGTGGGTTGCCGGTGTGCTGCTCTTTGCTATTTATGCCATCATTCCTTATCTGTTTCGGGCAACCTACCGCTTTAAAGCCAGAAATACGGTCTATCGTCATGTGCGATTTAAGTTCACCGGAACATGGCGACAGGCGTTTATGACCTATTGGGGCTTTGGTCTGCTGGTAATCATCAGTCTAGGTTTGCTGTTGCCCTATTATATTTATCGGCACAAGCGATATCAGTTCAGTAACTTACAGCTTGGGCGGTTAAAGTTTCAATTTCACGCGAAGGTGCGACACTTTTATGTCGCCATGTGGTTTCCGATGCTGTTATTGGTCGGTTTGTATGCTGGGTTGACTGCGCTGGCGATCTATCTATCCAACATGGATATCCATATCGAAGATTGGAAGGATGCCAAGAATATTCTATGGCGCTTAAGTCCGCTGATTTTTGTATTTTTGATGGTGCTCGCATCGATGTATTGGATTACCTCTGCGCTGGTCTTTCGGTTGTGCTGGTCACGGGTGTCACTGGGGCGGAGTGCTTTTACCAGTGATCTTAGCGTCTTTAAGTATTTATGGATCGCCTATAGTAATTTTTGGATCTGTGTCATGACGCTCGGCATGATGATCCCTTGGGCCATTATTCGTGTCCAGCGCTATCGGATTAATTCGGTCAGTATCGAGTGGCAGGACAATCCACAAGAGATTCTTGCAGTGATGCAAGCCGACCTAAAAGCATTTGGCGAGGAGCTTAATGATCTGATCGGAATCGATCTCTCCTTGTAAGCCTGAAGTCAGACTTTTATCAATCTCAAGGTATTCCCATCTATGGATTCAAAGCAACATCGTCATCTGAAGCAAGCCATCGCGATCCGATTCTTTGATGGGCAGAGTTCGCGTGAGCGTCAGGGGCGTATGTATCCCAGCGATGATAGCGGGGTGATTTGGGTCGATTTAGAAGGAGATAGTGACGCGCAGTCGTTTCGATTAAAAGATGGTTTGATTCGCGCTGCCATTGGTCAGACTCCGCCAATGATTGAGTTCGCGCATGATGTGTGTATAGAGCTACTGCAAATGGATTTACCCGATTGGTTGACGCCAACGGACTGGACGGAGTCACGCCTCGCATGGTTAAAGCGGATGTGGTTGAGCCGGATTTGGCGCTGGGAGAGTAGTCCGCGCTGGATATTGGTCAGTGTTGTGGTCACCATTATTTTTGCAGTTTTAGTCTTACAGTATGGGATACCGTTGATTGCTAAGCAGACGGCTTATGCACTGCCTGAGCATACCTTAGACGATCTTGGTGTCAGTACATTGGCAACACTTGATCATGACACGCTTAAGCACAGTGAATTGCCAATCTCTCGGCGGATCGAGATTCGTGAGGAATATAAGCATTGGATTTCTGCAAATCCGGAGCGGGAAATTATCTTTCGTCAAGGGGGGAAGTTGGGTCCCAACGCGTTTGCACTGCCTGATGGTCGAATTGTGGTAACGGATGAACTGGTCAATCTGGTGGCTAATGATTATGAGTTGCTGGCGGTACTTGCCCATGAGACGGGACATATCGAACGCCGCCATGCACTGCGGCAATCCATTACTAATGATTCTTTAAAAGCGCTGATCATCGCAGTGACTGGAAATACCACGAGCTTGCTGAATGAAACGCCCGCACAGTTGGTTGGGCTGACCTATTCTCGTGAATTCGAGCGCGAAGCGGATGATTATGCCTATGAGTTAATGGTGAAAAAGGAACTTCCGCTGCATTATTTCTCCGATATCTTGCTACGTTTGGAGACAGTGGGCGGTGGTGAAAATGATGGCAATGATTCGTTGAAAAATGGTCTTAAAAATTATATCTCAACACATCCCCCGACATCGGAGCGCATCGCGCGTTTTGAAGGTCATTCATAAAAAAATCCGCGTAGATACGCGGATTTTTTTATCTGTAAACGATAGGATTAATAACCCACAGTAAAACGCTGACGTGAGTGAGCAGGTTTTTCTAACTCATCAATATAAGCAATCGCGTAGTCTGCAAAGGTGATCCAGCTTTTGCCTGTGGCATCCACCAGCAAGTCATCTTGTCCAATGCGGAATTTACCTGTGCGCTCACCTTCGATGAACAACGCTGAAGGGGAGAGGAACGTCCAGTCGAGTTCGCTTTCTGAGCGCAGGGTATCGAGGTAGACACCACCTGCAGTGGCTTCCGCTTTATATTCTTCAGGGAAGTTCGGGGTATCAATGACTCTGACATTCGGTGCGACAAACAAACTACCTGCTCCACCGACAACCAGTAGACGAGGTACGCCTGCTTTTTTGACCGGATCAATGATGGCATGCGCAGGAATTGAGGAGAAATGCGCTGCACTAAATACGGCATCAGTGCCTTTTACAGCATCTGCAAGTGCAGCAGCATTCAGGATATCCACATCTTTGGTGGTGACGCCATCGCGCCCTGCTAAGCTTGATGCTTTGCGTGCAATTGCAGTGACGGTATGACCACGACGCAGTGCTTCCTCAAACAGTTGGCTTCCAGCGCGACCTGTAGCGCCGATGATGGCAATATGACTCATGAGATAACTCCTAAAATAAATTTAATATTGAATAATCAGATAAATGGGAAAAAGAAAATGATATCAATCACCACTTCATTTCACCTTTGGCCACTTTCGCGCTGAGTTCAAGTGATGACACGTCGTCTACTTGAGGATAGCGTTTCTTCATCGCATTGATCAGTGCGGCAGAGTCTTTTGCTTTAGCGGTTTCTTCATCAAATGTTTTGATGTAGCTTGCGGTGTAATCTACGGATTGAAGGGTTAGGGGAGCACCCGGTAAGTAATGTCCAGGGACGACTGTTTTAGGCTTCAGATTTTTGATCGTTTGTAAGGTCGCCAGCCAGTCTGTATGTGATTTTGGGGTTTGAGTGTCGGCCATCCAGACATGAATGTTTGGTCCGTCGACTACTACGCCACCCACAATTGCTTTAAGCGAAGGGATCCAGACCACACTGCGCTCAGGTTGATTGCCTTTAAGATCAATGATGTTGAGTTTCTTGCCATCAAGGGTCAGGCTGTCGCCTTGGAGCACATCTGGAATAATGGTTTGTTTCGGCGCATCTGCACCCAGTTTAGGTCCCCAGAACGCCAGTTTACCTGCAACCGTTTCTTTGATGTGGGCCACGGTTTGTGGGGTCGCGAAGACTTTGGCATCTGGGTAAGCCGCTTTGATGGTATCTAGACCAAAATAATAGTCAGGATCACCATGACTGATATAGATGGTGGTGAGTTTTTTGCCACTGGCTTTGATCTTTTCAATCACTTTTTCAGCTTGTGATTTGCCAAACTGCGCATCCACTAGAATCGCATCGGTTTTACCGGTGACCAGCACCGATGAGACAGGGAAAATCGAGTCTTTACCCGGATTATAGATATCTAGTTTGAGTGGTGCGGCCATCGCATATGAGGTTGCCGCGATGGTGAGTAGCGTGCTTGAGAGGATTGCGATTGAACGTAACTGAGACATGATTTACTCCAAATGATTTATAAGGTGCGCTGTTAATGTCATTGTTGCTGTATCTGTACGATAGGCGTTTTTATTCCTGTGAAAAAGCGTACTATTCGATATAGTTTGTTGCGTAAATCGGTCAAATCATGAGGGGAAACGATGGATAAGTTGTCAGCGATGGAGGTCTTTGTGACTGTCGTCGAGTCGGGTAGTCAGTCGGCGGCCGCTGAAAAACTGAATTTGTCTCGCCCCGTTGTTTCGCGTTATTTGGCGGAACTTGAGCAGTGGTCTGGCAGTCGTTTACTGCATCGCACCACGCGCAAACTCAGTCTCACTGCGGCAGGGAGCGAAATGTTGACACGCTGCCGTCAGATATTGGAGATGACCAATGATATGCAGGCAGTGCTATCCCCAACAGAAAGTCAGCCCCATGGTTTACTACGAATTACGACCAGTTCATCTTTTGCTCAGGTTCAGATCATGCAAGCGATCACGGATTATGTGAAGCAATATCCAGAGGTGAGTGTTGAGTTATTGTTATTTGACCATACGGTTGATTTGGTGGATGAGCGCATTGATTTAGCGATCCGAATTACGAACCATCTCGAGCCGAATCTCATTGCCCGTCAATTATCCGTTTGCCGTTCAGTGGTCTGCGCCTCTCCAGCGTATCTCAGTGAATACGGCACGCCTTTATGTGGGGAAGATTTGGCAGGTCATCATTGTTTAACGCATGCCTATCATGGCAAAAATGAATGGCAATTCGAGCATGAGGGCAAACTTAAGCATTTTTCCATCCATAGCAGAATATGCGCGAATGAAGCATCGATTTTGATGCAAGCCGCTATTGCAGGGGCGGGTGTTGCGCTACTCCCCACATCTTTAGTGGCGCCTTTGGTTCGGACCGGTGAGCTTACGGTGATTTTGCCTGATTATCATGCGCTTGAGCTAGGTATCTATGGTGTTTACACCTCGCGTAAGCACATGCCCGCAACGCTTCGAACCATGCTAGATTTTCTGGTGGGGTGGTTTGCACAACAGCCGACTTGGGATGAGCTATAGCGTATAAGATGTCCATGCAATGAGGACAGAATCATTATTTCCCCCTGATTTCTCCACTTTTGAGTTACATCTTGCTACAATCCACCGCGATAAATAGGCGATTTGGCAAACATTTGATCATTCAACACATGCGATCTAAAGCGACGCGAACCAGCATTGGTTCAGTGGCGCTGCTTTGTTTGCTGTGGCATTTAATGTTGCCAACCTTTATCAACTTTGGTCTGATGCCAGCCATCTACGGGCTCTCTGAGCATTGCCGACCACTGTCTATCCAAATCTCCTCGACACCCGCTACGCCTTCCGCAATGATGCACGACATGCACGACATGCACGACATGCACGACATGCACGACATGCACGACATGCACGACATGCACGACATGCACGACATGCACGACATGCACGACATGTCCGGAATGGATATGTCTGGGATGTCGATGCCAGCTCTACCTGAGTCGATTGTTAAGCCTGCGCCGATGATGGATAGCAGCATGCTGCATCATCATGATGCACGCGTACATGAAGTTATGGAGCTTGCGGCAAAAATTATGAAAAGCTGTCCATTGTGTTCGCATGGACTGGATGGCGGATTATTACCAACACTGGCGATTGTGCTGGTGTTGCTCATGCTGTTATTGACTTCATCGAAGTCGATTGTTCGAAGTGTTTATCGTACTTTTCATTCAAAATCTGTTGTCTTCTTTAGACCTCAACCTCACGCACCACCTGTTTATTCCTGATCTATCAAAACGATCCCAAAAAGCTTGAATGTGCCGCGTCACGCTTTGCATTGATGATTGTCAGTGCAAGTGTTCTACGCATTCAGCTTTTTATTCATCCAGTTTTATCAGGAATAGAATCTATGCGTCATGTGACTCAACAGGTCCGTTTTAAACGAACCGCTTTGGCCTTTGCTTGTGCTGCAACATCATTGACTGTGCATGCCGAAGTAACGCCAGAAGCTGAAATGGCCACTATCGTCGTTAAGGGTAAGTCCCCTATGGCTGAAAAAAACAATCAATTTCCAGCCACGACTGCCAGTATCACGGCTAAACAAGCCGCCGCAACGATCAACGTGGTCAATACCGAAGATGCGCTGAAATATTTGCCTGATGTCTTGGTGCGTAAACGCTATATCGGCGACACCAATGCACCGCTCGCAACGCGTACAACCGGTGTGAATGGCAGTGCCCGCAGTTTGATTTTTGCCGATGGCGTGTTGCTGTCTACATTGGTGAATAACAATAACGGCAACGGCTCACCGCAGTGGTTTATGGTTGCGCCTGAAGAGATTAGTCGGATTGACCTGATGTATGGTCCATATTCTGCCGCCTACGCAGGTAACTCTTATGGCGCGGTCGCTGAAATCACCACGCGCATGCCTGATCACTTCGAAGCCAGTGCAACGATTCGTGGCACTTCACAGCGTTACGCCCAGTATGGAACCAAAGATGAATATCCAGCGCAGCAGTACAGTGTCTTCTTAGGCGACCGCGTTGGAGATTTTTCTTGGGTATTTAGCGCCAATCATCTAGAAAGTGATAGTCAGCCAATCACCTTCGGCAGCATTGCTCAGTCAACGACCAAGGCAGGAGGTAACCTTCCTGTGATTAGCGGTGCGATCGCGGATCAGAACCGTACGGGCGGTGCAATTCAGTATCTGGGTGCAGGCAATATCAATCATACCGTGCAGGATAACTTCAAGCTCAAGCTTGGCTATGATTTTAGTCCGACATTGAGCGCGAACTATATGATTGGCTATTGGCAAAATGATGCCAATGCAACAGCGCGTTCATATCTGGCTGACAGTGCCGGAAATTCTTATTACGGTGCATCTACTGGGCAAGTTAATATTGGTGGATATGCCTACAGTGCCAGCGGCATTGCAGGCCAATTTGCCAGTAATTCAGTGGAACAGCAGCGTTTGATGCAGAGCTTAAATGTGAAGAGCCATAATGCTGGACCTTTCAACTGGGAACTGGTGGCCAGTAATTTTAGATATCTTGAAGACCTCACGCGCACCTCAACGGGGATTTATCCTGCGGCACAGTATGGCGGCGCAGGGCGTATTGCAGATGCCAAAGGCACAGGCTGGACGACCTTGGATTTGAAGGGACGCTTGCAAGCGCCCACTGAGGCATTGGTTGCCCATGATTTTAGTTTTGGGGTGCATGGGGATTGGTATCAATTATCCAGCCCAACGTTTAATACCAACAATTGGTCAGCGGGTAACCCAACCAGTCTCTATACCGATGCACGCGGTAAAACACAAACTCGTGCGCTGTGGTTGCAGGATGTCTGGCAGTTGACGCCAGTCCTGAAGGCAACACTGGGAGGGCGCTATGAGCAATGGCAGGCGAATGATGGCTTTAACTATGCGGTCACCAGTAATGGTAAAGGTTTTCCGATCAATCAGCCTAATGTCGATAAATCAGGATTCTCGCCCAAAGCCTCACTCGCATGGACAGCGAATGATTTATGGACGGTAACGGGCTCGATCGGCAAGGCTCTTCGTTTCCCAACGGTTGGCGAGCTTTATCAGAGCGTACAGACGGGAGCGACGTTCTCACAACCAAACCCTTATCTAAAGCCTGAGAGCGTACTATCGGATGAGCTGGCTTTTGAGCGTAAAACGGCAGAGAGCAAGCTGCGTATCTCTTTGTTTGAAGAGCGCGTATCCGATGCGCTGATTTCTCAAACATCAATGATTGCGGGTGTGACAAACCCCGTGTCCTTTACTCAGAATGTTGATAAAACCCGTCAGCGTGGTATTGAGTTATTTGCGCAGCATGACAATGTTTTGGTTCAAGGATTGGAGTTGTCTGGTAACGTGACCTATGTCAATGCCAAGATACTGGCTAATGATAGCTACGTACCGACGATTGCTGGCGCAACGTCAGTGGGCAAGCATACGCCTTATGTGCCTGACTGGCGGGCAACGTTGGTCGCGACGTATCGTCCTAATCCGCTCTGGGCGTTTACCTTGGCAGGGCGCTATAGCGGCAAGCAATATGCGACGGTGGATAATACCGATACTAATCCTGAAACTTATCAAGGTTTTCAGAGCTTCTTTGTGATGGATGCGCGGGTGAATTATAACTTTGCCAAGCATTGGAGTGCGGCTGTTGGGGTCGACAACCTGAATAATGAGCGTTACTTTTTATTCCATCCGTTTACTGAGCGCACGTTCTTTGGCGAGCTGAAATACACTTATTGATGGTACAGAGTGGTTTAATTAAAAAAATAAGGGCTTGGTATCAAGCCCTTATTTCATTTGAGTCATGTAGCAGATGTTACGTCAGAGTCAAACTAGCCTTCTATAATTGCGGTGACGCCAAGCCCGCCGGCGGTACACATGGAGATCAATGTCCGTCCTGATTGACCCGTTTTGGCACGGTGTTCAGCAAGATTCTTTGCAGCAGTAGCAAGGATACGCGCACCTGTTGCGGCAAAAGGATGCCCCAATCCAACTGATCCACCTTTTACATTCAGTTTGTTTCGATCAATCGCACCTAATGCGGCTTTTAAGCCCAGTGTATTTTTGCAGTATTCACTGCTCTCCCACGCTGCTATAGTACACAGGACTTGGCCTGCGAAGGCCTCATGGATCTCATAAAAATCAAAATCCTGTAAGGTTAAACCATTACGCGCAAGTAAACGGGGTACTGCATGTGCGGGCGCCATGAGCAGACCTTCAGGATTGGGACCAAAGAAGTCTACCGCAGCACTTTCAGCATCGATCAACCAAGCTTGGGGTTCAAAGCCATGAGCTTTGGCCCAGCTTTCAGAGGAGAGCAATACTGCTGCTGCACCATCCGTAAGGGGAGTCGAGTTGCCCGCCGTTAATGTACCTTGACCTGAGGTCTTATCAAAAGCGGGTTTCAGTTTCGCCAGTTTTTCGGCTGAGGTATCTGCACGGAGATTGTTATCGCGACTGAGTCCTTGAAACGGCACGATCAAGTCATCGTAGAAGCCTTCTTGGTAAGCTTTTGCGCCATTCAGATGGCTGGCCAGTGCGAGCTCATCTTGTGCCTCACGCGTGATCTTCCAGCGTTTGACCATCAGTTCGCAGTGCTCACCCATTGAAAGCCCTGTGCGGCGTTCGTTAATGTTGGGAATAGACGGTACAAACATGTCCGGACGGATTTCGGTTATCACACTAAAGCGTTCTGAACGGGTCTTACTGCGGTTAAATTTCAGCAGTAACTGGCGCAATTTTTCATTCAATGCGACAGGTGCATCAGAGGATGAATCAACACCCCCCGCAATACCGACTTCAATTTGTCCTAGCGCAATTTTATTACCCACGCTGATCGTTGTTTGTAATGATGTGGCACAAGCCTGTTGGACATCATAAGCGGGTGTGTTGGGGGAGAGGCCACTATCCAATGCGGCTTCACGGCTGATGTTGGCATCGCGGGAGTGCTTGAGTACGGCACCAGCCGCAACTTCACCGAGGCGTTCGCCTTCAAGCTTAAATTTATTGACCACACCTTTGAGTGCAGCGGTCAGCATTTCTGTATTGCTGGTGGTGACATAGTTGGTATTTTGCCGAGCAAAAGGAATGCGGGAACCACCAAGAATTGCAACGCGCTGTAGGGTTTTCATGGATTTCTCCTGTGATCAGAATAGATATTGTATAAATGAAGTCGCTTTAAGTTGTACTCTTAAATTATGGTCATCATTTATTTTTATATATTACGCTTGTCATGTATAATGTCAAGCATACTCAAAAATAATGGTGAACAGGATGAAAGTCAGTAAAGTTCAGGCGGAACAAAATCGTGAGCGCGTACTGGATGTTGCCGCAAAGTTATTCCGTGAGCGTGGTTTTGACGGCATTGGTGTTGCCGAACTGATGAAAAATGCAGGTCTGACCCATGGCGGGTTCTATGGTCAGTTTGATTCCAAAGAAGAGTTGATGGCCGAGGCCAGTGACCGCGCGTTTCAAGAGACGATTGGCAACTGGCATAAGATTGCAGCGTTTGCGGAGCAACGGGAGGCGGGTAGTGCGCTAAAAGTCATTACGCAGGCTTATCTGTCGAAAAAACACTGTGCAGAGCCTGGTGCGGGGTGTGTCATGGCGACACTCGGTATTGACGCCTCGCGCCAAAGCACGACAATCCGTCATAAACTAACGCAAGGGTTCAGGTCGCTGGTTGATCTTTTCGCAGGCTTAGTTACCCATGAATCAGAAGCAGTTAAACGCGAAAGATCTCTGGCCATTGTTGCCAGTCTGGTTGGTGCGATGGTAATCGCCCGCGCAGTGGATGACGAAACCCTGTCTGAAGAGGTGCTACAAGCAGTGTCTAAATCGATATTGTCTTAAAAAAAACAATGGGGCCAAGACGAAGTATCGTTCTATGAGGCTTTGACATTGGCATGCCCATATGGACAATGACGGCAAGCATTCCCACAGCAATCTCCACGCTTGAGCAGATACCAGCGTGAAAGTACCCAGTTACCATTTTCAATGGTGTAGTCCAAACCTTCGATCAACGGTTGATCTTTTAGAGCCATTGCCACCGCAGGGGCAAATAGATGAACCTTGCGATCATCAATGGTCTGTTCGATCCGCGTTTTGATGATAGACGTGAGGCAAGTCGGACACAGGCAGTCGCTCACTTCAGTCTCTGGGTCTGGATAGCGCAGTATTTTAGGATAATCCATACACCAGCACGGCTCATTATTCAGTGCTGAACAACCAAAGCTGGCTTGGCATCGCTGGCAGGTTTTATTCATCAGGAGCTGCTCAAAGGGAAAGGGCTACGGTAAAAATCTAAAGCGAATAGCGCATGATCAAACCAAATAGTCAGCTATATTATAGCTTAAGTTGGTAATGTTTCTAAGTCACAAAACCAAAACCCTTTGGTTTCTACGAGGGATATGCACTCGTATTGATCAGAACTTGAATCGTCTCGATCGTGATTTTGAGTGCTGATCGGCATAGGCGTTGGCAGTGGTCGATAGATCACTTCACCGCGTGTGAACCTGATGGGCTGGTGGAATATCGGCCCAGCAAAGCAGAAAGTATGGTATTCGCCATTCTCTCCGCAAGGATCGACAATTGGAGGTAAATCCTGAATAAATTGCGTGTCGATCTCACGTCCTGCCCAAGACTCATCAAGATATCCATCATTGATACAACAGGTGATGGTCTGGAAGCCTTGAGTCACAAATTCTTGGATAAGCTTTGTCGTATTGGATTGCCAGAGTGGAAACTCAGCAATTAAGCCGACTTTGGCGAGTTGGCGCTCACGATATTCACGCAGATCTTGCAGAAAAATATCACCAAAAATAACATGAGTCACGCCGATCGCTTTGGCTTGATTCAATGCGTTTGTCATTTGCTTTTCGTATTCTTGATTGCTGCCTGTGCTGCCCCAGACTTTAATCAAGGGTAAACCAATGGCATCCGCTTGAGCATCCAATAATTCCTCCCGTACACCGTGCATAGAGATGCGCTTAAACTCAACATTGAGTGTCGTCATTAATGTGACGACCTCAAAATCTTGACTAGCGCGATGCAATGCCATGGCGGAATCTTTGCCGCCACTCCAGCACATGAGGGCTTTGGGTTTCTGAGGATGTATTTTTATCGTGGTCATGATTGGAGAGACTCTAAGGAGACCATCATCATAATGGGCTAAATGGTGCAAAGCTATGCAACAGCGATCAATGCCTGATCTATAGCTTTAAATCGTTGCGGTTATGTCACGAAAGTCTATTTTTTATAAAATCTTTGTGTGGATTAGTGCAATCCATTTGTTTAAATCCTCTACAATAGCGCTCTTTTTTGCTAGAAGTGTTGAGGCATAGCATGGCGCGATCGTTGTGGCGTTCCACCTTTATTGTCAGTGCAATGACAATGCTGTCGCGTATCTTGGGTTTAGTGCGGGATATGGTTTTGCTCAATGTCTTTGGTGCAGGCGGTGTGATGGATGCCTTTTTGGTGGCATTCAAAATTCCCAATTTCCTGCGCAGACTTTTTGCAGAAGGGGCGTTTTCGCAAGCGTTTGTACCTGTTTTATCTGAATATAAAACCACCAGAACACATGAAGAAGTCCAGATTCTGATCAGTCGAGCATCGGGTTCGCTCATGCTCATCTTAGGTGTGCTAACCACCTTTGCAGTTGTCGCGTCCCCTTTAGTGATTTTTATTTTTGCCCCGGGCTTTCATGGTCAGGAAGTCAAATTTCAGTTGGCTGTGGAGCTGCTGCGCCTGACATTTCCGTATTTGTTACTCATTTCAATGACTGCTTTTGCGGGTAGCGTTTTGAATAGCTATGGCTCTTTTGCCACGGCTTCTTTTGCACCCGTCTTATTGAATGTGACGATGATCGCCGCCGCGTGGTGGCTTGCGCCGCTAATGAGTATACCTGTCATGGCGCTCGGCTGGGGCGTAATGGCTGCGGGTTTCATTCAGCTTGCAATCCAGATTCCGGAACTCTGGAAGAAAAAACTGCTGATTCCACCAAAAGTCGATTTTAAGCACGAAGGTGTAGTGCGGATTTTGAAGCTGATGCTTCCGGCACTCTTTGGCGTGTCTGTGGTACAGATCAACTTGTTGCTAGACACCGTGTTGGCGTCCTTTATGAAAGAAGGCTCTGTGTCGTGGTTGTATACCGCAGAGCGGATGACAGAATTGCCATTGGGTTTGATTGGTATTGCGATTGCGACTGTTATTTTGCCCTCACTTTCTGCGATCCATGCCGAAAAAGATCATGATCGCTTCAAACGTATGCTGGATTGGGCCACTCAAGTCATTGCTCTAGTAGGGATTCCTGCCAGTCTTGCCATGATTTTGCTCGCAGAACCCATGATCCAAGCGTTATTTCAGCATGGTCGCTTTGGGCAGGCGGATGTTGATATGACCGTCTGGGCACTGCGTGGCTTATCCGGCGGTATTTTGGCGTTTATGTTGATCAAAATTTTTGCACCGGGCTTTTATGCCCGCCAAGATACCAAGACCCCGGTCAAGATTGGCTTGATTGCGGTGGTTGCCAATATGGTATTTAACCTGATTTTGGTCGGAATTTTCCATTTGCTGCAATGGCCACTGCATGCGGCTTTGTCTCTCGCCAGCACAGCATCGGCTTTCTTAAATGCGGGTATGCTCTATCGTGCATTGGCACGGGATGGTGTCTATCGTATTGAATCGCACTGGAAAGTGATTGGTTTCCGCTATCTCTGTGGCAATGTCTTGATGGCGGTTGTCTTGGTCGGTGGTTTGCAGTTCTATCAACACGATGCTCCTCAACTACAGCGCATTGCCGAATTGGCGTCATTATGTTTGCTGGGTGCAACCGCTTACGGTGTCGGTTTATTACTGACTGGATTTAGACCGAGTCAGATTCGACACCATTGATTAAAGATGAATTGATTCATGTGTTTTAGGCAGTGTGTACTTAGGCGTGCAAGGTTGGGTAGCAGACGACAGCGCACAAATCTGGCACACTATACATATTCTCTATTGCTGATTATTTATCGCGCATGAAACTGCTTCGTTTACACAGCTTGCCCCATGATTGTGTGTTGCCGCCGCTTGCGGTCACGATTGGTAATTTTGATGGCGTACATTTGGGTCATCAAGCGATGATCCAAACGTTGAAAGATACAGCAAAGGAACTGGGTCTCAAGACGCTCGTCATGCTGTTTGAGCCTCAACCCCAAGAGTTTTTTCGCGGTGAAGAAGCGCCTGCGCGGATTACGTCATGGCGTGAGAAAGTCGAAATCCTGAAGTCGCTTGATGTGGATTACGTGCTTCTGGTGCGATTTGATCAGTCGTTTCGCTCATTGACGGCACAAGCCTTTGCCGATCTGCTCAAAAACCTTCTCAATGCACGTGAACTGGTGATTGGTGATGACTTCCGTTTTGGCTGTGATCGGGCTGGTGATGTAGCGTTTTTGAAGGACTATGGCTTTCCCGTTGCGGTTTTACCGACGATCTTGGTGGATGGCGCACGGGTCAGTTCGACGCGTATTCGGGAGTTACTGGCCAGCGGTGATTTTGTGGCTGCCGCCCGTTTACTAGGGCGTCCGTATCGCATTACCGGGCGGGTGCAATACGGGGATCAGATTGGTCGAACCATTGATTTCCCAACGGCTAATGTCGCCTTGAATCGTTTGACACCGTGTTTGCATGGTATTTATGCCGTGCAAATGGACTTGGCAGATGGTACCAGTCTCTTCGATCTGACTGGTGGACAAGCGATTCCTGCTTATGCAACTGGTAGTGTGTTTGGGGCGGGGCATGTGGGTACTCGCCCTGCGATCAAAGATCAGAGCAAAAAGACCTGGCGTCTAGAAGTGTTTTTACCGCATACCGCACATCCAGAGAAGTTGTCTGTGGATCTGTATGGTTTACGGGTGAGCGTGACATTCTTGCACTTCTTGCACGGTGAACTAAATTACCCCTCACTGGAAGCACTGCAAAACGGCATCCAGAATGATGTGAAGCAATTGATGGATTATCGGCAGTCAAATAGCGTATTTCCGATAGAGATCACGGATTTGCATGTGGTAGTCGATGATGCTGATATTGAAAAAATTAATATTGAAAAGATGGTTTTGAAGTAATAAGTCCCTCATATAGGGAACAAGAGCTTGAGTGATTTTAAACATTAAACTGCAAATTAACTGCTAATTTTTAATTGGATCGTAGAACCTGATGAGTGATCGTAAAGACGACAAAGTTGATTCTAAAACTGACTATAAAGATACGCTGAACCTGCCAGATACGCCTTTTGCGATGCAAGCTAAACTTGCAACCCGTGAAGTGCAGTGGCTTGCGGATTGGCAAGCAGACGGTCTATACGAGCAAGTCCGTGCTGCGCGCGCAGGCAAGCCAAAATATATGCTGCATGATGGCCCGCCCTATGCAAACGGCCAGATCCACTTGGGTCATGCGGTCAATAAAGTTCTGAAAGATATCATTATCAAAAGCAAAACCTTGTCGGGCTTTGATGCACCGTATGTTCCCGGCTGGGACTGTCACGGCTTGCCGATCGAACAGAAAGTGGAAGAAAAAGTCGGCAAAGTTGGTGTCAAAGTCGATGCGACCAAGTTCCGTGAGCTGTGCCGTGAATACGCCGCAAGCCAAGTTGAGCTACAAAAGAAAGACTTTGAACGTCTGGGTGTGTTGGGGGACTGGAATAACCCTTACCTCACGATGAATTTTAAGCAAGAAGCCAATACGGTTCGTGCGCTGGGTAAAATTGTTGAAGCGGGCCATGTGCAACCGGGTCTCAAGCCAGTGAACTGGTGTTTGGATTGTGGTTCATCCTTGGCTGAAGCGGAAGTGGAATATCAAGACAAAAAATCTGATGCCATTGACGTCGGCTTTGGTGTGGTTGATCTTGCTGATCTCTCGAAACGCATCCATGTTGAGGTGAAGAATCCTGTTGAAGTGGTGATCTGGACCACGACACCATGGACACTGCCTGCCAACCAAGCGGTGGCGCTGAATGCGGATCTGGATTATCAACTCGTTGAAGTTGAGTCAGAGGCGAGCACTATCGCTTTGATTCTGGCTGCGAAACTGTCTGGTGAAGCGACTGAACGTTATGGATTGAAAAATCCTAAAGTTTTGGCAACCTTCAAAGGTGCCGTGCTGGAACATTTAACGCTGCAGCATCCATTGATCGTAGAACGTCAGGTGCCTGTGATTTTGGGTGAGCATGTCATGGATTCCAGTGGTACGGGTGCGGTGCATACTGCGCCGGGCCATGGTGTGGACGACTATAAAGTTGGTCTGCAATACAACCTGAAAGTTGAAAATCCGGTAAGTGGTAGCGGTGTCTATTTACCCGAGGCCGCCGTGTTTGCCGGTCAGCATATCTATAAAGCCAATCCACAAATCATCGAACAACTGAAGTCGGATCGTAAGCTCTGGGCGCATGTTGCGATTACCCATAGTTATCCACACTGCTGGCGCCATAAAACGCCGATTATCTTCCGTGCCACGCCGCAGTGGTTTATCAGCATGGAGAAACAAAATCTGCGCGCTGAAGCCATGGATGCGATCAAACAGGTTACTTGGATTCCGGATTGGGGTCAAAACCGGATTGAGGCGATGATTGATGGTCGTCCAGATTGGTGTATCTCGCGTCAGCGCACATGGGGCGTGCCAATCCCGTTCTTTATCCATAAGGACACCGGTGCATTACATCCAGATACCGAACAGCTGATCGACAAGGTTGCTGACCTGATTGAGCAAGGCGGTGTGGACGCATGGTTTAAAGCAGACGCTGCGGATTTAATCGGTGCGGATGCTGCACACTACAACAAAGCAACCGATACCCTCGATGTTTGGTTTGACTCGGGTGTGACGCACTATTGCGTCCTCAAACAACGCCCTGAATTGTCATTCCCAGCTGATCTATACCTCGAAGGTTCAGACCAACATCGCGGTTGGTTCCAGACATCACTGTTGACGGGTCTGGCGATCGACAATACTGCACCGTTTAAGAAAGTGCTGACACATGGTTTTGTGGTTGATGTAAACGGCCGCAAAATGTCGAAGTCACTGGGTAATATCATTGCCCCGCAAGATGTGATCAAAGACATTGGTGCCGATGGTGTGCGTTTCTGGATTGCATCCAGTGACTATCGTTACGAAATGACTGCAGGTAAAGAAATATTTAACCGAACTACCGATGGCTATCGCCGTATCCGCAATACCTTGCGTTTTATATTGGCGAATCTGAATGGCTTCAATCCAGCGACTGATTTGGTCGCAATTGAAGATATGGTTGCTTTGGACCAGTTTATTTTGAAGCGTGCTGCGGCGGTACAAAATAGCATCCAAGCGGCTTATGATGAAATGAGCTTCCATGTGGTATGTAGCCAGATGGTCGCGTTCTGTACCAGTGATCTGGGTGGTTTTTACCTTGATATCATCAAAGATCGTCAATACACCACCAAGTCGGATTCACTGGCGCGCCGTTCAGCGCAAACGGCGCTGTATCACTTGGTCAATGCCTTTGTGCGTTGGATGAGCCCAATCTTGACTTTTACCGCGCAAGAAGTATGGCCATTGATTCCACAAAATGAGAATCAACTCGTTGATAAATATGTTTTTACGACTGAGTGGTATGATATTCCGGTTACGAGTGTAGAAAAAATTAGTGATGCTGAATGGCTCTCGATATGGGATGTGAAGTCTGCAATCAATAAACTGATTGAAAATGCACGCAATGCCAAAACTGTGGGTGCGAATCTCTCTGCTAAAGTACAGATCTGGGCAGAGCCGCATATCTATCAAGTGCTTGCTAAACTGAAAGACGAGTTACGCTTCGTGCTGATCGTGAGTGATGTTGAGCTGAATCATAATGGTGTCGGGGAAGGTGAAGCGACAGAACTCAGTGGCTTACATGCCTATGTGACTGCGGCAGAAGGCGTGAAATGCGCACGCTGCTGGCATGTGCGTACCGATGTGGGCAGCAGTCCTGCGCACCCTGATCTTTGTCTGCGCTGCGTCGAAAATGTCGATGGTAGCGGTGAGGTACGTCACTATGCTTAAGCTTATCCAATCTTTCCGCCGTGAGAACTTGGTCTGGCTGGGACTCAGTGTACTGGCAATTCTGCTTGATCAATGGACCAAGCATATCGCTTCGACTCATCTGACTTATGGTGAGGCGCAACCAGTATTCCCTAGTCTGGATTGGACCCTGCTGCATAACCATGGCGCAGCGTTTAGCTTCTTATCTGATGCTGGTGGTTGGCAGCGTTATTTGTTTACGGGCCTTGCCATCATTGTTTCAGTCCTTTTTATTGGTTGGCTGCTGCGCTTACCGCGTGATACCAAAGTACTGGCGACAGGCATCGCCTTGGTGCTTGGCGGTGCAATTGGCAATCTGATTGATCGGATGTCATTGGGCTATGTGGTCGATTTTATTAGTGTTTACTATAACGGTCATTATTTCCCGTCTTTCAATCTTGCCGATAGCGCGATTACGCTGGGTACCATTTTTTTAATTATTGATATGTTGTTCTTGGACAAGATTCGTCAGAGCAAAAAGGATCAGGCAAGCAATGACTCAAAATAACATCACGACCTTTACCAATCCCAACGAAGACACGCGGATTGCGCAAGGTTCGCAAGTGGCGCTGCATTTTTCTGTATCCCTTGAAAACGGTATTGAAATTGACAATACCCGCAGCTATCCAGAGCCAGTCAGCCTAGTGATCGGTGATGGTAACTTGTTGGAAGGTTTTGAGAATGCATTGATCGGACTGCGTGCGGGTGATCGCCGTACGGTGCATTTGCCACCTGAAGATGCTTTTGGTCCATGGAATCCAGAAAACGTTCAGTCGTTTGATACTGTTCAGTTCGTTAAAGCTGGCGATACAACGCCTGAGATTGGCACGATGATGGAGTTTCAGGATAAAGGCGGCGGCACGCTTGCAGGCGTGGTTAAGGCAGTCAATGACGACAAAGTTGAAGTGGATTTCAATCACCCATTGGCAGGGCGTAATGTGGTGTTTGAAGTGGAGATTGCGAAAGTAACTCCGGCTGGTGTGAGTGGTGTGAAGTTGGGTTAATCCCCGTATTTAAAGATTTTTTCCTCTCTGTAAAGAGCCTGTTCATTGAGCAGGCTCCTTCTTCATAAATGTTCAGTTTAAAACTATGACGACCACCATATTCACCGAACTCAGATTCTGGCTACTCATTGTCTTTTCACTGGTTATCCCATTTGGAATCTACGGGATATTGCTTGCCAAGAGAGCCATTTCGCGCCATGCGGTGCTGATTTTGGGTTTTGTGCTAGTGGTCATTGCAGGGATCGATGTTTATTTGCTGCGTAGCTTGGCAACACTCGCCAAGCATACCGTGTCTTTGATGGATGATGCTGTATTTGTCTCAGAAGTTTCTATTGCGCTGTATATATTGCCAGCTTTGTTTGCTGGGATCGGCATTAATATGATTTCGCATATTTTGATCAGTCATTTGGTGAAAGCAGAGCAGCGATTCAAGGATGAACATCCAAAGGATTAGTGGCCAGAATGATTGTTTTATATCTTCAAAAATGATTCAAACGGCCACACTTTTTGCTCTGAGCGAGAAGAGTGTTTCGATAGACAGGTTTCATCAAGATGAAATATTTGCGCTCTTATAATAAGGTATGACACAGATCATCAGTAAAGCATTAAGATGCTGGATAGGTCTGATGATCGTGTGAAGTGACAGGACTGATCAATGTCTTTTGGACAGCTGCTTTTTGGCTTCGTCCATATTTTTCCAGTGTTTTGGCGTATGTCCATAAAAAAAGACATTGCTCATTACCAAAATAAAATAGGCATTGAGTACGACTGAGATGCTGAGCTCAAGTGAATACTCATCCAAGAGACTTAAGATGTCGTCGGAGAGCGCAAAACACGATCCTAATGCAAAGATGCCAGCTACAACTCTAAGCATCCAATTGATATGTTCTTGATACCATTGCATTGGAAATTCTAGCTTTTTCATGGGCTTATTCTCCCAAATTGTTATATAAGTTTGCACGATAAGTCGATCAAAAAAAATAATAACCCAATCTGCTCTGTAAAACTATTGGATAAAGTGACAAATCATCGTGAGTGCTGCCGCTTGCACAATAAGATGCTATTTATAAGAAGAAAAATTCTTATCGATTTTATCGATGATCTCAGACTAAAGCCGAGTATTTTTTGCTCTGGTATAATCAATATTCGCCTCAATATAATAAAAATAGACTATAAAACTGCAATCCAAGAGGGGTGGCGAACCGTCACTATGGAAGAAAATGCAGCAAAATCAAAGGAAAATTTTGGGTGGTATTGTTCTTAAGATAACGTCACTGTTATCTGTCTTTTTGCTCATCTCTTGTACCATGACTAAGCAGCCGAGCTATGTTGATGCAGCTGTGGTACCGCTCAGTGACTTGAATATCGTCCGTACAGAAATTCCTGACGTGTTAATAGAAGCCTCAAAACAGCCCTATAAAATTCCTAATGACCTGAGTTGCGCTACTTTGGATAGCGACATTCATGCGCTAAATAGAGTACTTGGCTCAGATTATGATATGCCCAAGTCGAGTGAGCATGATTGGGTCGATCAAGGCATGGATGAGGCAGGGTCTCGTGCTATAGGGGCCTTACGTAGAACGACAGAAGGGGTTGTACCCTTTAGAAGTTGGGTGCGGAAGCTAACTGGAGCTGAGCGATATTCCAAGAAGATTGCATCCACGATTGCCGCGGGTATCACGCGCCGGGCATTTTTAAAGGGCTTGCGTGTTTCGATGACCTGTCCGCTGGCTATCCCACAGATCCCTTATCTACAGTTGAATTTGAATCCGGTGCCACTAAACTAAGCAGCTATCGAGAAAATAAAAAACCACGATCTCAAGTCAATGAAATCGTGGTTTAAAATGAAATAATATGTTGTTATTGTTTCATTTTTTATTGTTATTACAGCGGTGCGTATTCTGCTGCTTTCGCTAAGCGTTTGAATACTTTACCGGTAATGCCTTTTTTCTCAGCTTGCAGGTTCAGTGTCGTACGAATACTTTTTACTGTTTCGTTCGGCAGAGAGTGAATCGCGATACGTTTCACCACACCCGTCATTTGTTTGGCAAAGCTACCGGTATTGTAGTGTTGACCAAACTCAGCACAGATTTTTTGCACTTCAGGTGCCATTTCCACATAGCGGTTAGCTGGCATATCAGGGAACATATGATGTTCGATCTGGAAGCTCAAGTTACCTGTCAAGAAGTTGAAAACCTTGCCGCCGATCATATTACTTGAGCCTTTCAACTGACGCAGATACCATTCGGCCTTGGTTTCTTTATCTAGATTGTTTTCAAACATTTCGACGTCTTCAGTGAAATGACCGCAGAAAATGATCGAGAAGGCCCAGACATTTCGAATCAGGTTGGCTGTCACGTTACCTGCAAGCACTGGCAGGAACATTGGACCTGCAAGTACAGGGAAGATCACATAGTCTTTGGTAAATTGACGGGTCGCTTTCTTGGCAAAGCTGCCGCCTTTCGAGAGTACCTTCGTTAAGGGTGCTTTGCCATCTAAGAAATCTTCCAAGTGCAAGTTTTGCAAAGCCAATAACCATTCAAAGCCCACCATCAAGGTAAATGCCATTGGCAAATTAGCCAGATTACGCGGTTTCCATTCTTGGCTATCGGTCATACGCAGTACGCCATAGCCGATATCGTGGTCTACACCCAGCACATTGGTATAGGTGTGATGCATAAAGTTATGAGTATGTTTCCAGTCTTCGCCTGAACATACAGTGTCCCAGTCGTAGCTCGCGCCATTCATGCTGGGATCGTTCATCCAGTCAAACTGACCGTGCATGACGTTATGACCGAGTTCCATGTTTTCTACAATTTTGGACACGCCAAGGGCTACTGATGCCAATAACCAGACGGGTGGAATCCAACCGCCAAACATCAGTGCACTGCGGCTCGCGATTTCTGTGTAACGTACGAAGTTACGCACACGGTAGATGTATTTTGCATCTTGTTCTCCGATCTTGGCACGGGTTTCATCACGCAGGGCATCGATACGACGACCAAACTCAGCAACTTCTTCAGGCGATAACACACGGCTTTTACGGTTAAAGCGAACTTCAGGATACAGTGTACTCATGATTATTCTCTCTTTTAATTCAGTTAATTAGGTCTAATATGGTATTTGTGTTTGCAGATCGATAAGGCTTACAGATCAATGACCACTTCACTGATCGCTGCATTGACGCAAAGCTTGATTTGGACATTGTTTTGATCGTTGATTTCACCAGTAACTTGGTTACGCACAGAGCCTGAAACCTTGGTACAGACACAGGCATTACATACACCCATGCGGCAACCATAAGTTGGTGTCAGTCCGGCGGCTTCAGCAGAAGCGAGCAGGTTACCTTTGGCTTCGAATTCACGTTGGCTACGGCGGAAGTTCACCAATTGTGCTTCGGCATTTTCATCGACTTTGATTGGCAAGAAGCTTTCTTGGCGCATCTTGTCTGACCAGCCAAAGGATTCCCAAATTTTACGGGTCGCTGTCATAAGGCCTGGAGCTGCACAGACATAAGTTTCGCGAGTTGCAGCGTCAGGGCAGATGCGCTCTAAGGTTTCGACATCGAAGAAGGCTGGTTTTTCAGCAGAGTCAACGATGATGTTCAAGTCGAACTGTGGATAAGCGGCTGCTAGGGTCTCAAGTTCCATGCGGAAAGCTGGATCACGTGAGTAGTAAATCAATGTCACAGGAAGCTTTGAACGTTCCAACGCTTGCTGAATCATTGGGACGATCGGGGTAATACCGCTACCCGCAGAGATGAACAGAGCAGGTGTGGCTTCCTCAGTCAGCATGAACTCGCCTGAAGCTGGTGCAATCTCAAGTACGTCACCAATCTTGGCTTGTTTTGCCAGATAATTTGAAACACGGCCTTGGCGTTTAACCCCAATCACCAAACGACCTGTCTTGGCATAGTTTTCTGGTGTGTTGACCAAGCTATACGCACGCTGATGACGGACACCTGCAATGGTTGCGGTCAGCATGATGAATTGACCGGCTTTAAAGGCCTTGAAACGACGATTCAACAAATGGTTGGTTGATAGCGTCACTTTCACCATGTCGTCTTCAATGTATTCGATGTTCTCAACACGAGCCATCGTACGTGTGACAGTCCATAATGGATTGATCTTTGCTAAAACAAAATCGACAAAATCTTCACGAACCCAGTGCGGTTTATAAGCGGCTGGTTGATAGTTTGTGCTGCTGGTTAGAGTGGCTTGCATGTCATTCCCCTTAGCTTGCCATGTGCAGTTTGCTGCGGCTGGCGCTTTCATTTGGTTGTGCTTAATTAAATTATGTACAATACGTTCTTAAGTGAACGCATGTAATCTTTGTGAACACTTGTACACTAATATACGTGAAATTTTATTTTAGTCAACACTTGTACACTGAAAATTTTTATTAAATTTGTTTTTTGATGTTGCGCCGAATTTGTTAGACTCGAACCCTTGGTTTTTATGGGCTATTTGTTTTGATCGAATAGTCGCTTTTTTAAAGTTATTTTCTTTAATCTGTTTCATATTAGTAGTTGGATGATTCGCCTATGTCTTTACGCGACGAGCGCAAACAGCAAAGTAGACAAGCCTTGCTTGATGCCGCGCTTAGCTTGAGTAGTGAAGGCGGACGGTCTTTTGGTACGATTAGCCTGCGTGAGGTTGCACGAGAGGCGGGGCTTGTTCCCACAGCGTTTTATCGACATTTCCAGGATATGGATGAGCTTGGAGCCGATCTGGTCGATTATGTCTCAGGCACCCTCCATCGTTTACGCATGAGCCTACGAGATGGCTTTGCACTCTCATCCAGCAAACCGACCAAGACATCAACAACACGAGATAGCATCGAACGTTTCTTTCAAGCGATTGCCAAACAGCCAAACTATTGGGCTTTTCTGGTTCGTGAGCGCTGGGGAGCATCGGTTGTGGTGCGCCGTGCGATTGATAAAGAAGTGCGTTTTTTTACGGTGGATATGGCAGAGGATCTGCATAAGTTACCAGCATTCTCTTTGCTTGAGCGTGAAGATCTGACCATTATCTCTGAGGTGCTTGTTAACCTTGCCTTTACATGGGCGATGACCTGGATCACCTTACCCTCATCGGATGAAGAGCTTTCTCTTGAAGAGCAGCAAGAACAATTGATGCAGCGCGCTACGCGTCAAGCTCAGCTTCTCAATCGCGGTGTTTCAAATTGGCAAAGTAATCCTGAGCTCATCACTGCAAAGGTATAAATCAGGCTGTAAAAGCATGGGGTACACACGCTTTCACTCATCGCCTTTTCCAATCACACATCATTGCTGATTCTGGGTGAAGTTAAGATCAAGGTCTAAGTGCCATGATGCATTAGACTGAGTAAGTGAAAAAAAACCGCCGCTTGCATCGAGTAAGCGGCGGTTTTTTTCGCAAAGTTTCTCAAATGAGGATGTACCTCATTTTGTCTGTTATTTCTTTGCAGTGCGTTCTTTATTCACGAGGAAGTTCACGACTTCCAGAACTTTACCATCTTCACCCTGTACAACATATTTACCGTTTACGACGACAGCAGGTACGCCTTCAAGTTGATACTGAATCGCTAACTTTTTAGATTGAGCGACCTTACCAGTGACTGCAAATGAATTATAGAGGCCATTGAATTTGTTTGCATCGATGCCTTGGCTTGCGTAGAAAGATGCCAGTGAAGGTTGATCAAACAAACGTTGTTCTTTCACTTGAATCGCGTTAAACAATGCACTGTGAACTTTTTCGGTTTGTCCCAGCATGTCCACCGCGTAGAAACCGCGTGCATTTTGTTCCCAGACTGGGTTTAACGCAGCGGGTGTCCGCACAAAGTTCACATCAGAAGGCTTGGTTTTAAGCCATTGCTGAACGAAGGGATCAAGGCGGAAGCAATGCGGGCAACCATACCAGAAGAACTCGCGGACTTCGATTTGACCTGGCTTGTCGACTGGGCCTGGGCTAGACAGGACTTTGTAATCTTTACCCGCTGTGAACGCTTCAGTAGCCGCATTGGCTGCGCCTGATAGGCTTGCGAAGGTGAGAGTGACGACTGCTGCAAAAAGGGTCTTTTTGATAAAACTGCGTGGTGTAGTCATAGAGAGCATGTTCATAGGGTTTAACGTCTGAGTGGTCATGAAATATCCTTTACATCCTTGGCTGGAATACTGTGGTTTCGATCAGAGTAGTCGTCACGCTGTGATCGCAGCGGTATCATTGTAGCATCGTCATTGCGGACGCGATTCTAAAAAAGACAGCACGCACCTTAAAAAGTCTGGGAGAGCAGTTTGTGTGCTGGTGATCCTATTGTCACTGAATTTACATGTGTAACATAGGATAATAATCGGAATAATTCAGTAGTTTGTCTGTGAATTTCATGTCCACAGTGTGAAGTTTTATAGGAATCAGTTTGTTTGCCCTGATTTTGTTTTACACTTAGGCTAGACCACGAGGTCGTTGAACTCTTTCTTATATAAAGCATTCACACAACGCAGTCTTTTCATCTTGCTCGAATTAGGAATTGTCTCCATATCATGACTACATTAGATGCTGCACCAGATTCCCAATTAAATTCAGTCGATACTGCTGAAGCTAAGCCGCGTACGGTACACAATGTTGATGCACAAGAGATTGCAAAGTTTGAAGCATTGGCATCGAAGTGGTGGGATGCAAACTCTGAATTTCGTCCACTGCATCAGATCAATCCTTTACGTCTCAACTGGATTAGCGATCATGTCGATGCAAGTATTGGCTTAGCGGGTAAGCGCGTACTGGATGTGGGTTGTGGTGGGGGGATTCTGGCTGAGTCGATGGCAAGACGTGGCGCGAATGTATTGGGTATTGATATGGGGCTTGCTCCTCTGGCTGTGGGGCGTCTGCATGCCGAGCAAGAAAATGTACAAGACATTGAATATCGTCAGATTCCTGTAGAAGAGCTTGCAGTAGAAATGCCAGAACAGTTCGATGTCGTGACCTGTATGGAGATGCTGGAACACGTACCCGATCCAGCATCGATTGTGGAAGCCTGTATGAGATTGGTAAAACCCGGTGGTTATGTGTTCTTTTCGACCATCAATCGCAATCCAAAGTCATATTTATTTGCCATTATTGGGGCTGAATATGTCTTGAGGATGCTGCCGCGCGGAACCCATGAATATCAGAAGTTTATCCGCCCTTCTGAGCTTGCTGGTTTTATTCGTGATGCAGGGCTTACGCTACAAGATATGATCGGGCTGCACTTTAATCCGTTGACCCAAAACTACTGGTTAGCGCCGAATGTGGATGTGAACTACATGTTGGCAACCCGTAAGGTTGCCCCATGAGTCAGCTCTTGAATATTAAAGCGGTACTGTTTGATTTGGACGGCACGTTGATTGATACCGCGCCTGACTTTATCCGGATCATTAAGGAACTCTGTACAGAAGCTTCGGTGATTCCTCCTGCCGATGAGGTGATCCGTGTACAGGTCTCCGAAGGGTCTAAAGCAATGGTACGTGCGCTACATCCAGAGCTCAGCGACGATAGTCCTGAATTAACAGGCTATCGCAACGAGTTTCTGCGGCGTTATGCTGAAAACATTGCGGTGCATACCACGTTGTTTGACGGTATGGATGAGGTGTTACGGGCTTTGGAAGCAAAGGGAATCCCGTGGGGTATCGTCACCAATAAGCCACGGGGATTATCGGCATTGTTGCTTGAGGCCATGCATTTAAGTGAGCGCTGTGCTGTGTTGGTTTGTCCGGATGATGTTCGACATACCAAGCCAGATCCAGAACCAATGTATCTGGCGGCGAAGATTCTGGATATTTTGCCTAAGGACATTGTGTATGTCGGCGATCATCCGCGTGATATCGATGCTGGGCGTGCGGCAGGCATGCAAACGATTTTGGCGGCGTATGGCTATTTGCCACCTGAGAGAGCTGATGATTTAGCCAGTTGGCAAGCGGATTTTATCGTCCATCACGCCAAAGAGTTACAGGCCTTGTGGGCGGCTTGATGTGGTGAAGTGTTGTGATGGGGTTTGTGAGGAATTGTCAACATCACTGTCATGAGAATCCTGTATACCGTTTTAAATGAATATCTTGAATTCAGATGAGTAATGCATTTTTTAATACTTGATCAACACCGATTCAACCCATTAGAAAGGAACGTCTTATGTATCTCCCTATAGATTTATCGACGTATCATGCAGAACCAGATTTACTGAAAAATCGAGTCATTTTGGTGACTGGTGCAGGTGATGGGATTGGCCGAGCAGCGGCATTGGCCTTTGCCAAACATGGCGCAACAGTGCTGCTCTTGGGGCGGACACTGAGCAAGCTCGAAGCGGTTTATGATGAGATTGAGAAGCAGGGTGGGGCACAGCCCGCGCTTTTGCCCCTCAATCTCGCCACTGCGAAACTCGATGATTATTTGTCGATTCAGCGCACGATTGATGAAGAAATTGGCCGTTTGGATGGCATCTTACATAACGCTGCGATACTGGGACCTCTCACGCCCCTGCAGATGTATGACCCTACCATCTGGGATGACGTGATGAACACCAATCTCCGCGCGCCTTTCCAACTGACGCAAGCTCTGCTGCCGACTTTGCGCAAATCCGATGATGCCTCAGTGATTTTCACGTCGAGTAGTGTGGGACGGACCGTGAAGGCGTTTTGGGGGGCGTATGCGATCTCTAAACAAGGGATTGAAGGTTTAAGTCATTTGTTTGCCGATGAACTTGCCAATACCTCGAATATTCGTTTTAACTGTCTGAACCCCGGTGCCACTCGTACACAGATGCGTGCCACGGCATACCCCAGTGAAAATCCAAACACACTGCCCAAGCCTGAAGATATAATGGCATCGTATTTGTATCTGATCGGTCCTGATAGTAAA
Organism: Aquirhabdus sp.; assembly: GCF_046462495.1. Lineage (NCBI taxonomy): Bacteria > Pseudomonadati > Pseudomonadota > Gammaproteobacteria > Moraxellales > Moraxellaceae > Aquirhabdus > Aquirhabdus sp. Next base: position 51,314 of record NZ_JBKGVE010000007.1, on the reverse strand, counting down.
GGGGTTACGGGTCAGTCCTTAGACGTACCACGTGCTGAGTGGTCAAAAGACTAAGCACCAGACCAGCATATTATTTTTGACTGCCTGTCTGTCCATGGGAGAGACGGGCAGATCGCTTTTGAATTGGACGAGATGAATGAGACGACCGCGCTTTTTACCGGATAACTTTACCTTAATGCTGATTACTGCGGTGATTTTGGCGAGTGTGCTGCCTTGTCAGGGGAGCGCCGCTGTTGGTTTTGATCATCTGACCAATATCGCAATCGGCTTGCTGTTTTTTTTGCATGGCGCAAAACTGTCGCGTGAGGCGGCTTTGGCTGGGTTGACGCATTGGCGCCTACATTTGACGGTTTTGGTTTGTACATTTGTGATGTTTCCAATCTTTGGGTTGGTTTTGCGTCCACTCCTTGAACCATTGGTCACCCCTGCGCTCTATTTAGGTATCCTCTATATCTGCGTGCTCCCGTCCACTGTCCAGTCATCCATAGCATTCACCTCGGTGGCGCATGGCAACATCCCAGCAGCCGTCTGTAGTGCATCGGCATCCAGTATTATTGGGATTTTTATCACGCCTATCATGGTTGGACTTTTGATCATGCCACACTCCGGAGCGGGTGGTTATGATTCTAGTTCGGCGGTGCTGCAAATCATTATGCTGCTTTTGGTGCCTTTTATCTTAGGTCAGATTGCGCGGCGCTGGATTTATGCGTGGATCCAACGCCATCCCATTTTGGTCAAAGTGGTGGATCAAGGGTCTATTCTGCTCGTTGTCTATACGGCGTTTAGTCAGGCAGTGGTTGAAGGCTTATGGCATCAATTACCGTTACCTGCGTTGATTGGTGTGGCTGTCGTGAGCGCGATTTTGCTAGCTCTGATGATGCTATTAACTACGTATGGCAGTCGTTTGCTTGGCTTTAATAAAGAAGATGAAATCACGATCGTATTTTGTGGCTCAAAGAAGAGTCTGGCTAGCGGTGTACCTATGGCAAAAGTCTTGTTCGTCGGACACCCGATTGGGATGTTAGTTCTACCGCTGATGCTGTTTCATCAACTGCAACTCATGGTGTGTGCTGTGCTGGCCCAGCGCTATGCCAATCGTTTAAAGCATGTGTCAGTCGAATCTATAGATAAGTCTGCTTAGCATTTTTACCAATAAGCAAACCTGATTTAATTATTTTTTTAGAAAACACGGAGTTGATACCCTGAAGCCCTACATTAGGCGTAATAACGGGGTATCACGTGTCTCAATCTACTATTAGAAAAACGATATTTGTCGTCAGCGCGGCATTGTCACTCTCTCTTCCTTTATCTGCATGGGCTGAAACGGAATTATTGAACGTTTCCTATGATCCTACGCGCGAGTTATATACCGACTTTAATGAATCTTTTGCTAAATATTGGAAAGGCAAAACTGGTGAAGACGTTAAGGTGAAGCAATCCCACGGCGGCTCAGGTAAACAGGCCCGTGCCGTGATCGAAGGGCTCGACGCCGATGTAGTGACTTTGGCTTTGGCGAATGATATCGATGCAATCAGTGATTCTGGTCAGATTGCCAAAGATTGGCAGAAACGTCTGCCATATAACTCTGCTCCTTATACATCAACCATCGTTTTTCTGGTGCGTAAAGGTAATCCAAAACACATCAAAGACTGGAATGACTTGGTTAAACCCGGTGTGAGCATTGTTACCCCTAATCCAAAAACCGGTGGTGCACCGCGCTGGGTTTATCTGTCTGCATGGGGCTATGTCCTAGACAAAGGCGGTGATGCTACACAGGCCCAGGACTTTGTCGGCAAACTCTATAAAAACGTCGCGGTTCTTGACTCCGGTGCTCGTGGTTCATTAACGACTTTTGCCCAACGCGGCATTGGTGATGTGCTCCTGACTTGGGAAAATGAGGCATTGCTGGCCACCAAAGAACTTGGTCCTGATCAATTCGATATCGTGACGCCATCGATTTCAATTCTGGCTGAACCTTCCGTTGCGGTCGTGGATAAGTCGGTTGATAAGCATGGCACACGTAAAATCGCTGAGGCGTATTTAAATTACCTATATACCCCTGTGGGTCAGGAAATTGTGGCGAAGAACTTCTATCGTCCTCGTGACCCTAAGATTGCAGCTAAATACGCGAGTCAATTTGCACCGATCAAATTGTTTACCATCGATAAAGTGTTTGGCGGCTGGCGCAATGCGCAGAAAGTCCATTTTGCAAATGGCGGCATCTTTGATCAGATTTATTCGAAGTGATGTTGAAGCGTAACGTATAAAGATGCGGGATGGATAAGCAATTTATCCACCCGCATTGATTTTAGATCACCTACTTTTTTCTAAAAGAGTGAGGTTAAAAGCGAGATACTTGCTTACCCTAGCAATACTTCCAATCTCCCCGCCGCACGTTCAATCGCCGCTTTGACTTGGCGTGGCGCAGTACCACCCAAATGATCACGTGCTGCTACTGAACCACTTAAGGTCAATACCGCAAAGACATCTTGCTCAATGAGGTTGGAGAACTGTTGTAGTTCAGCAAGCGTCAGTTCTGACAAATCTCTGTTCTCGCGTACACCGAGCGCCACAGCTTTACCGACAATTTCATGCGCATCACGGAAGGCAATATTCTTCTTCACCAGATAATCTGCCAGATCGGTGGCAGTTGAAAATCCACGCAGTGCAGCTTCTTTCATCACGTCGATATTCGGCACCAACGCAGGAATCATGTCAGCAAAGGCGAGCAAGCTACCACGAACGGTATCAATCGCATCAAACAGCGGTTCTTTGTCTTCTTGATTGTCTTTGTTGTAAGCCAGCGGTTGACCTTTCATGAGGGTGAGGAGGCTCATCAAGTCGCCATATACCCGACCACTCTTGCCGCGAATCAGTTCTGGTACATCGGGATTTTTCTTCTGTGGCATGATGGATGAGCCCGTGCAGAAACGATCCGGAATTTGCACAAAGCGGAACTGCGCAGAAGTCCACAGCACGAGTTCTTCGCTGATGCGCGATAAGTGCATCATAATCAAAGCCGCAGCACTGGTGAATTCAATTGCAAAATCACGGTCAGAGACCGCATCTAGTGAGTTTTCACAAACGGCTTCAAATCCTAGGAGTTGGGCGGTGTATTCACGATTGATCGGGTAGGTGGTGCCTGCAAGTGCAGCAGAGCCTAATGGCAACCGATTGACGCGGCGGCGTAAATCAATCAGGCGCTCGCCATCACGCAGCAGCATTTCAAACCACGCCATCAGATGATGACCAAAAGTAACGGGTTGTGCCGTTTGCAGATGGGTAAATCCGGGCATAATCGTGTCGGTATGCTGACTTGCGAGTGTCAGAATGCCGCGCTCAAGTTTGGCTAGAAGCTGCATCAGTTGATCGATTTCATCTCGTAAATAGAGACGAATGTCGGTTGCGACTTGATCATTACGACTGCGGCCTGTATGTAGCTTCTTACCCGTAATTCCGATCAGGTTAGTCAGGCGATGTTCGATGTTCATGTGTACATCTTCAAGATCGATACGCCATTCAAAACGACCTGCCTCAATATCAGCCTGAATGCTGCTGAGACCTTTGATAATGTCATCGCGCTCAGCATCGGTCAGTACACCTACGGAAGCCAACATCGTGGCATGGGCGATCGACCCTTGGATATCTTGACGATATAGACGTTGGTCAAATTGCACAGATGCTGTAAATTGAGCAACAAAGGCATCCGTCGCTTCACTAAAGCGACCACCCCACATGCCTGACGATTCAGCTTTTACAGCAGATGTGTCAGAAGTTGTGGTGTTATTTAAAACAGGAGAATTGTCAGGTGTGGTCATCATCGGTACGCAAACACAAAATAAATGCGAGTATAGCAAATTCACCGAAGAAACAGACCAATAAACCTGTGGTGCCGAATGCTTCTGTCGAAATTGATCATGCATTCTTCATCCCGCGTTTTTCTGAAGGGCGTGCTCTGATTCGTTTGATGGTACTTGCCAGCCTATTGGCTTTGTTCTTTGCCCTGTCTACTTCGTCAAGTTTTGAGATGCTGACGTGGGAGCGTTTATTCGTTTTTACGTTCTTTATGAATTGGGTTGCGGTGAGTTTTGCTATTGTGGCAGAGTTTTTAAGACAGCGCCTGATGCGCTGGTCACGGATTCGTGCCGTATTTGTTTGTTATGTGATTATTGGGGTGATCGTGGTTGTGTACACGATATTGGTGAACACGGTCGAGGTTCTGACGCATTTAAAACCTTGGGATTCACTCGCGTTACAAGAGCAGGTCATTCATCATTTAGTGCTGGCCATGATTATCAGTGGTGTGGTTTTGCATTACTTATATATGCGTGAGCAATTGCTAATCCGCGAGCGAGCTGAATTATTTGCTCGATTAGATACCTTGCAAGCCAGAATCCATCCTCACTTTTTATTCAATTCCATGAATACATTACTTTCCCTAATAGAAACGGATAGCCACCAAGCGGGTGCGGTGGTTGAGGACTTATCGGCGCTGTTTCGCGCGAGCTTACAGTCATCAGGAGAGGTTACCCTTGCGGATGAAGTCATGCTGTGTCGGCGTTACTTAGCCATTGAATCGCTGCGTCTAGGAGAACGTCTGCAGGTTGAGTGGCATATTCCGGATGAAAGCATATTGAAAGTTCTAAAAATTCCCTCATTAACATTACAACCCCTTCTGGAAAATGCGGTCGTGCATGGGGTAGAGGTCAGTGCGAATAAGAGTTTGATCACGGTATTGATTGAGTGGGCTGCTGATGAAATCAAAATTGTAGTCACCAATCCGATCCATATGGGCAATGCACACCACAGTGGGCGATCAGGCAATCAAATGGCTTTGAGCAATATCCATGAACGGTTGCAAGCGCAATATGGAACGACTGCTCGCTTAACGACGCATCGTGCGCGTGAGTTTTTTACCGCGTATCTTTGCTATCCATTTACAAGAAATGTTTAGGGTTATTGATTTTATTCAGCGCATTATATAGGGTGTATGATGTAGGTTAGTATTCAGTGTTGAATATATACGGAAATGTAATTTGGGATAGAATGATTATTAAAATTAGTTATCCAAACTAACGTAGCCTAAACGTGCCGATGAATAATATTGCCAACAGGTCATGTGCACGAAAACAAGGACGAGGAAAGAGGGAGGTTTAAATGAATATCCTAATATGTGATGATGAGCCTCTGGGTCGGGAGCGTTTGAGTCGCTTGGTGGTAGAGGCGGGTCATCATGTTGTAGCGCAGGCTCCCAATGGCCTAGATGCGTTGGCCAAAGTCAGTGAGTTTCATCCGGATGTGTTATTGCTGGATGTACGCATGCCAGAAATGGACGGTATACAGTGCGCAGAAGCTCTAACTGGCTTGCAAAACCCCCCTGCTGTGATTTTTGTGACGGCCTCCGATCAACATGCGATAGAAGCCTTTCAAAAACAAGCGATTGGTTACTTGTTGAAACCCGTCAATCGAGATGATCTTTCTGCGGCGTTAAACCGTGCCAGTCGTTTGAATGCTGCCCAAGTCAATCAATTGCGTGCTGCAAATCATGGGGATAGCTCAACCAGGCAGCACATCACGGCGCGTACCCATCGTGGCATGGAGTTGATTCCCTTGGATAGTATTTATTACTTCTTGGCCGATCAGAAATATGTCACGGTTCGTCACGCTGGTGGTGAAGTATTGATTGATGAAACGTTAAAAGAACTTGAAGCGGAGTTTGGTGATCGGTTTATTCGTGTACACCGCAATGCACTCCTCGCAATTCCTTTCCTTGAGGGCATCGAAATGGTGGCTACAGGACAATACCAGGTGCGATTCCGTGGAATTGATGAACGATTGGCGGTCAGTCGTCGCCATTTGCCTCAATTAAAGGATAAAATGCATATGTTATAGGCGACTCTGGGTCGTTTAATGATAAAACTATTGAGCATCAGTTTTCCTCGTAGCTCAATCGTCTACATGCAGTTAGCCGAGCATCACATGCTCGGTTTTAGTTTATAAATAGAGCGCTTTTGCAAAAGTTGTTTTTGGAACTGATCATATGAATCCTCCCAACGCGTCGTCTACGCCAGTTTCAAGCCCAAACATCCCACAGATTCTTAATATTGCCACTCGTAAAAGCCCCTTGGCTTTGTGGCAAGCGGAGCATATCAAAGCCCGTTTGCTGGTGCTTTATCCTGATTTGCACGTGAATCTCGTCACTTTTGTGACGCAGGGCGACAAGATCTTGGACACATCCCTGTCTAAAATTGGTGGTAAGGGATTGTTTGTCAAAGAGCTTGAGCAGGCGCTGTTAGATGGACGGGCAGATTTGGCCGTGCATTCGATGAAAGATGTGCCGATGGATTTACCTGAAGGCTTAGAGCTTGCCGTGATTTGTGAGCGGGAAGATCCGACGGATGCGTTTGTCTCAAACCAATATATGACGCTTGCAGATCTACCGATTGGTGCGCGGTTAGGGACATCGAGCCTGCGCCGTTGTAGCCAATTACAGCATTATCGCCCTGATCTTAGTATTGTGGATTTACGGGGTAACGTGGGCACGCGATTGTCCAAACTGGATGCTGGAGAGTACGATGCGATTATTTTGGCAAGCGCGGGTTTATTGCGTTTAGGGCTAGGTGATCGAATTCGTGAACGATTAGATACTGCGTTATCCCTACCCGCAGTGGGCCAAGGCGCCTTGGGGCTGGAGTGCCGAGTAGGGGATACTCGGGTAACTGATCTAATTGCACTACTGGCAGATGCCCAAACCAACAGTTGTGTGCGTGCAGAACGGGCATTCAATCACCGTCTGATGGGCGGCTGTCAGGTACCGATTGCAGGTTTCGCCACCCTTAAACAGGGGCAAATGACTCTTCAGGGCCGAGTCGGCAGCATTGATGGTCAAGAACTACTTAAGGACGAGATAGTCGGTGATCCAGCACAGGCTGAATTACTCGGCAAGGCATTGGCTGATCGCTTATTGGCTGCTGGTGCGGATCGATTGCTGGCTCAAGTGAATATTTTCCCCAGTCAGGATGCCCAGTTAATTTCTCCCTCTGATCAAAAGCACTAGTGGGTCGAGTAGGCCTATGCCGATCGGACATTTTCTGAATACTCGCCCAAGTACCCGGGCAGCAGCACTGACCACTGCTGTTCAGCAAGCGGGCTGGCGCGTATCGGAGTTGCCTTTACTTGAGTTGGTTGCTTTGCCGCTGAGTGAGTCCGAGCTCAATCGTCTGCAATTGTTGACATCCAATCCTGTCAGTGTGATTGTGGTCGTGAGTCCGACTGCGGCAAGCTTGGGTCTACAAGCGCTGGCTATGCTGAGCATTGCACCTGATACGCTGCCAGTTCGTTGGCTTGCCGTTGGGCAAGGTACAGCACAGGTTTTGCAGGCCCAGAATCTAAATCCTGATATCCCCATGATTGAGACCAGTGAAGGGTTGATTGCGTCAGATGTGCTGGCGTCGTTGCCTGTGGGTGAGACCGTTATGGTCTGGCGCGGCGAGGGTGGACGTGAGTTGGTGCAAGAGCGGCTCCTTGCACGCGGGGTTTCCTTACAGATTATTAACCTGTATTGTCGACAATTACCGGAGTCTAGCCAGCAGCAATGGATATCTTTAGAAAAAAAAAGTGACAGTGATTTTCCCAATGTTGTGTTATTAAGTAGCGGTGAGTCTTGGCGGTATTGGCAAAGATTGGCTGGCGCGCGTGCGCTGGAGCCATGGTTATTGGTGTTAGGACAGCGACTGATGATAGATGTGGGTCAATATACATCGCGTGTTCAGCAACTGATAGACTTGCAGCCAGCGCATATAGTCAGTGTTTTGGCTGAATTGGGGAGCGCATCGTGATTAGAATGGGACGACAGGATTCAAATATGGCGACAGATTTTTTAGCGATTTTTGCAGTTAGGTGGGTGAGATGAAGCGCTGGACGAGTATGGCGGTCTCTTTAGCCGTGATTGCGGGGATTGGTTTTGTGGGCGATCAGCTCTATCAAACTGGCAATCAACATTATCAAGATATCGAAGCACGTCAGGCTCAGCTCGCACTTCAGGTCTCGGACCTGAATGATCGCTTAATTGCAGTGACTCGCGGTACTAAGCCGTCCTCTGCCCCAAACGATACCAAGAGTAATAACGACGCGGCAATCGCGATTTATGCGCAACAATTGCCACAGCATTGGCTTAGGCAAACCGTACAACTGGCTCAATCGCAATTGGATCAAGCTGCCGTACTCACTAGTCCACAACAATTAAATACCGCTAATTCCAATTCGTATAGTGCAGCGAAAGACTCCCTCAATCAGATCAAAGAGTCGTTGCCTTCCTTAGTTGAGGGTAAGGCAATTTCTGAGCTAACGGCTTCTGCATTGACTAAGGCGATAGATGCCGATCTTGTCATGATTGATGAAAATGGACAAAAGCAGATTCAAAGCAACCAAATCTTAGACCGCAGTATTGCCCAGCTCCAACAGCAGCTCGATCATATGGCAAGACAAGGTCCGAGTTTACATGTGACCAGTGCTGCAAATCAGAATACTCAAAAAACGAATCAAAGCACCGCTCAGACTGCACCCTCCGAACGTTCTTTTTTGCAGCGCATTAGTCAACTCGTCGTGATTGAAGAGCCTGCAACTGATGTGCGTGCCAACATGCTTCAGCGGAGTTTATTGTGCCGTGAAGCGGCATTGACTCTAGGGTTGGCGAGACAAGCCTTGGCGCAAGGCCAGTCTGAACGTGTGATGCAGTTACTAGCGGATAGTAACGCGCAATTATCGGGGCTTGTCGATGCCGATGCGCATCAGGTTCAGTCTACGCTGGCTTCCCTCAACGTGGCCCAGCATGTGAAGTTACATCTGACAGCGTTTCAATGGTTACCGCCCGAGCCGCAGTTAAAAGCACCGCAGCCACAAGCCACTGTGACACAGGGTGCTGCATCATGACCAGTGGCATTCTGCTGACGCTATTTAGCTTAATCTTACTCTTCGCGCTGGCGCTGCTTGCGAACGCGTTATCTGATGATCCCGGTTATGTGTTGCTGGTTTGGCAACATTGGCAAGTGCAGAGTAGCGTTGGTTTTTCACTGCTTATGATTCTGCTGCTTGCGGTTGTCTTCCTGCTCCTGTTTTTTATTATTCGCGCTATTTTGTTTGGCTCCTCTTATTATTATCAGAAGCGTAAAGCACTGACACGGCGTAAGACCTTGATGAGTTTGGATGAGTCGATTCGACATCGTTTAGTCGGCAATATCCCAGCTTCCTTCATGTCGATGGAAGAGTCATTGACTAAAAATAGCTTGAACCTGAGGCCATTTAATAAAAAAAAGGGGTCAGCTCTGCATTTACTACAGGCCGATGTGGCGCGCTTAGCGGGCTTCTATCCTTCGGCTTTAGAGCATTTGAATCATATCGACAGTGATGATCATGAGTTGGCCACCCTGCTTCGCGCTAAGATAGCGCTAGATTCGGGTGAGTTATTACAAGCGCAGGGATTACTCGATTTTCTACTCAGTTATCCTGATCGTGGTTTTATCGAACCGGTGCGGGAATCCCTTCAGCCTGCATTTGATCAACATGTTGGATCGGTTTGGAGTCAGTTGGCGGTGTTACAGCCGTGGCAGATGTTGTCCAATAGTCTTTTTCCACATACGCAGTCGATAGACTGGTCGGGGTGGCTGAAGAGCTTGACACTCGCACAGCAGCCTGATGATGTGTTGGAGCGTGTGGATCGTTTATTGCAATTGATGCCACAGACCGTTCAAGATCAACAGGTGTGTTTGTTGTTTGGTTTGCTGCACCGAGTCGGGGCTGATCAAGCTGCGTTTGAGCTCGCACAGCGCACATTGGCGGATCGACTGGAGATTGATCTACTGGATCAGTGGATGAGTCTTGCGTTGACGTTACCGGATAATCAGACGACGGATGCCATCAACGCGCTACTGGTCAGTCTAGAGCAGCGCTATCCTGCACAGCCTGATGTTGTTTTGGCCCGAGTTCGCTTTGCGCGACATCAAGCTCAGAAACAAGGTTTGGATGAGGCGAGTCTATTGGCTATACAAGCACGTTTAGAGCCTTATCAATCGTATGCGCTTATTCAGCATTATCAACTCATTTGGCTCATTGAAGAAAACAAACCTTTGGATGATGCAACACGAAGCGCCTTACTGAGCTGGCTACAGGCCAATGATGCGCAACAATTCATCTGCGATAATATCGTGCATTAAGTTGATTTTTAAAATTTCGTCATAGATCCTGCCGTATAATGCATTTTAAGTCAGTGTGTAGGATCGTTTTTGTTTTGAAAACGGGATCTTATAGACGGTTCTTATTTATCGATATTTGAAATTTTCTTTGGAATTTCCACCATGAGTTCACTCAAAGAATTTGCTGTGATTTATCTTCAGAATGTCGCTTGGGGCGATATGGATGCGGTTGGACATGTAAATAATGTCATGTATTACCGTTATATCGAAAGTGCGCGTGTGGAGTATCTCAATAAACTGGATGCCTTTGCTCAAGGGTTATCGGCAGTGATTGCATCCAGCAGTTGTCGTTATTTACGCCCCGTATTTTTTCCGGATGTGCTTGAAATCGGCGTACAAGTGGTCGAGGTGCGTAATTCTGGTTTCCGTATGGCATATACGCTTTTTAGTACGGCACAACAAGAATTGGTCGCAACGGGCGAGGCAATTGCGGTCATGGTCGATGCAAAGACCTTAGAGAAAGCAGCGCTGCCTGCTGAGCTACGTCAACGGATCTTTGCGCTTGAACTCACGGTGGGTAATGATCTATTGCATCAAAATGAACATGAAGAGCGGAGTGGCCTAACGGCAGGTCTGACGCATGCTGCACGATCATTACGACACAATCTACGTGAAAATATCAAAGAAGGGATTAAAGAGGGCCGAGAAACCTTCAAAGAAGGGATCAAAGAGGGGCGTGAAACCTTGAAAGAAGGGCGAGAGTTGCTCAAAGAAAATATTGAGCAAATTGTGCCCCGCCTAGGTAAAAGGGACTAACCCAATAGTAAATGACCAAGCAGGCGATGGGGGTCTAATGTGAATAGTCCAGCAATCACAAGGCCTCCATATGCAAGAAGCATATTGCGTCGATGAGTCCGTTGATCGCCATGGCGAATGGCATAAACCCCACGAAATAAGGCAATCAAGGTCAGGACACTTAACACGTGGATCACACTGAAGTGACCTTGGGTTTGAATAAAAAAAGAACTAAGTGCCGTAAAGGCCATAAGCGCGACCCAAACTCTCCCCAAGCGTTTATGTACGGGCGTTCCTTTTTTTCTGATCAGCATGATTAGGCCGAAGACAAAGGCCAATATCGCCGCAGTCAAATGAATAAAGACTAACAACGGTGTTTGTTCAAGCAGGGGAATTGCAGCGTTGGAATTGAGCAAGGGATCATCCATTTATCAAGGGTGATGATGGTATTTTTATCATGACGAGTGTACGTCAAATATGGATCCATTTGGTGCATTATTAAAATTATATTCAACAAAAATAAGGTGATGGTGGCAGGGGGTGCAAGATTCTGAGTAATGGGTGATATCCTATCGTCAAACCGGAACTTACCACCCCGCCAGCACCATCGCACACTACAACGCAAATGCTATGCCAAGTAATGTTTTGTAATAATTCATGAGAATCACGTCACAAAATTTACTTTATAGACGCATCTCAATGCCCAAATCAGCCATATATTGCTTGGCTTCTGGAATGGTATATTGCCCAAAGTGGAAAATACTGGCTGCAAGCACCGCATCAACGCCTCCTTTTAGAACACCGTCTGCCAGATGCTGTAGATTGCCTACACCGCCTGAAGCGATGACGGGAATATTGACTTGAGAGGTGATGGCGCTCATGAGTCCGAGGTCATAACCTGCTTTGGTGCCATCCGCATCCATACTAGTCACCAATAATTCACCAGCACCCAGTTTTGCCATTTTTATGGCCCATTCGACTGCATCGATTCCCGTAGGCTTACGGCCACCATGGGTAAAAATTTCCCATTTGCCATCAGCAACTTTTTTGGCGTCGATCGCAACAACAATGCACTGGGCCCCAAAACGCGATGATGCCTCTTCGACAAACTCTGGCGTGAATACTGCAGCAGAATTAATGGAGACCTTATCCGCGCCGGCATTCAGTAATTGACGAATATCATCGACTTTGCGAACCCCGCCACCTACGGTCAGCGGAACGAAGACACTTTCAGCCATGCGTTCGACCGTGCGATAGGTGGTATCACGTCCATGGGCCGTTGCGGTAATATCGAGAAAGGTGATCTCGTCTGCCCCTTGGTCGTTATAACGACGAGCAACTTCGACAGGATCCCCTGCATCGCGAATATCGAGGAATTGTACACCTTTGACTACGCGGCCATTATCAACATCAAGGCAGGGGATGATACGTTTAGCCAGCATAATTTTTGTCCAAGTGGTTCAGATTGCAAAAGTCAAATCGTACAAGGCGATTCAATCGCGCTATATTAACAAACCTTGGCTTATAAAATCTCGATTTATAAGGTGCAAGGCCATGTCATCAGTCAAGTAAAACGGTTTTTCTATGTCAGTGTATACGGTCGTCTCTTTAGATGCGGTGCAAGATTTTGCACAGTGCTTCAACCTACATGTGGTCGCGTTGAACCCGATTAAAGGGGGCATTGAAAATACTAATTACTTTGTTACGACCTCTGATGGGCGTGAGTTTGTGTTGACGCTATTTGAGATTATTCCTTTTGAGAATGCCAACATATTGGCAGAGCTCATGTATCGTTTGTCGACACATGGCCTACCCGTTGCAGTGCCATTGGCAGATTATGCAGGTCAACGGATTCATATCCTTGCGGGTAAGCCTGCGCAGCTTGCACCACGCTTGGCAGGTTCATCTCCCCATCTCCCGCAGCAAGCGATACCGACGATTCCTCAGGTTGAAGCGATTGGTATTGCGTTGGCTCAATTTCACTTAGCGTTGCAAGAGGATCCACTACAACATAATACGACCCGGCAAACGACACGGGGTCATGTGTGGTGGGGACGGATCAAAGATGAACTTCGTGTCCATATGCCACTAGCGCATCAGCAATTGGTTGATGAGGTTTTTGCGAAGTTTGATTTGATCAAACGGCAACATCCTGATCTTCCGAAGGGATTGATTCATGCTGACTTATTCCGTGATAACACGCTCTATGTCGGATCACAGCTCAGTGGGTTGTTGGATTTCTCTGAAGTCATGGTTGATGACTGGTTGTTGGATATTGCCATCACACTGAATGACTTTTGCAGTACGTGGGATGATGTACAGAATCCTGTGGCGCTTAATGCCGACAAAGTCGGTATCTTCTTGGCGGCTTATCAGCATATCCGCCCCATGACGGATGACGAGCTTGCTGCATTGTCCATTTATCTGGCGATTGCAGCATGTCGCTTCTGGTTCTTGCGTCTAGATGTGGCCAGTGTGAATCATGCAGAGGGTCGAGTCGGTGAGGACGTGATGGAAAAAGATCCTGAGGAAATGCGGAGAATGGTGGTGGATCGGCTGAAGAGTGTTTGCCAATAAACAGTGAATGAATGATAGGGCAGTGCTGCATTTTGTTTTAGAGATTGACAGTCACTGCCTTTCAAGATAGTTTCAGAAAGCGTGTTTTTTGAACAAGTAGCTTTGAACAAATGGTTAGGGTAAGCCATTTATTTTTGCAGCGCTTTATACGGCCTTAAGACTCTAGGAATGAGTCGAATCATAAAATAATAAAGAGGGTTTCCGATGAGTACCGAACAAAAGCAACCCACGCGTACAGGCATTTTTTTAGCACCCAGTGAAGGGCGGCATTATCCCATGGGGCGCATCAGTGCGACCTTTAAAGCCGATGAGGCCGAAACGCAGAATCAATATTCTATTTCTGAATGGTGGCTTGAACCCAAGACGCAAGGTCCGGGTGCGCATACTCATGATGAAGATGATGTTTTTTATGTGGTAGAAGGCACGATGAGTTTTTTGCTAGGAGATCGTTGGGTCGATGCCCCAAGAGGGTCTTTTATTTTAGCGCCTAGTGGCGTGACTCATGATTTTGAGAATAGAAGTACGAGTCGTGCAGGCGTTTTAAACTTCTCTATACCCGGTAATTTTGAGAGTCATATGGCAGGCATTGCGGCATGGTTTACTGAGCATCCGCCTGAAGACACGCCATAAAATTGCTGAACATCACCCTATTGTGCAGAAGAACATGAGTTTTAGACCAGGAACTGTTTCAAAGATACTGTGGCATTTTACCGGTGGCCCACAGTGGGATATCCATGCCAATAAGCAATTAGCGCAATTAAAGCCCGCAGCATCCGCGTATGAAGCGCTCAAATCTATAGTGAGTAGTCGTGAACTCCGGGTCGGCAATTATCGTGAAGTTGTTAAGGTTATCATTCCGCAAAAAAGAAGATTTAACACTGACTCAAAAGAAGTCGAGCATCTTGTAAATTTTCCTGTTGTTGTGGAATCCAGTCCTGTCTGCTGTGTCGCAGATATCCCGCTTCAGCATCTGGCTTATCATGCACATCGATATGGGAAGATTGCGATTGGGTTCCATCGAGACGCCATTGTTCGAGCTGGTTTTAACCCCGTCATGTATACCCTTGAAGATACCGCACTGCTGAACTCTATTTACCAAGGCTATTCTGCGATCGACGAGATTGATCCTTATGAGGCTCAAAGCGAGCTGGATAGTTTTGAGAGTGAAGTTGAAGATATTCTGATCACGAATGAGATTGATGAGAAAGTGGATTCATTCAGCGTATCCGCTGCACTCGAGAATTTGGGAGATGGCAGGGATCAGATTGGAAAAAGTTATGCTGATTTCCTAGCTTACATCAAAACGTTTAATGAAAGCGAGTTCGATACGATTTATTGCGAACGTGAATGGCGATCGACGAGTACGTTTAAATTCTCTATTGAGGATATTGCCATCATTATTTTGCCAAAGCGAGAGAATAACTTTGATTTTTATAGCCATTTTTTGGAGAACATGCATTTGCCGAGAGGTATCGCGGTTGCTGCTTGGGAGGATTTGATTGAGCACTGATTAAAATAGCGCTTGACCGATTCTCCAAAATCCTTTAATTTCGACCCATAATGAATTCTACAACTGCGGTTTTCGCCCTTCTTTTGACAGGCTCTCTTAGCCTGAACCTGCTGCTGCGCGTCGCGCGCATATAATTTAACACCTCGCCCCCGCGCTATTTTTATAGCACACCCGATTCGATCCATGTTGATCGTCCTATCGTTCATTCAATTGATCTATTGAATGGATCTGGCCAGAACAGGATTCGTCTTCGATTTAAAAAAATTATCTAATATATTGATAAGATTAAGTAAAAATTAAATTATGAGTGGAGTAATGACCATGATGTTAACTGATCCCAGCAAAAAATATCGCCCAGCCCACCAGCGTGTGGATTTACCAGACCGCACTTGGCCAAACAATGCCATCAGCAAAGCGCCGATTTGGATGAGTACCGATTTACGGGATGGCAACCAAGCATTGTTTGAGCCGATGAATGCTGAACAAAAATTACGGATGTTTAAAGCACTGGTGGCGATTGGTTTTAAAGAAATCGAAGTTGCGTTTCCCTCAGCATCACAAACCGATTTTGATTTTGTACGTGGTTTGATCGAAAACAATTTGATTCCGGATGATGTGACGATTGAAGTACTGACCCAAGCGCGTGATCACTTGATCGAGCGGACGATGGAGTCGGTGCGCGGTGCTAAAAAAGTTATCGTCCATGTCTACAATGCGACGTCTCCCGTTTTTCGTCAGACGGTCTTTAATTTAGATCAAGCCGAAACCAAAGCACTTGCAGTTCATGCCGCACAAAAGATCAAAGGGATTGCAGCACAGCATCCTGAGACACAGTGGACTTTTCAATATAGTCCTGAGACGTTTACCGCGACGGAGTTGCCCTTTGCCAAAGAGGTCTGTGATGCGATTACAGAAGTATGGGAGGCGAGCAGTACCAACAAAGTGATTTTAAATCTGCCTGCCACGGTTGAAGTGGCTTCACCGAATGTCTATGCCGATCAGATTGAATGGATGCATCGTAACCTTGCGCGCCGTGAAGGCGTGATCTTGAGTTTGCATCCCCATAATGATCGAGGCTGTGCGGTGGCTGCTGCAGAGTTGGGTGTGATGGCAGGTGCTGATCGCGTAGAGGGCTGTTTATTTGGTCATGGCGAGCGTACAGGGAATGTTGATTTGGTGACATTGGCTTTGAATTTATATAGCCAAGGCATTAGCCCTAATTTAGACTTTTCTGATATCAATGAAGTGATTCGTACTGTCGAAGAGTGCACTCGTTTACCTGTACATCCACGTCACCCCTACGCTGGGGATTTGGTCTTTACGGCCTTCTCAGGATCGCATCAGGATGCGATCAAAAAAGGTTTCTCAATGCGTCAGGAAGGCGAGTTCTGGGAAATGCCGTATTTACCGCTTGATCCCAAAGATTTGGGACGCAACTACGATGCGGTGATTCGTGTGAATAGCCAGTCGGGTAAAGGCGGTATCGCTTATTTGCTCGAGTCCAATTATGGTGTGGTGTTGCCGCGGCGTTTGCAGATCGAGCTCAGTCAAGTGGTGCAAGTGTTGACGGATGAAAGTGGTTCTGAAGTGCGGGCACAAGACATTTGGCAGTTGTTTCATCAGCAGTATGTTCAAGTGCAGCAACCTTATCAGTATGTGAGCTACAAGCCTGAGCATATTGATGAGAATACTGAAAAAGTCACTCTGGTGGTTGAGGAGGACGGCATCACCCAGCACTGGGTGGGACAGGGTAATGGTCCTATCTCAGCAGTGCTGAATGCCTTTAACCATGCATCATTGCCGCAGATAGAAGTCGTGAGTTATGAAGAGCGAGCATTAGGGCAAGGCGCCAGCGCCAAAGCGATCGCAGTGATTGAACTTGTGGATAAAGCGCGGAATGTATCCACATTTGGTGTGGGGATTCATGACAACATCACTACGGCATCAGTTCAAGCCATTGTAGCCTGTGTCAATCGTTTGAAGGCGGTCGAGCAGAATCGGCAAGTCGCTTAAAATCTGAATTAAAAAAAGGCACTTTTGAGTGCCTTTTTTGTACTACTCTTTTGCGGAAAAATCAGTTATCCCAGATCGCTTGGGCTTCACGCAAGTTCAATGTACCTTCATAGATGGCACGACCCGTAATCGCGCCCAAAATACCCGGTTGGCCTTTTAAGGCATGGATATCATCAAGATTGGTGACGCCGCCAGAAGCAATCACAGGCAGTCCACAGGCGGTGGCCAGATTCACAGTCTGGCTAACGTTGACGCCTTGCATCATGCCATCACGTGCGATATCGGTGTAGACAATAGACGACACGCCCGCATCGGCAAAACGTTTGGCGAGGTCTGTGGCTTTCACATCGGTGACATTCGCCCAACCATCAGTAGCAACCCAGCCATCTTTGGCATCAATGCCGACAATGATGTGACCTGCAAACTGACGGCAGGCTTCTTCTACAAATTCAGGTTCACGAACGGCTTTAGTGCCGATGATGACGTAAGAAACACCTGCATCTAGATAGTGTTGGATCGTTTCTAATGAACGAATGCCACCACCAATCTGAATGGGTAAAGTGGGATGGACTTTGGCGATTGCTTCAACAACGCTCTTATGAATTGGTGTGCCTGCAAAGGCGCCGTTTAAGTCAACCAAATGGAGACGACGTGCACCTTCGTTGACCCAATGGGTCGCGGTGGCGACAGGATCATCAGAAAATACAGTATCATCTTCCATACGGCCTTGCTTCAGGCGTACACATTGACCATCTTTAAGATCGATTGCAGGAATTAATAACATAAGTGCGAATTGTCTAAGGTAGAAATCAAGGCGCGCATTATGCCATATTCATGTGCATGTCGAAAAAAGATTTAATGGCTGACATTTAAAGCGGCTTAGTGGTGGGTGTAGGTAAAAAAAATGCTTCACTGAAATGCAAGTTTTCAGTGAAGCAACTTTATTGGGAACTCAATTTAGCTGGCAGGCGTTGCTGGGTAAGCGGTGGTTGTTTCAGTGGTCGATGTTTCTGTGTAGGTCTGATTGCCAATAGTCTGGCTGTGCTGTGTTTCTTGTAATTTAGTAACATAGCCTTGGTAAGCAGGGATGGCAAAAACCGCGAAAAATATGATGGATATCGGGATTAAGGCGATATAGATCCAACCTAATATTTTTTCCCATTCAGACGTTTTACGTGGTGGGCCAAATCGATTTTGACCATCAGTTCCTCTTGCAAAGAGCAGGTAAAGCCCAAAAATGATGTTCACAATAGGAATGAGAAATAATAATAACCACCAACCGCTGATATTGATGTCATGCGCCCGTCGTATACCATAAACAATCGTGATGTAAATAAATGCAATATAAAGTACGGCAAACACCAGTATTAAACCGATCCCCAGTCCTGCAAAGCTTGATTCACTGCCTCCAGCAAGTGCGCTAAAACCACCAAAGACAAATGCAACTGGGAACAAAATTATATAAAAAGCAATAGTGCTTACAAGTGTCCATGCCAAATATGAAAGTCGCCCAAATCGACCCTTGGCTGACCACGGTTTATCATTGGTCAATTCATTGGGCAGTAGTGGGGGCGGCGTATATGTTTGCTCGGTCATGATTGAAATCCTTTATTCTTTAATGAGTGAATTTAAATTGCGTAAC
The DNA here is from genome assembly GCF_046462495.1 of Aquirhabdus sp. NCBI lineage: Bacteria > Pseudomonadati > Pseudomonadota > Gammaproteobacteria > Moraxellales > Moraxellaceae > Aquirhabdus > Aquirhabdus sp. The sequence goes on along the minus strand of NZ_JBKGVE010000007.1, from coordinate 32,587 downwards.
AACCCAATGAGATATAAATGCCTCGAGTGTATAAGTCAAATTAAATTATAAAAATTAAATGAATTAAAATAGATATATAAACATGATGGTTTAATAATGCGAGATGAAATGGCGAAATTAGATTCGCCATTCCACAAAATTTTTCAGAAGTTGTAAGCCTGCGGTGTGACTTTTTTCTGGGTGAAACTGCACAGCAAAGAGATTTTCTTTAGTCAGACTGCAGACAAAGCGATTGCCGTATTCGCAGGTTGCTGCGGCAAGTGCGGGGTCTTGTGGCACCACATAGAAACTATGCACAAAGTAAAAGCGACTGTCCTGCGCGATACCTTGCCACAGGGGGTGGCTTGGGTCTTGCTGTTGGACTTGATTCCAGCCCATATGCGGCACTTTTAAGCCGGCAACATCGGGGAAGCGTTCAACCGTTCCTTTAAAGATACCTAAGCAGTCGACACCGCCATTTTCCACTGAATGCTGCATTAACGCCTGCATGCCGACACAGATGGCTAATACGGGCTTATTAAATACGGCATTTTTGACCGCAACATCAACACCAGCATCACGCATGCCCGCCATACAGTCGCGCATGGCACCGACACCCGGGAAAACGATTTTGTCTGCTTTGGTAATGAGTAGCGGATCATTGGTGACATCAACTGTCGCACCAACGTGTTCCAGTGCTTTTGCCGCGGAGTGTAAATTGCCCATCCCATAATCAAGTAACGCGATACGGGTCATTTACAGACTACCTTTGGTTGAAGCGATTGTTCCTGCTGCGCGGGGGTCGGCTTCACAGGCCATGCGCAGCGCACGCGCAAATGCTTTAAATACGCTTTCAATCTGATGATGGCTGTTTTTGCCTTTGAGATTATCAATATGCAAGGTCATCAGAGCATGATTGACAAAACCTTGGAAAAATTCTGAGAATAAATCCACATCAAATGATCCGACGCGGGCGCGGGTATATGGAATATCCATAAACAAACCAGGACGGCCAGAGATATCGACAACCACGCGTGATAGGGCTTCATCGAGAGGCGCATAGAAATGTCCATAACGACGAATGCCTTTTTTATCTCCGAGTGCCTGTGCAAACGCTTGGCCGAGCGTGATGCCGCAATCCTCAACAGTATGATGATCATCAATATCCAAGTCACCATCGCATTCGATATCAATATCAAATAAACCATGACGTTTGATCTGATCAATCATATGATCAAGAAAAGGAACGCCCGTATTCAATGTCCCTGCGCCAGTCCCATCAAGGTTGACGCGTGCACGAATTTTGGTTTCATTGGTATTGCGCACGACTTCAGCGATACGATCGCTGCTTGGATTGGTGCTCTGTTCAGTCATCATGCTTCTGCCGGGTTGGAACTCAGAGTAAAAATAGGGATAGCGCTGAATTATAGCGCAACTGTTGTATAATTGGGGACTTGCTACCTGAATCATTTGATTCAATGAGGATAAACATGCCGATTACGATTCATGCTTATGAAACGCTCGATGATAATTTAAAAGATCAACTAGAGAACTTATACGACATCAGTCCTGAGTTTGCGGACGGGATGGATGCTGTCGAACGTCTAGAGAAAGCGTTGGCATTGAGCGCACAATCTTATACGACGGACTTTCATGCCAAACTGTATACCGCAGAGTTTAACGATAAAGTCATCGCAGCAATCTGGGTGACGGGCCGTGGTGCTGAGCGGATACTGCAATATATCGTTGTGCATTTTGCTAACCGGGGTCGTGGTGTTGCGGAGCAGCTCATTCGTGCGGTGACGGAACATGAGCAAGCGCTGGGTGTGACGAGTTTTCAACCGGGTTGCGGAGCGATTCATCGGACCTTGGCGCACTTGGGTTTAATTCACACACCTTTGTAGGTCGGTATTTGAACGAAATTACCTTTATTTCAACGAATACGAACAAGAATCCGCCATATAACGCATATTCGTGCATATGCCCCTTGACTTGAAAAGGCGATTTCGATTTAATGCAGACCTTCGGCGCGGTAGCTCAGTCGGTAGAGCAATGGATTGAAAATCCATGTGTCCCCAGTTCGATCCTGGGCCACGCCACCATATTTAGTTTGAAAGAAATTTAAGTTTGTTAAAAAGCCCTAGAGCGTAACTCTAGGGCTTTTTGCTGTCTTGAGTCATCCAAGACGACTTATGTGGGATTAATGCCATCACGCAATGATGATCTCCTTTTCCAAATCAATAGAATCATCTGAAACAAAAGCGATGGTCACCGCATAAATCTTTAGATGATTCGTTTCATCGACCATGGTCCGAAACTCAAGATGAGACGTCCTATTTTTGAGAAATACTGTATATATGGATAACATCGTGGGTTCTTGCGCTGCCGATAAGAGCAACTTTCTGGCTGGGACTAATATTTTTCTTCCATTATCGCTCGCGATATCAAAAGTCACATGCTGTTCATGATCTGAGGTATATAGAATTTTAAAAATATAAGACCCTGATGCGAGCTCTGTATAAGGCCCATACACCAGAATGCCTTTAGATCCTGTCGTCGAGATATGATCTTCCGCAAGAGAGCCAATGGCTGTCTTACAGCGAGTCTGACCACTCCCTAATGGAAAATTGAGGTGTTTACCTGAAGTTTTTAAAAAAGACTCTGATTCATTTATATTCGAAAGTGATTTAAAGCGATCTTTGAACTCAAAGTTAGTCGCATTTTTAGCGAAAAAATCACTCCAGTTTCCCATCGAAGGTTTGTTTGGTCGCTGAAAAACATGATCGATAGAGTGGTCATCTAGAGCTTGAGCATTCCGATAAAGAATATGGTTGTTTTTGGCAAGCTGTTGTAAAAAGCTAATTCCAGAGGATGCATTCAAATCAATGAAAGCATAAGCCTTGTCGATCGTCATAGTCATAGACATTAAGTCAGTAGGCTTGAGCAGAAAATATGCTTCATTGCATAAGGGTTCAATTCTTATAAGTTCCTCAAGCAGCTCCATTTTATGAATGGGTGGCACTAAAAATCCAATGGTTGGCAGGAAATCTCCTTTTTTATTCTTTGCTAAGATTTTATTTCTAAACTTTTTAAAAATCGTAATATTCATTTGTAGATCAACAGCAGAGCAATTGATCAAGATATCGATCTCGTTTGCACTACTTTTCATACCTTTATTCAAGTGCTGTAAAAATCTTGGTTTTGGCTGATATTGATCAGAAGTGACCATATCATGATCTATGCTTAATACTGGAATGTCTTGCTGAGGTATAGAGACATTCAGTTTTGCGAAGGTGTCCGTGACGTCGGTTCTTAACTTTTCTGTTGTGGTAAAGATTTTATCCATACTTAATATGTTGATGTACCATGGTGCGAAATAGTGCAAAGAGGCGTTATTGGTATTCACGGCTTCAGAGATGATGTCGTAAAAAGTTCTCTTAAGCTCCTGTGACGATTCGACTTCCAATTCTATTGGGATCGCGTCTATCAATGCACTTGTCCGAACGCCTGACTTTTTAAGTTGGCTGATGAATTGACTGTCACCCATCAACCGGCCATTAATCAAAACAAAAATCATCGTATCATTTGCATTCAACGAAACGATTTCATTTAATACAGACTTTGGCGATTGGTTGAGAAAAAAACAGCTTTGAAAATCAAGGATACTTGCAAACTTAAATAGTTTACTTTCTTGAGAGAACGTAAATTCAAAATGATATTGGTCATCATTTTTATGAACAAAATCTAGAATAAATTGTTGTAGTGCAAATCGATCTATATAAGAGATGGTCGAGTTTTCTTCAAAAAGATCATTCAGATGGATTAGCACTCTACCGTTCTTTAAACCTTTAGAGAGAGAGAGCGTGCGATAATTTTTATATAGTGCCTCTGCGACTTTCCCTAATAGCACTTCTTGACTTACCCCTTTACGCATATCTTTCTTAATCGTTTTTTCAATCCATTGGTCAAGTGCGTGAGTACTTAAGGTAACGTTTTTTGAGTTTTCATGGATCAACTCTTTAAAACGCTGTAATGCACTATCTGCGGCACGATGCCAACTGAATGTTTGAATCCGATGAGCTGCATATTCGCGAAAGGAACTTAATAACTCTGGATTAGACAATGCCAGCTCCATCTTGTGAGCAATAGACATAACATCGTAGGGATCAAAAAGCTGTTCTGGATTGTCAATAATCTCTGGCAGACTTGAAGCATTCGCACAGATTACCGCAGCACCACAACACATCGCCTCCAAAACAGGAAGTCCAAAACCTTCATGCCAAGATGGAAAACAATACAATGTACAACAACTATAAAGCTGTAGCATTTCTCGATCTGTGATTCGTCCCGTCAATATCAGTTGCTCTGGCTCTAGTCCGCATATTTCTGCATATCTTCTAAATTTAATCATATGTTCATTGGGCATGCCTCCGGCAAAAACCAGAATAAACTCATCTTGTAAACTTTTTGATAATTGAGAATAGGCCTCTATCAAGCGTAGCAAATTCTTCCTTTCATCGCTTGCACCCGTATAAAGAACAAATTTCTTTGATATATTATATTTCGCGAGTACCAATTTTTCGTAATGGGTATTTAAGGGCTGAGGCTGAAAAAAAGCTTCGGCTCCCTCAGACGTATTAATTACCTGATGGGGATCAATATCCAGTAGCTCAAGTAACTCACTTTTTGAAGATTCGGAAGTGGTCAAAAAGAAATCAGCCTGCTTAACTTGCGTAATTTGATTCAGATAGAATTTATTAAATTTAGGATAAGGGTCAAGATAAGTATTTTTTTGCAATAGAGGAATGAGATCATGGATGGTAACGACAGTTTTGATCTTATTTCTGACAGGAAAACTTGCCGTCGTGATTGACTGATCACGAAAACCTTCAAAAAAACTAGGGATAAAATAAATATCAGGATCAAGCCGCAGAATAAAGTGTTGTAAAAGTTTTATTGATAACTCACGCCCGCTAGCATTGTCCTCATCAGGTACGCCATACCAGACCAGTATGTCTTCATGATCGATATATCCATAGAGCTCATGTCTGACATAGGCAATAGAATCTTCAAACATGCCATTGAGCAACAGTTTAATTTTTATATTTTCGTTAGCTTGCAATAACATTGCCCGAACTATAGCAATCGTATAGCGTCCAATGCCTCTGTACTTACTGCCGCACTGGCATGCTTGCATATCAATGAGAACAAACATATTAATTCTTCTTCAAGCCAGGCTGTTCATGATCGAAGCCTATTTAATAGGTCATCATAATCAAATCTATCATCTTTATTGATGCTACTGATCTTTAGAAATGGGCTTAAATAAATAATGGGCTTAAATAAATAAAGTGCGCAGACTCTGCTAAGTTATTGTAAGCGGGGGCTTTAGACGACTTTTGAGTTAAGCTTAGCCTGTAAAAAGCTCTTATGAGTGTATTCGTTAAATCATTGTTCCCCATCCTTCCCCCCTTTTTGAAACTAAATACTTAAAAATAAAAAATTATTGTTGTTATAAAATACCTGTTTTCTTAGGTTTAACGATACTATCAGATTTATGGCACTACGTAACTTTCGACGCATTGAATACGACAAAGCAGAAAAGTTGATCTACTCTGTCGCCATGCTCCATGCTGTTGCATATCGTCCTGTAGAACTCTGCTGATTATACAAATCCTCCATTAGCGCGAATAATTTGTGCGTTGATCCATGCCCCCTCGGGTCCCGCAAGAAATGAAACGACATGAGCGATGTCTTGTGGTGTGCCTAAACGCTCCAGTGGTGCGGCATGACTGAGTTTTTGAATCAACTCGTCACTCTTGCCCGTGAAGAAAAGTTCGGTTGCCACAGGACCGGGTGCGATACTATTAACGCTGATATTGCGCCCGCGAAGTTCATTGGCCAAGACGCGGACTAGGCCTTCGACACCCACTTTAGATGCGATGTAGGGGCCATAGGTGGGCAGAGAGGCTCCGATGACACTGGTGGTGAGCGCGATAATGCGACCACCTGTTTCAATATGCTGTGCAGCAGCACTCATAACGATAAAAGCCCCTCGTAGATTCGTGCTGATCATCTTGTCAAATTGTGCGAGGTTACCGTCAATGATCGGCGTGTTTGCCATCACCCCGGCGCTGTTGACGACCACATCGATTCGACCAAAAATCCGCTTTGTTTCACTAAAAAGATGAACCATGTCCTGTTGATCCGCTACATTACCTTGGATGGCGATGGCCTTACCGCCGTTTTGTTGAATGTCGGATACGACGTTATCTGCACTGGCTTGATTACCCGCATAGTTGATGGCGACTGCAAAGCCATCCTGAGCTAAACGTAAGGCGATTTCACGTCCTATACCTCGAGATGCGCCAGTGACAATTGCGGTTTTGATCACGTTATTCATATGCTGTACCTTTGAAATAGAGAGGGGTATTAGGCTATGGAGCCTGCTTGAGTGGTATTTTGATCGTTGGTGATATTGGGATAAATACACTAGTATTGATTACACAATTCAATATGAGTCAACAATCATCATGGATCGTTTGGATGCGTTAAATTTATTTGTTCACATCGTGGATCTCGGCAGTTTTACCAAGGCGGCTGGAGTGCTCAATATTCCCCGAGCAACGGCGACACATACGATTAAAGCGTTGGAAGATCGGTTAGGTGTGCGGCTGCTTGAACGCACCACACGGCATGTGAAGGCGACTTTGGATGGTCAGAGTTATTATGAGCGATGTCGACAAATCCTTGCGGATGTTGAAGATGCTGAATCGTGTTTTGATGAGGGGGCGTTAAATCCCAGTGGTCTGATCCGATTAGGGCTACACGGGAATCACGCGAACCGCATTATTTTGCCTAAGCTTGCCGAATTTCATGCACGTTATCCGCGCTTGAATATTGCGATCAGCGGTGGTGATCGCCTCGTGGATCTAGTGGGAGAGGGTATTGATTGTGTCGTCAGAGTCGGGGTTCCTAAAGACTCTTCCCTTGTTGGTAGAAAATTGGCTTCTTTAAGAGAGGTCATTTGCGCAAGTCCTGACTATTTAAGCCAGTTTGGTACCCCGTCTCAGCCTGAGGACTTGGTGCATCATCAAGCCATCACATTTTTTACTCGCCAACATAATATTCAGTACCCCTTCACTTTACTGATCAATGGTCAGAAGCAGGACTATAAAGTCGGTGGCTGGTTGGCTGTCGATACTTCCGAGGCTTATATCCAAGGTGCTTTACGTGGATTTGGGTTGATTCAAGTGCCCCACTTGGGGGTCTGTTCATATCTACAGACTGGTGAACTGGTTGAGGTATTGATGGCGTGGGCGAGTCCTGAACTGCCCGTGTATGTGCTGTATCCGCAGCATCATCAATTGTCGCCGCGCATCAAAGTTTTTGTGGAGTGGGTGACTGGTGTTTATCAGGATTACTTTGCACATATGACTAAGAGATAGTAATTTTCAGTTGAAGTTTGATTGAATATGCATGCGTCGTGTAGTGATTACTTTGTCATTTGTCGTATAGTCCATATACGAATATGAGTCATGCTGTGGGATGGTGGCGATAGGACAAAGATTGATCTGCACGATTTTTTTGCTTTCTATCGATTTGATTCATCATGCGCTCACTTTTCTACTTTAGTCTGTCATTTTTATCGATCTTTTAATCATCAAACATTTAAGGATACCCTGATATGTCAGTTCAGAAGGCGATTTTCCCTGTTGCGGGGTTAGGGACACGATTCTTACCTGCAACCAAGGCCATTCCAAAAGAAATGCTCACGGTGGTTGATCGCCCGATCATTGACTACGCAGTCCGTGAAGCAATTGAGGCCGGCTGCGAAACGCTGATTTTTGTGACGGGTCGAACCAAGAATGCCATCGCTGATTATTTTGATCGGAATCCTGAACTTGAAAATGAGCTTGCGGCAAAACAAAAAGAAGAGGCGCTTGAGATCGTGCGTAATATCATTCCCTCACATGTGCAATGTGTCTATGTTCGTCAGTCTGAGGCGTTAGGACTTGGGCATGCGGTGAACTGCGCGAATTCCCTGATTAGTCCGAATGAGTATTTTGCAGTGCTTTTACCTGATGATTTGATCGATGGTTATCCGGTCGGGGCACTTGAGCAGTTGATGGCTGTACACCAAAGAGAGCACTGTAGTGTGTTGGCACTGGAGCAGGTGGCTTGGCCAGAGGTTGAAAAATATGGCGTAATTAAGCCAGAAAATGATGAAACAACTCCGATAGTGATCAAGGGTATTGTCGAGAAGCCGACACAAGAAGCCGCACCCAGTAATTGGTCTGTGGTGGGGCGCTATATCTTGGATGGCAAAATTATGGCGTCATTGCCACATATTGCGCGAGGTAAGGGAGGGGAAATCCAATTAACAGATGCGATCGCTGTTTTGCTGGAGACCGAAAAAATGATCGGTGTGCCCCTGTCAGGTAAGCGCTTTGATTGCGGTAGCCGTGTGGGTTTCTTAGAAGCCAATGTACACTTTGGACTGCGTTACCTTAATAAAACCTCATGATACTGTTTTTGATTGAAATTTTTTAGCGTTTATTAGCTCTGGATTTAGATTGTCCAACTAGCCAATTGTTGACCTGAGTAATGACTTTTTCATCCAGGATTCCTGCGGAGGCGTGCAGGCGCAAGCTATGGATAACATAGTCATAGCGGCTATCAGCGAGATCTCGGCGTGCTGCATAGAGTCGCGCTTCGGACGCCAGCAGATCCACCATGCTTTGATTACCTACACTATATCCAGATTCGACCACATTGTAAGCCATCTCGGCAGAAGCCACATTGCGGCGACTGGCTTGTACTCGGGAAGCATCGGTGTTGACGGTCATAAACAGTGAACGCGTTTGATTTTCAATGGTGCGCTGTGTCGATTGCATATTGAGACGTGATAAATCGGTTTGATAGGCTGCTTGTCGTTCACTGGCCAGCGTTCGGCCACCAGCATATAGCTCCCAGCGGGCTTCAATGCCTACGGCTGATGATTTACCCGAACTCAATGCCGTCGCAACACTACTATTCCCTGAGTTGTTCTGGTCATTATAACTGGCATAGAGGTTGACTGCGGGAAGATACCCGGAACGTAATGAAGTTCGATTGGCCTCATTGGCCTCAGTATCATAATTGAGCGCGATAAGTTGCGGATTCTTGGTGATGGCCAGTTTTCCCCATGCATCCACGTCATTAGGTATGGGGGCGACGATCGGGAGGTTATCTCCCAGTTGTGCAAGCGAGTCGACTCTCACCCCGGTTGAGGCGTTTAACGTTTCTCTGGCACTGTTGAGTTGATTCTCTGCGGTTAAGCGTTCGCTGGTGGCACTGTCTCTTTGTGCTTCACTCTCCAGCACATCAACCTTTGGAATGAGTCCGACATGCAGTCGTGCCCGGGTTTCTTCCAGGTTTTTATTGAGGGACGCTTCACGGGTTTGTGCAAGGATAAGTGTTTCTTCGGCACGCAGCACATTGAAGTAAGATTCGGCGACACGGAGCATGAGATTCTGACTTTGTTCATCAGCCTTGGCTTCATCGCGCGAACGCTGTGATTTAGCGGCCTTAAACTGATGGTAAGCCGACCAGTTGAACAGCGGCTGTGTAACCCGCGCTCCCCAAACGGTAGAGTTATAAGATGTTTTTCCACCAACTGTCGGAAAAGCAGATGAGATTGTAACAGGGTCCTGATTCCAGCTGTTGCGACTAATACCGCCATTGACAACCACTTGCGGCAACAAGGATGAACGTGCAATTGCCGGTGTTTGTTCCGCCAAGCCACGAGACGCTTGGACTGCAGCAAAGTTGGGATCGTTTTGGTTGGCAAGGTGCAACGTTTCTAAAAGATCCATAGCATGTGCTGATGTGCCAAGCACCATTGCAGCCGTCAAGGGGAGTAAACGCAGGTTCAAAAGCATGATTGAGGATACCCGTAAAGATTAGTTACAAACGTTTTAAGCCAAGTATGCGGTCAGATTAATCCAGTATGCAAAGAGAATGTTTCGGATTGTGCGACCTGCTTCACCCTTTAATGATTTTTTACATAAACACACATAAAGTTTTGTCATGGTTCGACATTTTTACACTAAGTTCAGTCGAGTATTTTTTTAGTATAGTGTTGTCGATAGTATAGTATTTAATAAGAAGTACATCTTTTTAAGAAATTATATCTTTTGAATTTTAGCCATGATAAATGGATTTGTGACCAATTTCTCACGTTAGGTCGAATTGAGTTTTTAAGGGTAGGATCGTATGCAGCGGATGTCTAAAGATTTGTCTAAAGAACGGCTCACACTTCCTGAATTTGTGCCTTCGGCTGCGCGTCTGTTGGCGATTACGCCTTTTGAAATCCCCGATCTCCCTTTGGCACGTATTCTGTGTAAGCACCATGTCGCAACCGCAATTGATATTGGTCGCGATGCTGCCCTATGGCCAAGCGTATTGCATAAGCTTGCACAGGAGCATTTAGCTGGCCTGGGTTTACGCATTCCAGATGGTGTGGTTGTTGATGGTTTGGAGTTGCCCAAGTCGGTGCAGTTCTTAATTGTTGCTGAGCAGGTGAGTTTGCCTGCCTCATGGCAGGCTGTGCCCCGATTGGCGCAAGTCTGTTCCGTTGAAGCGGCTCAAGATGCCGTACAGTGCGGTGCACTTGGCCTGATTGCAAAAGGTCAGGAAAGTGGTGGTTTAAGTGGTGCTGAAAGTAGTTTTGTCTTGTTACAACGTTTGCTGGAATGGGTCGGAACCCGTGAAATTCCGGTTTGGTGTCAAGGTGGTATCGGATTACACACTGCGGCTGCGGCCTTTGCTGGAGGCGCGACCGGTGTGGTACTTGATGCCGTGCTTGCGCCTTTTGCAGAAAGCTCTCTGACGCCAGAGTTCAAACAGCGCATCCTTGAGCTGGATGGTAGTGAGGTCCGCTGCTTATCCGGCTATCAAGTATTGACCAAAAAGCACCCGCAACCTTCAATGCTTGATCATTTGAGCGCTGATGAGGTTCGTGCACGATTGCTGGAAACAGGTGAGGATCAACTGCTGGCAATTGGTCAAGATGCGGCACTTGCTCGAGCGGTATCCGCGAAGTGTTCTTCCATTGACGTTCTGATTAATACCTTGCGAACACGGATAGTCGGTCAGTTGCATCAGGCACAAAGTTTAAGTGTGTTTGCAGAGGGCAATGCTTGGGCGAAGTCACACGGCACGCGTTACCCCATTGCACAAGGTCCAATGACCCGAGTCAGTGATACTGCTGCTTTTTCAGCTGCTGTCGCGGATGCCGGTGGTTTACCCTTTACCGCACTATCCCTCATGAACGAAGCATCGTCTCGGGAATTGTTGGAAGCGACACGCCAGCAAGTTGGTGATCAGCCGTGGGGTGTGGGGGTACTGGGTTTTGCGGATCGTACAATTCTGGATCCTCAACTCGCATTGATTCGTGAATTTAAGCCCAATGTTTTACTGTTGGCTGGTGGTCGACCCTCACAGGCACGTCCGTTTATTGAGATGGGCATTGCGACTTATCTCCATGTCCCTTCACCAGGATTACTCGACCTCTTTTTGAAGGAAGGGGCGACACACTTTGTCTTTGAAGGTCGTGAGTGTGGTGGTCATGTTGGGCCGCGGTATAGCTTTGTGCTGTGGGAACAAGTGCTGCATTACTTGACTGAATATGAGCATCCAGAACGCTTGCATATTTTGTTTGCTGGCGGAATCCATGATGCCCGATCAAGTGCCATGGTGGCAGCCATTGCGGCCCCACTGGCCGCGCGCGGTGCAAAAATTGGCATATTGATGGGTACTGCGTATATCGCAACGACTGAGGCGGTGAGTGCTGGTGCGGTATTGGCCGATTTTCAAAGTCGGGCGCTTGCAGGTTCGACGACGGCATTGGTTGAAACCGCACCGGGACATGCGATTCGTTGTATCCCTTCGGGTTTCATGACCTTGTTTGCCAACGAAAAGTCTCGGTTACAACAACAAGGGGTGGATCAGAAGCAGGCTTGGAAACAGCTTGAAGATTTGACTGTCGGTCGTTTGCGTATTGCGACCAAAGGCGTTGATCGGATTAATGGTCGGCTTGTTGCAGTATCCAGCCAAATCCAGTCCGATGAAGGCATGTATATGATCGGCCAAGTCATTGCTATGAAAAGTGCCGTGACCACGATTGCTGAGCTGCATCAAGAAGTGACGACAGGTGCAGTCGCATACTTAAATGCGTTGACTCCACCTGAACTGATCCCTGCGCATCAGGCCGAACCGATTGCGATAGTCGGGATGGCTTGTCTGTATCCAGGCTCTCCAGATTTGGAAAGTTACTGGGAAAATATTCTTTCTGAGCGTGATCTGGTTACCGAAGTTCCTGAGGAACGCTGGTCTGTTTCTCAGTATTATCGCGGTGCCAATGCACCTGCCGACAAGAGTGTGAGCAAGTGGGGCGGCTTCATCCCCGACACGCCTTTTGATCCCCTTAAATTTGGGATTCCGCCAGCGTCTTTAGCGGCGATTGAGCCTGTGCAACTGCTGTCATTGGAAATTGCTGGCCAAGCGCTACGGGATGCAGGGTATGAGCAGCGCTGGTTCGACCGTGAAAAAACCTCCGTGATTTTTGGAGCTGAGGCCGGGATGGATCTCAGCAGCCAATACACGTTCCGCAATTTATGGCAGCAATATGGGGGGGATATCCCGCTAGAGCTGGCGAATACGTTGCCTAAGCTAACCGAAGACTCTTTCCCTGGCATGTTGGTCAATGTTATTTCAGGGCGCATTGCCAACCGCTTAGGGTTAGGGGGCGTGAATTATGCGGTGACATCGGCATGTGCCAGTTCTCTGACTGCAATTGAACTTGCGGTTAAGGAGCTGCGTGCACATACCAGTGAGATGGTGCTTGCCGGTGGTGCTGATTTTCATAATGGCATCAATGATTATTTGATGTTTTCTTCCGTAGGGGCGCTATCTGCTAGAGGGCGTTGTCGTTCTTTTGATAATGAAGCGGATGGTATTGCTTTAGGCGAGGGTGTGGGTGTGGTGGTCCTGAAGCGCTTGGCCGATGCCAAACGTGATGGCGACCGGATCTATGCCGTGATTGATGGAATTGCGGGATCCAGTGATGGCAAGGGCTTAGGTCTGACGGCACCACGCAAAGAAGGTCAGAAACGATCTCTTGAACGCGCCTACTGGCAAGCCGGTGTCTTGCCTGCTGACATTGGCTTGGTTGAAGCGCATGGTACGGGTACTGTCGTTGGGGATCGCACCGAGCTTCAGACCTTGACAGAGGTGTACGCTGCGGGCGGGGCGCTTGCAGGTCAGGCGGGTCTTGGCTCGGTGAAAAGCCAGATTGGTCATACCAAATGTGCTGCGGGTGTGGCAGGGCTGATTAAGATTGCCAAAGCTCTGCATCACCGTGTACTGCCGGGAACTCAGTCTATTACGAATCCGAATGACTGGTATCAACCGAGCAGTAGTCCATTTAATTTAAATACTCAGGCACGTCCTTGGCTGACACCTGAACACACACCTGCACGTGCTGCAGTGAGCGCATTTGGTTTTGGCGGTGCGAATTTTCATGCGGTACTGTCTGCATGGCCTGCACATCAGAGTGTTTATGGGGCGCTGACATTTCCTGCTGAGTTATTTGCGGTGCGCGGCCATAGTCTGGCGGATGCGACAAACACGCTGGGTCGTCTCAGCACGTTGATCACGGCCTCAAGTTCCGCGCTTTGCTTGCGTGACCTCGCCTCGACACTTTGGGAGGTCGGTTCGGGTCCTGTACAGTTGGCTTTTGTTGCGGAAAACTTAGAGCAACTGCAAAGCAAAATCAGCGGTGCATTAACGCAAAGCCGTGATCAAGGGATTAGCTATCGCGATGTGAATGCTGGCCATGGAAAATTGGCCTACTTGTTTTCAGGACAAGGTAGCCAATATCCAGGCATGCTGCGTGAACTGTTTGTCTACTTTCCCGAGTTGCAGGATATTTTGGCAGTGGGTGCTGAGCATGTACCGATCCTCTATCCAAATACGGCCTATGATGATGCGACACATGCCGAGCAGCAGCGTCATCTGACGGATACCCGTCAAGCACAGCCAGCACTCGGCCTAGTTGAGTTTGCTGCTTTCCGCTGGTTGTCGGATTTGGGTTTGAAACCTGATATGGCTGCCGGTCATAGCTATGGGGAGCTGGCCGCACTAGCGACTGCCGGTGCATTTGATGTAAAAACGCTGATCAAACTATCGCAGGCACGTGCAAATGCCATGATATCCGTCGAGTGTAGCGATCCAGGTAAGATGGCGGCCGTCAGTCTGGATGCCACGGCGCTTGAACATCTTTTGGCAGATTTTTCCACCGTGGTTTTGGCTAATCAAAATAGTCCGACTCAGACAGTTATTTCTGGCCCAAGTCTAGATGTTTTGTCTGCAATGGCGCATCTGAAGGCACACGGTGTAGCCTGTAGGCAGATTGAGACGGCTTGCGCTTTTCATTCACCGCAGATGATTGGTGCTAGCCAACGTTATGCTGAGGTACTGGCTGACTATGAGATTGGCGCGCTGCAATGGCCAGTTTATTCCAATTTGACCGCTGCACCCTATGACTCTGCCGCTGCCAATATCCGCACCACATTAAGTGCGCATATTAGCCATCCAGTTCGTTTTGTGGCTGAAATTGAGCGCATGTATGCCGATGGCGCGCGGGTTTTTCTTGAAATTGGTCCGCGAACGGTATTGACGCGTCTGGTGGGGCGTATTTTAAAAGATAAACCCCATACGACGATTGCCATTGATCATGACCATAAAGGACTAAAAGGGCTGCTTGAGTCGCTTGCGCAACTGGCAACGTTATTGCCTGATTTTGATGCCAGTGCACTTTACAAGGGACGAGCGACGGTCATTGACTTGGATCAGCCACAGGTTTTGTCTGCTTCGACGTGGATGGTGAATGGTGGACGTGCATGGCCACTCAAAGGTAAAGCGCCTGCACATGCGGGTGTTGTGACATTGAATCCTGTGATTCAAGTTGCAGCAGGTTCTGTGGTGCAGCACGCTGTTGCACAAGTCAGCACCACACCCAATGCAGGTGAGCAAGCGATCGTCAGTTATCTCAATAATATGCGTGACATGGTCCATGCGCAGCGCGATGTATTGTTGGGTTTCTTGGGCGCGCCGACAACGGTTAGAGCCCCAGCACTCAGTTCTACATCAGCAGCGCCTGTGTTGTCTGCGGTTACAGCTCCGATAGAGGTTGTTACACCTTCTTTGGCCTCACCGTCCAGCCATGATCATCGCAGTATTTTGCTGGCTTTAGTCAGCGATCGTACCGGATATCCAAGCGAAATGTTGGATCTGGATTTGGATCTTGAGGCGGACTTGTCAATCGACTCAATCAAGCGTCTGGAAATCATTGGTGAGTTGTCTCAGAAGTTGTCGCTACGCAGTGCGTTAGGCACAGGTGCGGATGTACTGCTTGAGCAGCTCGCAACACAAAAAACATTACGCGCAGTACTCGACTGGTTGAAACAGTATTTGCCGGATGCACAAGTGTCCGCTGCTGAACCGATAGAGACAATTGCAACACCTGCTGTGAAAACCCAGCAACCTGTTGCTGATATCTTGTTGGCGATCGTTAGCGACTGTACTGGTTATCCAGTTGAAGCACTGGATCTTGATCTTGATCTTGAGGCGGACTTGTCGATTGATTCGATCAAGCGTCTGGAGGTCGTGGGTCAGTTGCTTAATCAACTGAATGCAACAGGTGGCTCTGATCGGGACGCGATGCTGGATCATCTGGCAGCCTGCAAAACACTCAAAGCAATGTTGGGCTGGTTGCAAGAATATCATCAGGCTACCAGTCAACCGACGACAAGTGCTTTAGTTGAAGAACATGTTGCAGATGCGATTCCCTTTGAACGTTATATCTTGCGTAGCCAAACCATCGAACATCAGAAGTCTGCGACTTTAAACTTGTCAGGTTTACGTCTTTTAATGACCAATGATGGGTTGGGGATCGCGGAGCTACTGGTGCCGCGCCTTGAGCGGTTGGGAGCGAGTGTTCAATTGGTCGATTTCACGAGTGGCGTGGAGTTGATCCCAGAACTGACTGAGATAGATGGGTTGATTCACCTGTGGAGTATAAATCCACAGAGCCAGATCGATGATATCAAACGTTTCTTTACCGCAACCCGTACTGCACTCTTACATAAGATGCGTCATCTGTTGGTGTTGACGGGTCTGGGTGGTGATTTTAGTGCGACCAGCCCAGACTATGTACGTGGTGGTGGCATGGCAGGGATGATCAAGTCCTTGTCTCGGGAGTTCACCGAGCTCCGTGCCCATTGGGTTGATGTTGATAGCCATGAAGCGCCTGATGTCTTGGCGGGTTATATCGAGTCTGAACTTCATTCAGCCGATGCATTACCTGAAGTGGCTTGGCGTCAGGGACATCGTCGTCAGTTGAATATTCTGCATTCTGAACTAGATCCTGCAAGTATTGCGAATTTGCCACTGAATCAAGAGAGTGTTGTACTGCTGACGGGCGGGGCGCGTGGTATTACAGCACTGGTGGCGGTTGAGCTGGCTCGGCGTTATCAATGTCATGTCGAATTGGTGGGGCGTTCTGCGCCACCTCAAGATATGGAGTCTGAGGCAACGCGCGGGATTAGCGATCAGCGTTTACTGCGTCAGGCTTTATTGACCGAAGACAAGGCCCGTAAGCCTGCCGAGGTCGAAAGACTGGCGCGGCGTCTTTTGGCCGATCGAGATTTTCGGGCTACGCTTGCCGCCGTTCGTGCTGCGGGCAGTACAGTGAATTACACGGCACTGGATGTCCGTGATGATCAGATTTTTAGTGATTTTATTACCAGTATTTACCATCAGCGTGGCCGTATTGACGGTGTGATTCATGGGGCCGGCGTGGTTGAGGATAAACTGGTTCGTGACAAGAGCGATGAAAGTTTTTCCCGTGTCTTTGACACTAAGGTAAAAGGCGCAGTGATTTTAAGCCAGCACATTCGTAAAGATGTCGGATTTGTGGTGTTTTTCTCAAGCGTTGCCAGTGCTTTTGGCAACCGTGGACAAGTGGACTATGCAACTGCGAATGATGTGCTCGACAAATTGGCGCATCATTGGCAGTCGCAAATTGATGGTCGGGTATTGTCGGTGAATTGGGGACCCTGGGCAGATACAGGCATGGTCTCAGAGTCGCTCAAAAACGAATATGCCCGGAAGGGCATAGGCTTGATTCCACAGCAGCAGGGTGTAGCTGCACTTCTTGCAGAGCTGGGTAGCCAGTCCATTGAAACGCAGATTGTACTGATGTCCGGCCGACCAGAAAGCTTTGCAGGTGAGACGCGTAAAGCCAAATTGGTTGAGATCTAGTGTATGGCTAGAATCGCAATTGTGGGGATGGCTTGCTTGTTTCCTGGTGCATCTAATATGCGCCAGTTCTGGGAAAACATCTGCAATGGCGTGGATGCGATCAGCGATGTGCCAAACGCACGTTGGGATGCTAGCTATTTCGATCCGAACTCGAAGGCGGTAGATCGTTTCTACTGTCGCCGTGGTGGTTTTGTGGATGACTATGCAGATTTTGATCCGTTGCAATTTGGCATTATGCCTAATATTGCTGAGGTCGTTGAACCGGATCAACTGCTTACCCTCAAAGTTGGCTATCAGGCGTTGCAGGATGCAGGCTACAGTGATCGTGATTTTGCCCGTGCTAGGACGGGTGTTATCGTCGGGCGTGGTAACTATGTGAGTGCTGGGGTGCTACGGTTAGAGCAGCATGTGCGGATGTTGCCGCAGATTATTCAGACCCTGCGTGACTTATTTCCTGATATGAGCGAAGAGGCGTTGGCGGAGGCGCGTACGCGCTTGCAAGCGGAGCTATCCTATTATGGCCCCGATATGGCCTCAGGCCTGATTCCAAATCTGATTGCCTCGCGTCTTGCCAATCGTCTGGATTTGCATGGTCCTGCGTATACGGTTGATGCCGCGTGTGCCAGTTCCTTATTGGCCGTTGAGCAGGCTTGTGCCATGCTGTCACAGGGTGATGTCGACATGATGTTGGTCGGCGGCGCTCATCTGACACATGATTTGACCTTCTGGGCGACATTTTGTCAGTTGGGGGCATTGTCTCGGCGTGGCGTTATCAGTCCACTATCGGCAGAGGCCGATGGCATTCTGGCTGGCGAAGGCGTGGGCATGGCCGTACTGAAACGTTTAGAGGATGCAGTGACGGATGGGGATCGGATCTATGCGGTGATCGAAGGGACAGGCTCATCCAGTGATGGTCGCAGTAGTAGTTTGGTCGCACCTTCGGCTAAAGGTCAGGGCATTGCACTAGAGCGTGCTTGGCAGAACTTGCCCTTTACACGTGATGATATCGGCTTGGTTGAAGCACATGGAACCGGGACCCCAACAGGGGATGAGATCGAGCTTGAGACCATGGCGGAATTTTTTGGTCCACATGCCGGGAGTGGCGAGCGTCCCGTAATTGGCTCTGTAAAGTCCATGATCGGTCATACTATGCCTGCCTCAGGGATGGCGGGTTTAATCAAGACGGCGCTATCGATTCATCATGGTGTACTACCACCGACTTTGCACTGTGCGGAACCTCATCCTCGACTCGCGACGACGCGATTTCGTGTTACGGCAAAAAGCGAACCGTGGTTGCAACCGCGTGAACAGCGGATTGCTGCACTGAATGCGTTTGGGTTTGGCGGTATCAATGCCCACCTGGTGCTGCGCGGCTTGCCCGGTGATCCTACAAGTAACTCGGTGGCGGCCTTACCCGACGTGTTGATGTTGGCCGCAGAAAATTCAGAAATATTGCTCACTCATTTGGATGCCGTGATAGCCGGTCAAGTGGTGCCTCAAGGTTTGGGCGATTGTCGCTTAGTGGTGATTGCTCCTGATGCCAAGCGTTTAGTGACTGCACGAAAAGTCGTGGCGACAGGCAAGCCACATTCCGGACGACAACAGATTTGGTTTACCCCGCGCGGATTACTCACGGCGGGAGGCAAGTTGGCTTTTATCTTTCCGGGAGTGGATAGTACATTCTCACCTCAGGCAACTGATCTTGCAGGTTTCTTTAATCGGCCATTACCTGCATGGTGTCAGACGCTTGACCCGAGTCAAGACCTGCTGAAAGTCGTCCTTGGCCTCCTCGGATTTAATCGCTTTTTATTTGAAATCTTGACGGGACTGGGCATTAAACCACAGGGATTCGCTGGGCATAGCGTGGGTGAATGGAGTGCCATGCTGACCTCAGGTATGATGGATCAGGCTTTATCAGATCGGACCAATGCAGGTCTTGATTTTGACGCCATGCGTTTTCCCGATGTCCAGTTCCTTGCAGCTGCCTGTGGTCAAGCGAATTTAAGCGCCGCGTTGGTCGATCTATCCGAGATAGCGATCTCTCATGATAACTGCCCACATCAGGTCATTGCCTGTGGGCAGCGCAGTGCAATTGTGGTGACCGCTGAACGTTTACGCAGTCAGGGCATCTTTGTCCAAATCTTACCCATTGTTTCAGGGTTTCATTCTCCATTATTTGCCGATCATATGGATTGGTATCGGGATTTCTTTGGGGCTGCAGAGCTGCGTGAACCCGCGCTTCCAGTATGGTCTGCGACCAGTACCAAGCCTTTTCCCAAGGACATGGATGCGAAGCGCCAGTTGGCGTTGGATCATTTACTTGAACCGGTGCGTTTTCGCGAGCTAACAGAAGCGCTCTATGACGATGGCTTTCGCGTTTTTGTTCAAGTGGGTACCGGCTCACTTCCCGGTTTTATTGATGACACGTTGACGGGTCGGCCACACCATGCACTGCATGCTAATCACGAAGCGCGTAGTGGTCTTGCACAGTTACAGATGCTGAGTGCTGCGCTTTGGGTCGAAGGGGCCGAGCTGGATTTAAGATTACTGCAATCGACACAAACACAGCCGCCGCAAGTGGCAATGGATTCGCCACTGAGTGCAACATCCCGACGTTTAACGCTGGGCGTTCCATTGCTGCGTGTTCATGATCCTCTCCCTCGTCAATCTCGTTTGGATGCTGGGCGATCGGTTGCAGTACCTCGCTTATCTGATTCCATCGTATTGCCCAATGATCCTGTCGGTCGTTTGATGCGCGATACCTTGGCTGATATCGAGCAGGCTGGGCGTGACGTACTGGCGCTTTGGCAGCAACATCGGGCGGGTCATATCGCACCAGCATCGTTACCAGCTGAGTTGTTGACGACATCAACGGCTTTACATCTCGATACTCGGGTTACGCGTCTTTTGGATTTAGAAACCACCATTCCTTGGGTGAAGGATCACGCGCTTTATCCGCAGCGACCCAACTGGCCAATCATGGCCGATTGCCATCCAGTCGTGCCATTGACCATGGAGGTGATGCTAGTGCGGGAGGCTGTCGAGCAGGCGATTGCAAATCTGCGTCCAGCTTGGAAGGTGATTGAAGTGCGCAGCATTCAAGCCTATAACTGGTTGGTGGTCACACAGCCCGTAACGGTTGAAATTACCTTGCAGTCCGTTGCAGAAGACACGATCGCTGTGGAAATCGTCGGTTATTTTAAAGCGCAAGTTGTCGTGGCGGCTGAATGGTCAGCCGTGAAAACTCAAAAGATGGCACCATTACAACAGACTCGGAATACGGCGGTGAGTGCACAAGAGCTCTATAGCCAAGGCTGGATGTTCCATGGTCCAGCCTATCAAGGGGTGGAGCAGCTTAAACAGATTGGGATCAATGGCATTGATGGTGTGCTGCGTGTGCCCAGTGGCAGTGGGTCCTTACTGGATAACATGGGGCAGCTAGCGGGTTATTGGGTGATGGAACAGCCGGATAATTGCTTGGCGATGCCGATCGGTGTGGATTGCATTCGTTTTCACGCCACTGATCCCATACCCGGTGATCTGACCACGGCAGAGGTGCGTGTTCGCGAAGTCGATACCCTCAATTGCGTCAGTGATCTTGTGCTGCGTAACGCACAGGATCAGGTGTGCATCAGCATCGACGGCTGGCGCACTCGCCGTTATCAGATGGACAAAGCATTCTGGGAAGCATCACGATTATTGTCTAAACATACCGTCTCAAAGCGCGTGCCGCCCAACGTCATGCTCTTTGATGATCGTTATGATACGGCAATATTGCGCGATTACATGAGTCGGCGTTATCTGACAGAAAAAGAACGCCACATCTATGAGAACTTGTCACCACGCAAGCGTCGGCAGTGGCTCAGTGGCCGAGTTGCAGCCAAGGATGCAGTACTGGCTTGGGTTCGTGAACGAGGCGCAAGCTCAGTCTATCCGCAAGAAATTGTGATTGTGAATGATGAGCAGGGTGCGCCGCATGTCCATGCAAATGTCACGAAGAGTGTGCATGATCATGGGGATGATCATTTACATATTTCGATTTCGCATAAGGACCATCTCGCAGCAGCGATTGTGGGTATTGAACCGGTTGGCATAGATATTGAACGCGTAGAACCACGGGATGCAGATTTTATTGCCATGGTTTTTAGTAACCAAGAGCAAGCACTCTTAATGCAGACCGCCGAGTTGCCGGAAGTCTCCTATACCCGAGGCTGGGTGGCCAAAGAAGTTGTCGCCAAGGCCGCAGGGACTGGGCTCGGCGGCCATTTACGTGACTATATCGTCACGGCACGTGATGGAGACTGCCTGCTCATTAATGATCGCTGGGTCGTCACGCATCATCTGCATGATCATATCTTGGGGTGGAGTTTAGATAGTCAGTTGTCCTTTTCTCAAGAAGAATCTGAATCAACCACACACGAATTTCTTTAATAACATTATTAATAATAGGGAAGTCTAAGAGGTGACTATGAGTGATAACCAAACAGTTTTAGCAGTTGTGATTGAGAGGATTCGTACATCCATTAACGAAGACTGGATCATGGACTATGAGATTGATGCCACGACGCGTTTTAATGATGATCTTGAAATTGAAAGCATTGAATTTGTCAAAATTGCCAATGCCATCCAGCAACATTACGGTACGCATTTGAATATTGCCGATTGGCTAGCGGGAAAAAGTATTCATGAATTGATTGGATTAAGTGTGGGTGAACTGACTGATTACGTGAGCGCAGCATTAGCGAAAGGATAAAACGTATGGCACGAATTCTATTTACGGCGCCACCACTGGTTGGGCATCTTAATCCAGCCCTTGCCCTTGCGGCGGTCCTTGAGCGGCATGGACATGAGATTGCTTGGGCTGTACATGCTGAGCGAGTGGGTTCTCGACTGCCTGATGGTGCACGGGTCTTTTCGCTGGATGCGGGTGATGCGGTCAATGGCATTGAAGTTCCTGCGGTCCGTGGCATAGAAAGCGTACGTTTATTCTTTGAGGATTATTCGATTCCGCTAGCCGAGCAAAGTTTGCCTCTGATTGAAGAAGCGGTCCGCAGCTTCAAACCCGATGTGATGGTGGTCGATCATCAAATGCCTGCAGGGGCGTTGGTCGCACGCAAATTTCAGTTGCCGTGGGTGTCTCTCGTCACCACAACTGCATCCATCCTCAAGCTATCACCTATGCTTGATGCGTGGGTTGCTGAGCAATATCTGGGATTACAAAAGCGCTATCTGCCGCCTCACCTGACCACGGAGCGCCCGGATTTCTCACCTTACCACGTCATTGTGTTTTCGATCGAAGCGCTGCTCGGTCAGGAGCACGCTCGGGTTGATGCACCTTACGCCTTTGTTGGTCCAACACTGGGTGGCGGACGTCGGCATGTTGATTTCCCCTGGGATTGGTTTAAAGAGGATACAAAGAAACTATATGTGAGCTTAGGGACGGTGAGTCGAGATCGAGACACGCGTTTCTTCGAAGTGATCATGGAGGCCTTGACGGGTCTGGATCATATACAAGCCGTCATGGTGGCGCCTGCCGTTCTGAAAGATCTAGCGCCGCCTAATGTATTGATTTCTGATTTTGTACCGCAATGGGAGCTGCTACAAAAGGTGGATGCGGTGATTTCACATGCTGGACATAACACAGTGTGTGAAACGTTGTCTCATGATCTGCCACTTATTGTGGCTCCAATCCGTGATGATCAACCCGTTATTGCTCGGCAAGTGATTGATGCGGGTGCAGGGATCTTTATGCGGCATGGCAAAGTGACTGCCAATACGGCACGTAAAACCATCCTTGAGCTGTTTGCCAATTTGCAGCTTGGTGTCGAGTCAGCACGTTTAGGCGCAGCTTTAAGAGCCGCGCCCGGTGTAGACGGTGCTGCAGAGATTGTGGAAAGTTTACTGCAGCCTCAGCAATTACGAGTAGGTGGCTAAGGGATGCAGACAGTCATTCATCATGATGTTGAGCTGTCTACGTTGAGCTTAGGGCCAGAGGGTGGTGAGCCCGTCATTCTGCTACACGGCTTAGTTTCAGGCAATATGGCGACGTGGTATACCTCAATCGCTATCCCGCTTGCGACTACAAGTCGTGTGGTGCTTTATGATTTACGTGGACATGGCAACAGTAGTCTTCCACAGCAAGGTTTTGATCTAGATAGTCAGGTTCAGGATTTGCTTGCTGTATTGAATTATTGTTTGGCAGGGCGTCAACCTGTTGATCTTGTTGGCCATAGTATGGGAGCTCTGATCGCACTGCGCTTTGCACTGCGTTTCCCGCACCTCGTTCGTCGACTGGTGCTAGTCGACGCACCTATGCCAGCCAAGCAATGGGTTGCACCTAGTTTGGTGGCTGCAGAATCAAGTTCTGTGTTGGCACAGTGGATCAATGAACAACCCTATTTGGCCAACGACGTGCGTGGCCGACGACGGGAACGGATCCATAAGCGTTTAGAGTCGCTCTTGTTTGGAACGAGCATTGTTGCCGATGTCTTGGCGATGGATGCTGAACCTGATGAGGACCTTCGGGACTATACCCAGCCCGTTCTTCTTATTTATGGCCGTGCATCACCGTGTCTTGCGGCAGGGCATCATTTGCATGAGACTCTGCCCAATGCAGAATTGCGCTTGTTGGACTGCGGTCATTATGTGCCTGTGGAGGCACCCGATGCGCTACGCCAAATCCTTGAACAGTATTTAAATAAAAAAACACAACGCATCACGGAATCCGAATAATGGACACAAATAAGGACAATGTCGCGGTATCGGCGCTTTATACGGCAGGCACATGGCAATGGGCAGGTTTACCGGGTGCTGATGTGGTGACCCCAGCGGACTCTGAACGCGTTTTCAGTTTTGTAAATCGCTATATGGTGTTTTATACCTTTTTAAATCCCAGAACGTTTTCTCTGCGCCATCAGCTTTTGCATCGCCACACGGCAATAGACTATTTGCGTGCGCAGTCTGGCTGTACGCGCACGGTGGAGGTCGCTTGTGGTTTTTCACCGCGTGGCGCTAGCGTGAGTGCGGACCCCGCACAGGAATATATCGAAATCGATTTGCCAGATATGATCACCTTCAAAGAAGGGCAACTCCAAAAAAGTGCTGAAGGCCGCGAAGTCTTAGCCCGTGCCAACTTCAAACTCCGTTCCGATAACATTCTGACGCTCGACTTTGCCGCAAATTTTGCTGATCGACGTACGGCGGTAATTACCGAAGGGTTGATGATGTATTTTTCACGCGAGCAACAGTTACCGATATGGCAGTCGATTGCGCGGTTGGTCAATGCGACAGAAGGGGTCTATCTCTTTGATTATATCCCCTTAAGTGAGGAGCCAACTCGGAGCTGGTTAGGCGCTATTCTGCATTTTTTTCGAGTGAAACTATTTGGCAAGGGTGATTTTGCTTACGATCAACGTGATCGCGACGATGTTGCTCAAGATTTGCGTGCTAGTGGTTTTGGTCAGGTTGAATCGTTTAGCACAGGAGAGATTGCAAGTCTCTGGAACTTGCCACAGGCGAATGTGCCGAGCCGGACGATTATCTATTGTTGCAGTGCAAGTTCGACGGCGCCTCTAGCGACTGAGGAGCCAATATGAGTCAACCTCGCTATATCCGTCGTCTATCTGCATTGGAGCGTTACTCTTTAGTGCTGGATCGGGTCTATCGTTACCATGTCGATGCGATTCTTGAAGGTCGTGGGCAGGTGAACCCTGCTCTTTTACAAAGTGCAGTTGATCAGGCTGCGGCCGCCAATCCTGCGATTCGCGTACGTCTCCGTGGTTTCTTAGCCTATACCAAATGGGTGGATAGCGGTATTTCACCGCAGGTGCGTGAAATGCCTCTGTCGGATTGGGATGGTAGCAGCGAGCAACATGCCGATTTTCTGAAAGAGCGTTTCGATGTGATGCGTGGCGGTGCGGTTGCCGATGTATTAATTGTGCCATGCCGTGATGGCTATACGCGGATTGTTTTTCGAGGCTTACATGCCGCTTTTGATGGTCGCGGTTGTTTGCATTGGGTTACTGAAGTCTGCCGAGCGATGCGTGGTGAGACCCTGCAAGGCTCAGACTCGTCTCTGACTGATCTGGATATACAAGCGCAGTACGAAGACCAGATTGAGCCCGAGCCTCCTCAGACTCCCTCCAATTGTATTCCCGTTGTGCCGCCCGATGTTGATCATGCACAAAAGCCACTCGCCTATATCTGGCGCCGCACTGTTATTGACAATAATGTCTCGCAGATGCTGACCCGCACTGCGATATTTTTGGCGGAATGGGCACGTAAGCGGGAAGAAGGTGATGTGGGTTTTACCATTCCAATTGATTATCGCGGCCTACGTACGAACGAAATGAGTATCGGTAATTTGACCGGCTATGTGCGTCTGACCGTACCAACTGATGCAACATCACGCCAATTGATGCAGCAACTCATTGGCAAAATTCGTGCAAAAGCAGATTGCCGACAATTCCCCGGCATTCATAAACTGCTCTGGATGCCTGTTTGGCTGATGCTGCGACAACTGATGCCAAAGGTGGATACCATTTTGCATACGGTGACACCCGCATTACCCAGCGGTGGTATTGTGTCGATGGGGAATTTCGTTGCCCAAGATTACTCTTTCGCAGGGTTTGATGCGCATATGCTTTACGGCATTCCCGGTGCGGTCGGTAAAATCAATGTGGTTTTTACCAATTACCCCAACTTTACGACAGTCACTTTTGCGGCGCCAGCGACGTATAACGATCATGGTCAGCTTGATGAGCTCATCACCGCCTTTCAACAGCATTTTTCGAATACAGGAATTACACCTTGAGTGACATTGATATCAATAAGTTGAGGGTGGACCGTCAGCAGACTTCATCCCCAATCGTGACGAAGAAACGCCGTATCAAAGTGTGGCATATCCTTGTGCTACTCGTCGTTGCAGCTTTGGCTTATTTTCATTTCTTTCCTTCGGCAGTGCTGGTACAGACCACGCAGGTGGTCAGTGCTTGGCCATCTCAGCAGTATGTCCTACTTGATTCTACGGGCTATGTGGTAGCACGACGTAAGGCGGCTGTGGCCTCTAAAGGGACAGGACGAGTGGAATGGTTAGGTGTCAGTGAAGGTCAGCATGTCAAACAGGGAACGGTGATTGCTCGGCTAGAAAACCATGATGTTGCTTCAGCCTATAAAGCGGCGGTCGCAAACAGTGATGGCGCAGCTGCGGGGGTGCTCTCCGCGCAAACGGTACTCAGCGATGCCAATGACAATTTACACCGTGTCTCTTTTCTTTATAACAAAGGCTTGGTCGCGCAGATTACGATGCATGAGGCACTTTCACGCGTGACACGCGCAAAACAATCGGTTGCAGGTGCCCAAGCCACCTTGGCTGCGGCAAGAGCGAATCAGGACAATGCGCAGAGCGCGCTGGACTATACCGAAATCCGCGCACCTTTTGATGGTGTCGTTATCGCCCGCTCTGCCAATGTTGGGGACATCGTTACGCCACTCTCATCGGCGGCTGATGCAAAGGGTGCTGTTGCGGTGATGGCGGATATGAGTACTTTAGAAGTGAATGCCGATGTGTCTGAATCCTCACTGGGGAGTATCAGTGTCGGGCAACCCTGTGAAATTGCTTTAGATGCATTTCCAGATCGCCGTTTCCGTGGTGAGGTGAGCGCAGTGGTCCCTGCGGTCAATCGTGCCAGTGCCACGGTGACCACCAAGGTGCGGATTATTGACATCGACTCCAAAATACTGCCGGACATGAGTGCTCGCGTGAGTTTCTTGTCCAAGCAAGTACCTGCAGATCAAAACAAGCCCGTGCTTGCAGTGAGTCCGCAGGCGATTGTCAAACGTCATGATCATGATGTGGTCTATACCCTGTCGGCAAAAAACACAGCACAGGAGATCCCTGTGACGGTGGGCGCACAGTTGAGCGGTGTGCGTGCTATTCAAGGCAATCTTAAGGTGGGAGAGGTCCTTGTTTTAGAGCCAGCCAAGAAAATCGTTGATGGCACGTTATTAAAACTGCCGGAGACACATTGATGCCTACGCTGATTAGCATTAGTAATCTGGTCAAGACGTATCAACGGGCTAATCAGCTGGTTCCTGTGCTATTGAATATTAATCTTGAAATTGCAGAGGGAGATTATGTCTCGCTGATGGGGCCATCAGGATCAGGCAAAAGCACGCTGCTGAATTTGATCGCGGGTATTGATAAACCAACTAGCGGTTCATTACTGATTGGCAATGTAGATATTGCTGCCTTGCCGGAAAGTGAGCTTGCGACTTGGCGTGCAGGAAATGTGGGTTTCATTTTTCAGTTTTATAACTTGATGCCGGTCTTGAATGCGTTTGAAAATGTTGAATTACCACTCTTGTTGACGGGACTAAATAAGTCTCAGCGCCGTGAGCATGTAGAGACGGCATTGTCCATGGTGGGATTGAGTGATCGGATGGATCATTATCCCAATGAGCTTTCAGGCGGGCAGCAGCAGCGGGTGGCGATTGCGCGAGCATTGATCACAGACCCTACGCTCATCGTTGCAGATGAACCGACTGGAGATCTTGATCGCCAGTCGGCAGATGATGTCCTGAGTCTTTTGGATCGCTTAAATTCTGAGCTAGGAAAAACCATTGTCATGGTGACGCATGATCCCAAATCGGCGGCACGGGCCAAACGCCTCATTCATCTTGAAAAAGGTGTTTTAATCTCCGCAACAGAAGATCACTGAGATGAAGGCCGCCTATATTTTTCGTCTCGCCAGTAGGAATATGTGGCGGAGTCGTCTGCGCTCGGTACTGACCATTGCAGGGATTGCAGTTGCAATCATTTCTTTTGGTTTACTGCGTACCGTGGTGGATTCTTGGTATGCAGGCGCTGAGTTAGGTGCTTCGGGTCGTTTGATCACCCGCAACGCGGCCTCACTGGCTTTTCCTCTGCCACTCAGTTACGGCGAGCGGATTCGCCGTCTTCAAGGTATCAATGCCGTAACGTGGGCGAACTGGTTTGGCGGTATTTATATTGATGAAAAACATTTCTTTCCCCAATTTGCCGTTGATCCTGAAAGCTATTTTAAGGTCTATCCTGAATATGTGATTGACCCGACTGAACTTGCGGCATTTCAGCATGATCGCCGAGGCGTGGTCGTCGGTAGCAAAACGGCCAATAAATATGGCTGGAAAGTGGGGGATCAAGTGCCGCTTAGAGGCACGATCTATCCCGGGACATGGAGTTTCACCATTCGCGGGATTTATCACGGGCGTGATGACAAGGTGGATACCAGCCAATTCCTCATGCATTGGGCTTATGTCAATGAAAACATCAAAGCATTGGTCCCTTCACTTGCTGATCGTGTCGGTATCTTTGTGATTGATAGCAGCAATTCTGCCAATGCCGCGATTACATCAGCAAGCATTGATAGCTTATTTCGTAATTCTTTATCAGAAACTCGTACCGAAACGCAAAAAGCTTTTCAACTGGGATTCATTTCGATGGTCGATACCATATTGCTTGCGATTCAAACCGTTGCTTATGTGGTCGTCCTGATCATCATGGCGGTGATGGCAAACACCATGGCGATGGCCGCGCGTGAACGTACCCGTGAATATGCGACGCTAAAAGCCTTGGGCTTTAGTCACGCCTTTGTCTACAGTCTAATTATTGGTGAGTCGGTCACGATGGCTCTGCTTGGTGGTGGTCTTGGGATTGCTTTGACTTTTCCTTTATCGAAGGCTTTTTTCTCAGCCACGCGTGATTTGTTTTTAGTGTTTGAAGTGATGCCGATGACGATTATGTTGCAAGTGATCGCCTCTTTACTCATCGGTATCATGGCTTCACTGGCTCCAGCCATTAACAGTTCTCGAGTGAGAATTGTGGATGGCCTACGTGCTGTGACTTAAGGGGGACATATGAAACGTGGATTATCTTTTTCATATGTGGCCCGTAATCTCGTGGTACGTAAACTCACTACTATTCTGACCGCGAGTGGTATGGCGCTGGTGGTCTTTGTATTTGCGGCAGTACTCATGACGTCGGCAGGTTTGCGTCAAACCCTCTCTGGGACAGGTTCCTATGACAATGTCATGATTATTCGACAGGGCTCTCAAACTGAAGTACAGAGTACGATCAGTCGTGAGCAGGCTAATATTCTCTCTTCATTACCGGGCTTATCAAGTGATGGTGTGGGCAATCCCATTTTGTCACCTGAAGTACTGGTACTGGTGAACATGCCACGTAAAGATGGTGGGGGGCTGGCGAATATTGTGGTACGGGGTACGAGTGAAAATGGCCTGCATATGCGCCCCCAAATTCATATTCAATCTGGAAGACAATTTAGACCGGGCTCTTCGGAGGTCATTATTGGTAAGGGCTTAACCCGTGGAAAGTTAGGATTACGTTTAGGCGATACGATGAGTTTTGGTTTACGTGAGTGGCGGATCGTCGGGGTCTTTGACGCTGGAGCGAGTGGCTTTGACTCTGAGGTGTGGGGAGACGGCGAGCAAATGATGCAAGCTTTCCGTCGTCAGAGCTACTCTTCGGTGGTTGTGAATCTGCGGGATCGTGCCAGTTACGATGTCTTTGCCGAAGCGGTGAAACAACAGCCCCGCCTCAATGTCGATATCCGCCGTGAGTCTTTATTCTATGCCGATCAGTCTGAGAAGATGACCAATTTTATCGATATTCTGGGCAATACCATCACGATTATTTTTTCGGTGGGGGCCGTGATCGGGGCGATGATTACCATGTATTCCAGTGTGGCGAATCGCACGCGAGAAATTGGTACTCTAAGAGCTTTAGGATTTCAAAGAAGTAATATCGTCTCGGCATTTTTACAAGAAGCGATGTTACTGGGCTTTATCGCTGGTGTTTTTGGATTAATCGGTGCGTCATTCATGCAGCTTGTTGAAATTTCGACGACCAATATTCAGACTTTTTCTGAGGTGGTCTTCAAACTGATTTTGACGCCTGCTATTGTATTGCAAGTCATGTTGTTCTCTTTATTCATGGGTGTATTAGGTGGCGTTTTGCCTGCGATACGGGCTTCACGTCTGGAGATCGTCGATGCCCTTAGAACAGGTTGATGCGTTATCACGCTTGCCCCCCTTAACGCCCGTGACAGAAATCAATCGGCGTGTTTCAACGCCGGAGTACTATCACGCCAGTGTGGGCGTAAGCCCGAAGACACTTGAAGGCCCCCGCAAGGTCATCTTTGTGTTAGCAGGCGTTACAGATGGTTCACTGCAAGCAGAAGATTGGCAACGCGCTATTGACCAGATCACTGCGGTAAATCCTGGACTCCGACTGCGCTGGAATGGCAGTCTGGGGTTCTCACGTTGGACCAGTGATGGTTTACCGCCCCGATTACGTATGATTAATCATTGTGATTGGGATTTGAGCTCAAGTGCTGGCGCTGAGTTCATTACCGAGACGCCTTTATCTCTGCGTGAGGGTCCGACTGTTGAATTCATTATCGCTAATCAAGGCAATGGTCGTGTGCTGGTCATTTTACGTACGCTTCATGCTATTGTAGATGGCATGGGCAGCTTTCATGTGCTCTATGAGTTGTTTCGTGCCTTGCGCGGAGAGCCATTGCTCGGCAGTAATGCCTCCTTTAGTGATGTCGATTTGATGCTTGCGGTACAAGCTCCCAAAAGTGAGTCCATGCATCGACCCACATGTTGGCTTACAGGAGAGCCTGAAGGCGATACGCAAGGCGATGATTGGTGGCGTATTAAGCTGGGTCCTGTACGCAAGCAATTGTTGGCTCATTTGTCCGTGACACTAGCCGAGTTTGCGCACCAGCGTAGCGAATTGCCGGTGATGGTTGCGATCCCCGTGGATCTACGTCGTCATGCACCGGGTTTAATCTCGACAACCAACTTTAGCAGCATGGTGTTGGTGCGATTGGAAAAGGGCGATGGGATCGGCGTTTTTAAAGAACGGCTACAGGCTTTACTGGATGCCAAGCGTGATGCAGCTTTTGCACCGATTTTAAATTTGACCCGTTGGTTGCCTCTATGTTGGTTTGATCAATTGTTGGGGCGTACTGAGAAGAATTATTTGACACGGAAGCCTTTAGAGACATTTTTGATCTCTAATTTGGGGCGGTTGGATGTTGAAGGCATGAGTGCGCCAGGGTTCATCGTGGACGACATGGTTGCGCTTCCGCAGCCAGGTACACCCTTCGTTGTTTTATGTACGATTGATGGTGAGGTAGAAATCATTTTGGGCCTGCCGCGTATTTTGTCGAATCATGGTCGTGTTGAAGCGTTGACCACTTTTTTACAGCAGCGGATGACGGACAACGCATAACAATAGATGGTATCAAGTCAGGTTGTTATTTGAGCCAGCGAAAATAGGAGATAGGGTCATTAGTATTCGCGATAGAGCCAAGGTCTGGAAAAGCACCATCAATGAAATCTTCATTTACGATGCGGTGAAGCTTTTTGAGCCATTCCGATATTTTTTCTTTATCGGCGGATTAGTATTGTCTGTTATTGCATTGGTGTATAAGACTGAATTAGATGGATATACGGGTTATTTACCCTCATCTATCAATAGTGGAGGAATCGGTGCCTGTCGATTCTTGGTCGATGCTTATATTCCACTGGTTCTGATTTATTTTATATGTGTGCTAATGGGTCTGAATAAAGAAAGAATTTATCAAGCGAATCTTGCTATTAAAAGAAATAAGTTCGCCAAAAAACCTGTTCTTCTCGCGACTATATTTTTACTTGTTGTCCCGTACATCTTTTTCATCAGTCATAGCCCAGCCATGAGTTCGTTCTTTAATTTAAACAAATATGGCAATTTGGTGGTTTCGATTCCTTTATTTAGCTATAGCACCGTACAGTCTTTTACCATTGTGGCATGTAGCCTACTGGCCCGAAGATTTGCAGTTTATGATGAGCAATAAAACACGCTATTCTAAAAAGCTTAAAACCGCCTTAAAACGATACAAATTTCACGTTTCCGCCTACAAACTGACCACTTGATTAAATAAGAGAAGAAAGGGTTTGACAGTTGATGTGGAATGTATAGAATGCACCCCACAGCGACGGTGACTGGCTTAGAAATAAGTAAGTAAAACAGTAGCTTAAGTGTTTTAGGGAGTGTTTGAGTAGTTTTGGCGTTTGGATTTGTTGTTTTTTAGATCGTGCGATGTGCGAATTAAAAATAGATAAAGATTAGCGTTGACAATGAGAAAAACTTCTGTAGAATACGCCTCCTACCGCAGCGAACCAGACGATGGTC